>JAXMBY010000006.1:0-140644 GCA_046349655.1 Planctomycetota bacterium
GACAGCCGCACGCCATCGCCTCGAGCGGTACCAGCCCGAACGCTTCGTCGCGCGCGGGGTAGCAGAGCACGTCGGCGGCGGTCAAGAGCTGCGGGATGTCGTCGCGGTGGTCGAGGAACCGCACCCGCTCCGACTGCCATTGCGAGCGCAGCGCCGCGCTCAACGCGGCGTCGCCGCTGCCGGCGACGATGGTGATCAGGCGCGGCACTTGCCGCGCGACGAGCGCCGCGGCCGCGAGCAGGTTGGCGACGCGCTTGCGCTCGGTGATGCGGCCGGCGTACAGCACCACCGGACCATCCAGGCCGAGCGTTGCCCGCACCGCCCGTCGATCGATGCCGTGGAAGCGCTCGAGGTCGATGCCATTCTCGATGATCGGGATCGCGCCGGCAAAGAACCCGGTCGTGCGCAGGTCGTCCCGCACCGCGGCGCTGATCGCCACGGTCGCGTCGGTGCGTTGCGTGTACAGCCAGCGATTGAGCGGGTGCCGCTTGATGTCCTTGCGATTGCGCTTGGTGCGCACCAGCAGCGCGCCGGCGCGCCGCGCGAGCCGTGCCATCACCCAGTGATCGAACGAGGCATGGCAGTGCACGATGTCGACGTGCTCGCGCCGCAGGAACTCGAGCAGCCGCTGGCCATCGCGGATCACGGGCAGGCGGTGGAACGGCCGATCGAACACCACCGCCAGCAGCGCGAGCGCACGATCGCGCGCACGCTGCGCGGTCGCCGACGTGGGCGCGGCGGCCACCGAGACGCGGTGGCCGCGAGCCGCCTGACCCGCGGCCAGCATCAGGAGCGAGTTGGTCTCACCGCTCCAGCCGCGCTTCTTCACCGTGTGGAGGATGTGCATGAGGCCGACGCACCTGACTCGAGCCCTGGACCGCGTGAGTGTAACGGGCGGCGAGCTCTGCCGACAGACGCGAGCCGGAGCGTGCCGCTGGGGCAGAGCCGAGCTCTCCCAGAACGGCGTGCGGCGCGCGCGCGGCACGAGCAGCCGCAGCGCGCTGGTGAACTCGCCCGGCGTCGCTATCATGGTGCGGCTTGACTCGCCGGTCGCTCGGCGGATGCGCGCGCACCCAAGATCGAAAGTCCCTGCAATGGCCGATACCAACAAGCCGTTCCTGCCGATCTCCCGACCTTCGCTGGGCGATGACGAGATCAACGAGGTCGTCGATAGCTTGCGCTCCGGCTGGATCACGACCGGGCCGAAGGTGCAGAAGTTCGAGGAGGCGCTCAAGGCCTACGTCGGCAGCAAGGAGATGGTGGCGATCGCATCGGCCACCGCCGGCTTGCACGTGGCCCTGCTGGCGCTCGACCTCAAGCCCGAGGACGAGGTCATCACCACGCCCATGACGTTCGCGGCGACGCTCAACACGATCATGCTGGCGGGCGCGAAGCCGGTGCTGGTCGACATCGACCCGGACACGCTGCAGATCCGCCCCGAGCTCGTGGCGAGCGCGATCACCAGCCGCACCAGGGTGCTGATGCCGGTGCACTTCGCCGGCCAGCCGGTCGATCTCGATGCGCTGCGCGCGCTGGCGAGGAACCACGGCTTGCGCATGCTCGAGGATGCGGCGCACGCGATCGGCACCGAGTACCAGGGCGAGAAGATCGGCGCGCGCGCCGACATCGCCGTGTTCAGCTTCCATCCGATGAAGAACATCACCACCGGTGAAGGCGGCGCGATCGCGACGTCGGATGCGGCGCTCGCCGAGCGCACGCGCCTGCTGCGCTTCCACGGCATCACCAAGGACGCGTGGAAGCGCTACTCGTCTTCGGGCACGCCGCGCTACCAGGTCATGCTGCCCGGGCTCAAGTACAACATGATGGACATCCAGGCGGCGCTGGGCATCCATCAGCTGAAGAAGCTCGACCGCTTCATCGAGCGGCGCACCGCGCTCGCGCACCGCTACCACGAGCTGCTCGAAGGCATCCCGGGTGTGCGGCCGTTCGCCGCCGTGCGCTACCCGCACCGCCACGCGTGGCACCTCTACATCATCCGCGTCGACCAGGCCAAGGCCGGCTTGAGCCGCGACCAGCTGATCGGCGCGCTCGCAGAGGACGGCATCGGCACCGGATTGCACTACGAGGCCGCGCACCTGCACCCGTACTACCGGGAGCACCTCAACCTGGCCGGCAAGCTGCCCGCGGCCGAGCTGTGCTCCGAGCAGATCCTGTCCATCCCGTTTTTCCCGGACATGACCGAGGAGGATCAGCAACGTGTTGCCGAGTCTATCAAGAGCCACGTCGCGCGCGCCCGCGGGCGCACCGGGTGAGGCTGACACGATCGACGTCTCGGTCGTGGTGCCGGTCTTCAACGAGCAGGACAACCTGTCCGAGCTGATCACGCGGCTGCGCGCGGCGCTCGATCCCACGGGCAAGTCGTACGAGATCGTGTTCGTCAACGACGGCAGCCGCGACGGCTCGCTCGACGTGCTGCTCAAGGCGCGCGAGCAGGATCCGCGCCTCGTGGTGGTGGATCTCAACCGCAACTTCGGCCAGCATGCCGCGATCTTCGCCGGGTTCGAGAACACGCGCGGCAAGGTGGTGGTGACCATCGATGCCGACATGCAGAACCCGCCCGAGGACATTCCGAAGCTGCTCGCCGCGGCGGACGCCGGCCACGACGTGGTGGGCTCGGTGCGCACCGGTCGCGACGACTCGCCGCTGCGCCGCGCGATCTCGTTCCTCACCAACAAGACCAGCGCGCGGCTCACCGGCATCAGGCTGTCCGACTACGGCTGCATGCTGCGCGCGTACTCGCGCGAGGTGGTGCAGGCGATGTGTCAAGGCAAGGAGATCTCGACGTTCATCCCGGCGCTGGGTGCGGCGCTGGCGCGGTCCTACACCGAGGTCGAGGTCGCGCACCGCGCACGCGCCAAGGGCCACTCGAAGTACAACCTCGCCAAGCTGCTGTCGCTGCACCTGGACCTGGTGACGAGCTTCTCGCTGAAGCCGATCCGCGCGCTGCTCTATCTCGGCGTCGCGGTGTCGCTCGCCGGCATGGGCTTCGGCCTGTTGCTGTTCATCCGCCGCCTGATCGTCGGCCCCGAAGTCGAGGGTGTGTTCACGCTGTTCGCGATCTTGTTCGTGTTCGTCGGCGCGCAGTTCTTGGCCTTCGGCTTGCTCGGCGAGTACATCGGTCGCATCTACCTCGAGGTGCGCCGCCGGCCGCGCTTCATCGTCCGCACCAAGCACGGCGGCGCCGCGAGCGATGCCAGCGCCGAGCCCGCGCGGGACAGGCGATGAGCGAGGCACCGGCGCCGGTGCGAGTCCTGCGGATCGTGCAGCTCCCGTCTCTGGCGCTGGTGGCCACGATCCTGGTCGCGGCGCTGTCCTTCTTCGGCCAGTGGAACCACGACCTGTGGACGCCGGACGAGCCGCGCGAGGCCGAGATCGGGCGGGCGATGGCGGCGAGCGGTGATCTCCTCGTGCCCCGGCTGGGCGGCGAACCGTTCCTCGAGAAGCCTCCGGGCTACTACGTCTTGCTCGCGAGCGTGATGCGGCTGAGCGGCAGCACCGCCGCCGGCTGGCTGCGCATGATGAGCGCCTGGTTCGTGCTCGGCACCGCGCTGCTCACGTTCGCGATCGCGCGCCGCTTCTTTGCCGCGCGCGTGGGCCTGCTCGCGGCGCTGATCTTGCTCACCTTCGAGCTCTGCTTCTACGACCTCGGCCACCGCGTGGTCATCGACCCGATGCTGATGTTCGCGTGCACGCTCGCGCTGCTCGGCTGCTCGCGCGCCATCGACGGTCGCAGCGCGCGCTGCGCCGGGCCGTTCTGGCTCGGGCTGTGTCTGGCATTCGCCGCCAAGGGGCTGGTGGGTCCGGTGCTGGTGCTGGCGGCGGTCGCGGCGATGGCGCTGTCGATGCGGCGTCTGGCATTCGTGCGCGCGCTCGCGCCGATCGCCGGATCGCTCGCGTTCCTCGCGCTCGCCGCGCTGTGGTGCGGGCTCCTCTACCGGCGCGGCGGCTCGAGCTTCGTCGCCGAGTTCGTCGTGCACAACCAGATCCTGCGGTTCGTCGGCGGCGCGGCGTATGGCGGCGGGCACCAGCAGCCGTTCTACGATTACCTGCGCACGTTGCCGGTCGCGTTGCTGCCGTGGACGCCGATCACGCTGTGCGTGGTCGCCGCATTGCTGCGGCCGAGCGTGCGCACGCAGAGCCAGTTTCCGCGCGCGCGCGTCGACCTGTTCCTCGCGTGGCTCCTGGCGATGCTGCTGGTCTTGTCGGTGGCCTCGACCAAGCGCGACATCTATCTCGCGCCGGTGCTGCCGGCGTGCGCGGTGCTCACCGCGTTCGGGCTCGACAGCGCCTGGCTGCTCGCGCCGCGGTTGCGTGCCGCCTTGCTGCGCTGCCACGTGGCGGTGCTGGCGGCGGTGATCGCGCTCGTGCCGGTGGCGCTCCTGGTCGTGTTCCGATCGTCGTGGTGGGGCGTGGCGTTCGGGCTCGTGCTCGCAGGCGCGATGCTGCGCGCGGGACGGCGGCACTCCGGCCAGCCCCACCAGGCGTTCTTCCTGTGCGTGATCGCGGCGGTGGCATGGCACGAGATCGCGATCCTGGCATTCCCGCCGCTCGATCGTTGGCTGAGCCTGCGGCCGATCGCCGAGCAAGTGGCGGCGCTGGTCCCCGACCAGGACCGGTTCTATGGCTACAAGCTCGACGAGACGATGCGCGCCGTGCTGCCGTTCTACACCAGCAAGACGCCGCAGAACGTGTGGGACGAGGATGCCGCCGATCAGAGCGGCGTCGCGCGCCTGAACCAGCTGCTCGCCCAGCGGCGCCGCTGCCAGATCCTCGTGCTCGAGCGGCACCTCGAGCAGACCTGGCCGCGCCTCGAGCATCCGTACGAGATCCTGTACCGGGCCGAGAAGAGCGAGCGCCGCGTCGTGCTGCTCATCCAGAACATCACCACCGAGGGCTGATCGGCGCCGCGGGGAGCGCTGTCTCAAAACACACCGGGCTGGGCGCCGACCAGCGGTTTGCGTATCATGGGCCGCTCGCGCTCCTCGCAGGGAACCGCTTTTTCCTCGTTCCCGCTCGCGCGACGGCACCGGCCGAGCTGGTTCCTGGCTGGTGCGCCCCCGGTGTGGACACGGACGATTCGCATCGATGTCGAGTCGTGTCATCCTTCCGGGTTGATGCGTGTGGACGATCCCTGGGTCGATCCAGGCCGGGGCGACCGCGCTGGAGGTAGGGTGATCTCGCGAAAAACCGCCGTCTTGTTCGGCTATCACAACATTGGCTGCGCTGGGCTGCGCACGTTGCATGATCTGGGCTTGCGGGTCGAGCTCGTGGTCACCCACGAGGATGATCCGAACGAGAACCAGTGGTTCGATTCGCTCGCCGCCACCGCCGCAGGGCTCGGCATCGAGGCGATCACGCCCGCGCGCCCTGGCGATCCCGAAGTGGTCGCCGCGCTCGCGCGGCTCGCGCCCGATTACATCCTGTCGTTCTATTACCGGCACATGATCCCGACGCGGGTGCTCGAGATGGCGCGCATCGCCGCGCTCAATCTGCACGGCTCGTTGCTGCCGAGGTATCGCGGCCGCTGCCCGGTGAACTGGGTGATCCTGAACCAGGAGCGGGAAACCGGCGTCACGTTGCACTACATGACCGGCAAGGCGGACGCGGGCGACATCGTCGCGCAGCATGTGATCCCGATCGCGCCGCGCGAGACCCCGCTCACGCTGTTCGCGAAAGTCGAGCGCGAAGGCGTGCAGCTGTTGCGCGAGATCTACCCGGCGCTCGCGAGCGGCAAGCTGCCGCGAACCGTGCAGGACGCTTCCCGGGCGACCTACTACGGCGGCCGTCGACCCGAGGACGGACGCATCGACTGGAACCAGCCGGCGGCCGCCATCGATGCGCTGGTGCGCGCGGTCACGCATCCCTACCCCGGCGCCTTCACGACCCACCGAGGCCAGAACCTGCTGATCTGGGAGAGCTCGCCGCTGGCGCCGGCGCCGGGCGTGCGGCCGGGCGCGATCGCGATCGAGGGCGGCCGCGTCCTCGTCGGCACTGGCAGCGGGCGGCTCGAGCTCAAGCTGGTGCAGCAGGACGGCGAGCCCGAGCTCGCGGCTGGCGCGTGGGCACGGAGCCGGGCTCGTGCCGGCGAGATGCTCGGCGAGCCGGCCGCGGCCCGGCAAGCATCGCCGAGTGGAGGACAACCATGATGAAGGTGCTGATCCTGGGCGTGAACGGTTTCATCGGCAACAGCCTGGTGAAGCGCATCCTCGACGAGACCGACTGGGAAGTCTTCGGCATGGATCTCGCGAGCGACAAGCTCGATCATTCGCTCGGCAACAAGCGGCTGCACTTCATCGAGGGCGACATCTCCATCAGCAAGGAGTGGATCGAGTATCACGTCAAGAAGTGCGACGTGGTGCTGCCGCTGGTCGCAATCGCCACGCCCGCCGCGTACGTGAAGGAGCCGATCGAGGTCTTCGAGCTCGATTTCGAAGAGAACCTGCGCGTCGTCCGGCAGTGCGTGCGCTACCGCAAGCGGCTGGTGTTTCCGTCCACCTCCGAGGTGTACGGCATGTGCGACGACAGCGAGTTCGACGAGGACGAGAGTCCGCTCGTGCTCGGGCCGATCCGCATGCAGCGCTGGATCTACTCGTGCTCGAAGCAGCTGCTCGACCGCGTGATCTGGGCCTACGGCGAGAAGGCCGGCCTGCGCTTCACGATCTTCCGGCCGTTCAACTGGATCGGCCCCAAGCTCGATCGCATCGACTCGCCGAAGGAAGGCAGCTCGCGCGTCGTCACGCAGTTCATCATCAACCTGTTCCGCGCCGAGCCGATCAAGCTGGTCGACGGCGGCGCGCAGCGGCGGTGCTTCACCTACATCGACGACGGCATCGATTGCTTGATGCGCATCCTCGCCGACACGACCGGAGCGACCGCCGGCCAGATCTTCAACGTCGGCAACCCGCGCAATGAGTGCTCGGTGCGCGAGCTGGCCTACCAGCTGCGCGACCTTTACCAGAAGCGGCTCGGCAAGGATCACCACGGCAAGATCTCCGACATCGAGGTGACCGGGGCCAACGACTACTACGGCAAGGGCTATCAGGACATCGTGCATCGCAAGCCGTCGATCGAGCGCGCGCGCAAGCTGCTCGGCTGGGAGCCGCGCTTCGACCTCCGCCAGTCGCTCGACCTCACGCTCTCCTACTTCCTCGAAGAGCAGCGCGCGCGCGATCGCCGGCGGGTGGAGAAGGTCGATCCCGCGAGCACGGCGGCCGCCGGCGAACGGCAGGCGGAGGCATGATGGGCAAGATCGCGCTCAAGATCGACGTCGACACGCGCACCGGCATGGACGAGGGCGTCCCGCGCCTGCTCGAGCTGATGCGCTCGCTGGGCGTGAGAGGTACTTTCTTCCTGTCGTTCGGCCCCGACAACTCCGGCCGCGCGGTGTTCAACATCTTCCGCCAGCGAGGCTTCCTGAAGAAGATGCTGAAGACGCGCGCGCCGTCGCTCTACGGCTGGCGCACGATCCTGTCCGGAACCCTGCTGCCAGCGCGCATGATCGCGATCGCGCGCCCGGAGCTGGTGCTGCGCATCGAGCGCGAGGGCCACGAGGTCGGCGTGCACGCTTGGGACCACCGCCGCTGGCAGGACGAGCTGGACGGCCTCAAGCTCGACGAGGTGCGGCACGAGCTGGTGCGCGCGTGCGAGGCGTACGAGTCGATCCTCGGGCGCCACCCGCACGCGACGGCGGCGCCGGCGTGGCGCGCCAACGCGCACTCGCTCGAGGTGCAAGACCAGCTCAATCTGCTCTACTCGAGCGACTGCCGCCGCGGCTCGCCGTTCTACCCGCGCATCGGCGCGCGCGTGTTCAAGACCTTGCAGATCCCGACCAACCTGCCGTGCCCCGAAGAACTGATGGCGGAAGGGCTCGCCGATCCGCAAGGGATCATCGGCCGCATCCTGCGCGAGCTGGTGCTCGACCAGACCAACGTCTACCCGGCGCACGCCGAGGTGGAAGGTGCGCCGCAGTACTGCTCGATGCTGGAGCAGTTCATCCGTTCGGCGCGCAAGCGCGACTTCGAGTTCGTCACCTTGAACGAGGTCGCGACCGACTTGATCCAGCACGGTGCCGAGATCCCGACCCGGCCGCTCGCGTCGATCGAGCTGAGCGGGCGCGCCGGTTTCGTCTCGTCCGCCGTTGCGTGAGGCATGAAGGCGCGGCTCTTGCTCGCCGTGTTCCTGGTCGACTGCGGTTGTGCGGCGATCACCCGTGTCCCGCTCGAGCCGCGCGTGCTGCGGCGCCGCGACGACGGGCTCGTGACCTTGATCGGCGCGGTGCACGTGCATTCATTTCGCTCGCATGATTGCGCCGGCACCGACGCGGAGATCGAGGCTGCCGCGCACCTGGCCGGGCTCGACTTCGTCTTGCTCACCGATCACCGCACCAGCGCCACGGGGCTGGACCAGCCCGGGCGCGAGTGGCAGAAGGACGACGGCGCGCTGTTCCTGCCCGGCTACGAGATCAATCACGCCGGCGGCTCGCTGCTGGCGATCGCCACGCCAGCGCCGTTTGATCCGCACGGCGCGGCGGGCGACGTCGCGCTGCGCGCGCACGCCGCGGGCGCCGTGCTCGGGCTCGGACACCTCGAGGAGATCGCCGACCCCGGCGATCTGCGCGTGGACGTCGCCGAGATCTTCAACCTGCATGCCGCCGCACGTGATGCCGGCCGCCTGGGGATGATCCTCGGCGCGCTGTTCTTGCCCGCGGCCTGGCTGATGGATCACCTGACCACGCTCGACCAGCGCGCGATCGCCATGGCCGAACGACCCACGCTGCCGCGCGCGGTCGTGTTCGGCTGCGACGCGCACGCCAACATCCGCATCTTGTGGGGCGTGCTCGGCACCATCGGTTCCTACGACGACGTGTTCCGCTCGGTCACCACGCACGTGCTCGTGCGCGACCGATCGAAGGCCGCGCTGCTCGAGGCGTTGCGGCTGGGGTGCTGCTACGGCGTGTTCGCGCGCCAGGGTGATGCGCAAGGCTTCGAGTTCCACGCCGCGCGCGGCGCCGAGCGTGGCGATGGGCGGCGAGCTGGAGAGCGATCCGCTCGCGCCGGTGACGCTGAGCGCGCGGCTGCCGCTGGACGGCGAGATCTACCTTACCCGCGACGGTGCGGTGGTGGCGGCCAGCGCCGGCCGCGAGCTCTCGTACGCGACCAGCGAGCCGGCCGCTACCGCATTCGCGCGCTGCGCGATCGCCGGCCGTGGATCGTCTCGAGCGCGATCGACTTGACGCGGGCAAAGCTGGGCGCGCCACACTAGACTGGCGGCAATGGTGCAGGACCACATCCATCTGCTGGTGACGTTCGATGTCGGCTACGAGGTGGCGGTCGACGCCGCGCGAGCTGGCCCAGCGCCTGGCACTGGTGCAGCGCACGAGCGGCGCTGCCGCGGCGCTATCTCGAGTACGAGGTCGCGCCGGTCGAGATCCTGCTCGGCGAGCGCGTGCTCACGCTCGGCGGCACCAGCGTCACCACGCTCACATCGGCGCGGTTGTTCGATTTCGGCGGACTCGTGGTCTCGTTCCGCGCGCCGCTCCCCGACGTGCGCAGCGATCGCCTGCACCTGAGCCGGCTGGCGCGCTTCCAGCCGCCGGTGGATGCCGCGCGCGAGATCGCCGCCGGGCTGATCGAGCAGCTGCACAGCGCGATTGCCCGCCCGCACCTCGACGATCTGACCGAGGCCTACACCGTGTTCGATCTGCGCGGCGCCGGCGAGGAGGTGAGCGATCTGGAGCGGCGCGAGGCGCCGTATCTCGCCGAGCTGCTGCGTGGCGAAGGTGGGCCGCTGTCGGCGCAGGAGATCCGCGACGCGCTCAAGTCCGGCGTCAGCTTCTCGCCTCACGATCTGGTGATCGCCGACTACGATGCGGCCCTGCTGTGGGGGCTGGAGGCATCCGATGTCGAGGACGTGTTCGACATCCTCGAGTTCGCCAACTCGCAGCTGCTCGAGCTGCGCACGCTCGACCGCCGCCTGGATCGGCGCATCACGGCGCTGTACGGCCCGCCGGGTCGCGCCGGCGACCGGCGCGGGTTCCGGCCGCGGCTCACCGGCAGCCTGGGCCAGCGCCTGAACGCGCTGGCCGAGCTCAAGCTCGATTCGGCGCTGCTCGCCGAGCGCCTGCAGAACGCCTTCAAGATCATCGGCGATCTGTACTACGCGCGCATCTACCGCGCCGCTGCCCAGCGCCTGCACCTCGAGCAGTGGGAGAGAAGCACCGAGCGCAAGCTGGACGTCGTGTCGGACATCTACGACACCACCGCGAAGCAGATCGAATCGCGCCGGCTCGAAGCGCTCGAGTGGATCGTCATGATCTTGATCCTGGTCGAGGTGGTGATGGGATTCCTGCGCTGAGCGGCATCACTTCTGGAAGATCGGCAGGATCTGACGCGGGATCTCGAGCAGCAGACAAGCCATCGCCGTGGCGAAGGCCGGGCCCGGGCCGACCGTGTTGTCCCAGCTGCCGTCCTCACGCTGGCGCTTCAGGAGATCGTCGCGCAAGCGGCCGAAGTAACGTTCCCAGCGGCGGCCGCCGACGTGCAGCAGGACCTGCACCGCATAGTAGTTGCCGTACCAGAAGTAGAAGTGGTCCGGGAAGTCGTCGGTGATCTCCTCGTACCGGTTCTCGATGTAGCGGACCGCCGGCTCGAAGTCCTCGTGATCGTAGATGCCCGCCGACATCAACGAGGTGATGGCGGCGGCGTTGATCGCGAACGACGTCTTGGTCCTCGCGGCGCGGCCCTCGATCTTGTAGTAGTAGCAGCCGTCCTCGCGCCCGCCGTCGATGCGACTGCGGCGCACGTAGGCGACGGCGCGATCGATCACGGTCCGGGGCACGTTGATGCCGACGTTGCGCGCCGCCCGCAGCGCTTGCAGCTGGCACACCGTGACCGAGAGGTCCGCCTCGACCACGAACGGGTTGTAGCGCCAGCCGCCCTGCTCGTTCTGCGAGTCGGCGATCAATCCGACCGCGCGCTCGAGCTGTTCCTGGAAGTTCCGCCGGCGCTGCATGCCGAACACCTGGGTGAGGAACAGCGTCGCGAACGCGTGATCGTACATGCGGGTGCCCGAGTCGGTGATGTACCCGTGCGTGTTCTCGCAGCGCAAGACAGTCGAGCGTTCGCTCGACCACGGCGCCGTACTGGCTGCGCCCCGGCACGTGGCCGCCGGCCAGGAATGCCAGCCCGCACAGCGCGGTGACGCCGACTTGCCATCGCCTTCCCTGAGCTGGCGAGCGGCCTCGTCCAGCACCAGGTAGTCGTTCTCCTGCTTGTGGCCCACGTCGCCCACCCAGCAGCAGCCGCCGGGTTGATGCTCGCTCAGGTACTCGAGCCCGTGCGCGACGAAGGCGCGGTGCGCCACTCGGCCGATGGCGCCGGCGACGGCGCGGAGGTTGCCGCGGTCTCCTGGCGCAGGGCGAGCGCCAGCAGGATCTCGATCGCGGTCACGCCGCAGATCGCCGCGGCTCAAGACCTCGGGGACTTCACCAGCGGGTTGGTGAACGGCACCATGGTACTGTTCGCCCGCCGCACCGGGAAGCCACTCCGTACCGGGCTTGGCGCCGCTGCTCTTGCCACGCCGGAGATGCGATTGGCTCCGTGGGAGATACCTGGCGGCAACACTGACGATCTGGTCGTGATGACCGGCGATGCTCAACCACGACCTGTGGAATCCGCACGAGCACCGCGACGGCGCGGTCGCGCTGGAGATGGCGCGCTCGGGGATTTCGTCGTGCCCACGCTCGGCGGGCAGCCGTTCCTCGAGAAGCCGCCGCTCTCGTACGCGACCGGCGCGCTGCTGGTGCGCTGGCTCGGGACCGAGCCGGCGCGAACCATCCGCGCCGCCTCGGCGCTGTATGCGCTCGGCACGATCGCCGCCGTGTTCGCGATCGGCCGGATCCTGTTCGGCAGCGACGTCGCGCAATTCGCGTGCCTCTTGCTCGCCACAACGCTCGGTTTCTACGTGCTCGCGCACTTCATCGTCACCGACGCCGGCCTCCCTGCACGTTCTTCGTCGCTCCCTTGCACTGCTCGGGTTCGTGCATTCGCCGCAGCAGCATGGAAGGGTGGTTCTGTTCGCGGGGGCTGCCGGCGCTTCCTGTGCAAGGGCGTCATCGGCTGCGTTTCCGGCGCTCGCCGTCGTCACGTTCGCGCTCGCGGTGAGCAGGGGCGGCTCACATCCTGCGATGCGTCTCGCCGCTCGGGCTGCTGTTGCTCGCCGGCGCGATCGCGGCGCGGCTCGTGCCATCTACCGGCGCGATGGTGGCGAGCACTTCCGCCCAGTGTCGGGCAGAATGTCGAGCGCTTCCTCGGCAAGCAGGCGGCTTCACCACGAGCAGAATCGGCGTACTACCAGCGCGTTCCCGTCGATAATGCGCCCACGGTCGCTGACCTGGCCGCGCCGTCTGGCAATGGCTGCGGGGAGCGCGCGCGCGACCAGTCGCGAGTCGATGCTGTTGCTGGCATGGGGACTGTCGGGTCTCTTGCTGCTCTCGCTGTCGCTCACCAAGCGCGACCTGTACGCCTATCCGTGATCGCGCCGTTCTCGCTGCTCGTGGCGCGCGACCTGATGACGGCGCGCGGGGCGAGCAGGCTGATGCGCGGGTGGGTGATCGTGCTCGCGCTGCTGGCGATGATCGGCCCGCCGCTCTTGCTCGCCGCCGGCGTCTCGGGCATCGACGCGCCCCGGTGCGTTGACCACGATCGCCTGGGGCCTGCCGCTGCTGGCCACGGCGCTGGTCGTGGCGCGCGCCGCTATGGGCGGCAGTTCGCCATGGATGATCATCGCTGCGCCGGCGCTGCTCGTGACGCTCGGCAACGTGCTGCTGGTTCCCGCGCGCGTGACGCGGTCGTGTCGTTCGAGTCGCCGGTCGAGCGCCTGGCTGCGCACCTGCGGCGGTGCCCAACGTGGTGAGCTGGAAGCTGGGGAGATTCACCGGGGCGCGCTCTCGTTCTACGCCGATCTGAGGCTGCAGGACTTCGACCGACCAGCGTCGCCAGCGCCACCTGCGCACCACACCGGGCGCGTTCCTGCTGGTGGATGACAGCCTCGCCGACCTCGCTCTCGATGTCGTGCTCGAAGCGCGTCGACGGCCAGCAGATCGCGGAAGCTCGGCATCTACCGACCGCGCAAGGAGGGCAAGCGCAGCGGTGCTGATGAACCGTGCGAGCGCGTGGCTGCCGGTGGCGGCGCTGCTGGTCGCGGTGACCAGCTGGGTCATGGTCTGCGCGCGTCGATCTGTAAGCCTATGAGCCGGATCTGGTGCAGACCGCGCGCGAGATGTGGCGCGGCATTGAATCCCCTCCTTGATCTGCCGTACTACGAGAAGCCGCCGCTCTACTACTGGTCAGCGTGCGCCTGCGCCCATCTCCAACCTGGCCGGGCGATTCACCGAGCCGCGCGCGGGTGCCGTCGATCTGGGTGGTGCGTTCGACTGAGTGGCGACGTTCGCGCGCTCGGCCGCCGTCTGTTCCGGCCCGCGCACCGGCTGGCTTGCTGCGGCGATGTCGCGAGCACGCCGGTCGCCCGTCTACTGCTCGACCAGGGCATGACCGATGCGCTGCTCGAGGCCGCCGTGCTCGCCGCGCTGGCGTGCTTCAGCCGCCGGTCTACCTTGAAGCCCAGCGCGCGACCGCCGCCGTGCCTTCTTGCTCGGTTGGCTCGCGCTCGCGTTCGGTTTCCTGGCGAAGAGGTCCGGTGGCGGTGGCTTCGTGCTGCTCGCTGCTGCCGGAAATGGTCGCGTCGCGCACGGTGAAGCAGAGCGTGCGCGGGCTCGGCAACATCTCCCTGGTGCCGCGGCGTTCGTTTTGATCGCGGCGCCTTGAGCGCGTGCTCGGCACGATCAGGAACGGCGCCGCGTTCCTGCGCCCAGCGCGCTGCTCGAGCAGAACGTCGGCCGGTTCTTCGACTCCGAGCGCGGCGGGGGCCGCTCTGGCCGCCGAGAACCTGCCCGGTCAGATGGGACTGTGGACCCTGTTCCTGCCGGCGGTGGTGTGGCTGGCTTCGGTCCGATCGCGTGCGGTGGCAAGCTCGCCGCTTCGAGCCGGTGCGCTTCCTGGTCCTGGGCGTGATCCTGCAGCTCGTGTTCCTCTCGGCCGCCAACGGCAAGATCCAGAAGTACCTGCTGCCGAGCGTCAGGCTCGTGTGCCTGCTCGACCAGGAAGCGTCCCAGCGGCTGGCGGAGGTCGGCACCGCGCGCGCGGTGGCTGCTGCGCGTGCCGCTCGTGCTCGCGGCGCTGGTTCTGCTCGCGGCATTCGCGCTGCCCGCCGTGATCAGGTCGAGCCCGCAGATCGACTGGCGCTCGGTGTGGGCGGTGGCCATCGTGCTCGCGCTGGGCGGCGGGCTCATTCACCGCCGCCATGCGGCGCTGAACGCGGTGTGCCGGCGCTCGCGCCACCGCCTCGTGCGCGTGCCTGGTGGTCACGGCATCGCCCAGCTTGATGCAGATCAACGAGATCAAGTCGAGCCGCGGTTTCGCGGAGCGCGCCGCGACGCTGCTGCCGACCGGCGTGCCGTTGCTCGGGTTCCGCATCTCTGCGTGCGAGTCGCTGTTTCTCTACTATTCCGGCCGCAGCTATCAGCTGGTGCCGTCGATGCAGGAGATCATCGCCGCCCGCCGCCGGCTCGGGCGCGTGTTCGTGCTCACGCGCGCCGCGTTCTTCGCCGAGCTGCCCGAGAGCGAACGCGAGCACTTTCGCGTCGTGCTGCGGCAGGAAGACGACAAGCGCGAGTACCTGCTGGTCGAGGGTGTGCCGTGATCACGGCCGCCGCGCCGCGAGGACGTACGCGAACAGGTACCGCTCGCGACCGATCGGCGAACGCTCCGGCGGCGAGAGCTCGGCGTACTTCTGCAGCTGCCGCACCATCGCCATGGGCAGCTCACCCTCCGAGATCAGCAGCGTCTTGCCGTCTGCCACCACCGCGGCTGCGCTCGGCGGCAGGCGTTCATCGATCTCGGGCACGGTGCCGCCGAGGCTCAAGCACACCACGCTGCGGCCGCGCTCGCTGAGGCCGTACCCGAGCACGCGATCGGTTCGTGCGCGCGCTTGCGGCAGCGATCGGCGCGCCACGTCGATCGACGTGTCGGGGTCGTGCTCGCTCTTGAGCAGCGGCGGCGAGACGACCGCCGCGGCCAGCACGGTGGCCGCGAGCCCGGCCTGGATCGACCAGGCCGGCCGCGCGAGCGTCCGCCGGTCAAGTGCGAGCGCGAGCAAGGCAGCGCCGGGAATCACGGCCACCACTCCCCACCAGGCACCGACGCTCGGCAGGTACACGGCCGCTGCCAGAGAGCCGGCGCCGGCAATCCCGGCGGTGAGCGCGATGCACCAGCGCCCGACGCCGCGCAGCCGCTCGTCCTGCATGCGCTGCGCCAGCCACCAGCCGCCGATCACGCTCCACGCCGGCATGGCCGGCAGCGCGTACAGACCGCGCTTGGCCGCCGGGATGCTGAGCAGCACCAGGCTGCCTGCGGCCCAGCCGATCAGCATTCTCGCGATCGTCGCGCGCCGTGCGTCGGTCGTGCCGAGCGCGCTGCGCGCGAGCGCGGCGATCGCCACGAGCAGGATCAGTGTCCAGGGCACCAGCAAGCCCGGTCCGAGCGTGAGGTAGTAGAGCGGCGAGTTGCGGTGGCCGAGCTCGCCGTGCGCGAATCGTCCCCAGCTGGTGCGCACCAGCGCCTCCTCGACCAGGCCGCGGCCGCCGGCGTGCTCGAGCGCGATCGCCCAGGCGACCAGCGGCGCGAGCGCGAGCACGCCGATCAGCGCGAGCTGCAGCGGGCGACGCCAGCCGCGCCTGAGATCGGACAGCACCGGCCACGCCCAGGCGGCGACCGGGAACAGCAGCGCGGCCGGACCCTTGGTCGCCACCGCGGCGGCCAGGCAGGCGGCCGCCACCACCGCCCACCCGAGCGCCGCGTGGCGCTCGGCGAACCACCACGTCAGGGTCGCGGCGATCGCCGCGGCCGTGAACAGCATCAGCCCGGAATCGACGACGAGCTTGGTGCCGTTCATCAAGAACAGGTTGGTCGTGAACAGCACGCAGGCGCTCGCCCATCCGGCAGGGGCGCCGCCGAGCCGCCGTCCCAGCACGTACACGAGCCACAGCGTCGCCAGCATCGACAGCGTCTGCGGCAGGCGCAGCAGCCAGGGACTGGTCGAGCCGGCCAGCCGCACGAGCGATGAACCGAGCAGGTACATGAGCGGCGGCTTCTCGACGAACGGCTGGCCGTTCAGGCGCGGCACGAGCAAGTCTTGACCGCGCGCCATCTCGAGCGTGATGGCGGCCTCGCGCGGCTCGTCCGGCAACAGCAGCGGCCGGTTGGAGGTGAGGCCGAGCCATCCCGTCACACACAGGAGGGAGAGCGCGACCCAGACGCTGAAGGGCGATCGTGACATCGTCAATTCCGCACCACCGACCATTCACCGCATGCGGTCACGGTCAGCTCGACCGCGATCTCGCGCCACTCGGGCAGCTTGCGGTCGATCTTGTCGGTGGCGCCAACCAGGACGAGGCTGTGCGGCCGCGCCAGCAGCTCGGCGAAGCGATCATCGATGACCGGGGAGGCCTTCTGCGGCAGCAAGCTCATGCCGTAATCGAGCTCGTGCGGCGCACCCACGACCAGGACCGGTCGGTCCGAGTAATAGGAAATGCCCGGACGATAGCGCGAAAACGCAACCAGCAACGCGTCCTTTGGCGCGGTGTCGTTGGCGCAGGAGACGACGGCTTTCATCGACAGTTGTGGCTCCAGCCGCTCGAGCGTGATGACCACGACGAGGAACACCGCGGCCAGCGTGGCGCTGATCGAGAGCACCGCCGGTGCGATCCGGAGCGCTCGCAAGAACCACGCCACCACCAGGAAGCCAGCGAGCAGCGCGATGCCGATGACGATGCGCAGCGAGCCCGCCTGCGCGATCTCCACCGGCAATCGTGGGTGCTGCCAGATCGGCAGCAGCAGGGCGCCGGCGATCAGCCCGATCGGCAACCAGCTGAGCAGCAGCCCGCGGCCGCGCGCACTCTCGTCCGGCGCATCGAGCAGCGTTGCGGTCACGAGCGCGAGCGCCGGCCACATGGGCAGGACGTACGGCACGCGCTTGCCGCTGCCGAGCGAGAAGAACAGCAGCGTGAGCACGATCCACAGCCACAGGACGCTCTCCAGGCTGCGGTCCTCGGCGCGCCGGCGGCGCAGCCAATCGCGCAGCGCGAGCGGCACGAACAGGACCCACGGCAAGAAGCCGCCGGCGATCACCGGCAGATAGTAGTGGGCTGGTTCGGAGTGCAGGTCCTTCACCTCGGCGGAGGCGAAGAAGCGGGCGAGATGGTGCTTGCCGAAGAAGAACTCCAGGAACGACGCGTGGCGCAGCATTGACCCGCGCTGGAGCCAGGGGATGCCGAGCACCAGGAACGTGGCGATGCTCGGCCATGGAGGCGGGCGGCTTCATGCAGCCGGCGCGCCAGCTGTGCGCGACCAGCGCGACCGCAGCGCAGCGAGCCCGAGCCGAACGATGCCGAGCGGTCGCCGATCAGCATCGCCAGCGCCGCAGCGACGCGAGCAGGATCGCGTCCTGGTCAGCGGCGCGTCTGCGGCCGGAGGAGGAAGTGCAGTCCGGCGGTGATCGAGGCGACGAACGGAGCATCGGTCGAGACGAGCCGTGCCAGGCCGAAGAACAACGGCGACGTTACGAGCACGATCGCGCCGAGCAGGCCGAAACGGGTGGAGCGCAGCTGGCGCCCCAGCGCGAACGTGAACCACAGCGTCACGAGCGCTGAGCAGCGTGCTTCTTCTGTGCACCGAACGGCCGAGCGCGCCGCGGCTCGCTGCGGCCGAAGACGCGAAACGAGAGCGCCACGAGCCAGGTGGTAGGCGGCGGCTTCTCCAGGTACGGAAACTCGCGCAAGATCAGGACCAGCCAAGTCGCCGCTCGCGAGCGTTTCGCGTGCGATCTCGCCGTAGCGGCTCTCCTCGGGCTCGAGCAGCCCGAGCCCGCCGAGCCTGAAGCACAGCGGCAGCAACGCGAACAGCAGCGCGACCACGATCAGCGGCGACGAGCGACCGTTCACACGACACTCTAGCGCGGGGCAGCGAGGTGCTGCTCGAGCGTGTTCAGTCCGGTCCACACGAATGCACGCAGCAGCTGCTCGCGCTGCTGCCGCCGGCCGATGGTCTCGGGCGCGGTGATCGGCGCTGCCGATGGTGGGAACGAGAGGTCGAACGTGTAGAAGCTGGCCGGGCGCGTGAGCGACGTGATCAGGATCTCGTTGCCGGCGATCCAGCCCACGTTCGGATCACCCGCGCGCTTCACGAATGCGTGGCCAGGGTCGTCTGCCGGCAGCGCGAACAGATCGCGGCCGAACGACTGATGCACCACGTCGCGGCCGACGACGCCGAGCAGGGTCGGGAGGATGTCGAGCTGGCTCGCGACCACGTGCCGCACCTCACCATGCGCGGCGAGGATCTCCGGCCCGTAGAACAGGAGCGGCACGTGCATGTGGAGCAGGTTCGCCTCGGTCAGCTCGGGTGGAATGCCGAAGCCGTGATCGCCGACGAACGCGAACAACGTGTCGCCGAACCACGGCTGCGCACGTGCTTCTTCCATGAACTGGCCCAGTGCCCAGTCGGCGTAGTGCACGCCGTTCAAGCGCGTGTTCTGCTCGCCGCCGGTCGTGATCGGTGCCAGGCCGGGAACCTGCGGCAGGTTGAACGGCGCGTGGTTGGAGAGCGTGAGGATCACGCCGAGGAACGGCTGCGCGGTGGCCGCCAGTGCGGTGAACTCCTGGTTGGCGCGCCGGAAGACGTCCTGGTCGGACACGCCCCAGTCGGGGTCGAGGAAGATCGGGTTCGAGAAGTCCCGCAGCTCGACGAACCGCTGCATGCCATGACTGCGGAAGAACCCTTCCTTGTTGTCCCAGGAAGCGAGCCCGTTGTAGAGGAACAGCGTCTGGTAGCCTTGCTCGCCGAGGATCGCCGGCAGCGAGCGGAACGGCTGGTTGCCGAGCGTGTGCTTCATCAGCGCCTCGCAACCCGGCAGGTTGGGATACGAGCACAGCACGGCATAGACACCTTGCGCGGTGTGCGTGCCGACCGAGAACGCGCGGTCGAACAGCACGCCGCCCTGGGCGAGCGCGTCGAAGCACGGGGTTGCCCCGAAGCGCGCGCCGACGGCGCCGCAGAAGCGTGCGGTGAAGCTCTCCATGATCACCACGACCACGTTGCGCGGGCGCCGCTTCGCGATCGCCGATGGCGGCGAGCGGCGCAGCAGCGGGTAGCGGTCCGCCGCCACCAGCTGCTCGCCCGGCAGCAGGATCGCGCTGCGCACCGCGGCGATTGCCGGTTCCCGTGAGCCCGGCAGCCATGAGCGCGAGTGCGTGCGGTCCGACTGGGCGAGATCGCGCAACGTATCCATGAGCGCGAACACGCCGTTCTCGGCCATGTGATTCGCGTAGGTGCTCTGCGAGAAATACGCGTCGCCCCAGCGCAGCACGCTCGATTGGAAGCCGCCGCGATGCAGGACGATCGCGATCGCGCTGATCACGATCGTCGCCGCCGCCGAGGCGCGCCAGCGCAGCGGCTCGCCGTGGCGCAGATCGAGCAGCCTGCGCGCCACCCAGACGAACGCCGCCCAGACGATGAAGCACACCGCCAGCCAGCGCACCACCGGATAGCCATCCCAGATCATGCCGAGCACGATGCGGTTGTGTTCGGGCTTGCCGAAGTACTCGAACGCGAGCGGCCCGAGCCGCATCTGGAACTCCTTGTAGAACTCCACCTCGACGGTGAGCGAGAAGATGCAGCCGAGCGCGACCAGGCCGATCAACCCGCAGGCGATGCGGCGCTCGAGCGTGGTGAAGGTGGGCCGCCACGCCCACCACAACGCCATCGGCGCCGCGATCTTCGCGGCCATCGACAGGTCGAAGCGCGTGCCCACCAGCAGCGCCTCGAGGATCAGCGGCAGCGTGGCATCGCCGCGCAGCGACCAGCTCGCGCCGATCAAGATCAAGCGGAACAGCTGGAACAAGATCAGCAGCGCGACGAGGAACGCAAAGCCCGGTCGCAAGGCTTCGATGACGGCGCGCATGGCAGTGGTTTTGGGCACGAGCGAGTTGTACCAGCTCGCCCGGCGAGCACGGGTCAAATTCCTCGCGGCGGCACGAGAACGACGAGCGCGATCCTAGCGAAGAAATACCTCTGTCCAAATTGGCGCGCGCGCGCGCGGGCGGCCACGCTCCACCGGCGCGCGGATCGCGGCATGCCGCCCGCCGCGAGCGGACGGCCGCCGGCACCCCGTTTGCCTCGGAGCGAGTGCGGCTCCACTTCCCCACTTCAGAGGTCGTTCATGAAAACGCGTGGTCTGGCTCTCGCACTGTGCTTGATCGGCGGCATTGCGCTCGGTGCCGGTGGCAATCAAGGCAACACTCCCGCGGACGCATACGAGGTGTTCGCCTACAACGATCTCGGCATGCACTGCATGGATCGCGAGTTCTCGGTGTTCTCGATCCTGCCGCCGTTCAACGTGCTGGACGCGCAGGTCGTGCGCAGGAGCGCAACCGGCAAGCCCGTGCTGGTCGATGGGACCAGCATCGAGGTCAGGTACTCGCCGGTGGCCGATGCCACGCGGTCGATCAACTCGACCAGCCGCAACAAGACCGACTTCTGGCTGCACGCCGCGGCGCTGTTCGGCATGAACCTGCGGCCCGGCCAGGGGCTGACCGGCTACTACATGCCGAGGGATCAGCCCACCACCAGGCCGCAGGCCATGGGCTACGATGCGACGCACAAGTGGTTCTCGGGCTTCGGCATCCCGATCACGCCGCACGACGATGCCGGCAACGTCAATCCGTACCCGCTGCTGCGGGTCAGCGCCTACGACAAGCTCACCGGCGCGCTGCTCGCGCAAACGGATGCCGTGGTGCCGGTCGCGCAGGAGACCGACTGCCAGAACTGCCACATCACCGGCGGCATTGCCGCACGCGATCCCGGCATCGTCTGGTCGCACGATCCCGATCCCGAGAAGCAGACCAAGCACAACGTCTTGATCTTGCACGATGTCCGGCAAGGCACGGCGCTCGAGCTGTCGACGCCGGTTCTGTGCGCGAGCTGCCATTACTCGCCGGCGCTCGATCTCTCCGGCCAGGGCCCGCAGGGCGACCAGGTGGGCAAGCCGCTGTTCTCGCACGTGATGCACAACTTCCACGGCAAGCTCACCGACGATCAGGGCCAGCCCCTGTTCCCGCCCGACGGCAGCGCCGACGCCACCTGCTACCAGTGTCATCCGGGCGCCACGACGCAGTGCCAGCGCGGGGCGATGCGCAGCGGCGGGCTGGAGTGCAAGGACTGCCACGGCAGCATGCTCGCCGTGGGCGGCGAGTACCCGCTGCTCCCGGGCGGCAGCATCGATGGCCAGAACGACGGCCAGGCGCGCCGGCCCTGGCTCGACCTGCCGCGTTGCCAATCATGCCACACCGGCGACGCGGTCAGCCACCTGCAAGGCGGCAGCTACGTCATGGCGGGCGATGGCATCCGCCTGATGCAGGCGTTCCTGATCGGCGACCAGTCCGCCTCGCCGATCCTCGCCACCAACAAGCGCTTCGCCGAGAACCTGAACGCGCGCTACCGGTTCAGCGGCGGTCATGCCAGCGTTGCCTGCGAGAGTTGCCACGGCAGCACGCACGCCGAGTGGCCGATCGAGGATCCCGCGGCCAACGACAACGTGACCGCGAGGCAGCTGCAAGGGCACACCGGCCCGATCATCGAGTGCGGCACCTGCCACGCCGCCGGCACGCTCAAGTTGACGACGTCGGGTCCGCATGGCTTGCACAACGTGAACGACCCGCGATGGGTCGACGAGCAGCACGGCGACTTCTTCGAGCGCGACCAGAACGGCTGCAAGGCATGCCACGGCCTGAACCTCGAGGGCACGGTGCTGGCGCGAGTCGCCGCCGACCGCACGTTCGCGAAGGAGCACGGCACGATCAAGCTGAAGAAGGGCGACCAGGTGAGCTGCACGCTCTGCCACGAGAAACCCAACTGAGGCCGGCGCGCCGCGAGCGCGGACGCGCCGTCAGCGACTCGCGCCGCCCAGGTCGTTCCAGTTCATGATCGCGTTGTACGCGAGGCGGAAGTCCGAATGGTTCAAGAAGCGGTGCAAGGGATTGAACGCGAACAGCACCACGCGGCCGCGGCCGACTGGCACGTCCAGGATCGCGGGCTTGGTGGCGATCAGCTCCTCGCCCTTGACGATTCCTGACAGACACAGCGGCTGCGGCGTCTCCTTGGCTTCCGCCTCGCTCGGTTCCTCGCCGTAGACCTTCGGCTTGCCGGTGCCGAACTGCAGCACCACCAGGCCGGCATCGGCATCGTCGACGGTGAACAGCGAGCCGTTGCCGCGGAAGATGCTCGTGGTCTCGGGATAGCCGTAGGCGATCGGGTGGCTTGGCCGCCGGAACCTGGCGCGCACCTCGGAGCCGGGGGTGTAGAGCCCTTGCGCCCGGAACCGATCGACCTCGTGCACCAGCCCGCCATCGACCGCCAGCACGCTGGCATCGGCAAGCGTGATCAGCACGCCGCCGTCGGCGAGGAACTGCTCGAGATGGCTCATGCCGGCGAAGCCGAAGCCGCCGGTGATGTCGGCCGAGCCGTCCGGCGTGCCGTGCGCGGGGCACGCATCGGTCCTGGTGTAGGCGATCGGCCCGTGCGTGGCATCGATGCCGTGGATCAGCGCGCGCAGGTCGCCCACGGTGTTGGGCACCAGGATCACGTCGAAGCGATCGTGCAGCTTGCCGGCCTTGATCGCGTCGTCGTTGATGTAGGTGTACTGGATGTGCGCCTGATCGAGCGTGTAGCGCACCCATCCGGCGTCCTGCGTCTCGAGCCAGTTGTGGTACACCGCGAGCCGCGGCAGGTCGAGCGGGTGTCGGCTCACCGGCGGTGCGTCGGCGGTGGCCGTGAACGTCAACCCGGTTTGCTCGGCGACTCGCTCCAGGCGCGCGCGCTCGCAGCTCACCACCCAGCTGCCCGGCGGATACTTCTCGCCGCCGACGTCGACTTCCTGCTCGATGGCGTCCACGCTGGCGTCGCGCAGCGCTTCGCGCGCCGCGAACAGTGCCTCTTGCCCGGTGTCCTTCAGCAGGAACAGCACGCCCTCGCCGCGCACCTCGCCGATCGCCGTCAGCGGGGCGCTGACCGGATCGACCGCCACGTCGAGGATCGTGCGATCGTCGATCCTGGTGCCATCGACGCCGTAGAGGAGCGGCAGCGTCCACGCCACGTCGTCGTACGGCAGGTTGGGCTCGTCCTTGGGGAACTCCTGCACCTTGAGCAAGTTGTAAGCGCAGTTGCGATACGGCTGGTCCATGCGCACCACGAGCGTGCCGGCCGGGAACTCGCCCTCCTTGGTCTTGAACGCATCGTGCGCGCGCTGTACCTCGATGCGATGGCGAAGCAGCTGGTTGATCAGGTAGCAGAGCCGCCCGCGATCCGCCTGGTCGTCGCGGAACAGCCATGCGTACGGTGCCTCGCTGCGGCCCCGCTCGAGCGCGCGCTTGCCCTTGATCCAGAAGTTGCGCAGCAGCTCGTCGCCATGCAGCGCCGCATAGTCGAGCGCGTGCAGTACGCCGGCTTCCATGTAGTTGGTGTTGTCACGCAACGACCAGGTGAGCTTCTTGTCCGGCGGCCAGGTGCGGTACCACTGCTTCTCGGTCACTTCCTTGCCGACGAACGTCGAGCCTTGCATCTTGCGTGCGAACGTCTCCGCGCTCAGGTTGCCGAACGTCTCGTAGAAGCGGCCGATCGCGTTGTGGTTGTTCGCGAACGCGAACAGGTAGCCGGGCCACCAGCCGTCCCAGAAGCCCCAGGTCCACACGCCCGGCAGGCCTTGCGCTTGCAGCTCGCTCACCTCGTGCAGCGCGAACTGGCTCCACTCGGCGATGGTCACCGGATCGATGGCTTCGGAGTACGGCCCGTGCCCGGTCATGATGTACAGCAGCGGCAGCGACTCGTGCAGGTCGTGGATCACGGTCGGGTAGAAATCCCAGTACATGCGCTCGACCGCGTGCGTCAGCTCGGCGGTGAGCTGGATGCCGTCGCGGTTGTTGTCGTGGAAGATGTAATGTCCCCAGTACGGCGGGCTCATCGCCCCGCCGCGCGCGAGCTGCTCGAAATCCGTCTTGCCCTTCTGGTAGCGGTAGAACCACTGCACCACGCGATCGCGGCCATCGGGCTCCGAGACCGGGTTGATCAGCACGATCACGCGCTCGCGGATGCGCCGGATCTCGGCGCGCTCGGACACCGCCAGGCGATAGGCGAGCTCCATCAGCATCTCCGGGCTGCCGGTCTCGGGCGAGTGCAGCCCGCCGTTCAGGTAGTAGATCGGCTTGGCGCTGGCGACGATCTGCTCCATCTCGACCTTGCTCACCTGCCGCGGGTCCGACAGAGCTCTGGTGTAGCCGCGAAAGCGATCGAGGTCGGTGAGCGTCGTCTCGTCGGCGATCACCGCGAGCAGGATCTCGCGTCCCTCTTCCGACTTGCCGATCGTGCGCAGCGTCAACCGCGGGCTTGCTCGATCGAGCGCGCGGAAGTACTTGTGCACGGTCGCGGTGTCCGACAGCTCGCCCGGTGCGCCGGCGAGATGTCCGAGCACCGCGGTCGGCGAGGGCACCGTGGCCGACGCCGGCACGTAGGCGACCGAGTCCGGCAAGTACTTCGCATCGGTGGTGAACGCGCGGATCTGCTCCACGCTGCCGGTTTCGGGCGTGTCGGGAGCGAACGGGTTGTCCTCCGCCAGCAACAGCACGATGAGCAGCGCGACCATGAGCGTCCTCCGCGGGCATCATTCGAGCGGGAAGCGCAGGACGATACGCGCTCCCGATCTCGCTGTCGCTAGGCTGCTGGGTTTATTCGTGGCGACGTGGTCTATCATGGGCGCAGTCCGCCGTGTGGCATGCGTGGGAACGACGATGCGCAAGACCAAGATGCTCGGGATCCTCGTGCTGCTCGCGATCGTGGGCATGGGCGCGTTCGCGTGGTCCAGGCGCCACCGCTCGAAGCGTGACCCGCCGCGCCCCGTGCTCGTGGACCAGCGGTTGAACCAGCAGGGGATGCAGAAGCTGCAGGAACAGTTCGACCAGGCGAAGGGCGATCCGCTCGAGGCGGCGGCGAAGCAGCTCGCGCCGGACCAGGAACCGCCGAGCGAGGACCTGTACTTCTACGAGCAGTTCCTGCGCAACGTCCCCGAGCAGCGGCGCGCGAACCTGATCGACCTGCTCAAGAGAAAGCGCCAGTCGGGACACTGATCGCTCGCCGGCGCAGGCACTACGCCAGCCCGCGAAAGAAGTCCGCGATGTGCACCGAGTCGAGCTCGATCGTGACCGAGAGCGCGGCGCCGAAGCCGTGCGGCCAGCGAGCCAGGCGCACCAGCGGTGCGGCGATGCACTGGATGTGCGCGAGCGCCTTGAACTCGAGCGCGGCGCCGAATGGATCCGGGTCGTTGAAGTGGATCGCGTGCGTTCCGGGAGCGGTCTCGTCCTCGAACAGGAAGCCCTCGCCCTCGAGGAACGCGCGGAACTGCGAGCCGGTGCGTGCCCCGAGCGCGATGATGGGCACCTTCTGGCACGCGATCTCGATCATGCCGCCGTCGACCTCGATCCAGTCGTCGGGGTAGATGGCGCCGGTTGCCCTGCCCGTCATTGCCTGGCGATTGCCGAGCAGCCGCGCTTCGGGCGGCGACTCGAGGCGAACCTGGTAGCCGTGCTCGGTCTTCTCGAGCCGGGCGCGCGCGTGTGCCTTGCGCTGCCACCAGCGCGCCACCTCGCCGAGCGGCGCGATCCACACCGGCGGCGTGCCGTGTCGTGCCATTGCCAGCAGACGCTCCAGTGCGGGCACCGAGTGCTGCAGATTGCGCTGCGTCAAGCGCACCACGAACAGCTCGCCGCGGTCGCGCACGCGCTCGAGGATCGAGGCGAAGCGCCGCTCCAGGATCTCGCTGCCGCTTGCGAGCTGCGTCTCGCTCAGCCCGTCGTCGGGCAGCGAGACCGGCACCTCGACCAGATCGCCGCGCAATCGCGGCAGCACCGGCGATGTGAACGGCGACGAGTGCTGCATCGGCCCGATCGTGGACAGCATGCCGTCTTCCATGACCGGCCAGACGTAAGCGCTGGTGCTGGCATAGTCGAGGTGATGCTCGGTCGCGAGCGCAGCGGCCTCTTGATCGGGGCGCAGTTCGCGCGCGCGCAGGCCGCGGCACGTCACGCCGCGCTCCTTCAGCGCCTCGAGCGCGGCCGCCGACTGCAGCTGCTCCGGTCCGGTGGTGAGCAGCGCGATCTCGGCGCCGCGCCCTTGCAAGAACCGGAGCAGGTGCTTCTGATCGGCGAACGGCGGCACCGCCACCGCGATCGTCGGCACGATGCCGTAGCGCGACAGCACCTCGAGCGCCGCATCGATGCGCTCCTCGAGGCGCTTGGCGCGCACCCCCATGCGTCCCATCAAGTTGCGCAGCCGATGGCGCAGCTTCCGCCGTCTTGGCTCGGTGCTCTGGTGCGCCTGTGCGGACAACGTGTCACTCCGACGACGAGCGATGAACCGGATCGCGATGGCAAGCGCGAGAAGATAACATAGTCGTCGGACGACGGACGACGGAGCGCGCGCCAAAAATGCCGGCGCGCGCAGGAGCCGAGGCGTGAGCGAGCCCGTGAGCAACGTCACCACAGCGGCCGCGCCGCGCGCGCGGCGCACGCGCCGTGCTCGGCGGCGCATGCTGAGTCGCCTGCTGCGACCGCTGCAGGCCGGCGCGGGCGTGCTGCTGGTGAAGGCCGCCGCAGTGCTGCCCGAGCCGACGGCGATCCGGTTCGGCCGCCAGCTCGGCCGGCTGGCGTTCCCGGTGGATCGCCGTCGCCGCCGCGCGTTGCTCGAGAACCTCGCCCACTCGTACGGCGATGCGCTCGATCGGAGTGCGCGCTGCGCGCTCGGCCAGCGCGTCTATCAGCATCTGGGACAAGCTCGGCATCGAGGTGCTGTTGATGCGCGCCAAGGGCCTTCGATCTTCGCGACCGCATCGACTTCGATTTCGCGCATCCGCGCCTGGAGGTCGGGGGCCACTGCCCATAATCGTCTCGGCGCACCTCGGCAACTGGGAGCTGGGGGCGTCGATGCTGGTGCGACATGGCCTCAATCTGTTCGTCGTGGCGCACGAGCTCGCCGATCGACAGATCGGCGGCGCGCTCGAAGAGGTGCGCAGGCAAGCGCGCATCGGCGTGGTGCTGGCGCGCAACGCGGTGGCCGCCCTGATGAAGGGCAGTACGCGCAAGGGCGCGTGCCGGGGTTCTTGATGGACTTGCGTCCCGGCGACACGGCCGTGATGGTGCCGTTCTTCGGCCGCGAGGCACCGACCTCGCCCGCGGCGGCGCTGCTCGCCTTGCGCACCGGCGCGCCGGTGCTGCCGATGTTCTGCGCACGCACGCACGGGGGCACGCGCTTCCGCATCTTCGGCGGCGCGCCGATCGTCGCTGATCGCTCGCGTCCGTTCCGCGAGGAGATCGTGCGCATCACGGCCGAGATCTCGCGCGCGATCGAAGCCGCCGTGCGCAGCGTACCCCGAGCAGTGGATGTAGTCCTCGCCCGCGCCGGAAGCCGCCGGCAGCACGCGACGGTGCCGGGCGCGGATCGGCGCCGGCGGGCGCTAGCGCCCGCCGCGCTGCCAGCAGGAACGCCCGGCCCAGGTGGGCAAGCAGATCCTCGGCGGTGAGCGCGGTCTGCCCAGCGCGTCGCGCGCGAGATCGCCCGCGAGCCCGTGCACGTGGACGGCGCGGCGCGCGGCGAGCAGTGCGCTCGAGCTGGTGACCATCAGCGCGCCCACCATGCCGCTCAACACGTCGCCGGTCCCACCCGTGGCCATGCCCGGGTTGCCGGTGCGATTGACGAACTGCTGGCGCCCATCGGCAATGATGCTCGCGTGACCCTTCAGCACCACCACGCAACGGCTGCACGCGAGCTCGCGGCCCGGACGCGCTCGCGATCGGTGGTCGCGGTCAGATCGGGCGCGAGCCGCGCGAGCTCGCCGGGATGCGGCGTGATCACCGTTGGCGGTGAACGCACCAGCAGCTCGGGGTGGCCGGCGAATGCATTCAAGCCGTCGGCGTCGAGCACCAGGGGCAGGGCGAGCGATCGCACCAGCCTCTGCACCAGGCGCGCGGTCTCGACCACGCGGCCGACGCCCGGCCCGATCACCGCCACGTCCGCGGCGTTGGCCGCGGCGCGCAGCGCGGCGAGGCCAGCGGCGGCGAACGTGCCGGCGCGCGTTGCCGGCAGCGGCAGCCACGTGGCTGGCAGCACGCGCGCGCACAGCGCGGGATGAATCACCGCCGGCAGCGCGACCCGGACCAGCCCGGCGCCGGCGCGCAGTGCGCCCCATGCGGCGAGCGCCGCCGCGCCGGCGAAGTCGCGCGACCCGGCGACGATCAGCACGCGGCCGAAGTCGCCCTTGTGAGCGCGCGCGCGGCGGCAGTGGCGGGGGCGGCGCGTCCGAGCTGCGGCGCGGCGTCATCTAGATCAGCACCTGCGCTCGCCGACCTCGAGGCCGGCATGATCGTGCAGCAGCGGCTCGCCGAACCGCTGCATCCCGGCGAGCTCGCCGGGCGTGAGCAGGCAAAGCTGCGCCAGCAGCTTCAGCACCACCGGCAGCCGCGGGTCGCGCCATCGTCGATCTTGATGGCGAGCCCGAGGTCCTCGCCGGCGACGCCGAGCGCGAGGAAGCCCTCGGCGCCGCCTTGTAGAACACCCGGCCGCGATGGCGCGATCAACGCCAGGCCGAGCGGTCGTGGCCGGCGATCATCAACGGCTCGGCGGCCACTGCGGCCACCAGCGCGCGCGCGGCCGCGGCGTCCGGCCGGCAAGCGCGCTCGGGATTGGCGAGGTTGCGGAAGCCGCGCGCCATCGCCACGAGCGGCAGCTCGAACGTGGTAACCGTCCACCGCCACCCGCAGCGCCGCCGGCTCGCCCCGGTCACGTCGAGGATGTCGCACGGATCTCGCGCTGCACGGCATGCTCGGGGTCGAGGTAGGTCGCACACGGCGCCTGCATCAGCACGCACTGGAGCAGCATCGAGGCGTGCTTGCCCGAGCAGTTGTTGTGCAGCACGCTCGGCGGTTTCGTTCCGCCGCACCAGCGCGTGCGCCGATGGCTCGTGCAGCGGGGCGTGGCTGCCGCATTGCAGGTCGCTCGCGTGGCGCCCGCCCTTCTCGAGCAGGCTCGCCACCGCGTCGATGTGCATCGGCTCGCCGCCGTGCGACGACGTCGCCACGGCGATCTCCGCCGGCGTGAGCGCGAAGCGCTCGAGGCCGCCGTGCACGAGCAGCGGCAGCGCCTGGAAGGGCTTGGTCGCGGACCGCGCGAAGTACGAGCGCTCGTGCTCGCCCGCGCTCCGCACGACGCGGTCGCCACGCAGGACGGCGAACGCGCCGCGGTGACAGACCTCGAAGTCGCCGCCGCGGCGGTGCACGACGAGGACGGGGTTTTGCGGCGGGTTTTGGTCCCCTATCATGGGGCTCCCGAGCGGGTTCTGGCGCGCCGAAGAGTGGCGCAGCGATTATCCTGACTCTGGCAGGAACTGGCAAGCAGCAGACTGCGCACCGCGACCGTTGCCCTTGGCCACCGCGACCCGACGACGACGGGCTCGCGACCAGCAGTCGGAGATCAACTGACATGGTCGAGTGTGAGCTTGCGCGGATGGTGATTCGCGACACCGTGGACCATCAGTACATCTACCTTCAAGAGAAGGACGGCACGCGCCGGTTCCCGATCATCATCGGCATGTACGAGGCAGCGGAGATCAGCCGGAAGATCCAGGCCGAAGAGACCGCGCGCCCATTGACGCACGATTTGATCCGCTCCATCCTGGAAGCGCTCGGCGCGCGCATCGAGAAGATCGTGGTCGATGAGCTGCGCAACAGCACCTTTCACGCCAAGCTCCATGTCGTGCTCGACGGCAAGAAGAGCCTGGTCGATTCCCGACCGTCCGATGCGATCGCGCTCGCCGTGGCGATGAGCGTGCCGATCTTCGTCGAGGAGGCGGTGCTGGATGCGGTGTGCCGGGAGGAGCCGCCCGAGGCGTGACGCCTTGCAGCTGCTGCGCCGCGGTTTTTTTGGTTTGGTCAGCTCCCGGAGGGTTGGCAGAGTGGTCGATTGCGGCGGTCTTGAAAACCGTTGACCCGAAAGGGTCCGCAGGTTCGAATCCTGCACCCTCCGCTTTGGTGCGGAACGCGAAGATCACCGGCAATGGCGGTGATCCTCGCTCGAGAGACTCGTCCGGAGAGGTGGCAGAGTGGTCGATTGCGGCGGCTTGCTAAGCCGTTGTAGGGCGATTAAGCCTTACCGAGGGTTCGAATCCCTCCCTCTCCGCTCAGCCTGCTGCGCCCGCTCGCTGTGGTCGCGCCCGTGCAGATCGACCTCGGTCAGGTCGCACCGGGCGCGTTCCAGCTCCTTGCCGGCAGCGCGGTGCTCCGCGAGGTAGCTCGCTGCGGCCGCAGCCTCCGCCGCCGGAACCTGCACTCCCACCCCGTACGAACCGAAGAAGCCGGACTGCCGTCATTCGACCTTGACCCCGCCGGTGCGGCTCGGCGGCGTGGTCGTGGCGTCAGCTGCGGGCTCGAGGGCGGGGAGCGTGACGCGGATCCGGAACCCCGGGCCGAGCGTGAGCGCACCGCCCGCAGCGCGGGCGATCTGCTCGACCAGCGCCAGCGAGAGATCGCCGCTCTTGATCGCGCTGGCGTGGCCGAAGGGCAGCGTCTCGAGCGGGTCCGGCGGCTCGGTCGGCAGGATCTCCTGGCAAGCGAGGTCGATGTGCACCAGGCGGCCGCTCGCAACAGCCTCGATCCTGATCGGCAGCTCGCGGCGCAGCAGCACCTTCACGGTCTCCTCGATCAGCGTCGTGAACCGCGCCTCGTCGCAATCCACGGCCGGCAACGGCTCGCTCACGCGCAGCTGATTCTCGCCGAGGGCGAACGCGCTGTGGAGCCGGGTCAAGGCGAGCTTGAGCGCGCGCCGCGAGTCGGCGGCCTTGCCATCGCCCGGCTCGGCCAGGCGCAGCCAGGTCTCCAGGCCGCGCAGCCGATCGGCGAGCAGCACCGTGGCGCGGATCGCACGCTCCTCCGCGGTCGGTCCTTGCGGCTGCTTGACCACGGGCAAGTTCATGCAGTGGCTGCGCACCTCGTCGGCGACCCGCTTGACCTCTTGCAAGCCGCTGGCGAACGCGCGCTGCAGGTAGCGGCGATCGGCGAGCGCGGCGGCGCGCGCCTGGCGCAGCTCGAGCCGCGCCTCCAGCTCGCGCGACAGCGCCGCGGCGCACGCCTCGATGGTGGCTTGCCAGCCCGGCGCCGCGCGCGTGCCGGTGCGCGCGACCAGCGCCGCCTTGACCAGCATCGTGCCCGCGCCCGGCACGCCGATCGCAGCCGCGAACCATCCGTGCGCGCTCGCCGCTGCCCGCCCCGACTTGCACAGCTGCTCGGCGATCGCTACGGCCTCGGGTTCGCGCGCGCCGTCGCCGACGGCGATGGCGCGCGCGCGGTCGAACGTGAAGGCGCGCACCGCACGCTCGTTCGAGCCGAGCGCGCCCGCCAGCTCTGCCAGCCGCGCGCACGAGGCGAGCGACGCATAGAGGAGGTCATCGGCTTCGGCTGGCGACGGCGGCTGGGTGTTGGCGAGTTTCTGAATCACCGAGGCGCCCTTTCCTCTGCTTGCGCAGCACCACAATGACGGCTCTTGTGACTGCTCGTGATGGTGCGAGCCGTTGCCGGCATCGCGGCAGTGGTCGCGTAGCGTCGGCGACATCTTGTTGGGGTTCAACAGCAAAACTACAATCCGGCCGATGTCGCATGGCCCGTCGATCCGCGCGCTGGCGCACGTGCTGATGATGCTGCTGGTCACGGCGGTGACCGGCTGCGTCGAGCGTGTGCTCGTCGTGCGTTCCGACCCGCCGAATGCGCGCGTGTTCGTCGATGGGCACGAAGTCGGCGAGGCGCCCTACACCGAGTCGTTCGTGCACTACGGAACCCGCGAGGTCACCGTGCGCGCCGACGGCTTCGTGCAGCGCACCGAGCTGGTCGAGCTCACCACGCCATGGTGGCAGGTGCCGCCGATCGACTTCCTCACCGAGGTCATGCTGCCGTGGAACGAGCGTGACGAGCACGAGGTGTTCCTGCATCTCGACCCGATCAGTGATGCGGCCACCGATCTCGACGCGACCTTGATCCGCGCGCGTGACCTGAAGCAGCGTTCGCAGGCGGCGCGATGACTGGCGCTCGAACCGACCCAACCCCGAGGCGGCCTCATGATTGCACGCGCGACGGTTCGCTCCGAGTTGCCCTCGACCACCGCCGAGTTCGCTGGCAAGAAAGTGACGGTGATGGGCCTCGGGCTATTCGGCGGCGGCGCGGGCGCGGCGCGGTTCCTGGCCGAGCATGGGGCCAAGGTCACGGTCACCGATCTGCGCGCCGAGGCCACGCTCGAGCCGTCGATCGCGAAGCTCGGCGGCCTCGACGTGAGGTACGTGCTGGGCGAGCACCAGCGTGCGGACTTCCGTGATGCCGACCTCGTGGTGGTGAACCCGGCGGTCAATCGGGCCCGCCGTTCCTCAAGGTGCGCGCGCGCGTGCGCCGCGTGATCATCGAGACCGCGAGATCTCGCTGTTCTGCCGCTACTTCCGCGGGCGCATCGTCGGCGTCACCGGCTCGAACGGCAAGACCACCACCACCACGCTGCTGGCGCGCATGCTGGCCGCCGCACGGCCCGGCGTGTTCCTGGGCGGCAACTGCGGCCGCTCGCTGCTCGGCGAGGTGGATCGTTCGACGGCGAACGACCTGGCGGTGCTCGAGCTGTCGAGCTTCCAGCTCGAGTATCTCGGCGAGCGCGATCTCGGTCCAGCCGGCGCGCTCATCACCAACCTGACGCCGAACCACCCGATCGCCATCGCAGCTTCCGCGCCTATCGCGAGGCGAAGAAGCACATCCTGCGCAAGGCGCAATACGCGGTCGTCGATGCCACCAATCGCGTCCTGCTCAAGTGGGGCGCGCGCTGCCGCGCTGCTATGCGTTCGGCGTGGGGTGCGCGCCGCAGCCGGGCCTGGTCACCCCGTCGACGACGCGATCGTCGTGCGCGACGCTGCGGGGCGCACGACCTCCTTGATGCCCGCGCAGGACGTGCCGCTGCTCGGCACCATGAATCGGTTGAACGTCGCGGCGGCGGCGGCGGCCGCGCTCGCCGAAGGGGCACAACCGGAGCCGGTGGTCGCCGCGGTGCGCGCGTTCGAGGGTGTGCCGCATCGCCCTCGAGCTGGTCGCCGAGCGCGGCGGTGCGCTACTACAACGACTCCTCGGTGTCGACCACGCCCGAGTCCACGCTCGCCGGGCTGGAGCGCGCTGCCCGTGCTGCTGCTCGGCGGCTACGACAAGGGCCTCGACATCGAGCTGCTGGTAGAGCGCCGCCGCCGAGCGCGCGCGCGTGGTGATCGCCATGGGATCGTCCGCAGAACGTATCCTGCAGTGCCTCGACCGCATCGCGCCAGGCGAGCGGCCGGCCCGGGTCAAGGCCACGTCGTTCGAGCAAGCGGTGCGCGAGGCGGCGAGCATGGCGCGACCGGGGGACGCGGTGCTGCTGTCGCCGGCGTTCGCTTCCTATGACTGGTTCACGCATTTCGAGCAGCGCGGCGACACCTTCCGCAGCCTGGTGCGCGCGATGGTGAGCCGCGCGGATGCACGCGCTCGGCGCCGGCGAATCCCAACCTTGAAAAGGAACTGCTGACGACAATCGAGCTTGCCAGGTGGCAGCCGTCGTCCGAGCCGAAGTGTTCCTCGCCCTCCAGCCCCAGCACCGAGGCCCGAATCGTCGCCCGCGTTCTTCGCCTGCGGCGTTTCCGGCGATCGCCGGCCGATCACCGGACAACCGCGGCTTGGGCCGCGACATGGTTCGATGAGCTTGCGTGGGCCGCGCGTTGGCTGGCTGCCTTGCGCACGCTGGCAGGGTCGCGGCGACGCTGGTGAAGCGCCGGTTGGCCCGTGGGGCCGTAGGTCGAGTCCATGGTCTGTCAGAACTGCAACAAAGAGCTCGCGACGTGCACCCCGTCGACATCAAGGTCGGCGAGAAACAAGAGGTGCATTTGTGCGAGCGCTGTGCCATCGAGCGTGGCCTGCCAGGCCACAAGACCACGCCGTACTCGATGCACGAGCTGGTGAACACGCTGCTCGAGAAGAACCTGCAGCAGCGCGGCACGAAGACCTCGACCAAGCCGGGCCAGAAGTGCCCGGACTGCGGCATGACCTATCAGGAGTTCCGCACCAAGGGCCGCTTCGGCTGCGCCAACGACTACAACGTGTTCAAGGACGGCATCGTGCCGCTGCTCGAGAAGATCCACGGATCTTCGCAGTACATCGGCAAGGTGCCGCACAAGGTCGGCATCGAGCGCAGCTACGAGCTCGAGCTGTTGATGCTGCGCCAGAAGCTCCAGAGCGTGGTGAAGAACGAGGAGTACGAGGAGGCGGCGCGCCTGCGCGATCGCATCCAGACGCTCGAGAAGAAGCTCCAGGAGCAGCAGCGTGGGTGATCACCCTCCCCTTCGCGTGGCGTGGCTCGATGCCGCGGGGCCGGATGCCGACATCGTGGTCTCGTCGCGCATCCGGGTGGCGCGCAACGTAGAGGGCTTTCCCCTGAAGGCCAAGCTGTCGAGCGCGCAGGAAGGCGAGCTGGAGACGATCCTGGTGGGCGCGATCGAACGCTCACGCCTGGCGCAGGACATCACCTACCAGGCGCTCAAGGACAAGGGGCCGATCGATCGGCGGCTGTTGTTCGAGCGCCATCTGATCAGCATGGAGCACCTGAAGTCCGAGGGGCACCATGGCGTCGCGCACACGGAGCTCGGCGACATCAGCGTGATGGTGAACGAGGAAGACCATCTGCGCATCCAGGTGCTCGCGGCTGGACAGCAGCTGGCAGCGCTGCTGGAAAAGATCGAAGCGCTGGACGAGCGGCTCGCCGAGAACGTGAGCTTCGCATTCCATCCACAGTTCGGCTACCTCACGTCCTGTCCGACCAACGTCGGCACGGGCATGCGCATCTCGGTGATGCTGCATCTGCCGGCGCTCGCGCTGAGCAAGTTGATCGAGAAGGTGTTCAACGCGGTCAACAAGATGAACCTCGCGGTGCGGGGGTTCTACGGCGAGGCCACCGAGGCGAGCGGCGATTTCTATCAGATCTCGAATCAGGTCACGCTCGGCAAGACGCCGGACGACCTGTTGAGCGATCTGGAGAAGACCATTCCCAAGATCGTCAACTACGAGCGCGAAGTCCGCCGCGGTCTGATGGAGGAAGATGAGCGCAAGATCCTCGACGACAAGGTGTGGCGGGCGTACGGCATCCTGACGTCGGCGCGCACCCTGTCCTCCGAGGAGGCCATGCAGCTGCTGTCCCACGTGCGCATGGGCGTTAACTTGGGGCTGCTCAAGGGGATCGAGCTCGATACCCTGAACGAGCTGTTCCTCGTGATCCAGCCCGGCCATCTGCAGCAGCTTGAGCGCCGGTCGCTGAAACCCGAAGAACGAGACATCGCGCGTGCCACCTACGTGCGTGAGCGATTGCTGGGCAGGTCCTCGTGAGGCCTGATTTAGCGCTTGAGCTGCACCACGATCGAAACGAGAAGACTTCTTTTGACAGAGCTGGAACGCTTGGCCGACAGATGTGGAAGATGAGGGGCGGTCGAGCAGGCATGACCGAGATTGGCACGAGGGCAACGAGGCGACGACTGGTGTTGAGCAACCTCGCCCGCGGGACCTCCCGCGGGCATGAAGCCGGAGAGTGGGAGCATGTTTGATCGATTCACCGATCGCGCGCGGAAGGTCATGAACCTGGCCAAGCAGGAGGCCCAGCGGCTGAACCACGAGTACATCGGCACCGAGCACATCCTGCTCGGTCTGGTTCAGGAAGGCAGCGGCGTCGCGGCCAACGTGCTGCGCAACATGAACATCGATCTGAAGAAGATCCGTTCCGAGATCGAGAAGATCGTGAAGGGCAGCCCCACCATGGTGACGATGGGCAACCTGCCATTCACGCCGCGCGCGAAGAAGGTGCTCGAGCTCGCGCTGGAAGAGGCGAGCCAGCTCGGCCACAACTACATCGGCACCGAGCACTTGCTGCTCGGCCTCATCAAGGAGAACGAGGGAATAGCGGCTCGGGTGCTGCTCAACCTCGGCGTCAAGCTCGAGGACGTGCGCGAGGAAGTGCTCGAGTTCCTGGGTGCCGACCCGCGCTCCGAGGAAGAGGAGCAGCCGCAGGCCGAGGATCAGGCGCAAGCCGGCGCCAAGAACAAGACGCCCGCGCTGAATGCGTTCGGCCGCGATCTCACGCAGCTCGCGCGCGAGAACAAGCTCGACCCGGTGATCGGCCGCCGCAACGAGATCGAGCGCGTGATCCAGATCCTGTCGCGGCGCACCAAGAACAACCCGGTGCTGCTGGGTGAGGCGGGCGTCGGCAAGACCGCCATCGTCGAGGGTCTCGCGCAGGACATCATCAAGAGCAACGTGCCCGAGATCTTGCGCGACAAGCGCATCGTCGTGCTCGACCTCGCCATGATGGTGGCGGGCACCAAGTACCGCGGCCAGTTCGAGGAGCGCATCAAGGCGGTGATGACCGAGGTGAAGCGCGCCAAGAACGTGATCCTGTTCATCGACGAGCTGCACACCCTGGTGGGCGCGGGCGGCGCGGAGGGTGCGATCGATGCGAGCAACGTGCTGAAGCCGTCCCTGTCGCGCGGCGAGGTGCAGTGCATCGGCGCGACCACGCTCGACGAGTATCGCAAGTACATCGAGAAGGACGGTGCGCTGGAGCGCCGCTTCCAGACCATCATCGTCGAGCCCGCCAGCAAGGAAGAGACGATCGAGATCCTGCGCGGGCTGCGCGATCGCTACGAGGCGCACCATCGCGTGCAGATCACCGATGGCGCGATCGAGGCGGCGGTCGAGCTCAGCAACCGCTACATCACCGGCCGGTTCCTGCCAGACAAGGCGATCGACGTGGTCGACGAGGCGGGGGCGCGCGTGCGCTTGAAGACGCTGACGCAGCCGCCGGATCTCAAGGACCTCGACGAGAAGCTCGCCAACCTCGACAAGGAGAAGGAGGAGGCGGTATCGGCGCAGGACTTCGAGCGCGCGGCGTACCTGCGCGATCAGGCCGACAAGCTGCGCAAGAAGCGCGAGCAGATCCAGAAGGAGTGGCGGCAGGTCTCCAAGGAAGTCGACGGCACGGTCGACGAGGACGTGATCGCCGAGACCGTATCCAAGATCACCGGCATCCCGCTGCAGCGCCTGGAGAAAGGCGAGGCGGAGCGGCTCTTGCACATGGAAGAGGAGTTGCATCGTTCGGTGGTGTCGCAGGACACGGCGATCAAGGCGATCGCCAAGGCGGTGCGCCGCAGCCGTTCGGGTCTGAAGAACCCGCGGCGGCCGATGGGATCGTTCCTGTTCCTCGGGCCGACCGGCGTCGGCAAGACGCATCTCGCGAAGCAGCTGGCGAAGTTCATGTTCGGGCACGAAGACGCGCTCATCCAGATCGACATGTCCGAGTACATGGAGAAGCACAACGCCTCGCGGCTGGTGGGTGCGCCGCCTGGCTACGTGGGTTTCGAGGAAGGCGGCCAGCTCACCGAGAAGGTACGCCGCCGGCCGTACTCGGTGGTGCTGCTGGACGAGGTCGAGAAGGCGCACGGCGACATCTTCAACATGCTGCTGCAGATCATGGAAGAGGGGCGTCTCACCGACTCGTTCGGCCGGCACGTCGACTTCAAGAACGTGATCTTGATCATGACGTCGAACATCGGCGCGGGCATCATCAAGAACCAGTCGTCGCTCGGCTTCCGCAAGGCGTCGAAGGAAGCGGCGTTCGACAAGATGCGCGACCAGCTGATGCAAGAGGTCGAGAAGTTCTTCCGGCCGGAGTTCGTGAACCGGCTCGATGACACGATCGTGTTCGAGCCGCTCACCGCCGAGGACATGAAGCAGATCCTGGACATCCAGATGCACGACGTGCAGTCGCGGCTGCGGGATCGCGGGCTGCGGCTCGAGCTCACGCCCGAGGCTGCGGACTTCCTGATCACCAAGGGCACCAACCTCGACTTCGGCGCGCGCCCGCTGCGCCGCAGCATCGAGCACTTCCTCGAGGATCCGTTGTCGGAGGAGCTGCTCAAGGGCACGTTCGAAGGCAAGGACCTGGTGCGGGTGTCGGTGGCCGACGACCAGTTGCACTTCGAGGCGGTGGTGAGCGCGCAGAAGGCGGAAACCAAGAGCTGAGACGCTGCACCCAGGGGCGCGCGCGAGGTCTGCCTCGGGTGCGCCCCGCTTGCGTTTCGCGGTGGTCGGCGGACCGCGGGTCAGTTCTCGTGGCGCGGCGACAAGAACCGGCGGATGCTTCCGGTGTGGCCGATGTCTACGACTGCCGCACGGCAATCGATCTGGCTGGAGGCTGCCATGGGACTGATTCCCCTGATCGTCCTGATCGGCCAAGCGAAGAAGCCCGCCGTGGTGGCGGCGCCGGTGGTCCAGGGCGCACCAGCGGGCTACCGCTTCATCGAGGTCGCCCACACCAAGGACACGTACAAGGAATTCCACGGCGCGCCGACGCTGAACGCCACCGGCATCACCGCGTTCACGGCGACCATGGATGCCGGCGAGAAGGTGATCGCCTTCAGCAGCGGTGGGCCGCCGCAGTTCGCCGTGTCGACGAAGGACCGATTCACCAACCTCGACCCGACGCCGGTGATCAACGACGCGTGGGACGTGACGTTCGTCGGCCACATCGAGAACCAGGGATCGGGCGTGTTCTTCAAACCGCTCGGTGCCGAGCCGACGATCGTTGCCGACACGCTGTTCAACTTCACCAGGTTCAAGGGCACGCCCGACATCGACTCGCGCGGTCAGGTCGTGTTCTACGGCGAGATCGACACGCGCCTGCCCGATGGCGGCATCCCGATTCCCGAGGAGAGCCGGCCGGAGGACTTCCCGAATCCGGATGCGAGCGAGGAGAATCCGGCGATGCCTTACACGCCGGGCATGGGGATCTTCATCAACACGCAGATCCAGACCCTGGTGGTGGTCGACACCTTGCGCTCGCTCGAGAAGGTGGAGCCGTTCGTCAGCTTGTCGGAGACCGGATCGGTGGCGTTCATCGGCACCACGCGCGACAAGGTTCGCGGCCTGTACGTGCAGCCGCCGGGACCGCAGATGGCGCTGCCGATCGTCGATGACTCGAGCTTTTACTCCGACTTCGGGCCGCCGGTGCTGACCAAGCAGGACGAGCTGTGCTTCTGGGCGAAGAAGAAGGACAAGAGCGAGGCGATCCTCGTCACCCAGGCAACCGGCGGACAGCTGCGCGAGGTGGTCGGCTCGCACGAGGGCGAAGGCCGCACGTTCGATCCCGTGATCGGCCACAGCGATCAGGGAGCGACGCTGTTCATCGCCCGCGAGAAAGGTGGTCCAGTGCTGTGTCTCGCCCGGCGCCTGGGTCCTCCCGTGCGCGTGATCCAGCGCGGCTCGCCGCTCGGCGGTTCCGCGGTAGAGGACATCTTCATCGCCTCGCGCTCCGTGAACGACCGCGGCCAGTTCTGCTTCCACGTCAAGTTCAAGAACGACGAGGCGGCGATCTACCTCGCCACCCCCACACAATGAAACAAGGGAGGGACAGTCTACGCTGTCCCTCCTGATGTGAAACATGGGACGAGGCGTGAGGGGACTGGGGGTGGCTTGCCTTGCTGGGGCGGTGATCGTGGGGTTGGCGGCACCGCCGAGCCCGCATGGAGCGCTTGTGCAGCTGTCGCTGGCGCGCTCGGGCGAGCCGTACCGGAGGGCGAGGATCGCCACGGTCAGCGATCACAGCATGCCGGCGGGCGCAGCGTTCGTCACCGCCCGCCTGCAGGGTATCCTGGTGCCACCGCCAGGCCGGCCGCACACGCTCGTGCTCGAGCTCACCGGCGGCGCCCGCTTGCAGGTCGGCGACGCGGTGAGCGACCTCAAGCCCGACCCGGCCATCCACCGCCACGTATTCGCGGTGGCGCCGAGCGACCACGGCATCCCGTTCAGCTTGCAGTACATGCCGTTCAACACGCCGGCGTTCTTCCGCCTCCTCGTCTGGGACCGGGACCAGAGGACGCTCAGCCCGATGCCGCGCACGTGGTGCTACCCCACGCTTGCGGAGACCACGCGCAGCGAGACGCCGCGCACGCGCATGCACTGGATCGCACTGGCGCTGCTCGGCCTCTCGCTGGCGGCGTTCCGCCGGGCGACGCCACCCCTCGAGCGCGCAAGCGCCGCTGCCACGAGCCCGATGCCCGTTCTGGTGGCGATGGCGTCCTTGCTCGCGCTCTACGGCGGCACCGCCCTGCTGCGCATGAGAAACGGCGAGCCGCTGCAGCGCGGGGATGCGCGGGCATTCCTCGAGGCCACCCGCTCGCTGGTCGAAGACGGCGACCTCGACCTGCATGGCCAGGCCCAGCTCCACCTCTACGAGGGCTCCACACCAAACGCGTTCCTGTCCGAGTCCGAGACCGTGGTCGCGCTCGGCAAGAACGGCGAGCTCTATCCGAAGCACCCGTGGCTCTTGCCGGTGCTCGCGGCCCCGTTCTACCGCGCGCTCGGCGAGCGCGGCTTCATCGTCCTCAACTTGCTCGCCCTGATGCTCATCGCCGGCGCCATGTACGCGAGCGCACGCCTCGCCCAGGCGAGCCCGCGCGCGAGCGCGCTCGTGACCGTGCTGCTCGGCGCCTCGCCGATCTTCATCGCCTATGCCTACAGCATCTCGATCGATCTGCTCGGGGCGGCGCTCGGCGTCGCCGGTGCCGTTCTCGCCGCGTGCCAGTTCCCGCTCCTGGGCGGGCTCCTGCTCGGCGGCTCGCTGCTCGCTCGCGTGACCCACGTCTGGCTGGTGCTGGCCGCGGTGCTCGTGATGGCACGCTGGCGCGCGCTCTTCCGACTCGGCCTCGGCCTCGCCATTCCGATCGCCTGTCTGCTGGTGATGAACTGGCGCATGTTCGGCGACCCTCTGGTCATGTCGTACAACCGCGTGCTCGTGCTGGTGCAGGGAGAGCGCGCCATCGCCTCGCACACAGGGCTGTTCGATCGCGCGCTGATCGCCGGGTTGCTCGAGCAGCTGATCGACTGGCCCCGTGGGTTGATCTACGCGGCGCCGCTGGCGCTGCTGGCGTGGATCGGCTGGCCGCGGCTGCTGTGCCGCCGCGGTGCGCTCGCGCTCGCGTGGTGTGTCGCCGCGGCCGGGCTCTGCATCACGTTCGCCGTGTACGTGTACGCCGCGGATAGCCCATTCGGCGTGCGGTTCCTGCTGCCGGTCGTGGGGCTCGCCGCGGCACCGCTCGCGAGCGCGCTCGGCCGCCTCGGCGGCGACTCGCCCTAGCGGGCTTGCCTGTTGCCGGCCTCTGCATCGCGCCGTATCCTGCGCGCTGGCGCCTCGCCGTTCCCACCTGCCACCGGGGGTTTCCCATGATCTTCATGGCGATGTTGCTGGGCGCGTGTCTCGCGCAGGCTCGACCCGATGTCTACCACCTCGTGCGCCTCGACGTGCGCGGCGTCGCGCGCGATGTGCTGGCGCAGCTCGGCGTCGACGTGGTGCGTGTCACGCCCGCGGGTGAGCTCGAGCTGGTTTGCAACGCGCGCGAGCTCGCCGCGATCGAAGCGCTGCGGCTCGGCCATCACGTGGTGATCGCCGACCTCGCCGGGTATTACGCTGCGCGCCTGAGCCTGCCGGTGCGGGTCGACAGCAAGGTGGGCGCCAACATCGTTCCGCCGTTCGGGCAAGGATCGATGGGCGGCTACTACACGTATGCCGAGGTCGTGTCGATCCTCGATCAGCTGCACGCGCTGTTCCCGGCGCTCGTGTCCACCAAGCAATCGCTCGGCAGCTCGATCGAGGGTCGGCCGCTGTGGGCGGTGAAGATCTCCGACCATCCAGACATCGACGAGCCCGAGCCGAAGGCGCGCTTCGACGCGCTGCACCACGCGCGCGAGCCGGAGAGCATGCAGGCCACGCTGTACTTCATGCTGTACCTGCTCGACAGCTACGGCATCGATCCGGTGGCGACCTACCTGGTCGACAACCGCGAGCTGTGGTTCGTGCCGGTGGTGAACCCGGATGGCTACGTGTACAACCAGAACGGCAATCCCGGCGGCGGCGGCATGTGGCGCAAGAACCGGCGCAACAACGGCGGCGGCACGTTCGGCGTCGACCTGAACCGCAACTACTCGTACCAGTGGGGCCACGATGATTCCGGCTCCTCGCCCGACCCGGGCTCGGACGTGTACCGCGGCACGGCGCCGCTGTCCGAGCCCGAGGTGCAGGCGATGGCTGCGTTCGTGAGCAGCCACCCGTTCGCGACCGCGATCAGCGCGCACACCTATGGTGGTCTGTGGCTGTACCCCTGGGGCTACGTTGCCGCCTATCCGGGGGATCGCAGCCGGTTCGACGAGCTGTCGGTCTTGCAGACGCGCGACAACGGCTACCCGTACGGCCCCGCGGGCCTGATCCTCTACCTCGCGAACGGCGTCACCATCGACTACGACTACGGTCAATGGGGCACGCTGTCGTGGACGCCGGAGATGGGCGGCGACAGCGACGGGTTCTGGCCGCCGCAGAATCGCATCGTGCCGCTCGCCGAGGAGAATCTCGAGGGCCTGCGCATCACGGCGCTGGCCGCCGGTGCGTTCGTGCGCGTGCTGAGCCGCACCATCACCGACGCCGATGGTGATGGCGCCTACGAGCGCGGCGAGACCGTGGCCCTGACGCTGACCGCCCGCAACTCCGGCCAGCTCGCGCCGCAAACCTCGGTGGTCGCCTCGCTCACGTCGAGCAGTCCATGGGTGAGCATCCAGGACGGCAGCTACGACTTTGGCAGCATCGCGCCGTTCACGCAGGAAGTGAACGACGCTCAGCCCCTCACGCTGGTGCTCGATCCGGCGACTCCGCCCGGGACTCCGGTCAGCTTCACGCTGGCGCTCAGCTACGAGGGTTATTCGCAGCAAGACGTCATCACGATCAACGTCGGCGAGGTCATCCCGTACGTGCTGGATGATGCCGAGACCCCGCTCGGCTGGACGCTCGGTGCGGCCGGCGACGACGCCACCCGCGGCAAGTGGGAGTGGGGCGATCCGGCCGGCACCACCTCCGGCAGCGACATCGTGCAGCCCGAGGACGATCACACCGGCGGCGCGGGGCACAACTGCTACGTGACCGCCAAGGCGGGCGGGTCCGCCGGCGACAACGACGTCGACGACGGCAAGACCACGTTGATCTCGCCACGCTTCAACCTCGCGAGTGCGCCGAGCGCGGTGCTGCGGTTCTGGCGCTGGTACGCCGATCTCGGCGGCTCGCCCAACAACGACGACCTGCTGGTGCAGATCTCGAACGATGACGGCGCGAGCTGGAGCAACCTCGAGGTCGTGGGCGCCACCGAGAATGCGTGGCGCGAAGTCCAGTTCCGCGTCGCCGACTTCGTCGCGCCGTCGGCGCAGATGCGCTTGAAGCTGGTCGCGCAGGACAAGCCCAACGACTCGCTGTGCGAGGCGCTGCTCGACGATCTGCGCATCGATGTCTACGAGGATCAACCGCTGTTCAACGTGTTCGGTCGACCCAAGCTCGGGCAGACCGTGGCGTTCCATCTCACCGGCCACGCCGGCGACACGTTCTTGCTGTTCGTGAGCAGCGGCACCGGCGACTACGTCGTGCCCGGCATCATCGGCCACCTGCTGCTCGATCCCGCGGTCTTGATCCGCGTGTTCTCGGGATCGATCGATGGCACGCGCTTGAACCGCACGCTGGTCACGATCCCGAATGATCCGACGGTGGTCGGCTTCACCGCCTACTTCCAGGCGGTGGTGTTCTCCACCGGCGCCACCTACCTCTCCAGCCGCGACGCGATGACCATCGAGTGACGCCCGGCATGCGGCGGCCCGGGGAACCACCATGCCGGCGGGAGCGACTGGCAAGGAAGCGCCGGTGCGCACCGTGCCGCCGGTGAAAACTCCTCCCCGGCAACCGCGCGCGTGGCCGCACCGCGGCCGCGCGGCATGTGGCACTGGCATTGCTTCCCGTCACGGTGTTTGGCAGGGAGCGAACCGGTACCAAGCTGGAGGCGCCCATGAAAACCGTGACGACGATCGTGGCGGCAGTGGATCGTCGGAGACCTCGCGCGAGGTGCTGCGCTGGGCGCGCGTGCTCGCCGACCGGTTCCAGGCGCGGCTGCGGGTGGCACGTGATCCACGACCTCGGCGTACATGGGGTTCTACGTGACCGCCGCCGGTCGAGGCGCTGCAGAAGGAGATCGAGGTCGAGGCCGAGGAGAAGCTCTTGTGGCTGACGCGCGAGCACCTTGGCGACGCGAAGACGTACGAGCTCGTGGTGTTGAGCGGTCACCCCACGACCTCGCTCGTCAACTACCTCAAGGAGGTCGCCGCCGACCTGGTGATCGTCGGCTGCCATGGTCATCCCAAGCCCGAGCACAAGCTGTTCGGCTCGACCGCCGAGCACCTGCTCAAGATCGCGCCCTGCCCGGTGATCACGGTGGGGCAAGAGCTGCTGCCGCACGCGTAGTGTGCTGCGGCCGGCTACGTCGCTGCGCCGGCACCCTTGAGCGACAGCACCGGGCACGGAGCGATGCGCACCACGCGTTCCGCGGTGCTGCCGAGCAGCAGGTGCGAGACCCCGGTACGACCATGCGTCGACATGACGATGAGATCGATCAGCGCGTCCTTGGCGACCTCGGCGATCGCGTCGGCGGCGCGCCCGATCCGTATCCAGGCGTGGCTCGAGACGCCATGGGCATGCTTCTCGGCCATGCGCCGCATCTCCCTCTCGGCATTGGCGCGGGCGGTCTCCTCGATGTCGGTATGGGCCGCCGGCGCGACGCCGTACTCGATCGGATAGACGATCGGCTCGATCACGTGCAGGAGGTGGATCTCGGCCTTGAACGTGCGCGCCAGATCGCTCGCGTACTGAACGGCTTGCCGCGAGCCATCGGAGAAGTCGACCGGGACGAGGATGCGTTGAATTTTCATCGTGGCCTCCGGATTGTGCTCAGTTTTGCGCGCCACAGCCGCCGTCGCGGCCGACGCCGGGCGCCGGCGCACCACGCCGCGACTTCCGTTCCGCGCGCGGTGCCGATCTGAGGATTGTATGTCGCCGCCGGCCGCGCCCACCAACGCCGATTCGCTGCTGCCGGGCGCGCTGCTCGACCCGGCGGCCTACCCCGAGCCGCCGCCGAGCGTGGAGTTGATCGAGACGCACATCTCGTGGATCTATCTCGCCGGCGATCGCGCCTACAAGGTGAAGAAGCCGGTGCGGCTCGCGTTCCTCGACTTCTCGAGCCTGGCCGCTCGCCGCCATTTCCTCGAGGAGGAGCTCAGGCTGAATGCGGTGCTGGCTCCGGGCGTGTGCCGCGCCGTGGTGCCGATCGTGCGCGACGGCGCTCGGCTCGGCATCGGCGGCCCGGGCGTGCCGTTCGAATACGCGCTGGAGATGCGGCGCCTGCCGGCGCACCGCATGCTCGACCGCCTGCTCGAGCAAGGCGTCGTCGACAATGCGATGATGAACGCGCTGGCAGACACGCTGTGTCGGTTTCACGCGCAAGCGGCGGTCATGCCTGCAGAGCAGGGCGCGCCCGAGCAAGTGGCGAGCGCGGTCACGCGCAACCTGCACGATCTGGCGGCGGGTCGCACTGACCTGGCGCCGCTGATCGCGCCACTCGAGCGCTACGCCACCCAGTTCGTGCGCACGCATCACGACCTGTTCCTGCAGCGTGCCCTACAAGGTCGGGTGCGCGACGGCCACGGCGATCTGCACGCCGGCAACATCTGCTTCGAAGACGGCGCGATCGTCATCTACGATCGGATCGAGTTCGAGCCGCGCTTTCGGCAGATGGACGTCGCCGCCGATCTCGCGTTCCTCGCCATGGACCTCGACCATCGCGGCTGCCACGCCTTCAGCGACTTCCTGGTGCACCAGTACGTGCAGCGCAGCGGTGATGCGACGCTGCCCCTGGTCTTGCCCTTCTACAAGGCGCATCGCGCCGCCATCCGCGCCAAGGTGGCCGCGCTGCGCTTCGACCAGCAAGCGAGCGCGGCGGAGCTCGCCTCGCTGCGCGCGCATCTCAACCTCGCGCTCTCCTACACCCTCGCCGGCAAGCCACTGGTCGTGATGATGTGTGGCTTGCCGGGCAGCGGCAAGACGGTCGTGGCGCGCGCGCTGCAGGCCACGCTGCGGGCGCAGCTCGTGCGCACCGATGTCGTGCGCCGCTCGCTCGAGGCCGAGCCGAGCTATGGCGAACTGGCCGTCACGCGCGCCTACGATGCGTTGCTCGCGGCGGCGCGCGGCATGCTCGATCGTGGCCTGGCCGTGATCCTCGACGCGACCTTCGACCGGCGCGTGCTGCGCGAGCGGGCGCGCGCCATGGCCGCGGCCGTGGGTGCCCCGTGCGTGACCGTGCTGGTCGAGTGTGCGGAGCCGATCATCAAGGAGCGGCTCGAGCGCCGGGCGCGCGAGGGAGGCGACGCTTCCGAGGCGGGCTGGTCGGTGTATCTGCGCAAGAAGTCGAGCTTCGAGGAACCGCGTCCGGACCTGGAGTCATCGATCCGGCATCAGAGCGGCTTGCCCATCGAGCCGCTGGTGACCAGCGTGCTGGCGCGAATCATCGAGATTTTGGCGTATCAGGAACGCGGCATGCCGCCTCTGCCGAGATGGTGAGCCGGGGTTGCCTGCTGCGTGTAAAACTCCGTTCATACCCCTTCTCCTTTCGAGCCGGAGTTTCCTCGGCCACTTTTGCTCGCTGCGGCCGATGCCGATCACCGCTGCTCGAGCCGCGGCAAGGTGATGCAGAAGCACGCGCCGCCCTCGGCGCGGTTCTCGGCGCGGATCGCGCCGCCGTGGTCCTTCACCACGCGCTGCGTGATCGCCAGCCCGAGCCCGGTGCCGTGCGTCTTGGTGGTGAAGAACGGCTCGAAGATCTGCGGCAACACGCCCGGATCGATGCCGGGACCGCTGTCCCTGATGCTGAGCTCCACCATATCGTCATTCGCCGTTGCCGACAGGTGGAGCTTGCCCTTGCCGCCCATCGCCTGGGCCGCGTTCAGCATCAGGTTGGTGAACACCTGGCGCAGCTGATGCGCATCGGCCGGCAGCACCAGGTTCTCGCCCACGTCGATCTCGGTCTCGATGCCGCGCATCACCGGGTCGGCCGACAGCACCGCCAGGCAGGAACGCAGTTCGCCCAGCAGGTTGATGCGTTCGAGCTTGGGCGGCGTCGGTCGCGCGAACGCGAGCAGATCATGGATCGTGGCGCGCATGCGGTCGACCAGGCCGATGATCTCGGCCACTACTTCGCGATCGTGGCCGCTCGACTTCTCCATGCGGCGCTCGAGGATCTGGATCGCGCCGCGGATGCCAGCCAGCGGATTCTTGATCTCGTGCGCGACCACGGCGGCCAGCCGGCCGATGGTGGCGAGGTGCTCGGCTTCCTGCAGGCGGCGCTCGAGGTCGAGGTTGCTGGTGATGTCGGTGAACAGGATGGCGCGCTTCGCGTCCGGATGCGACAGCGGGAACACGCGTACCACGAACACCCGTTGCGCGCCCTCGTGCTCGGTGTTGATCGTGCAGCTCACGACGTCCGCGGTGGCGCTCGCGAGCAGGCGAGTGAGCTCGACGTTCTGGCGCAGGGCCGGAGTGAGGCAGTCCGCGAGCTTGCGGTTCTTCTCCAGCGCGCCGCGGGCGCCGAAGATGTTCGGGTCGACGCGGTTGGCCGACAAGATGTTGCCGCGGGCATCCAGCACCACCAGCTGTCCGGGGATGGCGAACATCACCTGCCCGTAGAGGTCCTTGAGCTTCAGGTTCTCGGCCTCGAGGCGGCGCTTCTCGTGGGCCCGCTCGAGCGCGGCGATCAGCTCCTCGGGGCCGCCGCCCTTGGTGACGTAGCCGAAGGCCCCGGCGTTGAGCGCGCCGATCGCGTTCTCGATCGACTGGTAGCCGGTGACCATGATCGCCAGCAAGTCGGGCTGCAGCTTGCGCAGCTCGCCGAGCAGCTGCACGCCGTCGCCATCGGGCAGATTGATGTCCAGGAACGCCACCGAGTGGCGCTCCTTCTGCACTGCCTTGCAAGCGTCGCGCAGCGACAGCGCGACGTGGCACTCGAAACCGCGCGCGGTGAAGATCTCGTGCAAGTTCTCGGCGAAGTCGACGTTGTCATCCACCACCAGCAGCGGCTCGTCGAACGGATCGTACGGCAGCAACGGGTCCATGGCCTTCACCCATCCACCTCGCGTGGTTGGTCGCTGCCGTTGTCGGCCCCGAGCCCGCGCTTCGACTCGGACCGCAGCGCGCGTTCCATGCGCCGCAGCCGCTGCTCGACGATCACGCCCAGCGTGCCCTCGGGATAGTGGCCCTTCGCGTTCGGTTCGCCGAGCACGAGGCCGGTCATCAACAGCAGTGCCTCCTCGATGTGGCGGAACGAGTAGAGGTGGAACTGGTTCGCGCGCGCGGTCGCCACGACTTCCTCGGCGAGCATCAAGTCGGGCACGTTCTGCTCGGGGATCAGCACGCCCTGCGTGCCGGTGAGGCCGTGATCGCGGCAGACGTGGAAGAACCCTTCGATCTTCTCGTTCACCCCGCCGATCGGCTGGACGTCGCCCTTCTGGTTGACCGAGCCGGTGATTGCGAGGTCTTGACGGATCGGCACCTGGGCCAGAGCGGACAGCAGCGCGACGATCTCGGCGGCGCTCGCCGAGTCGCCGTCGACGCCGGAGTACGACTGCTCGAAGCACAGCGACGCGCTGACCGTCATCGGCCGACGCCGCGCGAACCGCTCGCGCAAGAACGCGCTCAGGATCAGCACCGCCTTGTCGTGCGTACGCCCCGACATGCGCGCCTCGCGCTCGATGTTGATGATGCCGGCCTTGCCCACCGAGACGGTGGCGGTGATGCGCGACGGCGCGCCGAACATGAAGTGGCCGAGGTCGTAGACCGCGAGCCCGTTGATCTGGCCGATGCGCGTGCCGCGCGTCGCGATCAGGATGACCTGCTCGCGAATGCGCTCGAGCAGCTTGTCCTGCGCGAGCGACGAGCGCTCGCGCATCTCGGCCTCGGCCTTGCCCACCTCGGCGGCGCTCACCAGGTGCTCGCTGGCGCGCCGGGCGTGGAAGTGCGCCTCGCGCGCGAGGTCGGCCACCTCGCTGAACTGGCTCGACAGCTTGCCGCGAAACGAGGCCTTGCGCACCGCGTACTCCACGAGCTTCGCCATTGCCTCCTTGCTGAACGGCAGCAGCTCTTCCTCGCTGCTCAAGCGGCGCACTAGCGAGGCGATGGCCTGGATCGACTCGCGCGAGCACGGCATCTCGTCGTCGAAGTCCGCGCGCACCTTGAAGATCTTCTTGAAGTCGTCATCGACGTGGTAGAGCGTGTGGTAGAGGTCGCTGTCGCCGATGAAGATCACCTTGACGTTGACCGGGATGGGCTCGGGCTGCAGGGCGACGGTGGACATCTGCGCGAACGTGTCGAAGGTCTGGATCTCGAGGCAACCGCTCTTGAGCGTGCGCTTGAACGCGCGCCACACGCCTGGCTCGGACAGCGCGTCGGCGGCGTTGAGCACGAGATAGCCGCCGTCGGCGCGCAACAGCGACCCGGCCCGGATGTTGGTGTAGTGCCCGGCCGCTCGGCCGGTGCGCTCGATGGTGCCGAAGACGTTGGTGTACGTCGGCGTGTTCTCGATGATGATCGGGCAGGGATCCTCGCTGCGCGTCTCGCACAGCACGTTCACGTCCAGGTCGCGCAGCAGGCGCTTCAGCAAGCGGCGCGACAGCAGCGCGCTCGCCTCGTCGTCGGCGTTCTTCAATCGACCCAGCTCGGCCAGCACGGCCTCCTTCACGTCGGCGAGCCACGCCGCCACCTTGGCATCCTGGTAACGATCGGCGAAGTCCTGCAGCGGCCCCTCGATCAGCGTGTTGGCGGTGGTGCGAGCCAGCGTCTCGAGCTCCTCCATCATCTGGCGCGCGAGCTGCCGGCTGGTGCGCAGGTGCGCCTCGAGCTTGACCCGGCTCTGCTGGAAGCCGGTGCGCAACGCGCCGATCTGCTCGGGCGGCAGCTTCTTGTCCTTCTCCAGGGCATCGAGGAAGTCGCCGGTCTTGAGCTCGCCCTCGTACTCGAACACCACGTCCGGGTGCAGCATGCGGCCGATGCGCACCTGGGCCAGCCGGAAGCCGGCCTGCTCCACCTCGGTCTCGACCACCTTCAAGTGCTTCTTCTCCTGCTCCTGGTAGCGCTCGAGCAGGGCGCGCTTGCGATTCGAGAAGTCCTCGCTCTCGAACGCGCGCGGCATCATCGTCACCAGGAGCTTGCGGAATTCGCTCAGGTCGCGCTTGAACGCGTTCACGCGGCCGCGCGGGAACGTGAGCAGCAGCGGGCGGGTGCGGTCCTTGAAGTTGTTCACGTAGCAGCGGTCGGGCGCAGGCCGGCACACCGGGTTGATGTTCTCGAGGATGCGCTTCACGGTGGACAGTCGGCCGGTGCCGGTGAGCCCCGACACGAACGTGTTGTAGCCCGGGGCGTAGAGCTCGATGCCCAGCTTGAGCGCTCGCAGCGCCCGCTCCTGCCCGACCGTGCCTTCCAGGAGCGGCGCATCGGCGGAGGTCGCCACGCCGAATACATTGGGGTCGCAGGACCAGCGCAGGCGATCGGCAGACAGTGGGGATGGCATCATGAGCGGGCAGTCTAAACGGGCAGCCTTGCCCAGGGAACCAGCTCGCTCGCCATTCGCAGGAAATTGCCAGGCGCGTCCGGACGCGGCTTCCTGGTTGACTCTGCCCGCCCCGGCCACGACACTCCCACGGCCCGAACGGCAACTCGCTCCGTGGCAACCTGGAGATCCGCGATGGCCCTGGCGACGCTGTTTCGACGCAAGACTGCTGCCGACATCATGCATGATGCCGAGCACGGCGAGGTGACGCTGAAGCGCACGCTGGGCGCCTGGCACCTGACCATGCTCGGCATCGGCGCCATCATCGGCGCCGGCTTGTTCTCGAGCATCGGCGACATGGCCTCGGGCACCACCTTCCCCGATGGCAGCGTGCGCACGCTCGGCGCCGGCCCGGCGATCATGCCGTCGTACGTGCTGACCGCGATCGCCTGCGCCTTCGCCGCCCTGTGCTACGCCGAGATCGCGGCGATGGTGCCGGCCGGCAGCGCCTACACGTACTCCTATGTCGCTCTTGGCGAGCTGATCGCCTGGATCATCGGCTGGGACCTGATCATCGAGTACGCGATCGGCAACATCTACGTGGCGCAGAGCTGGGCCGACTACTCCAGACGTCCTCGACCATGCGCCGGGACCAGCTGCCGCTGTGGCTGATGAAGGACTTCCAGAGGCGCCGCCACCGGCGCGGTCGAGGGCGCGCTGCGCGATCTCGCTCGGCGGATGCGAGCGTGGAAGTTGCGGCGCAGACCCTGCTCGATGCGATGCCAGCGCCGCGCATCGGCGGCTGGGTGGTTGCGGTCAATTCGCCGGCGGCGGCGATCACGGTCTTCCTCACCGTGCTGCTCGTGATCGGCGTGAAGGAGAGCGCACGCTTCAACGCCGTGATGGTGGCCATCAAGATGCTGCTCATCGCCGCGTTCATCGCCATCGGCTTCGGCCACGTCGACGTGAAGCGCTGGCAGCCGTTCGTGCCAAACGGATTCACCGGCGTCTGGCACGGCGCCGCGCTCGGATTCTTCTCGTACATCGGCTTCGATGCGGTGTCGACCGCGAGCGAGGAGACCCGCAATCCGCAGAAGGACATCCCGCGCGGCATGGTCTGGTCGCTGGTCATCTGCACGGTGCTGTACATCGTCACCGCCGCGGTGCTCACCGGCATCGTGCCGTGGAACGAGCTGAAGCAAAGCCAGGATCCGCTGGCGAACGCGTTCGAGCGCATCGGCCTGACCGGCGCCGCCACCGCGCTCGCGTTCGGCGCGGTGATCGCCATGACCGCCGTGCTCTTGGTCTTTCAACTCGGCCAGACGCGCATCTTCATGGTGATGGCGCGCGATGGCTTGCTGCCGCCGACGTTCGCGCGCGTGCACCCGAAATTCCGCACGCCGTACATCGGCACGATCTTCACCGGCGTGTTCGTCGCCGTCATGTGCTCGCTGATCACGCCCGATCAGGCGATCTCGCTCTGCAACATTGGGACGCTGTTTGCGTTCCTGCTGGTGTCGTTGGGTGTGATCGTGCTGCGCAAGCGCGAGCCGACGCGCGAGCGCCCGTTCCGCGTGCCCGGCTATCCGGTCACGCCGCTCATCTCGGCGCTTGCCTGCGTCGGGCTGATGTTCGGGCTGGAGGGCTCCAACTGGCTGCGCTTGCTCGTGTGGCTCCTGATCGGCCTGGTGATCTACTTCGGCTACAGTCGCCGCCACAGCACGCTCGCACGGTAGAAACCGCGGCGCGCCTGCACATGATGACGATCATGACGGCGGATTCCAAACGCAACGGGCAGAGACGCACCACGCATGTGCGCGTGCTCACCTACAACATCCACAAGTGCATTGGCGGTCTCGACCGTCGCTACGACCCGACGCGCGTCGCCGACACGATCGGCCATTACGCGCCCGACATCGTGCTGCTGCAGGAGGTGGACTGCATGGCGGCACGCTCCAATCACGACCGGCAGGTGGATCTGCTGGGCGATCTGCTCGGCCTGCGCCACCGCACCTATTTCGCCAACGTCAAGCTGCGCTCGGGCGGTGAGTACGGCAACGCGATCCTGAGCCGGTTCCCGATCACCGAGACGCGCAACATCGACCTGACGATCTCGTGGAAGAAGCGCCGCAGCGCGCTGCATGCGCGGTTGCGCGTGCGGCTCGCGGATGGTCACCCGCGGACGCTGCACGTGTTCAACCTGCACCTGGGGCTGTCGGGCATCGAGCGGCGCCTGCAGATCCGCCGCTTCCTCGCCGCGCATCCGTTCGCGGGCTTGCACGCGCGGGCGCCGATCATCGTTGCCGGCGACTTCAACGACGTGTGGGGCACGCTCGGCCAGCGGCTGTTCGTGCCCGCCGGGTTCCGCGGACTGCACGAGCCGGTGCTCACCTTCCCGGCCTACGCGCCGCTGCGCGCGCTCGACGCGCTGTACGTGAAGGGCGAGATCGCGATCCGGCAACTGCACCGCTCGCGCCTGGCGCTCGCCCGCCTCGCCTCCGACCATCTCCCCCTGGCTGCCGACCTCGACCTCGCGTCAGGGACCGACTAGACTGTCCCAGCTCACGGCAAAGAGGATGGTGGCATGGCATCGGCACCCGAGTCGAGCGACGCCCTGGCGCGGGGCCTGTTCCGGCAATACCTCGAGCTGTGGTATCGCGGTGCCGAGGTGGACTTCGACACGTGGTGCGCGGCCCAGGCGGCGCCGCCGGACGCATTGCGCGAATGGCACGCGCGCTGGCGCGAGATCATGGCCCTGCTGGACGAGCTCAGCCCGCTGATGGCGCCTGCCGAGCGCGCGGCCGCCGAGCCAGGACCCGCGCGCGTCGCACCGCCCCGCTTCAGCCAGCATGACGATCTCGCCGAGCTGATCACGCGCGTGGTCGAGCGCAGCAGCACCGCCAGCCGCTACACCCTCGGCCAGTCGATCGCCCGCGGCGGGATGGGTGAGATCCTGAGCGTGTGGGACAAGGACCTGCGCCGCCAGCTGGCGATGAAGTTGTTCGAGGATGCCGCCATCCTCCGCGATGGCGTGCTGCCCGACGTGGTACAGCGCCGGCTGATGCGCTTCCTCGAGGAGGCGCAGGTGACCGGCCAGCTCGATCACCCCGGCATCGTGCCGGTGCACGAGTTCGGCCTCGATCATCAGGGGCGCTTCTTCTTCACCATGCGCCTGGTGAAAGGCAGCACGCTCAAGGACGTGTTCGAGCTGCTGGAGGGCGAGCACCCCGACTGGAGCCAGACACGCGTGCTGTCGATCATGCTCAAGGTGTGCGAGGCGATGGCGTATGCGCACTCCAAGGGCGTCATCCACCGCGACCTCAAGCCTGCCAACGTGATGGTCGGCCGCTTCGGCGAAGTCTACGTGATGGACTGGGGCGTCGCGCGCATCATCGGCCATCGCGACCTGCACGATCTGCGCTTGCGTGCCGGCGCGGCCGCGGCCCAGAGCGCCATCGACACCGCGCGCCAGAGCGAGCTGCTCGCCGACCCGGACTCGCCGATCTTGACCATGGACGGCGACATCGTCGGCACGCCGTCCTACATGGCCCCCGAGCAAGCGCGCGGCCACGTCGACGAGATCAGCGCGCGCGCCGACGTCTACTCGGTCGGCGCGATGCTGTACCAGCTGCTCACCGGCCGCATGCCCTATGTGCCGCCGAACGCGAGGATCTCCTGCCGCACGGTGCTGGCGTGCGTGCTGGAGCGCCCGCCACAGCCGATCCTCGAGCTGAACCCGGCGGTGCCACCGGAGCTGGTGGCGATCTGCGAGAAGGCCATGGCACGCGACCCCGACGACCGCTACCCGCACATGCAGTTGATGGCGGAGGACCTGCGCGCCTACCTCGAGCACCGCGTGGTGAAGGCGTACGAGGCCGGACCGCTGGCGGAGTTCCGCAAGTGGATGATCCGCAATCGCGGCACCGCCGTCGCCATGGCGGCGGCGCTGTTCCTCACCATCGCCGGGTTGATCGCGGTCGGCGTCGTGGAAGCGCGCGCCCGACGCGCCGCCGATCAGCTGCGCGAGAGCGCCGATCAGAACGCGAGCGAAGCGCGCGGCTACGCGGCCGAGGCGCGCCGCAACTACCAGGACGTCCTGCGTCTCGGCGACGTGAAGGAGCTCGCGGATCTGCTCGCCGAGGTCGACCAGCTGTGGCCGGAGGAGCCCCGCCTCGAGCCGGCGATGCGGCAGTGGCTGCTGCGCGCCGAGCAGCTCGCCGCGCATCGCCCCGACCACCAGCGCACGCTCGACCTGTGGCGGGCCCAGGGCGAGCGGATCGAGACGCACACCGGCAGCGGCGTACGGGTCACGTGGCGCTTCGCCGACAAGACCATGAAGTGGTGGCACGACCTGCTCGAGCAGCTGGTGCGCGACCTCGAACGGCTGGACTCGGCGGATGCGAGAGTGGGCGCGATCGCCGAGATCAAGGAGCGCATCCACATGGTGCGCTGGCTCGAGTTCACGACGCTCGAGGAACATGCCGACGATTGGGAAGCGGCCATTGCGGCGATTGCCGATCGCACGCAGTGCCCGCAGTACCGGGGCCTCGCCATCGAGCCGCAGTTCGGCCTGGTGCCGATCGGCCGCGACCCCGAGTCGGGCCTGTTCGAGTTTGCCTGCCCGCGCACCGGCGCGCTGCCCGCGCGCGGACCAGACGACAGGCTCGTGCTCGGCCCGGACAGCGCGCTCGTGCTGGTGCTGCTGCCGGGCGGCGAGCCGACGCTCGGCTGCCAGGCGAAGGAGGCGCGCGGCGCCAACTACGATCCGGACGCGCAGGTCGAGGACTTTGCCGTGCACACCGTGACGCTGGCGCCGTTCTTCATCTCGAAGTACGAGATGACGCAGGGACAGTGGCTGGCGTTCGTGGGCTTGAACCCGAGCAATTACCAGCGGTTCGAAGCCGAGGGCCGCGACGGTTTTCGCCGTCATCCGGTCGAGCAGGTGAGCCTGTTGCAGTGCGAGCAGGTCGTGGCGCGGCTCGGGCTGGCGCTGCCGACCGAGGCGCAATGGGAGTATGCAGCGCGCGGCGGCACGGCCTCGGTCTGGTGGACCGGCAATGCGGTGTCGTCGATCGAGCAGGCGGCGAACATCGCCGACCAGCGCTGGGCCGATGCGGTCACCAGTGCCTATCGCCCCGAGCTGTGGTTGAACGATGGCTACGCATTTCATGCGCCGGTGGGGAGCTTCCACGCGAATCGGTTCGGGCTGCACGACGTGATCGGCAACGTCTGGGAATGGTGCAGCGGTCGCTACGCGCCGCCATACGCGACGCCGCACGCGGGCGATGGCGCGCGCGATGCCGGCGACGGCGAGCAGAACGGTGTCGGCCGCGGCGGCGCCTACAGCTCGCCGTCGAGCGACACGCGCGTGGCTGCGCGCACCCGCACCTCGGCCGACTATGTGGCTGCCGATTTCGGCCTGCGGCCGATCCGCCGGGTCGTGCCCTGAACGGCCGCGCCGCGCGCGTCATCCGCCCACGTCGAGGCCGGCGCTCTGCATCACCTTGAGCGCGTTGGTCGAGGTGAGCGGCCCGGGACGCAGGCGGTAGTCGAAGGTCAGCTGCTGGTTGGCGAAGCCATCGCGGAAGTGCACGACCCGGCAGCTGCGCAGCTCATGCTCGAGCGCCGTCAGCTCGAGATCATGCGTGGCGATGAGCACGATCGCCGGCAGCTGCGCGAGCGAGATCAGCACTGCACGCGTGCCGAGGTGCCGTTCACGCGAGTTGCGCTGGCGAGGATCTCGTCGAGCAGCACCACGCTGAGCGGTCGCCTGCGCACGTGATCGACACACTGCCTATGCGGTGCACCTCGGCATGAAAGCGCGAGCTGCCGCTCTGCAGCGAGTCCTGCACGCGCATCGCCGTCACCACGTCGGCGTCGCGCATCGCCAGGTGGCTGGCGGTGACCGGCAGCCCCAGGCGCGCCATGACCACGGCGAGTCCCACGGCGCGCAGCCACGTGCTCTTGCCGCTCATGTTGGAACCGGTGACGAGCAGCACGGTGCCAGGCTCCAGCAGCTCGAGATCGTTGCCGACCCGCGTGCGTGCCGGCAGCAAGGGGTGGGCGAGATCGCGCGCTGCGAACACCGGCCCGTCCGCCCGCACCACGGGCCAGGTGCCGGCGACCGCGGCCTCGGCGTAGGCAGCGAGCGAGTTGAGCGCCTCGAGTCGCGCGGCCGCGCGCAGCCAGCGCGCCAGGAACGGACCGTGCTCGGCCTGCCACGCGAGCAGGTCGCGGCGCACGCGCAGATCGACCAGCCACAGCACGTCGAACGAGAAGAACCACAGCGGATTCTTGCGCTGCGCGAGGCGGTCGGCGAGCCGCGACAGCCGCGCGATCGCCCGCGACGCGCTGGTCGATCCCAGGAACAGCTCGGCCCGCAGCTCGCACAGGACGCGCGCGCGCGGCGCGGCACGCTCGAGCACGCACAGCACCCGCGACCAGGCGCGCAGCGTGGCCCGCACGCGCACGAACCGCGTGAGCAGCAGGTTGAGGTCGCGGCGCAAGAGCAGGATCGTGAGGTTGGTGAGATAGAACGGCGCGAGCGCCGCCCACGGCCAGTCGAGCGCGACGTGTCCGGCCGCGGCGATGCTGGCCAGCGCCGCGAGCACGTTGACCACGCCGCGGCGCGACCTCGTTGGCGGCGCCGGTGCCCACTCGAGCAGCGCCCGCGTGTCGTTCTCGAGATGGCGCCGCTCGAGCGGATCGCGCGAGCCGAGGTCGCGCAAGTGACACAGCTCGACCTCGAGCGATTCGCGCCACGCCATGTCCGCCACCAGCTCGCGCACGGCTGCCTGGCGTTCGTCGATCGTGTGCGACGGCGGCTCGCGCAGCAGCTCGGCCAGCGCGTCGCGGCCGAGCACCGTATGACAGTCGTTCAGCCGCTCGTACAGCGATCCCGCGCCGAACACGTCGAGATCGAGTGCGAAGGCATGGCCGGGGTCGCCATAGGCAACGCCCGCATCCTGGCCGAACGCATGGTCGTCGTCGCGGCGGCGCTTGGCCCGCAGCCGCCAGTCGAGTGCGTAGGCCGCCGACTTGCGCGCGCGCGACGCGGCGACCCGCCAGGCGAGCGCCCCGATCAAGAGCACGGTGCCGGCGAGCGCGCAGGTGTGCACCGGCAGCGCGAGCGCGCGCGAGAGACCGAGACCGGCCAGGGCGCTGGTCGAGAGGAAGATCCCGAGCGCGACCGCGATCGCGTACTGCTCGCGCCGGGTGGCGAGCGCGAGTCGTGCTCGCCGCGCGGCGATCTGTCGTTCGACCTCGGTCATCGGCGTCGAACCGCTAGGGCGCGCATGCCGTGGCTCGCGGCGCCAACCGGAGGTCCTGCCACCTCGCGGTCCCGGCTCTCACGGCGAAGGTCGATGGTCGATGCGCCGGCGCTCTGGCGCAGCACCCGCTGGGCACGCCTGCGCGTCTGCGAATCTCGAAAAAGAGCTGGTTTCAGGAGGGCACCTGTGTCGTATCCTTGAGCTTTCACGACCCGTCCGGGATTCCCAGCCTACCACTGTCTCATCGATGACCAAGAAGACCAAACGCACCCTCCTCGTCCTGCTGCTGCTGCTGGCCGCCGCCGCCGCGAGCGGCTGGATCGCCCACAAGCGCGAGCGGCCGGTCGACGTCCAGACCGCGCTGGTGGAGCGCACGCCGCTGCTGCGATCGGTGGTGACGGCGTCGGGGAGCATCCAGGCCAAGGAGGCGGTGGACATCCAGGCCGAGATCGCGGGCATCATCGTCGAGCTGCCGGTGCACGAGGGTGATCGCGTCACCAAGGGGCAGGTGCTGCTCAAGATCGACCCGTACCAGACGCAGGCGGACGCATCGGCGATGCGCGCCTCCGCGCTGGCGGCCGAGGCTGACGCCAAGGGACAGGAGGTGCAGATCGCCACCGCCGAGGCGTCGCTGGCGCGCGACAAGGCGCAGAAGGCGTCCGCCGTGGCCGATCTCGCCCAGGCCGAGGCAGCGCAGGAGCGTGCGCAGAGCCTGCTCCGGCGCAAGAAGGAGCTGTTCGATCGCAAGGACCTGTCGCCGGAGGATTTCGAGATCGCCGTCACCCAGGAGAAGACGGCGCGCTCGCAGGTCGATGCGGTCAATGCGCGCATCGCGCAGTACGACGCCCAGATCAAGAGCAGCACGTTGACCATCGATCAGCTGCGTGCCGTGTTCGATGCCGCCAAGTCGCGCGCCGAGGCCGCGCGCGTCGCCATGGACCGCGCCGAGGACTGGCTCAAGAAGACCACCATCTACGCCACGCTGGACGGTGTGATCACCGCGCTCAACGTCGAGAAGGGCGAGCGCGCGGTGCCCGGCATCCAGAGCAATCCGCAGGCGACGTTGATGACCATCGCCGATCTGTCGGTGATCCAGGCGGAGCTCCTGGTCGACGAGACCGACATCGTGCAGATCCGCCTGAATGACTCGGTCAAGGTCAAGGTGGATGCGCTCGGCGACGACGTGGTGCTCGACGCCAAGGTGATCGAGATCGGCAATGCCCCGGTGGTGCAGGGCCAGGGCGGCGCCGTCTCGCTCGCCGCCGCCACCAGCCAGGAGGGCAAGGACTTCCTGGTGAAGGCGGTGATCAGCAATCCGCCGGCAGCGCTGCGGCCGGGCATGTCGTGCGAGGGCGACATCCTCACCGCCACGCGCGAGAACCCGCTGGTGGTGCCGGTGCAGGCGATCACCGTGCGCGAGGTCGACGTCGACGAGCAGGGCCGCTACGTGCCGCCGGATCTGAACGAGCTGCAGCGCCGCCGCGAGAAGAAGGAAGAGCGCGACCTGCGGCCGATCACTCGCGCCGGTGCGGTGAAGAAGGAGCTGCAAGGCGTGTTCGTGAAGGGCAGCGACGACCGGGTGCTGTTCCGTCCGGTGAAGACCGGCATCACTGGCGAGATGGACACCGAGCTGCTCGAAGGACTGAGCGGCGGCGAGGAGATCGTGATCGGCCCGTACAAGGTCTTGCGCGCGCTCGAGGAAGGCCAGCTGGTCAAGGTGGACAACAGCAGGTTCCGCCGCTTCGCCAAGGCCAACGAGAAGCCGGACGAGTCGTGAGCGCGCCGGCCGCAAGTACGCCAGCATGAACCAGGCGCTGATCCAGATCGACGACCTCTGGAAGACCTACACGATGGGATCGCTCGAGGTGCATGCGCTGCGCGGCGTGCACGTGACCATCGCGCGCGCCGAGTACGTGGCGATCATCGGTCCGTCGGGGTCGGGCAAGTCGACGCTGATGAATCTGATCGGCTGTCTCGACACGCCGTCGCGCGGCCGGTACTTGCTGAACGGCAAGCTGGTGAGCGAGATGGCCGATGACGAGCTGGCGCGCATCCGCAACCAGGAGATCGGGTTCGTCTTCCAGACGTTCAATCTGCTGGCGCGGGCCGACGCGCTGCACAACGTCGAGCTGCCGCTCATCTACCGTGGCATGCCGGCCGAGGAGCGCCAGGAGCGTGCCCGGGAGGCGCTGCGCGAGGTCGAGCTCGAGCAGCGCATGCACCATCGTCCGAACGAGCTGTCGGGCGGCCAGCGCCAGCGCGTGGCCATCGCCCGCGCGCTGGTCACGCGTCCCAGCATCCTGCTCGCCGACGAGCCCACCGGCAATCTCGATAGCAAGACCAGCATCGAGATCATGGATCTGTTCGACCGGCTGCACGGCGCCGGCAACACCATCATCCTGGTCACGCACGAGCGCGACATTGCCGCGCGCGCCAAGCGCGTGCTCACGCTCAAGGACGGCTTGATCGAACGCGACGAGCTGGTGAGCGCGCCTCGCTGGAGCGCAAGGGCGATGAGCATCGGCGAGGCGCTCAAGATCGCGCTCATGTCGCTGGTGGCGAATCCGCTGCGATCGTTCCTCACGCTGCTCGGCATCATCATCGGCATCACGTCGATCATCGCTGTTGTGAGCATCATCAACGGGCTCAACCTGTACGTCCAGGAGAAGCTGTCCGACCTCGGGCCGGGGGTGTTCGTCGTGTCGCGGCTCGGCATCATCACCAATCGCCAGGAGTTCCTCACCGCCCTGCGCAAGAACAAGCCGCTGCGTCTGGCCGACGCGCGCGCGATCCGCGAGCGCTGCCCGCAAGCCGACGTGGTCGCCTGCGAGACGCACGCGAACGCCAACGTTGCCTACCGCGGCAACAGCGTCGAGGGCGTCGACGTGAGCGGCATCCACGCCGAGATCCTGGAGATCGAGCCGTACGACGTCGAGATCGGCCGCATCTTGCTGGACGTCGAGGTCGACCGCGCTGCGGCCGTGGCCTTCATCGGCTGGGAGATCGCCGACAAGCTGTTCCCGAACGTCGACCCGCGCGGCAAGCAGGTGCGCATCCGCGGCAAGGACTTCGAGGTGGTCGGCGTGGCGAAGAAGAAGGGCTCGGTGTTCGGCATGTCGCGCGACAACTTCGTGCGCATCCCGATCACCACCTTCCAGAAGATGTTCGGCGCGCGCGGCTCGGTGAACATCAGCGTGAAGGCGGCCGACAAGACCAACCTGGACGCGACCATCGACCAGGTGCGGGTGGTGCTGCGGGCCAAGCATCACCTGCACTACGACGACCCGGACGACTTCGGCATCACCAGCGCCGAAGGCATCAACACGCTGTGGGCGAACCTCACCCGCATCATCTTCAACGTGGCGATCTTCATCGTCGGCCTGTCGCTGGTCGTGGGCGGCATCGTGATCATGAACATCATGCTGGTCGCGGTGATCGAGCGCACCCGCGAGATCGGCGTGCGCAAGGCGGTGGGTGCGCGCCAGCGCGACATCCGGCGGCAGTTCCTGATCGAGTCGGTCGTGCTGTCGTGCTGCGGCGGACTGATCGGCGTCTCGTTCGCATACCTGATCTCGTGGACGTTGCGCACGTTCACGCCGCTGCCGGCGGCGTTTCCGGTGTGGGCCCCGGTGCTGTCGTTCGTGATCTGCGCGGCGATCGGCATCTTCTTCGGCTTGCAGCCGGCAGCGAAGGCGGCGCGGCTCGATCCGATCGAGGCGCTGCGGGCGGAGTGACGGATGATCCGGTTCTCCACCATCGTCGAGAATGCGCGCATGGCGATCGCCACGCTGTGGGATCGTCGCTTCCGCTCGTTCCTGACGATTCTGGGCGTGTTCATCGGCGCCGTCATCATCGTCGGTGTGGCGTCGGTGCTGAACGGCTTCCGCCAGAACGTGGTCGACCAGGTGGAGGAGTTCGGCACCAACAACATCTACATCTACCGCTTTCCGTTCGTGCAGACCGGCCGCTTGAGCCCCGAGGTGCGCCGGCGCAAGCCGCTCAAGCTCGAGGATGCCTGGGCGATCCGCGACCAGTGCCCGGCGGTGCGCTACGTATCCCCTGGCGTGCAGCTCGGCCGAGCGAACATCTCGGCCAAGTATCGCGATCGCGAGATGCAAGGGCCGCAGCTGCGCGGCTGCTTTCCCCAGAACGAGTTCGTGGGCAACACGACGATGCGTGAAGGACGCTACTTCACCGACGCCGAGAACTTGCACCACGACAACGTCGCCGTGCTCGGTCATTACGTGGCGGAGGCGCTGTTCAAGAACTCGACTGCGGTGGGCAAGGAGATCAACGTCGACGGCAAGCGGCTGCGGGTGGTCGGTGTGGCTGCCAAGCGCAAGGAAGGCCCGTTCGGGTCGCAGAACCAGGAAGACAGCCTGATCTTCATCCCGTACGCCACGTTCCACAAGTACTACCCCGACGAGCGCGACCACTTCATCGCCGTGCAATCGCGAACCGGCGAGATCCAGGACGCGATCGAGCAGATCTCGGACGTGCTGCGGCGCCGTCGCAAGGTGAAGTGGAACGAGGAGAACAACTTCGAGGTGGGCACCGCCGACTCGATCATCGCATCGTTCGATCAGATCGTGTTCGCCACCATCGCGGTCATGTTCATGCTGTCGACCGTGGCGTTCATGGTGGGTGGCGTCGGCGTGATGAACATCATGCTGGTGTCGGTGAAGGAGCGCACGCGCGAGATCGGCGTGCGCAAGGCAGTGGGCGCGCGGCGCAGCGACATCACCTGGCAGTTCCTGATCGAGGCCTCGTTGCTCACCGGCATCGGCGGCGTGCTCGGCATCGGCTTCGCCGAGATCTTGCTCACCGGCATCCACCTGCTGGTGCCCACCTTGCCCGTGGTGACGCCGCAGTGGGCGCGCGTGTTCGGGCTGATCGGCTCGATGGGGGTGGGCATCGTCTTCGGCATGTGGCCAGCCCTCAAGGCCGCGCGCCTCGACCCGATCGAAGCGCTGCGCTACGAGTAGCGCGCGGGCTGACGGGCGCCGCCCGGTTCGTGGCAGCGTCCGTGCGAGGCGCGGACATCCTTGCCCGCGCAACAAGATCAAGCCGTGATCGCCAGGGCGTGGTAGGATGTCGGCGGCAACCCCACCGGGAGTCGAGTCCATGATGCGTGCGCTCACTCGCCCGATCCTGATGTCCATCGCGCTGGCCGCGCTCGCCGGAGCGGCCATCAGCCAGCAACCCCGGCCGGCACCACCCAAGCCCGCGGTCGTCGGGCCGCGCGCACGCGGCTTTGCCGCGCTGAACGAGCGGTTGCATGGTGAGCCGGTGAAAGAGGTGAGCGCCAAGCAAGTGCTCGCGCGCGCCTCGCAGCCGCTGCCACCGCCGGTCAAGCTCGCGCCCGAGGGCGCCGACCCGGGCCGCAGCGCGTTCGGCAGCGGCCACGTTTCCGAGGACGAGCTGCAGGCGTTGATGCAGCTCGGCATGATCGATCCGTTCACGGCGGGACTGCTGGTGCCGGGGCAGCTGCGCGACGGCGCGCCCCGCGAGCGCGAGGCGACCGAGATCCCCGCTGCACCGTTTCCTCCCGAGACGCTGCAGAAGATGCTGATCGTGGGCGATCTCGCGTTTCGCAAGGGGTTGATGCCGCGTGCGGTGACGGCGTACGAGCGCGCCGCCGCCATGCAGCCCGACAGCGTCGCGTGTCAGCTGGCCTTGGCCGAGGCCGCCCTTGCCGGCGGCCAGTACGCGCACGCCGCGGAGCTGGTCGAAGCCGTGCTCAAGCGCTCGCCTTCGGCGCTGCGCGTGACGATCGATCGTGCCGGCCTGTACCCGAGCCCGGCGAAGCTCGAGACCGCGGAGCGCGAGCTGCGGCAGTACGTGCTCGATCATCGCGAAGAGAGGAACGCCGTCCTGCTGCTCGGCTACGTGCTGGTCTCCGACGGCAAGGATGCCGCCGAGGCGCGCCTCGTGGTTCGGGCCGCGGGCGAGTTGCTCGGCGACGATCCGGCGGTGAACGTGCTGAAGAAGAAGCTCGGCATCACCACCGCGCCGGCGCACACGAACTAGCCTGACTTCGCTGCGCGCCATCGTGAACGACCCGAGCTACAGATCGATCCACAGGGTCTTGGTCTCGGTGTACAGATCGATCGCGCGCGCGCCCAGCTCGCGACCGAAACCGCTCTCCTTGAAGCCGCCGAACGGCAGCGCCGGGTCGTAACGGTTGTAGGTGTTCACCCACACCGTGCCGGCGCGCAGCGCGCGCGCAGCACGCAGCGCCTTGCTGATGTCCCTGGTCCAGATCGCGGCGGCCAGTCCGTACTGCGTGTTGTTGCCCTCGACCACCGCCTTGTCGAAGTCCTCGAACGGGATCGTCGTCAGTACCGGCCCGAAGATCTCCTCGCGTGCGATCCTCATCGTGCTGCTGGCCCGGTCGAACACCGTCGGTTGCATGAAGAAGCCCTTGCCTGGCAAGCGCTCGCCGCCGAACGCGAGCCGTGCGCCTTCCTGCTTGCCCGACGCGACGTACGCGAGCACGCTGTTCAGCTGCGCGGCCGAGATCACCGGACCCATGCGCGTGCCCTTGTCGAGCGGGTCGCCCACCTTGATCGTGTCGAGCTTCGCCACCAGCCGCTGCATGAACTGATCGTGGATCGAGCGCTCGACCAGCAAGCGTGAGCCGGCGGCGCACACCTCGCCCTTGTTGTAGAAGATCCCGGTCATGGCGCCGCGCACCGCCGCATCCAGGTCGGCGTCGGCGAACACGACGTTGGGCGACTTGCCGCCGAGCTCGAGCGAGATGCGTTTGATGCCGTGCGCCGCCTCGGCCATGATCTGCCGGCCCACCTGCGTCGAGCCGGTGAACGCCACCTTGTCGACGCCGGGATGGCGCACCAGCCCCATGCCCACCGCTTCGCCCGGCCCGGTCACGATGTTGACCACGCCCGGCGGCAAGCCAGCCTCCAGGCAGATCTCGCCGAACTTGACCGCGGTCGTGGGCGTGAGCGAGGCCGGCTTCAGGACGATTGTGTTGCCCATCGCCAGCGCGGGCGCGAGCTTCCAGGAGGCGAGCAGCAACGGGAAGTTCCAGGGCGTGATCGCCGCCACGACGCCGATCGGCTCCCGCAGCGTGCACGTGAACGAGTCCGGGTACAGGGGCAGCGTCTCACCATGCACCTTGGTGCACAGGCCGGCGTAGAAGCGGAACACCTCTGCCGCCATCGGGATCTCGATCTTGCGCGAGTCGAACAACGTCTTGCCGGTGTCCTTGGTCTCACACTGCGAGAGCAAGTCGGCGTGCTGGTCGATCAGATCGCCGAGCTTGTGTACCAGCTTCGCACGCTGTGCGGCCGGCATGCGCCGCCACGCCGGATCGTCGAACGCCTTGCGCGCCGCGTGCACCGCGAGGTCGACGTCTGCCGCGCCTCCCAGTGCCACGCGCGCATTGACATCCTCGGTTGCGGGGTTGATGGTCGTGAACGTCTCACCGCTCGCGGCCGACCGCCACTCGCCGCCGATCAGAAGCTTGAGCTCGAGCGTCATTGGGAGTCTGCTCCGGTCAAGGAACGAGAAACGCGACCATGATAAAGGGCGTGGGCGTCGAAGGCCATTATCGGCTCAGGATCTCCGGTCGAACGTGCCGAAGCACTGGCGAGAGCCATGCCGGCCCGCAACAAAGCTGTTGCTGTCCTTGGTCGTGATGCTCGCGGGCGTTGCCATTCTGACGACTGTCAAGTCGGCTCGTCGCCTGCGATGCTGGCTGATGCCGGATCGTCGCGCCGGATGCAATTGCTCAGTGACGAGGTCGCGTCCATCGCTGTGCGGCTCGCCGCTGCGCGAACGTCGAGAGGACGAACTGATACGAGCCTGCCTCCAGGCTGTTGCGGATGCAGAAAACGCACCCGTGCATGAGCGTGTCCGAGCGCTGCTGGAGGTTGCAGGTTCAGAAGACCGAGGCCTGCAAACGCCGAACTCGAGCGCGCCAGATCCCTGGCTCAGGGCGACCAACCCGTCCGACGACATGACGCCCTTGCCGCTGATCGTGCAAGAGCTGGCGCCCGACCATGCCAACGATGCGGGCAACTATCGGACGCGGTCGCGATCACGATCGGGTGACCGAGATCAGTTCTTGCCTGCGACGTCCTTCTCCTTCCTGCGCGCCGCCCAGTACTTCTTCATCCGCAGCGATACCGCCTTCCGTTTCGCGGCGGACCAGATGGCCTTGCTCCGGCGAACTGGCTTGCCGTTGGGTGCCAACACGTTCGAGGTGACTTCGGCGGATGCAGCGCGCGCCACACGATGGCGCGAGACCAGACCCGGAAAGGCACGCAGCAGCGCGGCCTGCTCCTGGCGGAGTTCTTCGAGGCGGGCCTGAGCGCCAACGCGGGCCAGGCGATGAAGGTCGGTGCGACTCAACCCATTGTCCATTGGTATCTCCCTTGGCGGATACTTCGGTTTGAAGAAAGACTTCGAGCGGTTTGCCCGGAGCAGCCAACATAATAGCCGGCAGTCTCGATAATCGGCGTAAGTAAGTCCTGGAGCAAGTCTTTTCTGGAGGTGAACCACGCGTCTGGTGATGTTTCTCGAGAAAGACCGACCGCTCACGTGGGTCTTGCAGTACATCGCGCCGGGACGTGGCTTGCACTCGCCTAGCGACGCGCCGCCGGATGGAATACCGGTTCGCTCAGCGACCACCATCTGTCGGCCAAGGACTTTGTCCCGCAACCTGGGAGCGAGCGCGAGCAAGTTGGTGACCTGCGTCATCCTCGGCCTGATCAGTCCCAGCAGCCGAGCCGGTCCAGGCAATCGGGACCGCCAAGGTAACTGTTGACGCCACCGGGGACGGCGCATGCTCTTCGCACCGTACTCTCGCAGTACCAACCGCAGCCGGACTACCCGGCATGCTGCAAACACTCACGCCCCTCGCAGCGCGCCCTGCGAGGGCCGTTGTCTTACCCGCGACGAGCACGATCTTCCAGGGGCTTCACGCTAACCCGCCACGGAACGTGGCCACAGATCCCCTACTTCACCGCGGATCAACGCGGTCACCGACACCTCCCGCGGGAGCTGCAGGACCGAAGGGATGAGATCCACCACGAGTTTGGCGAGACCTTGGAGTGGGAAGAACCCGAGCGAAAACGAGCCTGGCGCGTCGCGGCTACCGGGAAGGCTCGATCGACGATCCACGGGAGAGGATCGACGATTACCTGAGGTGGGCAGCTGACCAGATGGTGCGGTTCAAGAAGGTGTCCGCGACACGTCTCACCGAGATAGCAGATCGCCTCTTGGCTGCTCTTGTCGCCGGAGGGGTATGGGTCAGCACCAGCGCCTGCGAGGTCGGGTCAAGCGACGTGAGCGCCATCGCGCGATCGCCATGGCGTCGATGCAAATTGGCATGCGGCGGGTTGCAGCTGTGGTCGCCGGTGATCACGCGCAGCATCGAGCGCCGGCCGTGCTCAGCTGTCGACACGCACGTGGCAGCCGATCAAGAGACCGGGCAAGGCGCCGATGCAGAGTCCCCAGATGAGCGACCCGCTTGCCAGTGCGACCAGGCTGCCGCCGCCGCACAGAAATGGAATCTGAGACAGGCAGCCTGCCACGGTGAACATGGCGCTCGAGAACAATGCGCCGCCGAGCGGACCCCAGTGGCGCGAGCTGACGAGATAGCCGGTCGGTGCGCCGAAGATCGCGCTGGCGATGATGGCGAGGATCATGCGACCCGGCGCGAGGCTCGCGGGCAGGCCGAGGCCGACCTGCAGGCACAGGAACACCAGAACGCCTGCGCGCACGTGCTGCCTCAGCCGCTGGCGGTGGCGGCGCGCGCTGGGCGCGAGTTCGACCGGCTCGCGCGGCGCGTTGCCCAGGATGGCTCGGAGCCGACCGAGCAGGCTGGCCTCTGGGCCGGCATTCGACGTGGTTGGCATGATGCCCTCCGCCACCGTCTTCGGCCGGCCACCGCGGATCGCTTGAGCCATCGGTGTTGGCGATGCTCACTTGCCCTCGGCGAGCCATTGCAGGAAGCGCGACTCAAGAGAGTCGCTGCCGCCCTCGCTCGTGAGTGGTAGGTCGTAGACCTGATCGAGCGGCGCGCCGGTGGCGAGTGCATGCAAGAACCGCGCGAACAGCGCCGCCGGCGGATCGGCGCTGCCGTCGCGCGCGCCGGTGGTGGCGAGCCAGAACGAGAACGCGCTGCGGTAGGCGCGCAGGAACTCGAGGTAGTCGCTCGTGAACTCGTCCGGGATCACGTGTTTCTCGGCGGCCCCGCCGAGGAACGGCGCCTGGATGAGGCACGGCTTGGCGCGTCCGCCGCCTTCGGTCAGCGCGAAGGCGGTGTGCTCGGGGGCGGTGCTCTTGGCGGCGCGCGCCAGCGATGCGCCTTGCCGCTGGCAGGTGCGCAGCGCGACCAGGAAGTGATCCTTGCCCTTGGACTCGCGAAATCTCGAGTCGGCGTTCTCGCGCTTCAACTGGCCGCCGTTGGCATTGCCACCGGCGACGAATTGCGAGGTGGGCCCGATCGCGCGGCCAGCCGCGTTCTCCTCGCCGCGCGCGTTGTTCTCACCCAGCACCTCGATCACGAGATTGGTGCCGAGACCGCTCAGGTCGCGGCGCAGGGCATGGCTGCCGAAGCAGTGATTGAGCAACGTCTCGCACGCCTTCTGGCATGCGTGCTGCAGCAAGCCGTTCTTGTCGCGTCCGTTCATCGACGTGCCGCGGGTGATGTCGCCGGTGGCGGACCCGTACTCGAACGCGAGCACCTCGAGCCCCTTCTTGTAGAACTCGGTCCACACCGGCAGGCTCGGCACCCACAGGAACCGTCGCGCCTCGTCGTCGATGGCGCCGACGAACGCGGCGAGGCCGATGAAATCGCCGCGCGTGGGCGACAGCACGATCGGCTGCGGTTTGCCGGCGCCGCCGGCCGGTGTGGCGGTCAGGAACTCGGTGAGGCGTCGCGCCGCGCTGGTGATCTCGTCGCTCGCCGACATGAGCTTGAACAGGTCGTGCTCGCGCTGAACGTCATGGGCGATTGACGCGAGCACCGCGGTTTTCCAGCCCTTCAGCCATTTCCCGACCATCGCTGCATCGGCATCCAGCGGGCGTGCGGCGGGCATGTCGGCCGCCAGCCATGCGAGCCAGTGCTGCTCCAGATCGATCAGCGCACCGGCGATGGCCACGAGCTCCACGGTCTTCTTCGGATCGCCGAGGAACGCTGCCGGATAACGCACGTCGAAGTAGCCGATGACGATCGAGGCGTAGTCCGTATCGAGCAGCTTTTGCAGACCGGCATCGTTCACGTCGGTGTCCTTGAGGCCATGCGCCTCGCGGAAGCTCTGGGCGAGCTTGGCGAACGGCAGCGCGTCGTCGCCGGCCTTGGCGCCGAGCAGATGGGCGAGCAGGACCACGGCGAGCAGGGGGCCGTTCATGGTCGTTTCACTCCAGCATGGCGCCGACGTGGGGCAACGTCGGCACGCCACAGGGACCAGTGCGCTCCGCGTTTGTGCCGTGCGTGCCGGAATTGCCGATGCGGCCGGGCCGGCGTCGCGAAGCGCGCAGCGATGTACCTTCTTGCCCGCGGCTGGTGACCGGCGAGCTGCCGGCAGCGAGTTTTTTCCGGGCGCGCTGCGATCAGCGTTCCGCCGCACGGGCCTGCCATGTGGCAAGCAGGTCGGTCTTGCCCCACTCGCGGTACAGGGCGAGCGTCACGCGTGCCATGCCGCGTGCATCGGGGTGGTCTGGCCCGCTCACGCGGACGAGGCCCTCGTAGGATCGCAGCAGCTCGGCCTCGGCCTCGGGGTAGCGCTTCATGGCGAGCAAGCACTGGCCATGCTCGCCGCGGATCACGAGCGTCTCGGGGTGATCTTCGGGGAGCGCGTCTTCGGCGGCGTCGATGGCGGCCACGAACAGCGGCTCGGAGCGATCGTAGTGCTGCCAGAAGTAGTACATCTCCGCCAGCCCCTTGAGCGCAGTCACCGTGGAGTGGTGCGCTTCGCCCAGCGTTGCGCGGCAGATGGCGAGCGCGCGTTGCAACAGCGGCTCCGCCGCCGCGAACCGGCGCTGCGTCGTGTACGTGGCAGCGAGGTTGCTCATGGTGTCGAGCAAGCGCGGGTGCTGGTCGCCGTACCTGCGCTCGAAGCCGGCCAGCGCGTCCTGGCACAGGCGCTCGGCATCGAGCGCCCGGCCTTCGTTGCGCAGCACGAACGCGAGGTCGTTCATCGCCGTCAGGGTCAGGTCGTGATCCGATCCGAGCACCTTGCTGCGTGCTTCGAGTACGTGCCGCGCGAGCTGTTCGGCTTCCCGGTAGTGACCTTGCTCGTTGTGCAGCCCCGCCTGGTTGGCCATCACGTCGAGGGTGAGCGGATGGTCCTCGCCGAGCACGCGCGCGCACGTGTGCCTGACGGCATCGAGCATCTCTGCCGCGGCCGCGTACTGCCCGCGATACACGAGCAGGCAGGCGAGGTTCTTCTTCGCCACCAGCGTCTGCCGGTGCTCTTCGCCGAAGACTCGCTGTTCGATCTCGAGCCCGTCCCGCATCATCGCCTCGGCCTCGTCCCAATCGCCCTGCGCCATCAAGCCGGCGGCGAGATTGCCCATCGCGGCGAGCGCGTCCGGATGATCCGCGCCGGACTGCTGCTGCACGGTCGTGAGGATCGCGCGGTTGAGCGCCTCGGCCTGCGCGTTACGGCCCAAGGTCAGGCAGACCAGGCTCAGGCCGCTCATCGCGAGCAGGGTCTCGCGATGGCGCTCGCCGAGCGTTGCCCGACTGGTGCGCACGACGTCGTCGTAGATGGTCTCGGCTTCGCGATAGCGACCCTGATCGACGTACACGCCGGCCAGGTTGCGCGCGGCGATCAAGGCATCGACATGATCGCTGCCGAGGCTGCGTCGCGCGTTCTCGAGCGCCGTGAGCGCGAGCTGCTCGGCTTCGCGATGGCGGCCCTGCTGCTGTCGCAGCGAAGCCAGGTCACGCAGCGAGGCGAGCGTCTTCCGCGCGTCGTCGCCGAGCTCGCGCCGCCGCAGCTCGAGCGCGCGCGCCAGCTGCGGCTCCGCGAGCTCTGGCTCATCGAGGCTCAGGTAGCTGCTGCCCACCGAAGCCCGCACCGCAGCCTCGATCAGCGGCTGCTCGGCGAACCTGCCGGCGATCATGCGGGCGGCGTCATCCAGCACCTCGCGCACCTTGATGTCGCGGCCGCGTGCCACCGCCGGCGTTGCGGCACCGAACAGATCGTGGTTCAAGAAATCGTTCACCGCGCTGGCGATGCGCGACTCGGTCTCGGCGCGCGCCAGCGCCTGCTCGACCTCGTGCAAGCGGGTGATGGCGAGGCGCTCGGCGGCGCTCGCGCGCCGCGCCTGCCACAACGTCGTGGCGAGGCCGATCACGAGCGCGCTGAACACGACCGCGATGCTCGCGGCCAGCAGCGCGTGGCGGCGCACCAGCTTGCGCAGCTGATAGAACCGGCTGGGCGGTCGCGCCAGCACCGGCTCGCCGCGTTGCAGGCGCCGCAGATCGTCCGCGAAATCGAGGCTGGTCTGGTAGCGACGGTCGCGATCCTTCGCCATCGCCACCTCGAGGATCACGCACAGGTCGCGCGGGATCGCTGGGTTCCACACGCGTGGGTCGCGTGGGCTGGCGAAGCGAATCTGCTCGAACAATCGCTCGCGGGTCGGTGCCGCGAACGGCTTCTGGAGCGTGACGCACTCGTACAGCGTCGCGGCGAGCGAATAGACATCGGCGCGCCGATCCAGCGCGCGGCCGCCGCTGGCAACCTGCTCGGGAGACATGTACACCGGCGTGCCGAACACTTCGCCCGACTGCGTGAGCGCGGTGAGGTCGTCGTCGTGTGCGAGCGCGAGGCCGAAGTCGAGCACCACGGTCTGGCCATCGTGCGCGAGCATCAGGTTGCCGGGCTTGATGTCGCGATGCACGATGCCGACCGCGTGCGCCTTGTGCAGGCTGCGTGCGGCACTCTCGATCGCGGCCACGACGTGCATCACGCGCTGCACGGCGTCGGCGGCGGTGCCGGCGGACGGCACCGTCATGGCCGTGGTGGAGCCGTGCCGGCGCGCGGCGTCGCGCGTGGCTTGAATCAACGACGTGAAGGTCGCGCCGTCGACGTAGCGCATGGCGATGAACGGCACATCCTTGAGCGAGCCAGCCTCGAACACCGCACACAGGCCAGGGTCGTCGAGGCGCGATGCCACTTGCGCCTCGCGCCGGAAGCGTGCGATCGCTGCGGGCGACAGCGCCGACCAGTGGGTCAGCATCTTGAGCGCGACGCGCCGGCCGAGGCGCGAGTCCTCGGCCAGGTGCACGGTGCCCTGGCCGCCACGGCCGAGCAGCCGCAGCAGGCGGTACGGTCCGAATCGCTCCGCGGGCGTCCTGGCCGCAGCATCGCTCAGGGCGCGCAGCTCGCGATCGACGAGCTGCTCGTGCCCGGGGAACAGCGCCTGGTACTCGCGCGCCGATCGCACGCGACCTGCCTCTCGGTCGGCGAGGTAGAGGTTCAGGAGGTCGTTCAGGATGCCCTGCTCGTCCATGGCGTCGCGATCCCGGGGTTCACGGCCAAGGCTAACGGGCCTCGCCCGGCGGGGGAAGCTCGCGGCTCTGACCCGGCGCGCGCAAGAGCTCGTCGGCCAGCTCGCGCACTTGATCGGCTGGATCAGCGGTGGCCGCGAGCCGCAGCTGCACGGTCACGTCGTCGGTGCGGTCAGGCCGGCGGCCGAGCGCGGCCACGACGGCGATCCGCACGTCGGCGTCGGCGTCGTTGGCGAGCACCTCGGCGGTGGTGCGCATCGCCTCCGGGGTCGCGTGCTGGGCCACGATCTCGGCCGCGCGTGCGCGCACCAGCCTCGCCGGGTCGCTCTGCACCAGCGGTGCGAGCATCGCGACCGCGGCGTCGGCGGGTGCCTCGCGCAACGCCGCGACCGCAGCCGCCCGAGTTCGCTCGTCGGCAGCGCCGAGGTGGCGGCCGGCAGCGACGACCGCCTGCTCGGGCGCGCCCGCACCCACCGCATCCAGCCACGCGCCGAGCAAGAGATCGCTCTCGGCCACCGACTCGAGATCGAGCAGCCGCAGGGAGGCGGCGGCCTGCTGCGGTCCCGGTCGCGCCGCCATGGCGCCGAGCGCGAGCAGCGCCTCACGCTGCACCGGGCGCGACGACCGCGAACGCAACGCGCGCTCGACCGCAGCCGCGAGCTCATCGGCCGGCGGCGTGCAGTCGATCATCGCCGCGAGCGCCGCCGAGGCGACCGTATCATCGAGCCGATCGTCGTCGAGCAGCTCGAGCAGGAGGCGCCGCGCCGACGCGCCCTCCACCGCCGCCACCGCCGGCAGGATGGTGCGGCTCGCGGTGCGGCCGAGGTCGGTGCCGATCAGCAAGGCGCGCAGGCGCTCGAGGTCCTCGGGGTGAAACCGCAAATGCCAGGTGAGCTTGCGCTGCGCGAGCTGCCGGTCGGCGCGCTCGTCGGCGGGCGTCGCATGGTCGAGCTGCGCGAGCAGCTGCTCGAGGCTCACGCCCGAGAGCAGCGCCCGGAACTCGAGCCGCTCGAGGTGAGGCAGCAGGATCTCGAACTCCTCGCCGCCCTGGAGATCGCTGAAGCTGCACGGGTCGGGATCGAGACCCGGCGCGGCCGGTGCGGGCTCCACCAGCGAGGAAAACGGGATGCGCGCCTCGCTGGTCGTGGTCACGGCGAGCGAGGCTGCTGCGTCTGCGCCGCCGTTGCTCGGCGCGGCGGTCGTCTGCGACCAGGCCCGCGAGTCGGCTGGCAGCGGGTTCACGCGCGCCTGCATGAACATCGCGATCAGCTCCCGCAGCAGCAGCCGGTGGTGTGCGCTCGTGCCCGCATCGAAGCTGACGGCGAGCTGGCCGTCGCCGCCGAGCTGCAGCCACGCGTGCCTCACCGCGTTCGGCTCGCCCGCGTCCACGGGCTCGTCGTCGAGCTGCCACCCGATCGCAACCGGCGTGAGCTCGAGCTCGAGGACCACGGCGTCGCGACGGCGCGAGCGGCACGACCAGCGCAGCTGCCCGGCCGCGCGGTGAAGCATGGTGTCGTGCTGCTCGCCGCGGCGCAGCTCGGTGTGCGACTCGATCGCGAACTGGTAGCAGAGCTGCACGCCGGCGCGCGGCGCCGACCACCATGCGCGTGGATCTGCGGCGCACAGCGCCGTGCGATCGAGTTCGCGCCCCGGGCTGGTCGCCGGGACCGGGGCGGCCGCGACCGCCGACAACGGCGGCGCCGCGGGGCAAGGGTGCACGGATGTGTTGGAGAGCAAGGTGCTCTCCAACACCAAGGCGATGATCGCGAGCGAGCCAAGAGCAAGTGCCAAGCGTCGCATGGTTCCATCCTCCGACGGTTCGATGTGCGTGGATCGTTGCCCGTCCCTCAATCGAAGAACGGGGAGTTGAGCAGCTTGGCGATCTCGGGCTTGAGCAGGATTGCGTCCCAGGGCTTGCCGACCTGCATGATCGAGTTCTGGCACTGGCCGTCGCTCGGATAGTCGTCGCACGAGTGGTTGAGGCCGAAGGTGTGGCCGAGCTCGTGGCCGATCGCGTAGGTGGCATCCGCGCACCGATAGTCGAGCGGTCCGCTGGGCGGACAGACGAGGCTCGTGGCACGCTGCGGCGCAAGCGCATAGCTCGCGGTCGAGGCGGCACCGAGCGAGACGTCGGGGCACGGTCCGGCGTACGGCGACATCGCCACGCGCAGGCTGCTGCCCGCCGCCGGCAGGCTGTACGTGTACTGGTCCTTGCCGGCGTAGAGCATGTCGTAGCGATGCGCCGGGTCGGCGGAGATGTCCGACAGGTGCTTCCAGTCCGCCGCGGAGAGCGAGGTGTAGACCACCAGCGGCTGCAGCAGGCGGAAGGTCGCGCCGGCGCGCAGCTGATACCAGTTCTGATCGGCGAGCAGCACCGACTGGAAGCGGGCGAGGCCATCCCTCACGCCGTTGATGTCGAACCAGCGATCGGATGCGATCAGCATCACCGGCAGCACGACGTAGCTCAGGTTGGCGAACTTGACGGCGCGCCAGTCGTATCGGTGCACGCCCACCGCGGCGAGCGTCCAGCTGCTGCCGTACTGCGTCTTCACCGCGAGCTTCAGATCGAGCGACTTGAACTGGCCGCGCACCACCGCGCGCCAATCGTAGAGATGATCGCCGACCCAGGTGAGCGTCGCGCTCGGGCCATACTGATCCTTGGCGGCGCGCTGCAGGTCGAGCGAATAGTAGAACTGGCTCTCGAACCCGGCGGCGCGCGCGCTCGCGCCGAGCAGGAACGGGACGCAGGCGATCAGGCTGAACAACACGGTGGCAAGGCGAGAGCGGCATTCCATGGTCGGGCTCCTCTGCGTTCGGTCGAAAGCGCCAGGCGGAACGCCCGCAGCCTGGCCGATGGTCGTCGTTCGGGGCGTTCGCGAGAGCCCATGTCGCGAGGTGTGCCGCAGTGACCGAGCATCTGCCGGAAAATCCGATCGGCGCCTGGGGAGCGGCGCCGGCGGCTCGTTTGACGGCCGCGATCAAAAGTGGCATGGTGGCGCTGGCCTCAGTGCGCGAGAACGACCGAGATGTCAGAGAGCGAACCGAGCAAATCAGACGACGACACCTCGCTGCATGTCGAGCGTGCGGTGCGCGGGGACGGTTCGAGCACCGCGTGGCTGGTGGCGCACTTTCAGCCGTTCGTGCAAGCCCAGGTACGCCTGCGCCTCGGTGGCCGGGCGCGGCGCGAGGACGTGGAGGACATCGCCAGCGATGTCTGGGTCATCGCGCTCAAGCGCCTCGGCGAGATCGAGGCCCGCGCCGGGCGCTTTGCGCCGGTGCTGGTGCGATTCCTCGGCACGACCGCCCTGCAGTCGTGCAACAACTTCCTGCGCCGCCAGATCCGACGCGGCATGCCGGATCGCGCGCCGGCTCGGGAAGACGACGAGCGGCCGCGCATGGACGACTTCTCCGCGCACACGCGAGGCGTGGTCACGATCGCTGCCGGCCAGGAAGTCAGCCGCCTGATCGCGGCGTGCCTGGATCGCCTCGAGGCCGACAAGCGCGACGTGCTCGTGCTGCGCTTGATGGAGCAGCGCACCAATCAGGAGATCGCGGCGATCTTGAAGATCCCCGCGAACACCATCGCCGTGCGTTACCGCCGCGCGCTCGAAGCGCTGCGGGGCGCGCTGCCGAAGAAGGTGCTCGCCGAGCTGATCAACTCGCGGTCGTGAGGGACCATCGCGCAGCGACCCCGCTCAGAGCTCGGTCTTGATGCGCATGCCGTAAAACGAGCGGTACACGAATACCGTCGACACCAGGAAGAACGCCGCGGCGAGGTACATGCTGATGCTCGGGATCTGCACCGCGAGCTCCACCGCGAGCAATCCGAACAGGGTCGTGAACTTGATGATCGGGTTCATGGCCACCGAGGACGTGTCCTTGAACGGATCGCCGACGGTGTCGCCCACGACCGTGGCTGCGTGCAGCGGCGTACCCTTCATCTTGAGCTCGGTCTCCACCACCTTCTTCGCGTTGTCCCAGGCGCCGCCGGCGTTGGCCATGAACACGGCCTGGAACAACCCGAACAGGGCGATCGAGATCAGGTAGCCGATGAAGAAGAACGGCTCGAGACAGGCAAACGCGAGCGTGGAGAAGAACACGGTCAAGAAGATGTTGAACATGCCCTTCTGCGCGTACTGCGTGCAGATCGCGACCACCTTCTTCGAATCCTCGGTGGAGGCCTTCTCGGTCGACTCGAGCTTGATGTTGCGCTTGATGAACTGCACCGCGCGGTACGCGCCGGTCGCCACCGCTTGCGTGGACGCGCCCGTGAACCAGTAGATCACGGCACCGCCCATGATCAGCCCGAGCAGGAACGGCGGGTGCAGCAGCGACAGCAGGTCCTTGTTCTGCGTGAGGCCGTGCGTGAGCAGCATGACGATCGAGAAGATCATCGTCGTCGCGCCCACCACGGCGGTGCCGATCAGCACCGGCTTGGCGGTGGCCTTGAACGTGTTGCCGGCGCCGTCGTTCTCCTCCAGGTGCTGCTTGGCCTTGTCGAAGTCGACCTCGAAGGCGAACGTGCTCTGCACGTCAGCCTTGATGTTGGGCAGGGTCTCGATCAGCGACAGCTCGTACACCGACTGCGCGTTGTCGGTGACCGGACCATACGAGTCGACCGCGATCGTGACCGGCCCCATGCCGAGGAACCCGAACGCGACCAGTCCGAATGCGAACACCGCTGGCGCGACCATGAGGCCGCTCAGGCCCTGCGTGCTCACCAGGTACGCGGCACCCATGAGCACGGTGATCACGACGCCCATCCAGTAGGCGCTCATGTTGCCCGCGGTCAGGCCGGCGAGCACGTTGAGCGACGCGCCGCCTTCGCCGGAGGCCTCGACGCACTCGCGCACGTGGCCAGACTTGGTCGAGGTGAAGATCTTGACCACCTCGGGGATGATCGCACCCGCCAAGGTGCCGCAGGTGATGATGGTGGAGAGCTTCCACCAAAGGCTGCCGTCGCCGAGATCCCGGATCAGCAAGAACGACGCCGCGTAGGTCATGAACACCGAGATGAACGACGTGAGCCACACCAGGCTGGTGAGCGGCGCCTCGAAGTTCATGTGATCGGCGCTGGCGTACTTGGCCCTCGCCATTGCCTCGTTGATCAAGTAGGACAGACCGCTGGCGATGATCATCAGGATGCGCATGACGAACAGCCACACGATCAGCATCACCTGCACCTTGGTGTCCGATACCGCGAGCAGCGTGAACGAGATCAGCGCCACGCCGGTGACGCCGTAGGTCTCGAAGCCGTCGGCGGTCGGCCCGACCGAGTCGCCGGCGTTGTCGCCGGTGCAATCGGCGATCACGCCCGGGTTGCGCGCATCGTCTTCCTTGATGTTGAAGACGATCTTCATCAGGTCCGAGCCGATGTCGGCAATCTTGGTGAAGATGCCGCCGGCGATGCGCAGCGCGGATGCGCCGAGCGACTCGCCGATCGCGAAGCCGATGAAGCACGGCCCGGCGTAGTCGCCCGGGATGAACAGCAGGATGCACAGCATCAGGAACAGCTCGGTGGCGATCAGCAGCATGCCGATCGACATGCCGGCCTTGAGCGGGATCGAGTAGCACGGGAACGGCTTGCCCCTCAGGCTCGCGAACGCGGTGCGTGAGTTGGCGAACGTGTTCACCCGCATGCCGAACCACGCGACCATGTAGCTGCCGCCGATGCCGACCAGGCTGCACACGAGGATCGTGGCCACCTTGGCGACCTGCATCTCCTGGAGGACGCCGAAGTAAACGATCATGATCACGCCGATGAACACTTCGAGCAGCAAGATGAACTTGCCCTGCGTGATCAGGTAGGTCTTGCAAGTCTCGTAGATCAGCTCGGAGATCTCGAGCATCGAACGATGCACGGGCAGCTTCTTCAGCTGGTTGTAGATCACCAACCCGAACAGCAACCCGAGCGCGCAGACCACGAGCCCGGCCGTCAGCAAGGTGTGGCCGTCGAGACCATGGAAAGACACATCCTTCAGATTGGGCAGCACCAGCCCGGCCTCGCCGCCGTGCTTGGGCTTGGTGATCTCCTGGGCCAGCGCGGAGATCGCCGCGGCGGGGCTGGCAGTGCCCAGGGCGAAGAGACTTGGCAGCATCGTGATCGCGAACCTCCATTGCGGGGAAAACGCGGCAGGGTTATATGCCGGGGCGGCGCTAAAGCCAAGCAAGAAAGGGGGGTGAGGCTGCCCACTGACTCGAGCGCGTGCGCGCTTTCGAGCGGTGCCGGATGCAGCGCATCGGCGACGCCAAGACAACCGTGCGCCGCGGCCGCCCGTCAGTGGAACACGTGCAGGCGCGCGCTGCCGATCGAGGCTCCGCCCTGGCGCGGCTGGTAGGGCATCTCCACCGCGGCGATGAGCTCGCCATCCTTGCTGATCGCGAGCGCGTCGTAGGGCGCGTTGCCGGCGAACGTGAAGGTGTAGCGCAGCTTGTCGATGCCGCCGCCGGCCTGCGCCGTGTCGAACACGCTCACGCCGTTCACCTCGCCCGGCTCGGGGTCGGCGACGCGCGCCAGCGACACGGCGATCGTGGGCTCAAGTCCTTGCGAGACGGCGAGGCCTTCCACTTCGTTCTCGAGCGGCATCAGCCACTGCAGCTGCAGCGCGAAGTCGAAGCTGAACAGCGTGCGGCCGTTGGGATGCGGTTGCGGCGGCCGCACATCTTCGGCGCGCAAGATCCACGGTGTGTAGGTGCTGCCGGTGGCGATCAGCAGCGAGCGGCCGGCGCGCGCGACCGTGCCCGCGGTGGCGAGCACCGGTGTGCCGCCGACGGCCAAGGGCGTGGTGAGATCGAGCGTGCGCGGCGCGCTCAACCGAGCGCGAGCGAGGTCGAAGGCGAGCACGCGTCCGTCATCGAGCGCTGCAGCGATCGTGTGGCCGTCGTTGCCCACGGCCGTCCCGCGCCAGCACTCGACGTGCGCGAAGGGCGGCGAGAGCGGGGCGAGCGTGGTGCTCGCGAGCTGGGCGCCGTTCGCGGCGTCGAGCACGAACAAGGTGCCGGGCCGCCATCGCTCTGGCAGCGGCGTCTCGGCCTGCGCATGCTCGGCAAAGTGAGCGACCAGGCCGACCACGCCGTCCTGCTCGTCACCCCACGTGATCTTGAGCGGCGTCGGCGCGTCGGCCGGCCACGACCAGCGGGCGCGTCCGTCCTGGTCCAGCCGGAACACGCGCGCCTGGTTGCCGAAGGTGAGGCCGCCCGCGGTCCAGCTGTGGTTCGCCACCACCAGCAGATCCTCGCCGAGCAACAGCAGCCGATAGGCTCCGGGCTCGTGCGCCCACGCGTAGTCCGGATCGACCGCGCCGGCCGGAAGCTCGCGCACCGGCGCGAACAGCGGGAACGTCCACAGCGGCGTCACCGTCGAATCGTGCAGCGCGTAGGCGCGAATGCTGGCCGCGTGCGACTGATCCCCGACATAGAGGCGCGTGCCGTCGGCGCTGAACTCGGCCTGGCGAACGTAGGCGAACGGCAGGCGCGGCAACGACGTCACGCGACCCGACGGCAGCGCCACCAGCGCCTGGAACCCTTCACTGGTGCCGACGTACAGCCGGCGACCCTGCGCATCGAACCTGAGCACGGTGGGCACGTGCCGGCGATGAATCTCCGGATCGAACGGGAACGTGGCTGCCAGATCGACATCGACGACCGGGATCGGTTCCGGCTTGGCGGGGCAGTCGACGTCGAGGCGCTCGCCATCCTCGAGCCTGAGCGTGTAGCGCTGTGCGGCGCGGATCGGAAACAGCGCCAGCGTGCCGCGCGCGAGCGCGAGCGTGCGAAACGCGATGGCAGCGCCGTGCTCGTCCTCGAGCGCGCGCAGTGCGCCCTGGCAGGCGATGCCGTGCCGCCCGCATCGCACCCGCGGCGCCGACCCGTCCGGCGCGCGGGCACAGCTCGCCAGCACGGTGAGCATCAACGGGAGCGCGCGCATCCCTGACCTCATAGCTGCTCGCGCGCGAATGCGTACAGCCAGCGCAGCGCCGGTGCGTCCACCCAGCCTGATCGATAGAGCAGGTAGCAGGCCTTTGCGGTGAGCACGGCGGCGACGACCGCCACGAGCAGCATCGCGATGATGACGTCACGCGGGCGCGACCGCCAGCGCGTGGCCAGCGCCGTGCGCGCGGCCACCGCCGGCGAGAAGGCGCGGCTCTCGATGCTGTCGGCGAGCACGGTCGCGCGCCGCAGGTTGCTGAAGAACAGCGGCCGCACGGTCGACAGCAGATTGTGCCACGTGCGCCATGGCCGGTCGGTCCACAGGCGAAAGCCGCGCAAGCGTCGCGACAGCGCGATGGTGCGCGCTTCCTCGAGCACCACGGGCAGAAACCGCACCGCGGTGAGCGTCATGAACGCGAGGCCGTACGGCACGTGCATCGCGGTCAGGGCCCGCACCAGATCGCGCGCATCCGTCGACCACACCAGCGCCAGGCCGAGGCAGACGGCTGCCACCAAGCGCAGCGACTGGACGCCGCCGTGATGGAAGCCCTCGGCGTACAGAGCGACGCCGCCGGTGAGCGGCCCGAGCACCGGCGTGGTCGGCGTGACCAGGACCACGAGCGGCGTGCGCGGGAACTCCGCATAGAAGATGGACTGGCCGAGCATCGTGCCCCAGACGCCGAGCACGATCAGCGCGCACACGATCGCCAGCGTGCGCGGCGCCGGCCGCGTCGCGAGCATCGCCGCACAACACGCCGCCGCCACCGTGGCGAGCGCGAGCGGCCGCTCGAGCACCACGAGCAGCACCGACGTCAACAACAGCGCGAGCACCTTGGTGCGCGGATCGAACCACGGAGCGATAGGTGGCGGGCGCGCCGTCGCGAGCTTCATCGGTGAGGCTCCAGCACCGGCGCGAGCGGCCCGCCCCGGAGCGGCCAGTGCAGCTCGGTGGCAACCCGTAGGTGCGTGGGCAGCCCGAGCTCCGCGGCGCGTGCCGCTTCGGCGATGCGTGCGGGCGCGCCGTCGAAGGCAACGCGTCCCGCGTGCAGCGCCACGACGCGGTCGGCGTGCGTCAGCGCGGTGCGCAGGTCGTGGGTGGCGAACACCAGGGTCGCGCCGCGCTCGCGCAGCAACGCCACGGTGTCCTGCATCAGTCGCTCGAGGTGGCCGCGGTTCTGGCCGGTGGTCGGCTCGTCGAGCAGCAGCACCTCGGGGTTGGTGGCGAGCGCGGCGGCCACCGCCACGCGCTGCCGCTGTCCGGCGCTGAGCGAGAACACCGGCTCGTGCGCCAGGCCGGCGAGCTGGAACCGCTCGAGCAGCTCGTGCGCGCGCCGATCGCCGGCTCGTCGATCACGGCAGGTGTGCAGCGCGCCGAACGCCACCTCGCTCTGCACGTCGGCCGCCTGCAGCATCAGGTCGGCGTTCTGCGGCACGTAGCCGATCGCACCGCGCCGGCGCCAGCGAGGCAGCCGTTCGGCGTAGCGGCGCTCGATCACGCCGCGATCCGGATGCAGCAGGCCGAGCAACAGGTGCAGCAGCGTGGTCTTGCCGCTGCCGTTCTTGCCGATCAGCGCCACGGTCTCGCCGCCGAAGAGCTCGAGCGAGCGCACGTCGATGGTGAGCGCGTGCCCGGCGCGTGCTGGAAGGCGAGGTCGCGCACGACCAGCGCCGGCGCGCACGCGGCCCGGGTGGGAGCCGCGGCTTGCGGGCGCGGCGCGCTCGTCACGGTGGCCAGCGCCGCCAGCGCATCGGCATCGATCAGCGGCCGCGCGCTCAGGCCGTGCAGCTCGGCGAGCTGACACAGCGGCGGCACCTCGATGCCGCTCGCGCGCAGCGCCGAGCTGTCGGCGAGGATCGCGCTGGGCGGGCCGTCCGCCACCACCCGCCCGTGTGCCAGCACCAGCAAGCGATCGGCGATGCGCAACGCTTCCTCGAGGCGATGCTCGGCGAGCACGACGGTGAGTCCCTGGTGATGCGCGAGCTCGTCCAGCAGCGCGAGCGCGTCGACCACGCCGTCGGGGTCGAGCTGTGACAGCGGCTCGTCCACGGCCACGACCGCAGGGCGCATCGCCAGAATGCTCGCGATCGCCAATCGTTGCCGCTGGCCACCCGACAGCGTAGCGATGGCCGCATCGCGCTGCTCTGCGAGCCCGACGCGCTCGAGCGCGGCGCAGCTCATCGCCTCGACCGACTCGCGGTCGAGCCCCAGGTTCTCGAGGCCGAAGCGGGCCTCGTCGCCGACCAGCGTGCTCACCAGCTGATCGTCTGCGCTCTGCAGCACCAGGCCGACGCGCCGGCACACCTCGGCATGCGACAGCGAGGCGATGGCAGTGCCGTCGAGGCGCACGTCGCCGTTCAGCTCGCCCGCGGCCGATCTCGGGATCAGGCCGTTCAGGGTCTTGAGCAAGGTGGACTTGCCGCTGCCGGTGGCGCCGGTCAGCACCGTGACGGTGCCGGGCGCGAAGCGCAGGTCGATCGGTCCGAGCGACGTCTGCTCGCGGCCTGGATAGCGATACGTGAGGTGCTGCAGCGAGATCTCCATCGGTGCGGCTCAGCCCACCACGCGCAGCAGGCCATGACCGATGCGCCGGCCGGCGCAGCAGCCGAGCCAGGTGTAGAGCGCGCCGTCGACGATCACCGACAGCACGACGAACCAGTCGGCGAAGTAGAAGCGATACAGGGTCTTCGACACCTGGAAGTTGATCAGCACGGCGGCACCCTGTGCGCCTGCGACCAGAAGTGCGGCGAGCAGGTAGCGCCGGTCGCGCAGCCAGCGCGGCGGCGCGACGCGCAGCGCGCCTTCGAGCAGCAAGATGTTGGTGCTCGCATACAACAGCGCGACCAGCGAGATCTGCCCCATGACGATGCCAGCGAGCAGCAGCCTGACCACGAGCACCAGCGCAATCATGCCACGTTTCGGGGTGAGCACGAGCAAGCACGCGAGCAGGGTGTAGTGGACGGCGCCGGTGAGCAGGCCAGTGAGCACCACGCTCAGCGGTCCGAGCAAGGCGTGCACGATGTTGAAGAACGCGATCTCGGGCAGCGTCACGATCGCGAAGTCGGTGGCGCCGACCAGCGCCGCGAGCACGAGATCGCGCGAGCTGAAGCTGGCGAAGATCGCATTGCGCCCGAGGAATGCGAGCGTGGCAGCGAGCATGGCCGCGAGCAGCGTTGCGATCGTCACCAAGAACGGCGCTTCCTGCGGTGCGATCACGTCGAGCGGGTAGCGCTGCTCGCGGAACGGCTGGTGCTCGCCCGGGATGTGCAGTGCGATCACCCGCGTGTAGTGTCCGGGTGCCACCTCGTTCAGGGCAGCATACACCGGCAGCGTGACCACGCGTTCCTCGCCCGCGCTCAGCATGGTCCACACGCGCGTGCTGGCCACGCCCGCGCGGTGCAGATCGGGCGGCGCGAGCGCCGGCACCTGGGCGCCGCGCTCGTCCAGGACCCGCGCGTGCACCTCGAGCGCGAGCGGCGGCGCGCTGGCAATCGCGCGCAAGGTCACGCGCTGCCAGGTCACGGGCTCGTAGCGATTGCCAGCCTCGCTGCGCAGATGCAGGAGGTGCTCGAGCAGGCGTGACCAGCGGCCCGGCACCTGCAGCGTGTTGGATCGCAAGCGGAGATCGCGCGCGCCGCTGATGTCCGCCGGCATCTCGGCAGCCGCGATCGACACGAGCTGCGCCAGCGATGCCGGATCGCGCGGCACCAGCGTGCGCGCGAGCGTGACCGTCTCGGCCGGCGTCGCCGGCGTGCCAGGACGCTTGCACCGAGAGCCTGGTCCGGCCGCTGGACGGCGCGGCCAGCTCGAGCGAGCGGTACCACACCTCGCCCTCGACCGACAGCGTGCCGGTGAAGTGCTGCGCGAGACCCGCGTCCGACTGCAGCTCGATCGCGAACTCGAGCGGTCGGTCGAGGGCAGAGCGCAGCTCGAGCATGCCGTCCATGCTGGTGCCGGGAGTCGCCGGGACCTCGAGGTCGCGTGCCTCGCCAGCTTCGAACACCGGCACGCGCAGGCGCAGCTCGGCGAGCATGCGGTGCGGCGCGGTCGCGACTTGCTCGGCGATCATGCCCGCGCCGACCGCGCGCACGAGGTAACGGCCGCCGCTCTGCCAGCGGTACGGCAGGCGCACCTCGGCGGGCGTCGGCACGCACAGATCGCGGCGCAGCAGCGTGCGGTCTTGATCGCCGAGCACGACCGCATCCACCAGCCCGCCCAGGTGCAGCACGATCCCATCGATCGCGAAGGTCACGGCCAGGATCGAGGGCGGCAAGGTCGGGCGCGGGTGACAGGCCAGAGTCGCCGCGCACAGCAGGATCGAGAGGTGGCGCCCGGCCTGGATCATGCGCCTATCACTACCAATTCTCGATCGAGGATGCTTGCGCAAATGCCGCCGCCCGCGGCGCGCCATCGATCACATCTTGCGGATGCCGCTCGCGCCGATCTCGAAGGTCTCACCGTTCGGATCGGCGAGGGTCGCGGACTGGCTTGTCACGATGGCGCCCTGCTTCTTCACCACGATGCTGTACGTGCCTGGTGGAAACGGACCGAGTCGATACTCGCCAGGCTTGGTGTTGCCGAACAGGAAGCGTGCGAGCTGCTCGCGCGTGATCATCCGGCGGTACACGTTGCCCGCCGCATCGCGCGCCTCGACGTCGTAGTCGAGAAGCTCGACCAGCGGGATGTCGGTCAAGCGCACGGTGACCGGCACTCCGCGCTGCAAGGTGAAGTCGCGCGTGAGCGAGGCGCCGTCCTTCACCTCGAATGGCTCGGCGGCTTCAACCACCTCGTTGTCCCAGTGCGCGTACAGGACGAACCGTCCCGCAGGCAGCGCCGTGTAGCGGTAGCGGCCGTCGCCGTCGGTGCGCACGCCGTTGGAGAAGTCGACCGGGTCGCCGTCGGGTGAGCGCAGGAAGATGCGCACGTCGGCGATCGGCATGCGCTTCTGGTCGGTGACTCGCCCGGTCACCACCGCGCCGCGGGTGAGCGCGACGTCGGCAGTCGCGGCGTGCGTGCCGTCGACGACCACGTCGCGCACGGTTGCGACCGAGTACTCGCGCGCGTCGCCGCGCGACGCGAGCCCACCCGCCCGCAGCTGGTAGGTTCCCGGTGCGACGCCGCGGATCTCGAAGCGACCGCTTGCATCGCTGAAGCCGCGGTTGGCGCGCGCCTCGAGAGCGAGCTGCAGGTAGAGCGTCTCGTTCGCGACGCCGTCGGCCTGTAGCTGCAGCGCGGCACCCTCGATCGGCTTGCCGGTCGTGGCATCGCTGACCACGCCCGCGATTGCCCCGCGAGGCACGCTCAGGTCACGGCGTGCCTCGCGTTCCGCCGGCACGTCGACCGGCATGGCGCCGCTCTCCTTGCCGTCGCTGCCGAGCATCGAGAAGCGATACCGGCCCGCGGGCAGCGCGGCCAGCTCGTAGTTGCCGTTCTCGTCGGTCGTGGCGGTGCGCATGCCGGTGCGTTCGAGCGAGGCGAGCTGCTCCGGCATCGCCGCCACCAGCGCGCTCGGCAACGGGTGCTCGCCCGATCGCACCACGCCGAACACGCGGCAGCCCTGTTCGAGCGCCCCCTGCTCGTGGATCTCGACCTGAGTGGTCTCGCCGGCGGCGATCTGCACCGGTATCACCTGGCGCTTGCCCAGCATCGACAGCACGCTCGTGACGTTGAGCTCGACGTCGCCCTGCACGAGCAGCAGATTGAGCGGTCCCGGCGGCAGGTTCTTCAGCTCGAACTGCCCTTGCGAATCGGTGATGGCGGGCTCGTGCTCCATGGCCTCGGTGATCTGGACGGTCTTCGACGCCAGGATCACGGCCCCCTTCTTCGGCGTGCCGCTCGGCGCGTACACGATGCCGGCGACGTTGCCGCCGCGCTCCAGCTCGAGCAGGACGCCGCCCTGCACCTTGCCGGTGGCGACATCCACCTTCACCGTCTCGCTGCGCACGTAGCTGTCGCGCGTGGCGCTCACCTCGGCAATACCTTGCGCGAGACCGGAGATGCGGAACCGCCCGGCCTCATCGGTGCGATCGCTGCGCGCGCCCGCGTCTCGCCCACGTCGCGGCGGACCGAATTCCGCGCGCGGCCGTTGCGGGGTGCGCTCGCCGCCGGTGGGCGCGGCGCGCACCGACGCGTTCGCGAGCGGCTCGCCGCTCCGCTTGTCGCGCACGATGCCCTCGATGATGGCTTCGGGCGACAGGAACACGGTCACGCCGCGGCTGATCTCGCCCGAGCGCACCTCGACGAGCGGCGAAGTCGCCGGCGCATAGCCGTCGGCGCGGATCTCGACCCGCACCTTGCCCGGCCGCAGGTCATCGATCTGGAACTCGCCCCTCGGATCGTCGACGTCCTCGCTCACCGAGCGCCGCGCACCATCCGGGTCGAACGCCAGATCGCGCGGCGTGTCGAAGCTCATGTTCAAGCCGGGCGGTCGTGCCTCGGCGTCGCGCTCGCCCAGGATCGCGAGGTGGTAGCGGCTCACCACGGCGCCGGCGGTGTTGACGACCACGCCCTTCACGCCGCCGCCCGCCTTGAGCTCGAGCAGCACGTCGCTGCGGCCCGGCTCGGCTTCGACGGTTGCCCCGGCGAGCTTGCTCGAGGTGGCCGTGACCACGTGCGTGCCGGGAGCGAGGCCGCTCACCACGAATCGGCCGTCGGCGCCGGGCGTGACGGTCGCCGCTCGCATCGGATTCATGAACGACAGCAAATCGAACGGCGTCGGCTTCTTGAACGCACGCACCCTCGCCTGCGTGGCCGGCCTGCCGTCGGGAAGCGTGACCCGGCCAGCGAGGGTGAGGCCCGGCTCGAGCGCGAAGTCGACATCGCTCACGGCCTGGCCGCGTGCCACGTCGATGCCGGAGCGAGCTTGTGCGGGCCAGCCTGGCGCGCGCGCCTCGAGGCGGTAGTGACCCGACGGAACGTGGCTGAGCAGGTAGCTGCCATCGGCGGCGGTGGTCACCAGGTCGTAGTGGAAGCCGCCGGTGAGCAGGCCCTGGATCAGCTTGTCCGAGCGCAGCAGATGCACGCGCGCACCCGCGAGCGGCGCGCCGGCGCCGAGCACCTTGCCGGCGATCGTGCCGCCGGGCTCGAGATCGATCACCACGCGCACGGTCTTGCCGTCGCGCAGCTGCGGATTCGCTTGCCGGTAGAGCGCATGGCCGTCGGCGGCCACCGTCAGCAGCCCCCCGCGGTTGCTCGGGATTGGGCCGAACCGGAACTCGCCGTGCGCGTCGGTGGTGGTCTCGAGCTTGGGTCGCGCGCGGTCGAGGCCGCGGCGCAGGTCGCGCTCCCGCTCGCCATTGCCGGTGCCGTCGAGCGCCTTCACCAGGTCCTCCTCCTCGAGGCCCGCGGCGCGCACCAGGTCCGCCTCGTTGCCGAGCGTGACGACCGCGTCCGGCACCGGTCTGCCTTCGGCGCGCACGACGCCCTCGAGCGTGGCACCGCGCTCCACCCGGAGCACGATCGGCTCCTCGTCGAGGCGATCAGGGTCGTACAGCTGGTGGCGGTCCTGGACATAGCCGCCGCCCTCGGCGTGCAGGTAGAACGGCCGCGATGGAATCGGTCCGATCTCGAACGCGCCGCCGGCGGCGCTGAGCGCCTGCGCCAGAGGTTGTGGCGCAGCGACCGCGGGGAGGTCGCCGTCGAACCGCAGCAACGTGGCGAGCGGCTTCTCGCACAGCAGTTTGACCTGCAGGTCGGGTATGCCGGCACCTCGCCGCGCCTCGACCCGACCCTCCACCTTGCGCGTTCCGATCGCGACGCGCGCCGCCTTTTCGTCCTGGCGCGGGGCTGCTTGCGCGACCGCCGGCACCTCGCCGCGCGGCGCGCGCCCGACCGCGGGCGGCACCCCGGCGGGCGACGGCGAGACCGTGTCCGAGGCACCGGTCGCGCGCGGCGGCGCATCGCCTCGCAGCACGAACCACGCGAGCGCCGCGATCGCCGCCGCCGTCACGACCACCGCGAGCATCAGGACCGAGCCGTGCTTCTGCATCGCCGTTTCCTTGCCGGGAGGATCCCCGATCGGGATCTTCGACTGGAGCTCGGCGAACGGCAAAAAGAATTCCAGAAGCACGCGCCCGTCGGGTCGCGCTCGGGCAACCTCAGGCAGGCTCGGCATCACGCGCCAGATTGGCCCATCGCCGGGCGTCTCTGGCGCGGCCCCGCGGAGCGCTCTAGGCTTGCTCCCGCAGCCGGACGGTCACGGTCTTCTCCTCACCGGAACCGATCTCGACCGTGGTCTCGCCGGCGCGATCGTCGGCGTTGGCCTTCACCCGGTAGCGACCTGGCTTCAGTCCGTCGAAGCGAGCAGGCTCGTCACCGTGCGTGACCTGGGTGCTCTGTTCGTTCTCGTTGTCCACCGGCGCGAGGTGCACGACGCAGAACATCGCATCGTGGCCGCCGTGGTCGGGCTTGACGAGCAGCGTGGCGCCGCGCGCCGCCTTGAAGTCGATGTTCTCGGTGCGCTGGTTCGCCGCGACCTTGACCTTGCTCTTGGTGGCGTGCGTGACGCCCTTGCCCTGGATGCTGACGTCGTAGTCGCCTTCCTCCAGGTAGCGCAGCTCGTAGCGACCGTTCTGATCGGTGGTGACCGGTCCGGTGCGGGTGCCGCCGCCGAACGAGAACCGCGCCACGCCGGGCGGGTCGCCGTCGCTGCTGGTGCTGACCGCCGAGGTGAACACCATGTGCACATCGCCCCCGCGCACCTGGCGCGGCTGCCCGTCATCGCGCGAGCTGGCTGCGGCCGCGCTCACCTGCACGCCAGCGATCGGCTGGCCGCTCGTCTCGTCCACGACCTGGCCGGCGATGGTGCCGATGGGCAGCGCGATGTCGCAGCGCGCCTCCTCGCGCGGGTGCAGGGAGATCTTGCGCTCGACCGGCATGGCGGCGCCGCTCGGCGACACCTGCACCGTGTAGTCGCCGGGCTCGAGATCGCGCAGCGTGAACTGGCCGTCGCTCGCGGTCTTGGCGCTCGGGCCGCCGAACGGCGAGAAGCCGCCGTCGCGCGCGATCGAAACGGCGACGCCGGCAGCCGGGCGACCCGACTCGGTCACGACGCCGCTCACCTGCGCCTTGGGTGTGAGGGCGAGCTCGACCTGTGTGGTCTGGCCCGCGGCGATCTCGACGCGCACGCCGTTCACCTCTCCCTCCTGCCCGGGCAGCTCGACCATCAACATCGCGCCGCCGGTCGGCTTGAGCGGCTCCTTCACCTCGGCGTAGTAGCGGCCGGGAGCCAGTCCGCGCATCTCGAACTTGCCCTCGACGTCGGTCGTGGCCGTGAGGTTCGACCCCGAGCCGCCGAAGGAGAAATGCGGCCGGTCTTCGCTCGCGGCATGCTCCGGCGTGAGGTTCACGCGACCGCCGCCGAGCGGCTGCCCGTCCGCGTCCACGGCGCGCCCGGCCAGCACGCCGGCTGCCTGCAGGCGGAGGTCGAGGTCGGCTGCGTGCCGGCCTTGCTCGAGGCGCACCTCCTGCGGCTCGCTGACGGCGAAATCCCGGTGCGCCGCCGTGACCGTGACGTCTCCCGGGCCCAGGCCGGTGACGGTGAAGCGGCCGTCCTCGCCCGTGGTTCCAGTCTTGGGCCGGTTGGCGGGGATCACCTCCGGCGGGGATGCCGGGGATCCGCGCACGACGCGCCGGGCGCGGGGCACGAACTTCCTGCCAGGGCCGAGATCGGTCACCTCGTCGTCGTCGCCGCGCGGCTGCACCGACACCTGCGCTCCCGCGACCGGCTTGCCGTCGGGATCATGCACGACGCCGGCGACCGAGATCTCCGGCACCAGATCGAAGCTCACCTCGACCCGTTGTTCCGGGTTGACCTCGATCGGCCCGAGCGTCGCGTCGGCGAAGCCGGCTGCGGTTGCGTGCAGCGAGACGCTCGTGGCCGGCAGATCGGTGATGACGAACAGGTCCGGCTGTGCCTCGACCCCCAGGAAGTCCGCGGCTTCCTTGCCCAGGAGCACCCTGGCGTTGCCACCGCGGGGGAACGGGCCGAAGCCCTCGCGATCGACGCCCACCGTGAAGTCCGTGACCGGTGCCTTGGCGGCGCCGTCGCGCACGCGGCCGAACACCGCCCCGCTCCTTTGCAGCACGAGGTCGAGCGCCGTGCCGTCGGGATGGAGGGCTTCCTTGTGGATCGGCAAGTAGCCCGTCTTGCTGACCCGGAGGTAGTACTGCGAGTCGCGGATGCCGGTGATCTCGAAGCGCCCATCCGCGCCCGTCTCGACCTTCTGCCCGCGGCTGCCGCCACCGCCGGCCTCGTCCAGGTTCATGACGACGGCGCCGAGGGAAACCTGCGCGCCCGCGACGGGCTTGCCCTGCGCGTCGCGCACGATGCCCGTGAGGGTGAGGCCCGCGCCGAGCTTGAGCTCGAGGCCCGTTTCGAGCTCGCCCTTCTTGACGGCGATGCCGCGCTTGCGCGTCGGGCTGCCAGCCATGCGCGCTGGCGGTGAGGGTGCAGTCGCCCTCGGCCAGCCCATCGATGCGGAACGCACCGTCGAATCGGTTCATCGCCCGCCAGCTGCTCATGCCTGGGAGCAGCACGCCGAGCGGGTTCTGCTGCTCCTGCGGAGCACGCGCGGTCACCTTCGCGCCCGCCACCGGTCCGCCGGTGGCGCCGATCACGCGCTGTCCGGCCGTGACGCTGCCGCCGAGCGGCGCCACCAGGTTGCCGAGGTCGTTGGCACCCGGCTTGAGGCGGGAACCTGCCGGCCGAGCAGTTGCGCGCCGCCGCACGCGCAGGCCGGCGAAACTCCTGCTCGGTGCTGAGATTCGCGAGCGCGCGAACTGGCCATCGTCGCCGGTCGGCCTGCTTGATCGCCGGTGTTCGGCGCGCCATCGGCGAGGAACTCGAAGGCCGCCCGTGCTGAGCCGAACCTCCGCGCCAGCGATCGGCGAGCCGTTCTCGTCGACCAGCGCCGGCCGCTCAGCTGCGAGCTTCGCCTTGTCGCCGTCGGCGCCGAGGCCTTGCTGCGATCGGCCGCCCCGGCGGCCGGTGGGCTCCGCCGGCACTGGAGCGAACTGCGTCGGCCGCGGCTGCTGGCGGCAGCGCGCGGCTGCGTGAGCGTCATCCGCGTGCGTGGCCGGTGGCGCGCCGACTTGGTCTGGCCTGGAGGCCGCCGCCCCATCTTCGCGCAGGAACCAGAAGATCGCGCCGGCAGCGGCGGCGACCAGAACCAGCAACAGCAAGCCAGCGCATCGACGAGTTCATCGCGTTCGTCTCCCTGGATCGGTGTGGTTGTCTCGATGCCAGTCTACGCCGGGTGGTGCTCCCGTTGCTGCCCTGATGCGAGATTGTCGATCAGAACGCGAGGCCCACCCGCCGCTCTCCCCGAAAAAGCCGGTCCAGCCTCAGCGCAGCTTGAGCACGAGATCCGGCTTGGACCGGGCGCGACCTCGACGCTGGTTTCGGCTGCCGATGCCCAGGCAACGAGGCGGCGATCACCAGACCTGGCCGGCACGCCGTCCACGACCAGCGGCGATGGCCCGCGGCCATTGAGCACCGGGGTATCGCGCGGCGGTGGGCTGCGGAGGTGCAGCCAGCAAGGCGTGGGCAACCACTTCGCCGTTGCGGTCCTGGAAGCGTGATCTCGAGGCTGGGCGCGTGCGGGCAGTCGCCCGCCAGTGGCTTCGCCTGGCGTCGACCGCCGCTACCACCCAGAACAGCCCGGCGGCATCACGCACCACGGCTGGCAGTGCCGGCGCCGCGCCGAGCCCGAGGTGCAGCGTCCGCCTACGTCGGTGACGGCAGGTCCTGCGCCAGCCGAAGCGGCCAAGGGCCCACACCGGGCAGGTGAGCTTGGCCGGGACGCCGCGGTGCATGAGGCGCGTCGCATAGCTCGCCCGCAGCATCGACGACCTGCTCGCTCACCTCGCCGGCGCGCAGGCTGAGCGGCACGCGTTCTGCAGCGACCGGGCATGTCGGGTCCCTCGACCCGCAGCTCCTGGATTCCGGCTCGAAATCTCGATCACGAACTCGCCGCTGGCGTTGACGCTGGTGAAGGCCTCCTCGACCAGGGCATCACCCGGCGCGGTGGCGTGGGCGAGCCGCACCCGCCGCGCCCCTGCGGCGGGCTCGAGGTCGCCTTCGCGCAGCACCACGCCGCGCACCACGACGCAGTCGCAGGTACAGCTCGACGTCCTGCGACTTCGCTGTAGCCTCGAGGGTCACGCTTCGCCGACGCTGCCGGATGCGCCATCGGGCCGATTCACCTCCAGCTTGTACGTGCCCTCGGACAGCTCGCCCAGATCGAACTGGCCGGGCATGCCGGTCGAGACTCTGCCCCGAGACATTGCCTTCGGCATCGATGCGCTCGACCGCGATCCATGCTGGCGCCGGGCATTGCTCGGCAGCAGCAGGACGTGGCCCGACAGGCGGCTCGCGCGGCAGCACGACCGCCAGAGCGGCGTGCGTCTCGCCCGATCCGAGTGTCACGCTCAACGTCTGCCGGATGCGATCGGCAATGCGTATTCGCAGGTCTTGCTCACCGGTGCCGAGCCCGGTGAGCGTAGGTCCCATCTTCCTGTGCGCGCGCGCCGCCTCTCCTGGCACTCGACCGCGGCACCGCCGATCGGCGACCCATGCTCGTCGAGGACATGACCGGCTCACCGTCGCGGCGCGCAGCAACACCAGGCGCGGCAGATGCAAGTCCCACTGGCCGGAACGAGCCCAGCAACCCCGAGCGTGCTGCGCGTGGCTGGGCGCGTCGATCTTGAGCTCGGCCGTGAACGGCGGCAGGCCGCGCGCGGAACTGGCCGGTCCTTCGTCGTCACGATGGCTGCCGAGCTTGAGCGGCGGCGCCGATCTGGGTTGAGGTCGGCCGATCGCGCGCACGCGAACCCGTGCGTTCGCCACAGGCGGTGCGCCGCGCTCGTCGCGCACGAACCCCGGAGACATCGCCGCCCGCGTACAGCACGAAGCTGTAGTGCCCGCCGCCCGGACACGCCGCCTGGCCGACCGGGATGTAGCCCGGGCACACCGCCACCAGGCTGAGCAGCGGGTGCGTGCGCCTTCGTACCGGCGAGCTCAGGCGCGGCGGCGCGGCGATCGGGATGCGGTAGCTGCCGTCGGATCGGTGTGCCTCGCAGCTGCCCTCGAGGTAGATCGCCGCGCCCTCGAGCGGCGCGCCGAGCGAATCGAAGACGGCCTGCGAGCGCCGGCGCGGTCAGGCTCGGCCTGATCGCGCGTTTGCTCGAGCAGCCCTGCATGTCTGATCGGGCTCGATGTCGTCGAGCGTGGGCGGCGGGCTCTCGCGCAGGCGGCCGCGGCGCCTTGGGCCGACCCGCATCCCACACGAGCAGGGACGAGCAGCAGCGCGAGCGAACCCGCGAGCAGCAATCGCGTTGCCAGCGATGTGGACATCACACCCTGCGCTCCATGAAGACACCGGTAGAGTGTACCGCGGCTCGCGCCGCGGCGTAACCAGCGCCCACCCACCACGTCTTACGGATCGACATACCGATCGGCCGGCCGCGATGTGAGCAGGAGAAAGGAGGTGGCGAAGCTATCTGAGCATCATCGTCGTGCTGGGCGTGCTGGCGTTGCTGCGCGAGCGATGGCTGGCGCGCGCCGGTGACGCGGCGGCCGGCGAGGACCTGGAGGGATACCTTCGAGTACTGACCGCCTGGCGAGCCGCTGAGGCCGAGCGGGTCAGACCGAGATGCGGCCGAGCGGCACGGCATGGCGCGCGCCGGCCGATGGCAGATTGCCGGCGCGACCCATGGCGGTATTGATGAGCGAGGCGCGAACGAGAACGCCTCGCGCGCGCGGGGCGGCAGCCCGAGCGCCTCCGTGGTCTCGATCGGCGTGCTCGGGAGCGCCTCCAACAAGAACTGCAGCAGCGAGGCGTTCATCGCGCCGCGACCGGAGACGAATACCCGCGCCGGCGGCAGCGGCACGCGCCGAGTCGGGCCGAACAGGCTCTGGGCGATGTGGCGCGCGGTCGCGGCTGCCAGCGTAGCGAAGATGTCCTCCGGCGGGCAGTGGCTGTGCGCGCGCAGCAAGCCTCGCACGATGTGCTCGCTGGCCGGCTCCTGCGCGAACGTGCGTGGCGCGGCCGGCACCAGGAACGGATGCAGCAGGAGCTGCTCGAGCAGGTCCTCGAGCACGTAGCCATCGGCGGCGGGATCGATCTCGTCATCGGTCTCGATCGCCGGCAGCCAGCGCCTGCGCATCGCATCCATCAGCATCATGCCGGGACCGACGTCGAAACCGAGCGCGGCACCGTGCGGCGGCAGCCAGCTCACCGTGGCGACATCGCCGATGTGCACCAGCGCACGTGCCTCGGTGGGTTGCGTGAACAACAGCGCGTCGAGCAAGCTGAACAGCGGCGTGCCGGCGCCGCCCGCGGCGATGTCGCGGCGGCGAAAGTCGCTGATCACCGGGCAGCCGAGCGCTTCGGCGATGACGTCGGCGTCGCCGATCTGCGTCATCGACGCGACGTGCGCCTGGAAGCGCAGCGGCTCGAAGATGCTCTGGCCTTGCGAGCCGATCAGGTCGAGGTTCTCGCGCGTGCGGCGCGAGCGATCGAGCGAGCCGAGCGCGGACTGGGCGAAGAACTGAGCCACGTCCAGGTCGATCTCGTTGCGCTCGCCCGCTGTGAGCTGCGCGGCGTTCCACACGCGATTGCGCAGGGTTCGCGTGTAGGGAAAGAAGTCGAGCGCGAGGATTCGCCACTCGGGGCGGACGTCGTTGCCGGCGATCTCGACCACGACCACGTCGACCCCACGGGCGGCGGTGTCGGCGTGCAGTCCCAGCACGACGCGCTCCGGCTTCTGCCGGTACGTGAGAAAGCGCGCCAGGAAATCCCGCGTGCTGGCGCTGATGTCCACCAAGGCAGGTCTCGTCTCGGGGTCTTGCAGGTCAGTGAGTCGCCGCCCTCAGTTCTGCGCGGGCAAGAGGATCTCTTGACCAGGCTTCAGCGCCTTGGGGTCCGCGATCCGCGAACGGTTGAGCTCGTACAGCGTGTTCCAGTCGGGTCGACCGAGCACCGCGCGGGCGATGCTGGTCAGCGTGTCGCCGTCGCGGACGACGTAGGTGCGAGCCCCCTTCTGCACCGTGACATCGGACTTGGCTGGTTCGGCCTTCGGCTGATCCTTGCGCAGATACCATGGCGCCTCCGCCTTCGCGTCGGAGCGTTGCGTCGGTGGCATGTTCAAGATCTGTCCCGGCCGCAAGCCGCGCTCGTCGGTGTCCTCGTTCATGCGCGCCAGGTCGGCGGCGAGGTTGGCCTTGCCATAGAACTGCTTGGCGATCGAGCTGTAGGTGTCACCCTTCTTCACGGTGTATTGCCAGACCGTGTGGTGCTCGGGTTTGGCCGTGGTCTCGGCTGACTTCCTCTCGTCGGCGACCGCGGGCTTGGGTTCCTCGACCTTCTTGTCGGCGCCGCCCTGTGGCGTGGTCGCCGGGCGAGGCTCGCCCTGCTGGGCCGTTGCGGGCGTGGCGAGCGGGTCATCGCCGGTGAGCGGCTTCGCTGCTGGCGGCGTCTCGTTCGCCGCCGGCTTCTCGGGCGCAGGCTTGTGCTCGGTTTCCACGGCCTTGAGGTCTGGCCGCTCATGAACGGCGCCGGTCTCGCTGGCTGCCGCCTTCGCGATCGGCGGCTTGTCGGGCTGGCCCGCCTTCTCCTGCCTGGGGGGTTGCTGCGCCGTCGGATCGTCGAGCGACTGCGCCCCCCAGATCGCAATGCCCAGGATGACGCAGATGATCACCAGGATGCCCGCAACCATGATCTTTTCGATGCTGCCCATACGCCGCCTCGAGTGTGGCCGAGAAGTTCCCCGCCCCGGCCGATGGGAGGGAGTTCTGTGCCGGGGCAGCCGCCCGAAAACCGCTGTCGTCGGATGATACCGGCGCGCGCCGAGGCGTCAATTGGCGACTACGACATGTTGTGGATTCGCAGAATCCGAATCAAACATCTTGGGTGTTGCTCTGCTTGGATGTGCCTTGGCCGGTGCGACGCGGCGTGCGCCGTGTGCCGGACAGGCGCCGCTTCAGGAACCCGACGAGATCCTTCACGAACCACAGGCGGGCCATGCGGTCGTAGCGCTTGAGGCGCTCCTGCTCGCGCGGTGTGAGCAGCTCGGGCGCGAGCTTCGCCTTGAACTTGAGCAAGGCCGAGCGGTCCAACCGGGCGAGCACGCGCGTGAGCCAGCGGCCGACCGGTCCCGCGCCGAGCGACAGCGCCGATTCGAAGTCGAGCAGCACGGTCTCGTCGTCGCGAGTGATCAGGATGTTCTTCTTCTCGCGCAGATCGAGGTGCACGACGCCGCGAGCGTGCAGGCTGGCAATGGTGCGCGCGAGATTGGCGAAGATGCGCGGCAGCCGGGCCGCGTCGATCGCGCGGTGGAAATGCTCGCCCTCGATCATGGCCTCGGCGAACGCGTTGCGATCGATGATGCCGAGCACCCGCGGCACGCCCGGCAGCCCCTCCAGCTGGCGCAGCGCGCGCAGCTCGCGCGCCTGCATCCAGCGTCCATACGTGACGCGAAGCGGCGCCCACATCGGCCGCAGATCCTTCACCACCATGGCGGTTCCGGCGCTGGTTGCGAACACACCGACCGCTGCCTTCCAGGGGCCGCCCGGGTCGAGGACGCGCACGAGACGCGCGTCGAGTTCGCGGCGCGTGGGCAGAATGCTCACGGAAATGGGACGAACAGCTTGAGCGTGATCAGGCCGAGACCGAACACCACCCAGGTCAGGGTCGGGATCTCGCTGTTCTCCATCACCAGCGCCGAGCTCCACTTGAGCGGCGCGGCGTCCTTCCACCGCGTCAAGCGCGGAACGAACGACGGGACATGTTGGTCGTACACGTCGAACTCGCTGCCGAAGCGCTTGCGCAGCCGATCGCCCTCGACCCGCATCTTGTACGGCAGGTAGTACACGAAGAAGATGCCGAGGAAGAATGGCAGCGCCGCGAGCAGGATGAAGCGGCTGCGGTCCTCGAGGTTCGAGGCGGCGATGCAGAAGCCGATCAAGATCAAGAACGTGCCGAGGTACAGTGGGTTCTTCACGTGCGCGTAGGGGCCAGAGGTGATCACCGCCTTGTTCTTGCGCAAGTGCCCGCATGCCCAGAGTCGCAGCAGCTCACCACCGAGCGCGAGCGCGGCGCCGATCGCGAGCAACAGCGGCGCGGGCCGCGCAAACGCGAGCACGAGCAGCACGCACGCGTAGACGAACAGCCGCCGGCTGGTGGGTGCTTTCGATGCTGGCACGGTTGCATCCTCGAACGAGCGCTCGTCGGCGAGCGCGGCTCGGCGGGATCCTAGGATGCCGCGTCGACGCCGTCAACAAGGCGTGGCCGGGAGCTTCGCCTTGACAGTGCAGGGCGTTCTCCCTAGCCTGTGGCTTTTGACCGGTTGCTCGAGAGGAGACCTCCGGTGCCCGGGGCTCGGTACTCTCCGGTTCTTGCCTGCTCGCCTTCAGACTCCCGCACCATCGCCGCCATGACCCACCACGATGTGCGCGGTTCGTTCGTTGGTCTTGGTCGCTGGCTGGTGGTGGCAACGCTCGCTGCCGCATCCGGGTGTGCGACGCCCGAATGGCAAGGCGCGCACGACGTGACGGCCGCCTACGACGACTATCGCACCGGCGTGAATCTCACGCTGGTCAACCGTTCCCACAGCCAGTATCAGGACCTCTACTCGAAGCCGCGTGCCGACAGCAACATCAAGATCATCAGCGACGCCGACATGCAGTTGCTGCTCGCGAAGCTCGACGATTCTGGGTTCTTCGCGCAAGCGCGCCCGGCGGCCAGCGCGCTGCCGGCGGACCAGCTCGTTGGTCGCGTGCAGGTCGAGATCGATGGCCGGTCTCTCGCGCTGACGATGCCGCGCGGACTGCCACCCACCCGCGAGAATCTCGATCGCGCCGCATGGTTCCGCGACGTGCGCGTCGAGATGCAGCAGTTCTACAATGATGCCTTCGCGCTGCAGACGGTCGAGAACCAGAAAGGGCCGGGCATCTTCGCCGAGCAGCAAGAGAAGCTGCAGAAGCAAGGCTCGCGGGCAGGGAAGAAGTGATGGCAGCGCGCGACGATCGACCGGCTGGTGTGGTTGCGGTCATCCCCGCGCGCCATGGCTCGACGCGCCTGCCCAGGAAAGCGCTGCTGAACGACACGGGCAAGTTCCTGGTCCAGCACGTGTGGGAGCGCGTGCGCTCGGTGGCTGCGATCGCGCGCGTCATCATCGCCACCGATCACGAGCACATCGAGCGCGCGGCGCGCAGCTTCGGCGCCGAAGTCATGATACCTCGCCCGCGCACCGATCCGGTACCGACCGCGTGCGAGGTGGCGCGGCGCATCGATGCGCGCCTGATCGTGAACGTGCAGGGCGATGAGCCCGAGGTGGACGTCGGCGGGCTGCAGGCCATCGCGCAGGCGCTTGAGCAAGACGCCCGTTTGCCACGCTCGCCTGCCCGTTCCACGACGCGCGCATGTTCTTGAAGCCCAATCACGTGAAGGTGGCTTTGCGATGTGTATGGCAACGCGCTCTACTTCAGCTCGCGCACCGATCCCGTGGACCGACGGCGCTGCGCCGCCGGCCAGGCGTTGCTGCACCTCGGCGTGTACGGTTTCGATCGTGCAACTCTCGAGCGGTTTGCCGCGCTTCGGAGCTGTCGGCGCTGGAGAACAGCGAGCGACCCGAGCAGCTGCGTGCGCTAGAGAATGCATCGCCATCGCGGTCATCGTCACGCAGCAGGAATTCGCAGGCATCGATACACCAGAGGACTATGCGGCATTCGTCGCACGGGAGCGCGCGCGCTCTCAGGGAGCTTGAATGAGCAAGCACATCTTCATCACCGGCGGCGTGGTGTCTTCGCTCGGCAAGGGGCTGACCTCCGCGTCGATCGGCCTGCTGCTCGAGAGCCGCGGGCTGCGCATCCGCATGCAGAAGCTCGATCCGTACATCAACGTCGATCCCGGCACGATGAGCCCGTTCCAGCATGGCGAGGTGTACGTGCTCGACGACGGCTCGGAGACCGACCTCGACCTCGGACACTACGAGCGCTTCACGTCGGCGCCGCTCTCGTCGGACTGTAACTTCACCACCGGCAAGATCTACGATGCGGTGATCCGCAAGGAGCGCGCCGGCAAGTACCTCGGGCAGACCGTGCAGGTGATCCCGCACATCACCGACGAGATTCGCGGTGCCATCGACCGGCTGACCGGTCCGGACGTGGACGTGGTGATCACCGAGATTGGCGGCACCGTGGGTGACATCGAGAGCCTGCCGTTCCTCGAGGCCATCCGGCAGGTGCGCCTGGAGGAGGGCGCGGCGCAGGTGATGTTCATCCACCTCACGCTGCTGCCGTACCTGCGCGCCAGCCAGGAAGTGAAGACCAAGCCCACGCAGCAGTCGGTGGGCAAGCTGCGCGAGATCGGTATCCAGCCCGACATCTTGATCTGTCGTTCGGAGAAGGAGATCACCGACGAGATGCGCAAGAAGATCTCGCTGTTCTGCAACGTCGAGAGTCGCGCGGTGATCCTGGAGAAGGACGTCGACTACTCGATCTACGAGGTGCCGATCCTGCTGCTCGAGCAGAACATCGACAAGCTGATCGCCGAGAAGCTCGTGCTGCCGCCGGCCGAGTGCCGGCTCGACCATTGGCGCCGCATCTTGAGCATCATCAAGAACCCGGAGAACACGGTCGAGATCGGCATCGTCGGCAAGTACATCGAGCTGAACGACGCCTACAAGTCGATCTACGAGTCGCTCGCGCACGCGGGCATCGCCACGCACAGCCAGGTGAAGCTGCGCAAGGTGAACTCGGAGCGCATCGAGAAGGAGGGCGCCGCAGCCATGCTCCAGGGCTTGAAGGGCATCCTGGTGCCGGGGGGATTCGGCGAGCGCGGCGTCGAGGGCAAGATCGAGTCCGTGCGCTACGCGCGCGAGACCGGCGTTCCCTACCTCGGGCTTTGCTATGGCCTGCACATGGCGGTGATCGAGATCGCGCGCCACCTGCTGCATCTCGATGATGCCAACACCACCGAGGTCGATCCCAGCACCCGGCATCCGGTGATCACCTTGCTCGATTCGCAGCGCAACGTGACCGACAAGGGCGGTACCATGCGCCTCGGCGCGATGCCGTGCAAGCTGTTCCCCGGGGTGGTGCGCGAGGCCTACGGCGCGGATCTGGTCCACGAGCGCCATCGCCATCGCTACGAGGTCAACCCGCGCTATCGAGACCAGCTCGCGTCGGTGGGGCTCAAGGTGGCCGGCGTGCACCCCGAGCGGGAGCTGGTCGAGATCATGGAGCTCGAGGGCCACCCGTTCTTCGTCGGTGTCCAGTTCCACCCCGAGTTCAAGTCGAAGCCGACCAAGGCACATCCGTTGTTCGAGCAGTTCATCCGGGCGGCGCTGCGCTATCAGGAAGAGGCGCCGCCGCTGCGTGCGACCACGCGTCGCTGAGTCGCGAGAACAGGAATCATGAGCGAGCAACCGAACCCGGAGGTCGTTCCCAGAGAGCGCGTCTTCCTGCAGTTCGTGTACGGCATCTACGGTCAAACGCTGGTGCTGCTCGGCGATGAGGAACACCCCGCGACCGGCAAGAAGGAACCGCCGGCGCTCGACGACGCGCGCTTCTTGATCGACGTGCTCGACGTCCTGACCGAGAAGACCCGCGGCAACCTCACCAAGCAGGAGGAGGAAGCGCTCGGCGTGCTGCTCTCGCAGCTCAAGATGCGCCACTTCCAGAAGCGCGCCAGCGGCTGAGGCGCCGGCGCGCCTCGAGAGTCACGGCGCGACGCCGCCCGCAGCCATGCGCCGCTTCAAGGCCTCGCGCAGCAGATACCGATGTGCCCATTCAGGCTGCGCAGCTCCTGCGACGACCATGCGCGCAGCTCGGCCATCAGCTCGGGCGGGAGCCGCAAGAGGAATGGCTTGCGGTCTTGCGGCTCCTCGCAATCGGCGGCGATGCACGACGCGCCATGACTCGCTCAGGTGTAGAGGCTGCCGGTGTTCAGCACCGGTGACGGTGCGACGACCCCACAGGACGACGAGCAGGTTGCCGACCAAGGTGGCCTTGCGCTCGTTGTCGAGATCGATCACCTCGCGCTTCTCCGAGAGCTTGTGGAGCGCCATCTCCACCATGCCCACGGCGCCCTCGACGATCTTCTGCCGCGCGGCGATGATCGCCTGGGCCTGCTGGCGCTGGAGCATGGCCGAGGCGATCTCGGGCGCGTAGGCCAGGTGCGACAGGCGTGCCTCGATCACCTCGATGCCGGCGCGATCGAGCCGCTGCTGCAGCTCGTGCTTGAGCTCCTCGGCCATCACATCGCTGCTGCCGCGCAGCGTGGTGACGATGTCGGGATGCTGATCGTCGTCGTACGGATGCCGGCTGGTCACCAGCCGCACCGCGGCCTCGCTCTGCACGCGGATGAAGTTCTCGTACTTCTCCACGTCGAAGGTTGCCTGGGCGGTGTCGCGAATCAGCCAGACCACGACCGCGGCGATCTCGATCGGGTTGCCGAGCAGATCGTTCACCTTGAGCTTGTCGCTGTTGAAGTTGTTCGCGCGCAGCGAGAGGCGGCGCTTGATCGTGAATGGGTTGGTCCAGAAGAACCCCATCTCGCGCACCGAGCCGCGGTAGCGGCCGAACAGCACCAGCACGCGCGCGTGGTTCGGATCGACGACGAAGAAGCCGGCCGTGAACAAGGCGAACAGCAGCGCGGCGCCGATGGCGGCGATGATGCTCGGCGGCGTTCGCAGCGCGAACCCGGTGACCGCGCTGCCGAGCAACAGCAGCTCGACCAACAGCATCAGGAATCCGGAAATGGGCTGGAACGACCGCTCTTCTGAGCTGGCGCGGCTTTCCATCGGTAGACCTCCTCGGGACAGTGGCACGTGGCCTTTGCCTATGATATGCAAATGATATCATAATGCTATACGAGGCCGCGGCGGGCGCATTCCAAGGAAAAACGCCGCCGGCGGCCGAGCCCGGCGCTCGAGCTTGCGCCGAGGCCGCGCAAGCGGACTCAGTTGGCGGCTGAGGGCTCGTGCTGCTTCAGCCACTCGGCGAAGCGCCGCGCGGCGTCGCGCTGTTCGGCAATCGTCTCGCTGCGCACCGTCCACTGCACGTAGCCCATGTCCTCGCCGGTGCGGCGGCGCAGCGCATCCGCGGCGTTGGCACGCGTGCGAGCGCTGTCGGATCGCAGCCGCGCGACCAGCTCGTCGAGCGCGGGCGCGTAGCAGTCGTCCTTGAGCAGGTCATAGCCGACGATGCCGGTGAGGAAGTCGGCGATCTGGTAGGTGCGCAGGTTCACGTCCAGGCCGAGGTAGACGATGTTGACGGCGATGCCGACGTCGAGCAGATCGCGGTCGGTGAGCAGCTGCCATTCCGGGAAGCGCGAGTTGTAGCCGGGATCGCCGTACAGCGGATGGCGGACGTCGAGCAGGCTCGAGCCCTTGCTGCGGAACAGCTCGTGGTCGTAGAGGAGCGACAGCCCGAACTCGTTGCGCTCCTCGAGCCAGCAATCGAGATGCCCGTTCTTCAACCCGGCCTTCCAGCCGATCGTGGATCCAACCCCCGCTTGCACCAGCTGCGTCGCGTGCGCCTGGAACTGCACGCCTTGCGCGACCGAGCCAACGACGTCGATGACCTCGCTCAGGTCCTTGCAGCGGTCCTTCACCGCCGCGGTGCTGCAAGCGCCGAAGAGCGGCACCATGCACACGAGCCAGCGCGCGGCGCGCGCGCAACGTGCGCTGGCGCGCGCATTCGGTGTCAGTAGGCGTCGTTTCATGAGGTCAGCGGTAGGCCGGGATGCCGGTGATCTCGTGGCCGATGATCAGCGTGTGGATGTCGTGCGTGCCCTCGTACGTGAACACCGACTCGAGGTTGGTTGCATGCCGCATCGAGTGATACTCGTCGAGGATGCCGTTGGCTCCGAGAATATCTCGTGCCATGCGGGCGATCTCGAGCGCCATGTGCACGTTGTTGCGCTTGGCCATCGAGGTCTGCGCGAACTTGAGCTTGCCTTGGTCCTTCAACCGGCCGAGCTGCAAGGTCAGGAACTGAGCCTTGGTGATCTCGGTCACCATGTGCACCAGCTTCTGCTGCACCAGCTGGAACGACGCGATCGGCTTGTCGAACTGGATGCGCGTCTTGCTGTACTCGAGCGCCTCGTGGTAGCACGCCATCGCCGCGCCGATCCCGCCCCAGGCGATCCCGTAGCGTGCTTGATTGAGGCACGCGAGCGGCGCCTTCAGGCCCTCGGTCCTGGGCAGCCGGTTGCGCTCCGGGACCTTCACGTCTTGCAGGATCAACTCGGACGTGACCGACGCGCGCAGGCTGAGCTTGCCGGTCTGCTCCTTGGTGGTGAATCCGGGCATGCCTTTCTCGACCAGGAACCCCTGCACCACACCCGCGTCATCCTTGGCCCACACCACCGCCACCTCCGACAGGCAGCCGTTGGTGATCCACATCTTGGCGCCGTTCAGCACCCAGTTCGAGCCATCCTTGCGCGCGCGCGTCTTCATGCCCGCCGGGTTCGAGCCGAAATCAGGCTCGGTCAACCCGAAGCAGCCGATGGCCTGCCCCTTTTGCAGCTTCGGCAGCCATCGCTCCTTCTGGTCGTCCGAGCCGAACGTGTAGATCGGGTACATCACCAGCGCGCCCTGCACCGATGCGAACGAGCGAATGCCGGAATCGCCCCGCTCCAGCTCCTGCATGATCAGGCCGTAGGCGACGTTGTTGAGCTCGGCGCAGCCGTAACCCTTCAGGTTCGCGCCGAACACGCCGAGCTCGGAGATCTGCGGGATCAGCTGCTTGGGGAAGGTGGCCTCGCGCACGTGGTGGCCGATCACCGGGATCAGGTTCTGCTCCACCCAGTCGCGCACGGTGTCGCGCACCATGCGCTCGTCTTCCGAGAGCAGCTCGTCGATGCCGTAGAAGTCAACGCCTTGAAAGCGACTCATGGGGGTTGGTCCTGACTGACTCGCGACCGCGCGAGCTGCGCCGGACGCGCAGGTCCTGCACTTGAACCAGAACCGAGGATGGTATTGCACGTGCAAGACCAACGCCAACGACAATTCCGGAGGTGCACGGCTCGGCGCAGCGCGGCGCCCGAGGCGTGCGCGCACACGACTCTTTCCTCGCGCAGCACGTCTCGGCAGAATCTCGCGATCGCGAAACCCGCTTCTCGGTGAGGGCTCGGCCGATGGGCGTGTGGCTCGGCGCCATGCTCGTGCTCCTCTGCGGTGTGCAAGTTCGCGCACCGTCCGGTGCGCCGCCGCCGCCCGCGCCGACGGGAGTGCATCTCACCGGCGATTCGCGCTGGTGGCCGGCCATGCTCGGCGCCGACGCGCAGCCGCGCGACTGGCTGCTGCCGCTGCCGCCGCTCGGCTGGATCGGCAGTTATCACTATCCAGACGAGTCCGCGTCCGGGATCCTGTCGCCGTGGTTGAGCGCCGGGCGCGTGACGTTTTGCACCGCCTCGATGCAGGGCTCTCTGAGCGGCGCCGACCTGCCGCTGCTCGGCTGCAGTCTGTGGCGTGATGCGCGCCTCGCCGACGATCGCGGCGACGCCTGGGTCGATCGTGCGATCCTCGAGTGGTCGCTGCCATTCCACCGCCAGCATCCGTGCGAGCTGTTCTCGCTGGTGCACAGTGCAGCCGCCGGCCCTGAGAGCGACCTGCGCTTGCTGAGTGTGCTCGGCGCCTCGCTGCTGCGCGTGCAGACCGACGTGACCGGCACGCTCGTCGATGCCGACCTGGTTCGCTTCCCGCGCGGCCTGGTGCTGAACCGCGGTGCCGCGGCGCTGCACGAGGCCGAGCACAAAGTGCGCGAGATCCAGCCCGCCGGCGAGCTGCCCGTGGCCCAGCGCACCAGCGCGCTCGGCCCGGTGTTTCGCTACGAGCGAAGGGCGGGCGAGCAAGCGCTCGCGCTCCGCCCGCTGTTCGCCTGGGATTCCGAGCGCGGCCTGTCGCTGCCATGGGCGGCGGCCACGATCGGCGGCAGCGAGGCGGGTTTTCCATCGGCCGAAGCGCTCGCGCACCTGTTCCCGCTCGTGAGTCGCGGCGCGAATCCCTCGTACTACGACGTTCTGTGGCCATTCGGCGCCGTGTACACGGGTGAGCGCTTCACGATCGTCGACCTCAAGTTCCTGGCGCAGGTGCAGTGGGGCGAGGAGCGCGGCGCGATGCTGGGCCTGCTGCCGTTCCCGATCGGCTCGCATCCCCATGACGCGTTCACGCGCGACTTCCCTCAGTACCACTTGCGTGGCCACCTGCTGTCGTGGTGGCGGCTCGATCGCGAGTCGCACTTCTCGCTCGCCGAGCCGCTCGTGTTCCGCTACCACGACGCGAGCCAGCGCGCGCACCATCCCGAGCACGCGATCGACGTGGGCCCGTTCGGCCTGCTGTTCCGCGAGCGCGCCGACGAGAGCGCGCTGCGCTCGTCCTCCTTGTTCACGCTGCTGCACTGGCACGAGCAGAAGAACGACGGCCGCAGCGACACCGATCTCGGGCCGCTCGGCACGCTCCTGCAAGTGCGCGGGACGGTGCGCGGACGCGAGTACCGCCTGCTCACCGTCCCATTCTTGCAAGCGAGCCTGCTGCGCTTCGCCGCGAAGGATGCGGATCGCGACGTCGAGATCCTGCCGGCGCCGTTCCTTTCGCTGCTCCAGTATCACGCCGACGAAGACGCGAGCGAGCTCAGCCTCGGACCCTTCTCGTGCCTGTGCGACCTGAGCTTCGGTCCCGACCGCTTCTCCTGCTCGCTCACGCCGCTGCTCAAGTTCGAGCGACTCGGGCAGTCGCAGCGGCTGCGCGTGCTGTTCATCGACGCATTCTCCACCGGCGTGTTCGCCGAGCCGGCCGGTAGCCTGGAAGACTGACCCATTCAGCGCGGCTTCTCGGCAGCCAGGTACAGCGTTTGACTGCCGAGCTTGAATGGCTCGCCGCCGGTCGAGCCGAACATGTCGGTGGGGCGCATCCCCACGCTGGTGATCAGCTCGCGCAGCTCGCGCACCGAGTAGATGCGATAGCGCGCCGGCCGGTAGTCGAGCTTGCCGTTGCAAAGGAACCCGTACGTCAGGTTCATGGCGCTCTCGACCGGATCGTATTCGCGTTCGGCCAGCAGGATCACGTCGCCGCCCCGATACCAGGCGCGCCGTTCGAAGCCCAGGAGCAAGAGCTCGTGCACGAGGCCGGTGTGCAGCAGGAATCGACCACCGGGGCAGAGCGCCGCGTGAACCGCCGCGAGGAAGTCGCGATTGCCCTGATCGTCCATGTAGGCGAAGCTGTTGCCGAGGCATAACGCGGCGTCGAACGTGCCGTGCTCGGGAAGGTCGCGCATGTCGCGCCGCTCGAACCGCACGCGCAGGCCTTGCTGCTGCGCCTGCGCGCGCGCGAACTCGATCGCCTCGTGCGCGAGATCGACACCGGTTGGCGCGAAGCCGCGCGCGGCCAGCTCGAGCGTGATCCGACCATCACCGCACGGAACGTCGAGCACGCGCGCCGCCTTGCCGAGCCGGAGCACCTGGACGGCGAAATCGGCCTCGGCGCGGTTCTGGGCCGGCGACTGGAACTGCCGCCAGAACAAGACCGCATCACCCTGAAAGAACGTCGTCCACCACGCAGTGGCATGGGTCATGGGAGGGAACCCCGAAAGCGGATGGCAACGAGTCATGAGCGAACGCGCGGCCCGCCGCGTCCGCTTGGTGCGCGGCGGGCGATGCGACGTCGCCAGGTCACGGGAGCTTGCTGGGCCGGAGCGTCAAGGGCGCGCTGCGGAGACAAACTCTCCGTGCTCGGGCAAGCCCGATTGAGTGCGCCCTCGAGCGAGGGGAGTGACTTCAGGCAAGCATAGGCGTCAAGACCCGCTTCAGGGTGGGCCGATGGTGCCGTGCACGACGGCGGCGTGCAAGGGCTAACTAACCGGGGCCCGGCCGGTCGCGTCTGGGATCCCACAGCACGTCGGTGCGCCCGGCGCGCAGGTTCTCGGCCCGCGCCAGGACGAACAGCGCGTCGGACAGCCGGTTCAGGTAGACGATGACGTGCGGAGCGACCGCCTCGGCGCGCGCCAGCGTGATCACGCGGCGCTCCGCCCGCCGGCAGACGGCGCGGGCGGCGTGCAGCAGCGCCGCCGACCGGGTCCCACCCGGCAGGATGAAGCTGGTGAGCGGCGCGAGCTGCTCGGTGTGCGCATCGATCAGCTTCTCCAGCCGCTCGATCTGGTGCGGCCGCACCTCGGGCACCGGCGCCTTTCGCTGCGACTCCGGGATGCACAGCTCTGCGCCGAGGTCGAACAGCTCTTGCTGCACGCGCACCAGCTCGTCGCGCAAGGCGGCCTCCAGATCCTCGCCCAGCACGAGCCCGAGGAAGCTGTTCAGCTCGTCGATCTCGCCATACGCCTCCACGCGCAGGCAGTCCTTGGCGACGCGCTCGCCGGAGCCGAGCGAGGTCATCCCTTGATCGCCCGTGCGCGTGTAGACTCGCGTGATGCGCACCATGGTTGGCCCTCAGCGAAAGCGATTGATGTTCTCGTTCAGCCAGATCTGCCACTTGCCGATGTCGGCCGGCAGATCGGCGCCCGAGATCTGCTTGAGCAGGGCGTGCGCTTCCTTCTTGACCGAGTCGCTGCCCACTTGCAGCTCGTCAGCGACGCTCTTCACGACATCGTAGCTCTGGATCTCGAACAGCGCGGCGATCACCGCGCTGCGAACCGCGGCATCGGTTTCGGCGTGGAACGCGTCGATCAACGACTTGACCGCGCCAGGCGACCGCGAGGCACCGAGGATCGCCGCCGCGAGCGCGCGCAGCTTGGCCTCGGGCTCGATGGCCAGGCGCTTGGCGACCTGCGCGAACGACTGGCCGGCAAAGCTCTTCAGGGCCTCCTGCGTGGCGCCCTTCAGCGTGGCGTTGGTGGTTTTCGCGCGCAGCTCGTCGAGCGGCAGCTGGGTGGCGACCGGCGGCGCGACCACGTCGGGCTTGCGAACGTCGGGCAGCGGGCTCACCGAGAAGATGATGTCGACCTTGGTCTCGCGCTTCGGCACGGTCTTGAGGTTGACGTCCAGGATGTCGTCGCGATCCTCGCTCGCATTCCACTCGAGCAGCGTGTTGCCGTCGCCGCGCAGGTAGGTGGCGATCAGGTTGCCCTCGAAATCGGCCACGTAGACTTCCTTCAGCTCGCCGCGAAAGAACGAGCGCGAGAAGCGCGAGCCGATGTACACGAGACCCTTGAAAGGTGGCGGCTGGTCGCTGCGCAGGTCGACCAGCAGGTCCTCGATCGGCACCGTCTTCTTCGTGAGCTGCTTCTTGCCGTCGGGCTGCTCCACTTCCTGCTCCATGCGCACGTAGGTGTAGATCAACGGGCCCTGGGGCGGCACGACCTTGTAGGCCGAGATCTTGCCGGCGATCACGTCGTCGGCTGGCGGCGGCGGATCGCGCGGCACGAACCGAACGGTGTGGCCCGGTGTCAGCCCGAGCGCGAGGAAACACGCGTTCAGCAGGCTCGGCGTCACCCGGCACAGGAACAGCGTCTCGTGCGTGAAGCCGCCCTGCCCCACGAGCATGAACTCGATCGGGAACTCCGGGGACTGGTGGTCGCGCAGCACCACCGCGGTCATCTCGATGCGACCGGCCTTGCGGTCGAACCGGATGTCCTCTTCCGCGAGGCGCTTCAGGAACCTCTGGTAGGCATCGCTGTCCACCGGCGCGGTCGGATCGACGGCGTCCGATTGTCCCGACGCCGGTGCCCGTGTGGCGCTGCCCGGCAGCGCGCCCACGGCGAGCGCGAACAGGATTGGAAGTCGTTGCAGCATGAGCCCTCGTTTGCGTTGCGGTCTCGAACAGGGCGATTATAGCGGCGCGCACCAAGCGGCCCATGCTCGTTCTTGCGCGCCGTCGCCGGCGCTCGTTAAATGCAGCGCTGGTACCGGAACGGCCGCGTGGGGCGGCGGGTTCACCGTGCACGCTCCTGGCGCGATGCGCTGCGCCGGCGACGTCTTCCCGGGAGCGTGAGCGACCCATCTTCCCGGGAGCGTGAGCGACCCATCTTCCATCGTTGCCGGAGTCCGCGGCGGACTCCTATACTGAGCGTGTTCCCGACTCATCAAGCCAGCAGGGCTCTTGCCATGAAGTACGCCGTTGCGCTGTGTCTGCCGGTGTGGTTCTCGAGCGTTCTCACGCCCGCGCTGCTCGCGCGCAGCCAGGACACCGAGGAGATGACCTACTTGCGGCGCGAGCTGCAGGGCAGCGAGATGTGGTTCATCGAAACGCTCGACAAGCTGCGCGACGAGAACAATCGCCGCAAGATCGAAGAGCACGTGACCCAGTTCCGTTCGCAGGCGGAGAGCGCCTTCGTCCACATCGAGACGATGTACCTGGATGACGTGGGCGGCCTCGGCTCGGCCTGGCTCTCGCGCCTCGACACGCTCGGCAAGTACATGGACGAGCTGCAGAAGACCAAGCAATGGGTGAGGCGCATCGATTACGTCGTCTCGCTCAAGGATCCCAAGGACAAGGTCGAGCGGCAGCAGGCAATGCTCGAGCTGTCCAACGCCAACGACCTGCGCGCGCAGATCCTGAAGGGCTCGATCGACCTGGTGCGCATCCGGCAGAGCAACGAGGCGCTGGCACGCGCCGTGGTGGTGTTCGAGCGCATCAAGGACGAGCAGAACCTGGCGTACACGCATCTCCTGCTCGCGCTCAATGCCGCCGCCGAGAAGCTCGATCCGAAGGAGCACGACGAGATCATCGCGGCGAAGGACTACTGGCTCAAGTCGGGGATGAGCATCGAGTCCGAGCAATACCGCTGGCTGCTCGAGCAGCTGCGCGAGCTGCAGAAGCGCGGCATCGGCGCTCCCGAGCCGACGCCCGCGGCGCCGCCGGCGGCACCGCCGCCCGATACCGGCAAGGAGCCGGCGAAGGAGCCGCCAGCACAGGAATGGACCAGGACGCCGTTCAAGCTCAAGGAAGACGCCAAGCTGTACAAGCTGAAGACGCCCGCCCTCGCCGACGAGGACGTGCGCAACTGGCAGTCGTTCACGGTCCGCGGCGACGCGAGCCGCAAGGATGGAGCCAACGCGTCGTTCCCCGCGTTCTTCAAGCCGTGGGGCAAGGGCGTGCAGATGATTCGCATGGCGGACACGTTCAAGTTGAACGCGCACGGCGATGCGAAGACCGCCGAGCGGCTCGGGCTCACTCCGGGCAAGCCGATCATGGTCACCTTGCGCAACGATCCGAAAGACCTCGCCTCGGCGCCCTACGTGTTCCAGCTCGAGCTCGCCGACAACGAGATGCTGTGGGGCCAGAGCGTGCCGAACGCACCGGCGAAGGAGTTTGCCGTACTGCGGTTCCGCACCGCGTGCAAGCTCGAGGGCACGTTCGAGGGCAAGAAATGGACGCTCGTCGACGACAACGACTCGGGCGTGTTCGGCGACGTGGTGCAGCAGGACGACTACTATGCCGGCCAGGGCAAGTACTTCCAGGTTCCCGATGCGCTGTTCATCGGCGATGCCGACCGGTCGATCCCGTTCAGCGAATACGTGGTCAGCGGCGACAGCATCCACCACCTGCGCATCGATCCGGCGACCAACACGCTCGAATCGCAGTCCGCGGCGATGGGCAAGGGGTGGATCAAGGTCGAGTGGGCGGGGCCCGTGCGGCCCGAATGCCTGATCGTCGTCGGACAGGATGACAAGCGCAATTGCGCGTACGACATCATGGCGCAGGAGAAGACGCCGGTGGTCTCCGGCCGCTACCGCCTGGCGTACGGAGTGCTGTCCGTGGGCAAGGGCGAGAAGGCAGTGCGCTGTCTGATCCTGCCGGGCAAGTCCGAGTCGGTGCAGATCGACGACGGGCTCGAGCGGCCGATGGCATTCGGTGCGCCATTCGCCCTCGCGTTCTCCAAGCAGGGCGCGTCGGTGGTGGGCGACAGCATCGTGGTCGAGGGGCGCGGCAAGGAAGAGTACACGCGCTTCAATGACGTGCTGTCGCCGCTGGTGTCCGCGCGCGTCAAGGACGGCAAGCCGCTCGAGCGGGCGAAGCCGATGGAGAAGCAGAGTCCGGACGACTGGAAGAAGAACCCGCGGCTGGTCGCCTACCCGAAGAGCTTCAGCGTCAAGAAGGAAGGCAAGGAGATCATCCAGTTCCAGCTGACGCTGAAGAACCATCCGCTGTTCGGCGATCTCGAGAGCCCCTGGAAATAGGATGAGTCGCGATGCGGGTGGAGCCGATCTCATAGTCAGGTGATGGCATTGCACTCCTGCAACGATCGGTTCCCCGTGGCGGCGACGCTCTCCTCGACAGCGAACGACACACGGTCGGCCGCGCGCAGCGTGACCGCGCAGGTCCTGTCCGGCACCGGCCAGCAGAGCCTGGCGCGCGTGCTGTCCTCGCTGTGCTCGTTTGCAGCGCTGCTGATGGTGAGCCGGCTCCCTGACAAGCGCGAGTTCGGCATCTACAGCTACTACCTCACCGCCTTCGCGATGGCCGGCACGTTCATCAACTTCGGCGCCAACGGCATCGCCGTGCGCGAGATGAGCCGCTTCCCCGAGCGGGTCGGCTGGCTGCTGGGTGCGGTGATCAAGTTCAAGCTCAAGGCCGGCGTGCTGGGCTTCCTGGCGATGCTGGCGCTGGCGCTCACGCACGAGGCAGACGCGTGGTCCACGGTGCTGGTGTCGATCGCCGCGCTGCATCTGGTCCCGCTCGCCTACTCGAGCGCGGTGACCGCGTTGCACGCCGAGCTCAAGTTCCTCGTCCCGAGCGTCGCGCTGGTCGCCGGCATGGGCGCCTTCGTTGCCGGCTCGTTCGTTGCCTACGAGCTGGGTGCCGGGCGTGCCGGGGTCTACCTCATCCTCTATGCGATGGGGCAGCTGGTCCAGGCGGGCATCCTGTTCGTGGTGGTGCGCCGGCGCGTGGTGATCACCTACGGCCAGGCATGGCGCGAGCTGAAGCCGCTGGTGCGAGAGATGGCGCCGATCGGCATCTCGGCGGTCGCCGCCACCACTTATTACTTCATCAACACGATCTTGCTGCGCGACCTGCGCGGCGACGTCGAGGTCGGCCTGTTCAATGCCGCATACCGGTTGATCACGCTCGCGATCATGGTGCCGACGTGCTTCACCCAGGCGTTGTTCCCGGTGCTGTCGCGCGAGGCGCACGGCGACCCGCGCCGCTTCGGTCTGATGCTGCAGCAGAGCGTGCTGTTCTTGACCTTGATCGGCGCGCCGATCACGGCCGCGTTGCAGCTGCTCGCGCCGCGCGTGATCGACACGCTCTATCAACCCGCGTTCGCGCCTTCGGCGCAGCTGCTCAAGTGGTTGAGCTGGGCCATGCTGTGCATCTTCGCCTCGAGCCCGCTCGTGACCGCGTTGACCGCGCAGGGTCGCCAGGCCGTGTTCACCAGGGTCGCGGTCGGCGCCGGCGCGTTCAACGTGGCGCTCAACCTGATCTTGATCCCGCGTCTGGGGCTGGTCGGCGCCGCCGTGACGACGGTCGCGACCGAGGGGCTCGTGTTGGGCGCGTGCCTGGTGGCGCTGGTGCGCTGCTCGCTCGTGCCCGTGATCGGGCGCGAGCTGTGGCTCAAGGTGCCGGTGGTGTGCGGCGTGGTCCTGGCGGCGGCTGCGCTGGTGCAGAGCTGGCCGCTGTGGCTCGCGATCGCGACGCTCGGCGCCGTGCAGATCGTGGTGCTGTATGCGCTGCGCTGCTTGCCGCCCGATCTGACCCGCGCGCCGTGAGCGTGCGCCGAGCCTTTACCGCGGGTTCGCGACACCGGACAATCCGCGCCCGCGTGGCATCCTCGAACCGCATTCTCATCGATTATCGACCAGCGCTGTTCGGTCGCGCCGGCATCGCGCGTTACGTGCGCGAGCTCACCCGCGCCTTGGCGGAGAGTGCCCACGGCTTCGACCTGCGGTTGTTCGGCGCCGCCTGGCGGCGCGCCCCGTGGCCCGCGGACGCACTGCTGCCGCGGTGGGCGCCGCGCCTCCCGGGTCGCCTCCTGCCGTTCCTGAACGCGCTCGGGCTCGGGGCCGACATGCTGGGCGGCGGGGCGGAGCTGTTCCATTACACCGACGTGGTGTTCCCGCCCGTGCGGCGCGCACGCCGCCTGATCACGATCCACGATCTCCTGTTCGAATCCGCCGAGCCGTTCCACGGGTCGGACTTTCGACGCATCGTCGCGCGGCGGGTCGCGCGCGAGCTGGCGCGCGCCGACCATGTCATTGCCGTGTCGGCGGCGACCGGCCAGGACGTCGTGGCGCGCCACGGCATTGCCGCCAGCCAGGTCACCGTGGTGCCCCTCGGCTGCGACCACGTCGATCGGCTGCTGGCGCGCGCCGAGCTGCCGCGCGGATTCGCGAGCACGCCGCCGTTCATCCTGTTCGCCGGCACGCTCGAGCCGCGCAAGAACGTGGCGCGCCTGCTGACTGCCTTCGATCGCATCGCCAGCCAGGTGCCGCATCGCCTGGTGATCGCCGGCGGCTCGGGCTGGATGATGGAGGCGCTGCCGCGGCTGGTGCATGCGTGCTCTTCGCACCAGCGCATCATCCTTCTAGGCCACGTCGCCGACAGCGAGCTGGTGGCGCTGTACCGAGAGGCGCAGCTGTTCGTCTACCCATCGCTCGCCGAGGGGTTCGGGCTGCCGGTCGCGGAAGCGCTGCGCCTGGGTGTGCCGGTGGTCACCGCGGCGCACACGCCGATGGCCGCGATGTTCGCCGCGGCGGTCGCACTCGCGGACCCGCGCGACGTCGATTCGCTCGCGCAGGCGATGCTGTCGCTGGTGCAAGATCGCGGCCGTTGCACGCGGCTGCGCGAGGCCGGGCTCGCACTGACCAGGAATCTCACGTGGAGCGAGACCGCACGGCGCACGCTTGCCGTGTATCGCGCTTTGCTCGAGTGAGCAGGGTTGACGCGAGGCAAGGGCACGCCAGAATGTGCGCCTCGGCGGGCACCATGAAAATCGCGATCGACGTCAGCATCCAGGACACTCCCTACCTCACCGGTGTGGAGAAGGTGCAACGCTCCATCCTGCGCGAGATCGCGCAGATCGATTCCGAGAACGAGTACCTGCTGCTCACCAAGAAGCCGGTCAAGCTCGGCTTCGACCTGCCGCCGAATTTCCGGATGCTCGATCTGTTGCCGCATGGGCCGTCGTACTTGTGGCGCGAGCTGTTCGTGCCGCCGGTGCTCAACAAGGAGAAGGTCGCGGTATACCACTCGCCGGTGTCGGCCATCCCGGTGATCGGCAAGGCGAAGAAGATCGCCACGGTGCACGAGCTGCCGTGGGTGGAGCGCGATCGTGGCGATGCCAGCGCGAAGACCGGCCATCGGGTCTGGCTGTTCCTCAACACGCGCTACGCGGAACGCATCATCGCCATCTCCGAGCGAACCCGCGCGAACATCTTGCAGCTCTATCCCGACGCGGCCGCGAAGGTGGTGGTCATCCACAACGGCGTCGATGAACGCTTCCGCTCGCTGCACGAGGAGCCGTCGGCCATCGATCGCACCGCGTTCTTGCAGCGCTTCGGTGTGGCGGAGGGACCGTTTCTGCTATTCGTCGGCAGCCTGCGGCGCAAGAAGAACCTGAATGCTCTGCTCGATGCGTTCGAGGCTCTGCCGGCACCCGAGAAGAGCGATCTGCGACTGGTCCTGGTCGGGATCCGCAACACCGCGTGGGGTGACCTGAAGAAGCGCCTCAACTCGCCGGTGCTCAGGAACCGCGTGTACTTCCCTGGCTACGTGAGCGACGAGGACCTGGTCGTGCTCTACAACCTGGCGCTGGCGCTGGTGTATCCGTCGCGCTTCGAGGGATTCGGGCTGCCGCCGCTCGAGGCGATGGCGTGCGGCACGCCCGTGATCACCTCGTCGGGCGGCGCCATCCCCGAAGTCGTGGGCGATGCGGCGATCTTGCTCGAGCCATCCGACAAGGCCGGGCTCACCGAGGCGATGGTGCGCATCTGCCGTGACCAGGCGCTGCGCGCACAGATGATCGACAAGGGGTTCGAGCGCGCGCGCAAGTTCAGCTGGCGCAAGGCGGCGCTGGCGGTGCTACAGCTGTATCGCGAGCTGGCGGAGTGAGATGCCGCGCCGGCGCCTGCTCGTCGATGCCTCCACCCTCGACGGAAGTCCGACCGGTGCGGCGACGCGCCTGCGCGAGCTGTACCGCGCCTATGCCGAGGCGTTCGGCCTGGACGACCTCGTGTTCCTGGTCGACGTCTCGCGCACCGCGGCGAGGCATTGCTTGCCCGCCGGCGCCGCGTTCATCGAGCGCCGCTGCCCGCGCACGCCCACCGAGCGCTTGCTCGCCGGCTCGGTGTTCTTCGCCTCGCTGGTGGATGAGCTGTCGCTGCGCGCGGTGCACGTCGAGGGGCTGCCGCCGCCGACGCTCGATGTGCCGGTGCTGGTGACGGTGCATGATCTGCGCTTTCGCTCGCCGGTCGAGAAGAGCGGCGCGCGGCGCGCCTACGCGTCGTTCCTGCTGCGCGAGCGCTTGCGCCGATCGGTGGTGATCACGATCTCGCGCTGCATGCACGGCGAGATCGAGGCGTGGCTCGCGCCGGCCGCGGAGCACCTGTGGCTGGTGCCGAACGCGGCGGTGGCTCCCGCCGGACCGCCGTCACCGGTCGCGACCGGCGCGCACGTGCTGGTGATCGGTCACCTCGAGCAGCGCAAGGCTCCCGACACCGCGCTGCGCGCCTTTGCCCTGTTCTCCACCGCCGCGCCCGGCGCGCGCCTGATCTTCGCAGGCGATGGCAAGCCCGACGTGAAGGTGCGCCTTTCGCGCCTCGCCGAGCAGCTTGCCGTGCGCGCGCGCGTCGAGCTGCGCGGTTCGGTGAGCGATGCCGACAAGTGGCAGCTGCTGCGATCGGCGTTCGCGTTGCTCGCGCCGAGCCGTTACGAGGGCTTTGGCTTCGCGCCGCTCGAGGCGATGGCGGCGCGCACGCCCGCGGTGGTGAGCGACATCGCGGCGCATCGCGAGGTGTGCGGTGCGGCGGCGCTCTATGCGCCCCTCGACGATGCGCCGGCGTTCGCCGCGCTGCTCGCGCAGCTCGCGGATACCAGCGTGCGAGCGCAGCTGATCGAGCGCGGGCTCGAGCGCGTGCGACGGTCGAGCTGGAGGGACAGTGCGCGCGCGTTGCACGACGTGTACCAGCGCTGGTGAATGCACTACTGTGCGCCGTCGTTGGTTTCCGCGGCAGCGCCGAAGATCTTGCTCGCCACGGTGCGCACGCTCACGAACAGCGCACCGGCGAGCAGCAGCGCACACAGCAGCAGCAGCGCCTGGAACCAGAGCGGCCGCTGCGCGAGGTCCTGGCCCAGCCAACCGCCGCGCGCGGTGCGTGGCTGCGCATGGAACTGCAGGATCTCGTCGCGCTGCTTGATGGCGGGCATGCTCGGCGGCGCGCCCGCCGGCTCGCGCCGCTGCCAGCTCACCTCGGCCGCGGCAACGTCGGGATCACCCGCGAACGGATCGGCTGCTGCGGTGGTGGCCGCTGCCCGCGTCGCCAGCGGCGGCGAGGGCGGAGGATCGGCTGCAGCTTCAAGCGTGATCTCGTCCACCGCGGCTGCGTCGGGCTCGATTGCGAATCGCAGCGTCACCTTGCCGAGCGTCACCGAGTCTCCCGGCGCGAGATCGTGACGCGTGACCCGCTGACCGTTCACGAACGTGCCGTTGGCCGAGTTCAGGTCGGCAATCGTGTACGTGGCGCCGCGGGTGAAGATCTTTGCGTGCTCGCGCGACACGCTCTCGTGTGCCAGCACCACCTGGCAGCGCTTCTCCAGGCGGCCGATGATCACAGGCTTGTCGCCGACCAGCAAGTGCTCGTGGCCGTCGCTGTCGATCAGTTTTGCGGGCATTGCTCGTCATCTCGCGGATTGGGTGTCCAGGAACGTGGGGCGAGCCGCGGGCCTGAGCCCGGCGCCATCCTACTGCACCTTGACGCCGGCGAAGTGGTAGAATCGGTGCCAAGCCAGGTAGCTCATCGGCCGCCCGACCGGCTCATCCTCCAGGAGTGGTCGTCGAGGTGTCACATGAGATCGATGATTCGAACATGCGCCGTCGCATTCCTTGCGTTGTCTCTGAGTCCGCTGCACGCGCAAGAGCCATCGCAACAGCCGTCCGCGGAAGCGAAGCTGCGCGAGGAGGTCGCGGCGCTGAAGCAGGCCCAGGAGGACCTGCGGCTGCGGTTGCGCGAGCTCGAGCTGCAGAACCGCGAGCTGATCCTCACGGTGCGCGAAGCGCGGCTCGAGATGCAGCAGCTCGCCCAGCAATGGAAGAGTGGTGGGCAGCAAGTCGACGCGAGCAAGTCCGCGGTCAAACCAACCAGCGCGCCCGCAGACAGCACGGAAGCGCGACTCGAGCTCGAGCGTGATCGCGAGGCCGAAGCCGCCGAGGCCGCCGATCCGGTGCAGCAGGAGACCGACGAGCTGGTGCGCCAGGGCATCGATGCCGTCAACCACCGCAACGACTACGCGAACGCCGTCGAGATCCTGTCGCGCGCGATCGCGCTCGATCCGTTCGAGAACCAAGCGTTCTTCTACCGTGGCGTTGCCCATCACTTCCTCAAGCACTACATCGAAGCGATGGCCGATTTCACCACCGCCGCCGAGCACAGCTCGGCGGGACCGGTGCGGACCACGTCGCTCTACAACATCGCCTGCGGTCACGCCGTGCTCGGCAACAGCGGCCACGCGTTCGAGTATCTGGAGAAGGCGTTCAGCGAAGGCTTCCGCAATTTCGTGCAGATGCGCGAGGATCCGGACCTGACGTCGATTCGCGGCGATCCGCGCTTCGAGGACCTGATGCAGCGTTGCGAGAGGGCCGACGATGGGCCTTGACGCGGCTCCAGTCGGAGCACGCCTGGCGCGGCTGCCTTGGTGCACGGCGCTGGCGATCGGCATCGTCGCGCTGAGCGGCTGCGCCACGGCGGTGCCGAGCGAACGACCGCTGCCGGAACGCTCGACGATCAACCTGAGCACGCCCATCGGTCCGTTCTGCGGTGCCACGGTGGTGGGGGACATGCTGTTCGCTTCGGGGCAAGTGGGCACCAGGCCGGGAACGAAGGAGCTCGTTCCCGGTGGCATCGAGGCGGAGACCCGCCAGGCGCTCGAGAACCTGGCCGCGGTGCTCGGCAGTGCCGGCTTCTCGATGGCGGACGTGGTGCGCTGCGAGATCTACCTGCAAGACCTGGGCGATTACCAGGCCATGAATCATGTCTACCAGGAGTTCTTTGCCGACGGCGACTATCCCGCGCGTGCCACCGTGCAGGTGGCAAGGCTCGTGCTGGCGGCCCGCATCGAGATCTCCTGCATCGCCGTGAAGGGGCGCAAGTCGAATCGCTGATGCCTTCGGACGCACCGGCCGCTGCTCAGGTCGAAGCTCAACAGGTCGCGAAGAGCTTCTCGCTGCCCTGGCAGTGGCGGATCAAGCGCGCACGCTGTCAGGTGCTCTTTCCCACCAGCCTCGTGGTCGCGCCCGGGGAGGTGCTCGGTGTGGTGGGTCCCAACGGCTCCGGCAAGTCGACGCTGGTGCGCATCCTGGTGGGCGATCTCGCGCCGGATCGCGGTCACGCGGTGATCGCCGGCCACCCGGCCGGCACCCGCGCCGCCCGGCAGCAGCTCGGGTACGTCCCGGAGGATGCCACGTTGCTGCCGCACCTGAGCGGGCGCGCTCTGCTCACGCTGCTGATGCGCTTGCGCGACCAGCGCGGCTTCTCGCTCGCGCGGGCGCGCGAGGCGATGCTCGACGCGGTCGACCTGAGCGCCGCGGCGAGCGCGCCGGTGAAGACCTACTCCAAGGGCATGCGCCGGCGCCTGCTGCTCGCGCAGGCGCTGGTGCACGCGCCACGCGTGCTCGTGCTCGATGAACCATTCGAGGGCCTGGACCCGGTGGGGGTGAGCCAGCTGAAGCAGCTGATCCGCGAGCGGATCGCGGCTGGCGCGGCGGTGGTGATCACGTCGCATCTGCTCGCCGACATCGAGAGCATCGCCTCGCACCTGCTGATGCTGCGCAGCGGCCACACCGTGCTGCAGGGTTCTCTCGACGCAACGCTGACGCAGTCCGACGCGATGCGCTGGATCGTGCACGGCCTTGCTGTTGAAGACGCGGCGGCAATGGCGCGCGCGATCGAGGCGCGCGGCGGGCGCGTCGCGAGCATCACGCCGCACCGGCGCACGCTGGAGGAGATCTTCCTCGGCATGGCGCGTGACGCCGATTCTGATCGGCGCACCGAGGCGATGCCGTGATCTGCATGGCGCGTCCGTTGATCGCGCTGGCCATCGCGTTCGTGCGCACCAGGCTCACGCCGCTGCCGGTCCTGCTGCTGCTGGGCGCAGTACTGGGCGCACATGCGCTGGGAGCCTCGTTCTCGGGCCTGACCGGCGTGGAAACCGTGCGCGGCGACATCGCGCAGCGCTTGCTGTTGCTCGAGGTGGCGAGCGTCGCGCTCACGATCGCGCAGGCTGCGTTCGCGCGTTCGCGTGATGCCAGCACGCGGCACCTGAACCTGGTGCTGGCGACGCCGGTCGAGCGCCCGGTGGTTGCGCTGGGCTGGCTGGGCGGCGCGATCGCGTTCGGCGTGCTCGTGTTCTCCGTCGCCAGCGCCATCGCGCTGTTGCCCATCGACTGGCAGCGCGGCGGCGCGGCCCTGGGCGAGGTGCTGCCGCGCCGCGTGCTGCTGCCAGAGAGCTCGAACGTGGGCGGCGATGGCGCCCAGGTGCTGCGCGTGGGCGCCGTGCTGCGCGCCGCGTTCCCACCTCAGCCCGCGACCGCGATCCGGATCTCGTACCACACCTTCGGCGGCCTGCACGAGCAGCCCGCGGTCGAGCTGAGGGTGGCGATCGAGGCCGCGTCGGGCACACAGGTCGTGGAGCGCGCGCTCGAGCTCGAGGGTCCGGTGAGCCTGGCGTTGCCCCACGAGCTGCAGTCGGGATCGGCGCCGATCGAGATCACGGTCTCGCTCGGTGCGGGCAGTCCGCCGATCATCCTGTCGCCGCGGGACGTGGTGTTGATCGGCGCCCGGTACTCGATCCTCGCCGTCGTCGCGGCGATGATGCTGAGCTTCGCGCTGCTGTGCGTGTTGCCGGCGGCGCTGGCGGTCACGCTCGGCATGTTCGTGCGCGGCGGGCTGGCGTTTCTGCTCACCTTCGGTCTCACGGTCGCCGCATCATTCGCGCCGTTCTTCCGCGATGCCGCACGCTACCTGGAGGAGCCTGGCCGCGCCGGGGTGCCATGGTTGCCGGTGCGTGGTCTTGGCGCCATCGCGCGCGTGGTGACGCGCGCGGTCCCCGATCTGTCCTGCTTGCGCCCGAGCGTGTTATGGGAGAGCTTCCCGTGGAGCGAGCAGGCCCTCAGGGTGCTGCCCTGGGCGGCGGCTGCCGTGCTGCTCGCGGGCGCGAGCGCGCTGGTCATGCGGCGCGAGGCGGACTCGTGAACCGCCGCGTGCTGGCGTGGCTGCTCGTGGCGCTTGCCGCGGTGCTCGCGCAGTTCTGGTTGCCGCGCACCGCGCCGTGCCACCGCGATGCCCCGCGCGGGCTGGGTGCGCTCTTGCTGCAATTCCGGCCGCTGGTAGCCGGCTTGATGCTCGGCGATCTGATCGTGCGCGGTCGAGCGCAGGACTTCACCGCGCTCGACCGCGCCCGCCGCATCCTCGCGCTGTATCCGGAGCCGCCCGAGCAACGCGACTTCATCGCCTACTATCTCGCGTTCTCGGTGTCCCTGGGCGAGAGCGATGACGAGCGTCGCAAGCTGTGGGTGCGCGCCGCCGCCGAGCTCTACCAGGAGGGTCTGCAACGCGACGATGATCCGATCCTGCACTCGGGGCTCGGCCTGGTCTATCGCGAGAAGGCGTTCGCGTTCGCGCCGCCGGTGGACCCGCTGGTGGAGGCCGCGCGCCACTTCGTGCGGGCTGCCGAGCTCGCGGCCGATACCACCTACGCCGAGTACGGCGCGGCCAGCATCCTCGCCCTCCTGCAGCGCGGAACGGCTCAGGATCGCGCCTGTGCCGCGGCTTGCGCGCGCCGCCTGCTGGCATCGGCGGCGTTCGCCGCGTGTGAACGGGAGCACCCGTCGGACCTGCGCCGCAGGCTCGAGGCAATCGGCCGTTGAGCGTGTGCGGAATCAGGACGCGCGCGCTGCGCTTGGCGGATCCGGCACCCAGTGGTAGAGTGTGGTCATGAGGATCCCTCGCTGCGTCGCGATTCTCGCGCCGCGCGATTGCCTGTTGGGATCGCTTCGAGGCAAAGGAGGTCGATCATCGACGCAGAAGGTATTGCCCGCATGTGTGCCCACGTTGCCGACGACAAGAAAGCCGAGGACATCGTCGTGCTGTCCGTGGGTGAGCTCGTACCGATCACCGACTACTTCGTCATTGCCACCGTGCAGAACGGTCGCCAGATGCGCGCCGTGACCGACGAGATCCGCCAGCGGCTCAAGGTCTTCGGGCGCGGTGCCCCCCACGCCGAGGGGGAAGGTGGCGAGCGCTGGCAGCTCCTCGACTATGGCTCCGTGGTCGTGCATCTGTTCGATCGCGAGAGCCGTGGATACTATGATCTGGACTCGCTCTGGGCGGATGCAGCGAAGATCGCCTGGCGCGACGAAGCGATGACGATGTCGGGCTGACGCTCGCGCGGCGGCAGCTCCTGCATCCGGAGGCTCGGCGCGGGATCGTGGGTTGTGCCGAGGCCCTCCACCTTCTGCCTTTTTTCGCCGATGAGACCTGGTCGATAGAATGAGCCGGTAGAGCGGTCTACCTCAGGTCAGCTCGAGAGCCAGGAATGCCTGGCCCGTTGTTTGGAATCTGGAAGCAGTGCCGCGCTGTTCAGCCGCAGCGTGAGTCACCCCGTTTGCCTTCCGATGAGCCGAGGCGGGTGAGGACCGGGGTGCGCATGGGCCCGGCGCGAGCCGAGCGGGATTCGCTCGGCGCGCGCGCGTGTCTTACGAGAGCTGTGCACCATGAATGGAATCGAATGGCGGTCCTTCGATCCGAGCTCCTTCGAGGAGGCGCGCACGAAGGACCACCCCGTGCTGCTGTTCCTGACGGCCGCGTGGTGTCGCTGGTGCCGCGAGATGGAGACGCAGACTTTCGCCGATCCCGGCGTGGTCGAGCTCGTGACCGAGCACTTCATCCCGATCAAGGTCGACAAGGACCGACGGCCCGACATCGACGAGCGCTTCAACATGGGCGGCTGGCCATCCACCGTGTTCCTCACCCCGAGCGGCGAAGTGATCACCGGCGGCACGTATTTCGAGACCGAGGACTTCCGCGAGGTGCTGCGGCGCGTAGCGGCCTACTACCGCGAGGAGAAGGACCAGATCGCGGTGGCGGTGGAGCGGCTGGTCGAGCAGGAACAGGAGCGGCAGCGCAACCGCGAGCTGAAGCGTGGCAAGCTCAGCGAGTCGATCGTGGCGCACGTGATCACGTCGATCGTCGAGGGCTGCGACTCGGAGTATGGCGGCTTCGGCAGCGGGCAGAAGTTCCCGCACCCAGAAGCGATCGACTTCGCGTTGCTCGAGTTCGCGAAGACGCAGGACCCCAGCCTGAAGCGGGTGATCGACAGCACGTTGACGGCGATCGTGCAGGGCGACCTGCACGATGCCGAGCAGGGCGGCTTCTATCGCTACTGCGGGACGCGCGACTGGCGCGAACCGAACACCGAGAAGCTGCTCGAGACCAATGCTGGGCTGCTGCGCAACTTCCTCGAGGCCTGGCAGCTGCTCGGCAAGGAGGAGTTCCGGTCGGCGGCCGAGGGCATCGTCCGCTACCTCCTCACCACGCTGCGTGATCCGGAAACCGGCGGCTTCGCCGGCAGCCAGGATGCCGACGACGCCTACTACTCGCTGCGCGCCGAGGAGCGACGCGAACGCACGCCACCCCAGGTCGACCGCACGATCTACACCAACTGGACCGCGCACGCCGCCTCGAGCTTGTTCAAGGCGGGGGCGGTGCTGGTTCGTCCCGACCTGACCGCGGCCGCGACCGGCGCGATCGAGTTCCTGCTGCATCACTGCTATGCCGAAGGTCGAGGCATGTACCACTACTGGGATGGCAGCCGCCACATCCTGGGCTTGCTGACCGACCAGATCTACATGGCGCGCGCGCTGGTGCATGCCGTGCAGTACACGGGCGAGACCGATTACCTGCCGGTGCTCGATGACCTGCTCGGCAGCATCGTGCGCAAGCAGTCGGCGACGCACGGCGGCTTCTACGACATCTCCGAGGATCACGCCTCGTTCGGATCGCTGCGCCGGCGCAACAAGTCGATTCTCGAGAATGCGTTGATGGCCGAGGTGTTGATCCGTGCCTACTACCTGTCGCTCGACGACAACCGGCTGACGCTGGCGCGGCGCACGCTCGAGGCGTTCGCTCAGGACTATCACTTGTTCGGTTACCTGAGCGCCAGCTATGCGCGTGCCGTCGACCTGTTCTTCCACAAGCCGATGCACATCGTCATCGTCGGCAAGAAGGGCGATCAGACCCGCGACCAGATGGTGCACGCGGCGGCAGCGACATTCGTGCCGTCGAAGATCGTGCTGGCGCTCGATCCGGAACGCGACGCGGATCTGCTGCGGCGCCTGTCCTTCCCGGCGCACGACGAGACCACCGCGTACGTGTGCCTCGAACGGGTTTGCAGCGCCGAGGTGCACGATGCGTCGATGCTGCCGCGGGCCATGACCAAGGCCGAGAAGGACCGCTCGAAGTGAGCGGCGGGTGTGCCCGGCACGCCATGCGCACCCGCCACCGGCAGCGGTCGCTCGTGCGCTTGCTAGCAGCTCGCCCAAAGGTCGGCGTCGCCTTCGTTTTCCCTTCCGATTGCCGTGCTCGGGCCCGTAAAGTCCAGCCCTCATGACACCTGCTCAAGTGCTGGGCGTGGGCGGCCTGATCGCGCGGCGCCTGCCCGCCTACGAGGAGCGGCCGCAGCAGCTGGCCATGGCCGAGGCAGTGGCGCACGCCCTGGCGAACCGCCATCACCTGATGGTCGAGGCCGGGACCGGCGTCGGCAAGAGCTTCGCCTACCTCGTGCCCGCGATCCTGGCGGTGGGCGAGGGGCAGCGCGTGAAACGCGTGATCATCGCCACGCACACCATCAGCCTGCAGGAACAGCTGCTCGAGAAGGACATTCCCTTGCTGCGCTCGGTGCTGCCGCACGAGTTCATTGCCGTACTGGCGAAGGGCCGCGCCAACTACGTGAGCTTGCGCCGGCTCGGGGTGGCGAGGGCGCGATCGGTCGGCTCGCTGTTCGATGTCGCCGAAGCGGACCAGCTCGAGCGCCTGAGCCAGTGGGCCGCCACCACCGCCGATGGCAGCCTGAGCGACCTTTCCTTCAAGCTGCTGCCGCAGGTCTGGGACGAAGTGCGAAGCGAAGCCGACAACTGCATGGGCACGCGCTGCCCCGATCACGAGGCGTGCCACTTCTTCGCCGCGCGCCGGCGCGTGCACAACGCGCAGATCTTGATCGTCAACCACAGCCTGTTCTTCAGCGACCTCAATCTGCGGCGTGCCGGTGTCAGCCTGCTTCCCGATTACGACGCGGTGGTGTTCGACGAGGCGCACAACCTCGAGCCGATCGCAAGCGAGCATCTCGGCCTGACCGTGACCAGCGCGCAGGTCGAGCACTTGCTCAATCGCTTGCACAATCCCGATACCGATCGCGGCCTGTTCGTCCACCTCGATCTCGACCAGGTCATCGAGCAAGCCAATCGCACGCGCCGCGCGGCAACGACTTGTTTGCGACCATCGCCGCCTGGCATCGGGCGCCGCGCAGCGGCGGCACGCGTCTGCGCGAGGCCATGCCGATCGAGAACGCGTTGTCGCCGCAGCTCGAGCAGCTTGCGGACATGGTCGGTCAGGCGGCGAGCACGGTCGCGAACGACGAGCTGCGGCAGGAAGTGACGGCCGCGGCCAATCGTTGCACCGCGCTCGCCCAGGCGCTCGACCAGTGGATCCGGCAGACTGCCGCCGGGCAAGTCTACTGGATCGACGTCGAGCAAGGCCGCCGGCGTCGCGTGAGCCTGGCGTCGGCGCCGCTCGACGTGGGTTCGGCGCTCAAGACGCTCCTGTACGATGTCACGCCGTGCTGCATCATGGTGAGCGCCACGCTGAGCGTGGGCCGCTCCGGCTCGTTCGAGTTCTTCAAGACGCGGCTCGGTCTGGCCGAGAGCCAGGTGCTCAAGCTGGGCAGCCCGTTCGATTACCGCGAGCAGGTCACGATTCGCATCGCCGCCGGGCTGCCCGATCCGGGCGCGCAGACCGTGCGCTTCGAGGCGGCGGTCAGCGGCGCCGTTCGCCGCTACCTCGAGCTGAGCGAGGGCGGCGCATTCGTGCTGTTCACGAGCTACCGGTTGCTGCGCGAGGTCGCGGGCCAGCTCGGCGCGTGGCTGAAGGAGCGCGGCATGCCGTTCTTCTGCCAGGGCGACGGGATGCCGCGCGGCAAGATGATCGAGCAGTTCCGCGCCGGCATGAACTCGGTCCTGTTCGGCACCGACAGCTTCTGGCAGGGTGTGGACGTCCCCGGCGATGCCCTGCGCAACGTGATCATCACCAAGCTGCCGTTCAGCATGCCCGACCACCCGTTGCTCGAAGCGCGTCTCGAGGCGATCCGCGCGCGCGGCGGCAATCCGTTCCACGATCATCAAGTACCCGAGGCGGTGCTGCGCTTGAAGCAAGGCTTCGGCCGGCTGATCCGCAGCCGGCGCGATCGCGGCATCGTCGTGATCCTCGATCCACGCGTGCTGAGCAAGCCGTACGGGAAGCTGTTCCTGGAGTCGTTGCCGGAGTGCACGGTGCTGATCGACCCGTGAGCGCCGCTCACGCGCACGGCAGGATCGCGTGCGCCTTGATCAGCATGTAGACCAGCTGTTCCGGCGCGAGGTGCAGGTGCGCGACGGCCCGCGCGGTGACCTTCGCGACCCACAGCTCGCCCGAGCTGCGGATGCGCACGTAGGTGTGCTCGCCGAGCGCGTCCAGACGCTCCACTCTACCGGGCAAGATGTTCTGGGCCGAGATCATCTCGGGAAAGCGAGCGGCCAGCATCACGTCCTCGGAGCGGATCGCAACGCAGGTGGGCTCGGGGAAGCCGGACACGAGCGCCATCTCCAGGCGACAGCCGGCGGCGGTCTCGAGCGAGAGCGTGCCGGAGCCGCGCGCCACCAGGCGCGTGTGGAACACGTTCTCGGCGCTGAGCGCATCGAGCACGCCGAACGCGGCCGGCGACGCGAGCACGTCGCGCGGGTTGCCTTGCGCCACGACGCGACCCGTCTCCAGCACGATGACGTAGCTTGCCAGCGCGACCACCTCGTGCGGATCATGCGTGACGATCAACATCGGCACGCCAGTCTGCGCGGGAATGCGCGCCAGATACGGGATGATGCGTGCGCGCAGCGGCCGATCGACCGACGCCAGTGGTTCGTCGAGCAGCAGGCAGTCCGGTTCCGACGCGATCGCGCGTGCGATCGCCACACGCTGCCGCTCGCCGCCGGACAGGCCGCGCACGCCACGATCGAGCAGCGACCCGATCTCGAGCGCGTCGATGGCGCGCGCGACCGCCGCCGGGCTGCCGCGAGCCTGGCTCGCGAACTCGATGTTGGCGCGCACCGTCATGTGCGGGAACAGGGAGGCGTCTTGTGGCACCCAGCCGATCCTGCGTTGCTCCGGCGGCAACCGATCCAGGCGCCGTCCGCCGATGGTCACCATGCCAGTGACTTCCGGGCGCAGCCCGGCGATGCCCTCGACGATCGTGGTCTTGCCCGAGCCGCTCGCGCCGAACAGCGCCACCGCCGGCGCCTGCCAGGAGGCGCGCGCCTGGATGCGAAAGCCCTCATACTGAGCTGCCAGATCGAAGGCATTCACGCGTCACGATCCTGGAGGAAGATCTCGGCAGCGCCGGTGATCAGGAAAGCGAGCACCACCGAAACACACGACAGGATCACGGCGTCGGCATCGTTGAAGTCATGAATGCGCGCGTAGATGCCGAGCGCGAGCGTCTCGGTCTTGCCCGGTATGTGGCCCGCCACCACGGTGGTGGCGCCGTACTCACCGAGGCCGCGGGCAAAGGCGAAGCCCAGGCCGTAGAGGATGCCGCGCGATGCGAGCGGCAAGGTGATGGCGAGGAACACGCGCGAGCGCGACGCGCCGAGCGTGCGCGCGACCGACTCGAGGCGGCGCGGCACCGCCGCGAAGCCTTGCTCGGCGCCGCGCACCAGCAGCGGGAACGACATCACTGCCGAGGCGATGGCAGCGGCCCACCAGGTCAGCAGGATCGGCCCGCCGAAGGTTGCCGCCGCCGCCTTGCCGAGCACGCCATCGCGCGCCAACAGATGCAGGAGCAGCAAGCCGATCGCCACCGGCGGCAGCACCATCGGCAAGGAGATGAGCGCCTGGGCGATGGCGCGGCCGGCGAAGCGACGGCGCGCGAGCACGTAGCCGAGTGCGATCCCTGCGGGCGCGATCAACAGCGTCGCCGTCGCGCTCACCTTGACCGTGAGCAGGGTGATCTCCAGGATCTCACCGGTGGTCATGGCGGTGCCGGCCGCGCGGAGTCATGGCAATCCCCGGGGGTCATTCGTCGTCACCGAGGCGCATCTCGAGGTCACGCCTCGCGTTCACGACCACGCCAGGCATGTGCGACTCCAGGTTGAGCGCGTGCTCGACGCGCACGTCGAGCCGCTCCTCGTTCTTGAACGCGGCGAACAAGTTATCCACGGTCGTGGCAATGAGCGAGCTTGCCGGGATCCGATCGGCGAAGTCGATCGAGCTCTCGAGGAACAGGCTCGTGATGCCGCGTCGCTTGAAGTACTCCACGAGCCAAGGCACCAGGATCTTCGCGTCCTTGAGCAGGGGAAAGCCCCACTCGAGGTGAGCGAGGTTGGTGATCAGCACGCGCTCGATGCCAAAGCCGTCGCGGTGCTTCCCCTCGATGAAATCATGGATGTCCTTGAGGAACTTGCCCGACGAGATGTACTCGGGCTGGAAGGTCAACACCAGCGTGCGATCGCGCAGGTGCTCGTTGCGCAGGCGCGGGAAGCGCCGCTCGACCAGGTTCTCGATCTCGAGGCGCGTCTCCTTGAGCGAGATCACCAGGCTCGAACCATGCTCCGTGGACGACAGGAACTTGAGCCCGAGCCCCAGCGTCTCTTCGGCGCTGCGCACATTGCCGAGCAGTCCATTGGCGGAGTGTTCGAGCACGCGCAGGCCGCCGAATCCCATGGGCAGGAACGCCTGCGCCGGTGCCACTGCCGGCGTGTTGTACTGGATCCACGACAGCAGGGTGGGGACGCTCGGGTAGATGTGGATGCCAGGCGCGCGCTGACCCCGCGCGCCGCGCAGCTGGTTCTCCGCGCTGCGACCCACGATCGAGAAGTGGTGCGTGCCTCGATAGTAGAACTGATGGCGCGCTTTCAAGATCTCGATCGAGCGCTCCTTGAAGTGATCGCCGAAGCGGTGGTAGCCGAGCTGGATGATCACGTCGGCCGCATACTCCGCCGCCTCGTACGACGCGCGCGACGCGTCCTCCTCGGACGACTCGAGCACCAGCACGCCGTGAATGCGGCGTTGCTGGAGATGCTCGCGAATCAGGCGCAAGCTGCGCCGCACGCCGCTCTGCTGGTCGAACATCGACAGGCTGACGCTGTCGATGCACACGAGGCGTGGCTTCAATGCCGTGCCGAGCTTGAGGGTTTGCCTGCCGAAGTGCTCGATGTCGCCGTCGATCATCTCGAACAGGCTCTCGGGCGTGATGCGCTCCTGGCCGAGGTTCTCGCGCACCGACCCGAGGTACAGGATGTTCTCGCCGCCGGGATCGGCGCCCGAGCTCTTCACCGCCTGCACCAGCGCCGCATAGTTGCGCCGCTCCAGCGCGCCGGCAAGGCGCCGGCGGTCGCCGGCGGTGCCGTAGAAGCCCATGTCGTGCTGGAGCTTCTCGTACAGCTCGCCCGGCGACTGATCGAGCGAGTAGTACATCACCAGATTGTCGCGTCCCTGCAGGTTCTCGAGGCTGCGCACCGCGAGCGCCATCGCCAGGTTGGTCTTGCCGGTGCCGGCACCGCCCAGGATGGCGATGAACAGCGAGCCGTCCTCGGGGACGCGCAGGCAGCCATCGAGAACCAGGTCGAGACCGTCGATACCAGTCTTGAGCACCATGCGTGTTCCCTTGGGTGACGGCCGTACCGTTGCGCTTGTGGAAAGCCGGTGCGGCGGCGGTGGCTATAATAACCTCGCTCGATTCACCAGCTTGCGGACGATTTGTTTCGTCGGCCGTCTGCCGAACCAGGCGGCTTGGCTCCTGCGCCCGGGGTGCGGGCCGCCTTGAGCCCGAGCCGAGCCACCTCCGATAGACCTTTGCCGGCCGACTCCTCGCGCGCAATGGGGTGCCATGACCGTACGCGACATCCTGGTCTTCGCCTTCGTGTTCGGCAGCTTCCCGTTTTGCTTCACGCGGCCGTACTACGGTCTGCTGATCTTCTCCTGGCTCGGCTACATGCGCGCGCAGGACCTGGCATGGGGCGTCGCGCGCTACTTCCGCTTCTCGTTCTATGTCGCGATCCTGATGTTGTTCGGCTGGTTGTTCTACGAACGGCGGCCGTTCATGCGCCGGGATGGGCGCTGCTACCTGCTCATGGTGCTCGCGGCGTGGGTGTTCTTGTCGATCCTCGCCAAGCGCGTCGACGGCACCATCTACTACACGGCGCCAGTGATGAAGAAGTACGTCGAGTTCTTCAAGGTCATCGTCATTGCGCTGTTCACGACCGGGATCGTCGATTCGAAGAAGCGCCTGTGGATCCTGATCGGCGTGATCGCGGCGTCGTTCGGGTTCTACGGTGTGAAGGGCGCGCTGTGGGGCGCGCTGACGGGCGGCCGCATCATCCAGGGCCCAGGCGGCATGCTCAAGGACAACAACGACCTGTGCCTGGCGCTCAACATGAACATCCCGTTCCTGTACTACCTGGCGTGGAGCGTCAACAACCAGCGCTGGCGCACCGGTCTGCTGGCGTCGGTGGTGATGACCATCGGCACGATCGTGCTCACCACGTCGCGCGGCGGATTCGTGACGCTCGCGGCGGTCTCGTTCTTCATCGTCATGAAGTCGCGCAAGAAGCTGCTCGGCTGCTCCATCGGCGCCGTGGCGGGCATCATCTTCCTGCTCGCGCTGCCGGCCGACTACGTCGCGCGCCTGAAGACCATCAAGTCACCGGAGCAGGAGGCGTCCGCGCGTGCACGCCTGGACTCGTGGATGACTGCGCTCAAGATGGTGCGCGCCAACCCCGCGTTCGGCGTCGGCTTCAACAACTTCCGGCCGGTGTTCGCGTTCTACGACGTCAACCCGGAAGGCGGCATCAAGTCGGTCTCGCGCGTGGCTCACAACTCGTATCTGCAGCTGTGGGCCGAGTCGGGCACGCCCGCCCTGTTCTTCTTCCTGGTGACCATTGCCTACAGCTACTACCGCATGGGCAAGCTCAGGCGGTGGAACTACCGGGTGCACGGTCCGATATGGGTGACCAACTTCACACAGATGATCCAGCTGTCGTTGACCGCATTCGTGGTGGGCGGCACGTTCCTGAACCGCGCGCACTTCGACTTCCTCTACCACCTGATCGCGATCTCGGTGTGCCTCGAGGTGGTCGCCGAGCGCGAGGTGGCGGCGCGCAAGCGCGGCGGCCCGCGCGAGGTGAAGCGCGGCGAGGTCAAGGTCACGATCGCCGATCCGTTCCTGGTCGCGCGCCCGGTCGGCTGAGCCCGCTCAGCCGGACGAGAACTTGATGAACCAGAGCAGTGTGAGCTCGAACCGGCTCGGGCTGCGCTCCAGGCCGAACAGGCCGAACAGCAACGAGAAGTCCCAGCTCGAACGCGTGTCGCGATCGGGGCTGCGCTGGTAGTGGCCGTCGTAGTCGAGCAGGATCAAGAGCAGGCTCCAGTCCGTCTCGCGCGCGCTCGAGTCGAGATCGAAGACGATCGGGATGTCGACCCGCGTGCTGCCGCCGAAGTCCTTGATGCGCAGCGCCGCCGTATGTGGTCCACCCGGCCCATCGACCTCGAGCTCCATCGCGTCGCGCTCGCCGGTGATGCCGGCGCGCACGATCTCCTGGTAGAGGTCGTCGGCCGAGGTGCAAGGCTTGCCATCGGCCTTGAGCACGCGATCGCCGCCGCGAAGGCCAGCGCGATAAGCCGGCGAGCCGATCACCACGTCGCTGATCAGCACCACCGATGCGGCGGCGCCGAACACCTCCTGCGCCATCTCGGCCGGCATGTTCGCGAGCGCCATGCCCGTGAAGCGGTCCTCGACGCCCGGTCCGAACAGCTGCCGGGTCTCGGTGCTCTGCTGCTCGTGGTCCTTGGTCTCGGGCGTGAAGGCGACGAGCAGCGGGGCACGATCGGTCTCGGCGACGTCGGCGCGGCGCACCGACAGGCGCAGCTCGGAATCGGGCGGCGCATGGGCGCGCACGAGAGCGGTGAGGTGCGCCGAAGAACGCACCGGCTCACTGCCGACCGCCTCGATGATATCGCCCACCCGCAAGCCGGCGCGAGCTGCCGGCGAATCGGACACGAGGCGGGTGACGTAGGCGCCGTTGAACGGCGTCGCGCCCAGCTTCTTGGCCAGGCTCTCGTCGACGTCCTTGCAGGTGAAGCCCGGGGAAGCTTCCCGCTTCACCACGACCTTCTTGATGCGCAACGTGCTCTGGTCGCCCGAGAGGCCCACCGAATACGACGTGGAGCCTTGCGGCGAGGTCACGCGCTTGAGCGCCGTCGAGCCGGCGTTGTACTCGGTCACCAGGTGGCTGTGGCAGCCAGCCAGCGCCACGACCAGAACCAGACCCAGCAGCTTGGCGCGCGAGCGCATCATCACGGTTCCTCCAGAACGGGTTCGTTCAAGTGCCACCAGCTCTGCCAGCGCCACAGCACCGGATCGGGCGGCGGCTGCGCGGGGTGGTTCCACAGCGCGGCGACCGAGTGCTGGTCGCGTGCCTCAGGAACCTCGGGAACCGGCGCGAGCCGCGAAGCGATGGCGGGATCGTCCCGCAGACCGTCGTTCATCAGCTGCAGGTGCTCCTGCGCTGCCGCGCGCAGCTCGGCGTCCCCCTCGGCGAGCAGCGCGAGCAGTGCCGGCACCACCTCGCGCGGGCTGCCCGAGGTGGTGATCTCGACGTGCCCCTGGGAGCGCCGCACCTCGACCGGTGCCGCCTGATCGGCGGTGACGGCCAGGGCTGGCACCGCGGGCTCTGAACGCCCCTGGCGCGCCGGCGCGGCGAGATCCTCCTGCTGCGGCTGATCGGCGATGGCGAGGGGTGCTGGTGCCGCCGCCGCGAGCGTGCTCACCGCCGCCGCCGTGTTGCTGCGCAACCGTAGGTCGTCCCACACCCGCGACAGGAACATGGCGATCGGGCCGGTATCCACCCGCACCGCGAGCGCGCGCGTTGCCTTTGCTTCGGGCAGGGTGGCGGGTGGCGCCGCCGGGACGAGGCCGGCGCGACCTCGGTTCGCACCAGCGTGGCGGGTGGCAGCTGTGGAACCGCGATCGCCGGCTCGGTCGGGCCCGCCATCGCGAACCGGCGCCAGACGAGCCGCGGCGCGGCGCGCTCGACGAGCAGCAGGTCGCCCGCCTCGATCTGCGCGTGAACGCCGGGGGCCGTGAGCGTCGCCGGCGCGGACGCGAGCACGACGTCGCCGGCCTCGAGCTCGAGCGTGCTGCCAGCGGTGAAGGTGATCCGAGTGCCGGCGCGCAGGCGCTCGACCGGCGCGCTCACGACCCGCACCGCTGGCGGCGTCGCGTGCCGCCCGATCAGGCCATCGCGCGCCGCCCACGTCATCGCAATGCAGGCCGCCGCCGCCACCAGCCACGGCGCCAGGCGCCGGCGTCGCGGTGGGAGCGCGCGCACGTCCCGCACGCGCTGCGAGAGCGCGGTGTAGAACGCGGTCGGCACCGGCTCCGGCACACACTCGTGCAGCGCCGCCATCGCACCGCGGAACGTGGCAAGCGCGCCACGGCACGCGGCGCAGCCTCGCAAGTGCTGCTCGAGGAAGCTGCGCGCCACGTCATGCAGCGTGCCATCGTGGTGTGCGGAGAACAGCTCGCGGATGCGATCACAAGTTGCCATGGCCCTGCCTCGCTCACTGCCTGCGTGAATCAAATGCGTTCGTTGACGGCCTGGTCTGCGCTCCCGGTCAGCCGCTGGTAGAGCTCGGTGAACGCGAGGCGGCCGCGATTGACCCGTGACTTCGCCGTGCCGAGCGTGCAACGCATCGACTGGGCCAGCTCCTCGTAGCTCAGGCCGAGGACATCGCGCAGGTACACTGCCTCGCGAAAGGGCGGACCGACCTGCGCCAGGGCCTCCTCGATCGCGCGGCGCTGAGCGAACTGTTCGACATGATCATCACGCGTCGCCCGCTGCGGGCTCTGGCGGTAGTCGTCGATGAACAGGATCTTCTTTCGCTTGCGGGAGCGCATGGCGTCACGGGTGCAGTTCAGCGCGAGCGCGAACAGGAACGAGCGGAAGCGACCCTCGGGTCGATACTGCGGTAGCGATCGGAACAGCTTGAAGAACACGTCCTGGGTGAGGTCGAGCGCCAGGTGGCGGTCGCGAACCAACCGCCGGATCGTGCCGTGGACGGCATCGGCGTAGCGCCGGCTCAGCTCGGAGAACGCACCCTCGTCACCAGCGAGGAACCGTTCCACGAGGCCGTCATCGGTTAGACTGAGGAGGTCGTTCATGGATCAACCAGGACCGTCGCAGGCGCGGGAACGCGACCCGGGCAGGCTTGGTTCCCGTGAGGTTCTGGCGGCTGCTGGCTGGTTGCTGTGCTGGCAGCCGCGGTTGCCAACCTGTACGTAGGTGCGGCTTGCGCGGCCCACCAGAAGTCGGAAAGCGGGCACAGTCGGCGATGACGTCGCCCCGTGCCGGCGAGCCGGCGCGGCCGCGCGCGCATGCGATCCCGCTCGTGGCGTTGCTGGCACCGGCGGTGCTGGTGCGGATGCAGGCCGTCGACGAGTGGAGCCTCGACCTCGAGCCGCGCCCGAATACACGCTGATCGCGCAACCGCTCGCGCACGGCGCGCGGCCGGTGCTGACCATCGACGGCCACCCCTACAGAAGCCGCTCCAGCGGGAACGCCGTTCTTCGCCGCGGCTTGTGGGTGTTCGAGCTGCTGCCGATCATGCCGCCGCGATCTTCATGATCCGTGCAGAAATCGCGGCGCGGCGTCACGGCGGAGGCCGATAAGCCCATGCGACATTCGATGTTCGTCAGGCACCCTCCTTCCCCGCAGACCATATCAGCCTCGCCAGTCCGTCGCGGGGGTCGCGGTGCGGGCGGGACCGGGGAGCCGGCATCTCAACCAAAGGGAGCCCTCATGACGCAGAAGACGCGCGCGTTGGTCGAGTACTCGGTGATCCTCGTTCTGGCGGTGATGCTGGCGGGCGTGCTGTTGCGCGGCAAGCAGCCCGAGGCGCGCGGCAAGCCTGACCAGACGGTCTCGGCGCCGGCCGTGGAGAAGCCGAAGGAAGTGCCGCTGTTGCCCATGCCCGACCTCGGCTTCAAGCCGGTGAAGGGGCTGCCGGAGAAGGGCAGCTGGCGCTGTCAGGTGCAGTGCGCCGATCTGAACGGCGACAAGCTGCCGGACCTGGTCGCGTGCAACCGTGAAGAGGATGGCCTGAACGTGTTCCTCCGGCAGGCGGACGGCAGCTACCTGACCAGCAACGACGGCATCCCACGCGACTTGAGCTACGGCGGCATCGCCCTTGCCGACATGGACAAGGACGGCGACGTGGACATCGTGTTCTCTACCCACAAGGCGCCGATGCGCGTGTACCTGAACGATGGCAAGGCGCACTGGACGGAGAAGACCGACGGGCTCACCAACAAGCAGCTCATCGTCGACGTGTGCGTCGGCGATCTGAACGAGGACGGCAATCTCGACATCGCCTGCATGCCCAACTTCGAAGGCGGCATCTCGCTGTTCTACGGCAAGGGCAACGTGGGCTTCGAGGAAGCTGAGCCGAAGAGCATCGAAGCGGTGAAGAAGGCAGGCAAGTTCGGAACCATCATCCGCATGGCCGACATCGACCAGGATGGCCATCTGGATCTGATCGCGCTGCTCAACACCGGACTGAAGGTGTTCTTCAACGATGGCCACGGCAACTTCACGCTCAAGGACAAGGGGCTGCCGACGCCGACCATCGGCGGCTCGCTGTTCGGTTGCGAGGTGGCCAACATCGATGGCAAGGGGCCGCTCGAGGTGGGCGTCGTCGGTGTGCGCGACCCGAACTTCGAGAAGGACCCGCTCAACCGCGGCATCTTCCTGTTCCACTGGGACCAGGAGAAGCAAGCCTGGGATCAGCTCGGCAAGGGCCTCGATGCCACCGAGTCGATGCACGGGATCGCCTTCACCGACATCAACGGCGATCAGAAGCTCGACCTCGTCACCACCGGGACGCGCCGTGCGGTGGCGTTCTGGCTTGGCGATGGGCAAGGATCGTTCACCGAGGCCGGCCGCATCGACAGCGCCACCAAGAAAGCGCGGCTGACGATCGCCGACGTGCTCGGCAACGGCAAGGTCGGCGTCGCACTGTCCTACTACGGCGGCATCGCCGCCTACGTGCGTGACTGAGCGAGCCGGACTGCCCAGGGGTTGTGGGGGGGGGGGGGGGGGCCGGGGGCTCGTCCCCAGCGCGCGTTCCGTGGATGGTGAATCGCTGCAACCTGCGTGCTGTCCAGGAACCGCACAGCAAGATTTTCGGCCCTTTTCCGGTTCAAGCTGGCCCCCAGGACTTCAGTCGTGCGCGCCCACCAGCCGATAGATCGCCCGGTTGATCGCCCCGTGTGGGGAATGTGGACGCTTCACCTTCCTGGAGAAGACCGAAATGAAAAAGCTTGCGCTGACTTTCGCGGCCGCCGTAGCGGCCCTTGGCTTCGTTGCCGAGAATTCGGTGGCGGCGGGGCGTAACCCCGGAAGCCTCCTGGTGTACCCGATCTTCGATTCGACGGCGGGTGTGGCGACCGTGATCACGGTCACGAACACCAACTCCGATTTCTCCTACAACCAGCAGACCGGCCTGGCCAAGGGTACGGTCGACGTCGAGTATCGTTACATCGAAGGCTCGACCTGCAAGGAGTTCAACCGCACCGAGCGCTTGACGCCCAACGACACCCTGTCGGTGATCGCCAGCGCCCACAACGCCCAGCAAAGCCTGGGCTACCTGTACGTGTACGCGAAGAACCCGCAGACGCAGGCGCCCATGTCCTGGAACTGGCTCATCGGCGCCGAGCTCGCGGTCAACGGCATCTACTCGTTCGACTACGGCGTCAATCCGATCACCTACAAGGCGATCCCCGCCGAGGGTGCGAACACCGACATCGACGGCGATGGCGTGCGCGATCTCGACAACGTCGAGTACGAGGCCAGCCCGGCCGTCATCAAGGTGCCGCGCTTCTTCGGCCAGGGCGCGTTCGTCTCCAACCTGGTTCTCATCAACCTGACCGGTGGCTCGCAGTTCTACGCCACGATCGACTTCTTGATCTACAACGACAACGAGCAGAAGTTCTCGGCCGAGTACCAGTTCAGGTGCTGGTCGCGCGTCCTGCTGTCCTCGATCAGCGGCGCGTTCAACGAGGCGTTCCTCGATACGACCGCGAACGATCCGGACGAGATCGTGGGCGTGCCGGCCATCGAGACCGGCTGGTTCGAGATGAACGGCGGCGTGGCATCGTCCACCTCGAGGACGATCGACGACCCGGCGTTCCTCGCGTTGCTGGTCGAGACGGTTGGCGGCTTCGGCTCGGGCGACCTGCCGTTCGAAGTCGGCACGCAGACCAACGGCGACCTGCTGCCTCGTAACGTGAACGGCGACAACAACTGAGTTGCCGTGACCTTCTGAGGTGCCTGGGCAGCTTCCTCGGGAAGCGGCCCAGGTCGATCGGTCCCCCCTCCAGGGGAGATTCGAGAAGGTAGGTCCGACCCACATATTGGGAAACCCGGTGCGGGGGTTCAGCAATGGACCCTCGCATCGGGTTTTCCATTGCTGGCAAGACCGTGCAGCGGCCGGCGCGAGGCGCCGGCAAAACGAGAATCTCCGTGAAGCACGGCAAAAGCTCGGCAGGGATTGTCCCGATACAGATGACAGACGGTGCCGGCAGCCTCAGGAAGAGCTACCGCGCCGCCTTTGGAGAACCTGACCATGAGGAACAGGCTCATCGCGGCGATCCTCCTTTGCTCCTATCCCATCGTTGCTGCAGCGGCCCGGGCGGCGGGCAGGGAGCCGGGAGCTTGCTCGTGTACCCGATCTATGACTCGCGCACCGGGATCGCGTCGGTCATCACCGTGACCAATGCCAACAGCGACGTCGTTCGATCCGACGCGCCGCGAAGGCCGGGGTACGGTGGCGGTCGGGCGTACAAGTACATCGACTACTCGACGTGCCGCAGTTCAACCGCAGCGAGACGTTGACACCGAACGACACGCTGACGCTCATCGCCGCGTCGCGCAACGCCGAAGACCACGCTCGGCCGCCTGCTGCAATGTTCGAGCACACCGGCCGAAGCCTGGTCGCGTTCCCGCGGATCTGGCGCAGGCGATCCTGATCGAGCGCTGGGACAACGATGCGAGCTACGACGGGCTGGCGCAGTTCTTCCATCACGTCTACTGCGCCTTGAACGGCGAGATGTTCCCGGACATCTGCCTGTTCGACGTGTGGGATGCGAAGAAGAAGGTCGACGTGCCCGACGTCGATGCGATCGCGTTCGCACGCCAGATCCTGCACGATGACAGCTACGTCTCGCCGATCCCGGCAGACAAGCGGCGCGAGGCGCTGTACGAGACGATCAGCAAGTACTTCGCGCGCTACCGCAGCTACCGCTACCTGCGCGAGGCTGCGGCCGCCTTCTTCCTCGAGAAGAAGCCGCTGGTGGCCGCCGGCTACGATCTGCTCGGGCAGCGCTGCCACTTCCTGTTCGCGAGCAACGCCGAGAAGGTCGATGGCTTCGCGGCCGTGCTGAAGGGCGCCAAGGACCGCGAGGAGTTCATTCGCCGATCGGATCAGCTGCAGCAGGACAACTGGACACGCACCAACCAGCTGCTCGCCGAGCGCCTCGAGTGGCTGGATCGATCGCACGCCGCGATCCGCGAGCTGACGCTGCAGCTGCTGAACCAGAGCGGCGGCTGAACCACGGCGCGAGCCACCAGCGCGCCGCGGCTCACGACGCCACCAGGTGCGTGTCGATCGAGGACACGGCGCGGCGCGGGACGCGGCGCGTGTGATCATCGTGCAGCACACGAATCACTGGCGCGCCTTGCCTTTCTCGTGCGCGGGGGTACTCTTGCGGTGAGATCGCAGCCCGATCTCGATTGCTCGTCCTGAGCAGTCCGGGAAAGCCACCAGTCACAGAGCCGATGTCCGCGAATCCGCAGCCGCAGCTGCGAGCCGGGGATGTTCCCGCTCGTTGCGGCGAGTGAAAGCGTTCCGCCCAGGCGCAACGGGCGGCGATGCCATGAGGAGTCTACCGATGAAGAAGCGTCTCTCCACGATCGTCCTGTCGAGCTTGCTCGCCACCTCGGCGTTTGCCGGTGGACGCGAGCCCGGCAGCCTGCTCATCTTCCCGATCTTCGACTCGACCCCGGGTCACGTGACGATCATCACCGTCACCAACACCAACAGCGACTCGTCCTACGATCCGGCGACCGGTCTGCAGCGCGGCGCCATCGACATCGAGTACCGCTACATCAGCGGCAGCAACTGCGCCGAGTTCAACCGCGTCGAGCGCCTGACCGCGAACGACACGCTGTCGGTGATCGCCGCCGCGCACAACACCAGCTCCACGTTCGGCTACGTCTACGTGTTCGCGAAGAACCCGCTCACCCAGGTGCCGGTGAGCTTCAACCACCTCGCCGGCCACCTGCGCGTGATCGACAGCGTGCAGGGTGTCGAGTCGATCGTCAGCCCGGTCACGCTGTTCGGCATGACCTGCTGCGGCCTGCCGACCGACCTGGACGGCGACCACATCCTCGACCTCGACGATCAGGAGTACGAGTCGGTCGGCGACCAGCTCGTGTTCCCGAGCTTCATCGGCGAGATCCCGGTCATGATCGAGAACGACCTCGTGCTCGTCAACCTGACCGGCGGCACCAAGTTCACCGCCACCGCCGACTTCCTGATCTACAACGACAACGAGGAAGTGTTCTCGGCCGAGCTGCCGTTCTCGTGCTGGATCAAGGCGCCGCTCTCCTACATCAGCGGCGCGTTCACGATGGCCTACCTCGCCACCACCCACAACGACCCGCGCGAGCTGGTCGGTGCTCCCACCGTCGAGACCGGCTGGTTCCGCGTCGACGGCGGCGTCGCCAGCTCGAGCGTCGTCACCCTCGACGACCCGGCCATGGTCGGCATGCTGCTCGAGCGCATCGGCCGCATCGGCGGCTCCGAGCTGCCGTACGAGATCGGCAAGCAGCAGAACGGCGACCTGCTGCCGCGCAACGTGTTCGGCGACAGCTGATTCACGACTGGCGCTCTCCCTCCCTCCCTCTCGATGGTGCGACCCAACCGGGAAACCGGTTGGGCCGCGCTGCTTGGAATCAGGCTCGGCGCTGCGGTCGAGCGATGCCGGCGCGTGCCAATGCCCTCTCGCAGTGAGGCACGCTGGCCGATCATCGTGCACCACACGAATCAGCCGTGCGGCTTGTCATTGTCGTTTGGCGAGGTATTCTCTGGTCGAGATCTCTCTCGATCTCCGTTGCTCGTCCTGAGCAACTCGGGAAAACGGGTAAGCCTCCGCATCGGTCGAGATTCGCGCCGTGCACCGCCGCGTCGACGGCAGTCGCCGCAGCGCGCGGCCATGGCACCGACGATGCGTGCTGGTGAAGGGGAGCCACATGATGAAGAAGCAATTGTCGGCGCTCGCCCTGGCAGCCGCCACGGCGACGGCCGCCCTCGGCGGCAACTCCGAACCGGGCAGCCTCCTGGTGTTTCCGTTCTTCGACTCGACGGCCGGGCAGGCGACGATCGTGACCGTCACCAATACCAACAGCGACACCTCCTACGATCCGGCGTACGGCCGGCAGCGGGGCGCGATCGACGTCGAGTATCGCTACATCGACGGCATCACCTGCGCCGAGTTCAATCGCGTCGAGAAGCTGACGGCCAACGACACGCTGCAGGTGCTGGTGCCGGCGCACAACTCGAGCTCGCAAGTGGGCTACCTGTACGTGTTCGCGGTCCGCAACAGCAAGCCGGTGAGCTTCAACTACCTGACCGGCGAGCTGCGGCACTTCGACATGATCCGTACCACCGAGTTCGG
>JAXMBY010000007.1:0-128502 GCA_046349655.1 Planctomycetota bacterium
GCGCGCTCGGCGACCGCTTCGGCGAGCGCGTCGCCACGCGCGGCGACGCGATCCTCGTCGGCGCCCCCGGCGATGACTTCGCCGGCTCGGTGCAGGTCTTCTCGCGGGTGCAAGGGGCGTGGCAATACACCGGAGGCCTGTGGGCCTCCGGTGCGGCGCCCTACGAGAGCTTCGGCGGCGCGATCGCCGTCTCGGACACCTACGCCGTGATCGGCAACCCCGAGGACGACAGCGGCCTGGGATACGATATCGGCTCGGCGTCGATCTTCACGTTGCTCCCGGACCGCGACCTGGACGGGGTCTGCAACTCGGCCGACAACTGCCCCGACCACTTCAACCCCGATCAGGTGGACCGCGACCAGGATGGCGTCGGCGATGCGTGCGACCAGATGGTGCTGCTGCAAACGATCGCGGCCCCGCGCCCCGGCAAGGGGTTTGGCTCTTGCGTCGCGTCGGATGGTTCTCGAGCGCTCATCGGCGACGATGGTGCTGCTTATGTCTACGAGTTCCTCCAAGGAACCTGGCAGCGCAAGGCAACCCTCATCCCGTCTGACGCCACCGATGCCGCCTTCGGCTTTGGTAAATCGGTGTCCCTTTATGGCAATCGTGCCGTGGTGGGAATGACGGGAGACGACACGAGTCGCAGCGGCGCCGCCTATGTCTTCGAGTTCGACGGATACGCCTGGCAGGAACGCAAGAAGCTCGTCCCGTCTCTGCGCGGCAAGGCCGCTCCGTGGCAGTTCGTGCGCGCTGCCGACGACCTGATCCTCCTCGGACTCTATTTCGGTCCCGGCGCCGGCGTGCACGTGTTCGAGCTCGAAGGTGGGACGTGGAAAGAGAAGGCGACCATCGTGCCGTACCTCAACATGGCCACCGACGGCCAGCGGGTGTTCGTGTCCGAGGTCGGGCGCGTCCGGGTCTATGAGCGTGGTTCCTATGCTTCCCCCATCCAGTCGCTCACGCCATCGGACGGCGAAGGTATCCTATTTGGCCGCAGCCTCGACGTGGTGGCGGACCGGCTCATCGTCGGTGACCCACAGCATTTCCCTCCGCCGCTCTATCTCGACGGAGCTGTCTTTGTGTTCGAGCACGACGGTGGATCCTTCGTCGAAAGGGCGATGATCCCGTTTTCCGCTGGCGTGACCCTGGCGCTCGAGGGCGATCGGGCACTCTCGTACAACCCCGGCACTTATGGCAGCGTGGACTTGTGCCGAGGTGACGTCCTGGGCTGGAGCGTCACTGCAAAACAATGGTCGACGGACCCTCAGGTGTTTGGAGACTTCGGTTGGTCCCTCGACCTCGCCAATCGCGTGGCGTTCATCGGCGAGAAAGGGCACGATGCCGGTACCGGACAGGTCCTCCTGTTCGACGTCAGCTGCGGCGAGGACGGGCCGTGGACCAACCTCGGCTCGGCGCATCCCGGCGTGCGCGGCGATCCGCATCTCGAGGGCACCGGCCCGCTCACCGACGGCAGCCAGAACGCGCTCACGCTGACCAGCGCCGCGTCGAACGTGACCTCGGCGTTGTTCGTCGCGGTCGGAGCACCCGGTGATTACCCGTTCTATGGCGGCACGCTCAAGGCGTTTCCGCCGCTGATGACGGTCATGCTGCGCACCAGCAGCCAGGGACGCATCGACATCCCGTTCACCTTGTCGGGCGCGTTCGGCGGGGTCGTGCTGATCTTCCAGTACGTGATTCCAGACGCGGCAGGGAGCGCCGGCTTTGCTCTCTCGAACGCAGTTCAGGCCAACATCCCGTGACGGCAGCCGGATTTGCTTCGCTGGTGACGATGCGCTCGAGGCACGAGTCTCGTCAACGCGTGAAGCGCATGCTCGACCCCGCCTGGCGCTGCATTCGCGCCACCACCACCGTACCATCGCCACGGCCGTAGGCGAACTGGCCGCTGTCACGGAACGCGACCGCCAGCACGCCCGAATGGCTGCGCCCGGTCTCGGCGTCGTACTTCGCCAGCTGCTCGCCGGAGTCGACATCCCAGAGGCAGACGGTGCCATCGGTCGCGCACGTGATCAGCCGATCCGCCGTGGGGGAGAGATCCATCGACACGATCGGACCAGTGTGGCCGCTGAACGTGCGCACGCGCGCGCCGCTCGCCACGTCCCAGAGCGCGGCCGTACGATCGCTGCTCGCGGAGACCAGGAAGCGTCCCGACGGGGTGAACTTGACCACGCGCACCAGGTCGGCGTGCCCGGTGAGCATCCCGAGGATGGACCCGCTCATGCCGTCCATCAGCACGATGCCGCCGTTGGTGCCGACAGCGAGCAAGTCGCCCGACGGCGAGAAGTCCATCGTGTAGGGGTCGTAGCCGGCAAACCACGTGTCGATCAGGAAGGCATCCACTTTGCGCCACACCTTGATGTTGCCGTCGCTGCCGCCGGTGAGCACGCGGTGGCCATTGGGGTGAAGTGCCGCGCAATACACGGTGAGCGGGAGCGTGTCGCCGTGCTCGTAGCTTTGCACGAGCGAGCCGCTCAGGGTGTCGAACAGCTTCGCGTCGCCGTCCATGCCGGAGACCAGGAGCTGCTGGCCGGTCCTCGAGAACACGAGGTGCGTGATGCTGTCTCCCAGGTTGGTGTAAGGGATGCGCTGCAGGGCTTGGTTGCCGGTCGCCACGTCCCAGAACCGCACCGAGCTCTCGAAGTACTGGCAACCCGAGGCGAGCAGCGAGCCGTCGGGCGAGAACTGCATGGCACTCACGCCGCCGGTGTGTGCGGTCAGCTCGCGCACCAGGCTGAGATCGGCGTAGGCGCGCTGGTAGACGGTCTCGCTCTCGATGAGTCCGACCTGAGCCGAGCCCACGCTCGCGACCTCGCTGCCGTCGGCGGAGAGCGCGAGGGCGAGATCGCCGTTCGGCTCCGAGCGCAGCAAGGCACCGGTGCCCACGTCCCACACCTTGAGACCGTAGCGAGCGCTGGTGATGATCGTGCGCTGGTCGGGAGCCCACTCGCACCGACCCATCCAGAACGGATCGACGTCGATCGTGCGGATCGCGCCGCCGTCCTGCGCCCGCCACAGCTTCAGCTGGGGCCGGTCGATCCCACCGGTGGTGGCGATCATGCTGCCGTCCGGCGAGTAGTCGACGTCGGCCACCCACCAGTCGTGCGCCATCACGGTGTAGACGATCGTCCCGGTGGCGACATTCCAGACCTTGAGCGTCTGGTCGGCGGCGCCGGATGCGAGGCGCGAGCCGTCGGGTGAGAACGCCACGTCGTAGACGATGTCGGTGTGGCCGCTCAGCGTGCGCACGAGCGTCCCGGTCTCTGGATTCCAGAGCTTGACGTTCTTCTCCATGCCGCCGGACGCGAGCAAGCTGCCGTCGGGTGAGAACTCGAGTGCGTACGCGAGCAGCGAGTCTGCCTGCCAGCTGCGCACGAGCTGCCCGGTCATTACGTCCCACAGCTTGATGAAGTCGTTCGCCGAGGCGAGCCACCGGCCATCGGGCGAGAATGCCACCGCCGGCAAGTATCCCGAGCTACCCGCCACGATGGTGTGCAGCAGGTGGCCGCTCTGCGCGTCGAAGATCTTCACGGTGTCGTCGCCGCCCGCGGTGGCGAGCCACCGGCCATCGCGCGAGTACTCAACGTCGTTCACGCCGAGGACGGCACCACCGCGCATCCACTCGATGTTGGCGAGCCGGTCAGCGGCGGCGGCCGTTCCGATCACCGAGCTCAGCAGGACGATCGCCACGCCGATCAGCGTGTTGCCGCTTGGCAGGACTCGTGCGTGCCACATGGGAGTCTCCCTGGGTTGGGTGAAGCGGTTCGAACACACGTCGCCATCAACGCCATGCATAGAGCGTTCCGCCGAGCGTGCCGAGGTAGAGCGTGCCGTCGTCAGCAAGCGACGGCGAGCACGTGTAGGTGGCCTGGTCCAGCGCGACCTTCTTCTTGATGCTGCCGTTGTTGTCGAGCACCCAGAGCTTCTTCTCGAAGTCGAGCGCCCAGCGCTTGCCGGTGCCGAATCCGAGGAACAGGTTGCCGACGCCGTCGACCAGGATCGAGCTGAACGAGGAGCCCAGCCGGAAACCGTCCTCGGTGATCGTCTTCTCCCACAGTGTGTTGCCGTTGCGGTCGATCTTCCAGATGTACACGGACGCCGCGTAATACAGATTGCTCGCTGCATCCACGGCGATCGCTGCCGGGCCGTTGATGCCCCAGGTGGGCTCTCGATACCACTTCTGCGTCCCATTGGGCGCCACCGCATCGATGCCGGTCGACGCCGTGTAGACGGTGCCGTCCGGTCCGACCGTGGGAGGCGCGAGCGGCCAGAAGTACTGGTCGATTGGGTAGGTCCACAGCTGCGTGCCGGTCGCGACGCTGTAGGCGTGCAGCTCGGAGGAGCCGCCGTAAAACGCACTGATCGCATAGACCGTGGCGCCATCGTTCGAGAGCGACGGCCCGCCGGAGAGCTGCGGCTCCATGATGCGATGCTGCCACAGCACGGCCCCGCTCGCGCTGAACGCGGTGAGGTTGCCGTCGATGCCGACCAGCACCGTGCCGTTGGGGGCTACTACCGGGCTCTGGATCACGATCGAGCTGGAGGGATGAGACCAGCGCAGCGTGCCGTCTTGGTTGATCGCGTAGAACCCGCGCATGCCGCCGCCGTAGACGACGTCGCCAGGACCGACTGCAACCGTGGACTGGGTTGGCAGATCGTGATCGATGAAACCAACCGGGTGGCGCCACTTGATGGCGCCGTCGCTGGCGATGGCAACGATGCAGTACTGGGTACGCAGACTCTCGATCAGGGTCGATCCCAGGTAGACGGTGCCGTCCGATCCCAGGACCGGCGACGTCAAGATCGGACCCTTCAGATCGAGCCGCCACTGTTCGACCGGTGCCGTGGGTCCGTGCGCTGGCGTCCAACCGCTCCGCTGAGGGTTGCCGTGAAAGGTCGACCAGCCAGCAAGCGTGCCCGGCACGATGGCCAGCAGGAGACCAAGAGCAAGCGTCGTTCGTGATGTCATGGCCGCCTCACTCAATGCTGTAGATGAAGGACTCGAATCCCTCGGAGCCGGACGCAAGCGCCTGTCCCTCGGCGCCGATGGCTGGTCCGGTCACGAACGCATCGCAGATGCTTCGCTGCCACAGAATCGTTCCATCTGGCCGCACTGCGCACAGGTCACCGTTGCTGGTGGTCGCGTAGATGAAGTCGCGCGCGTCGATTGCCAGGCCAACGAGACTGCCGGCCAGTTGAGTGGTCCACAGAGTGTCACCGGTCTGCTTGTTGACGGCGCTGAGCGTGCTGCCGAACGGCAGGTACAGCTGGCCGTTCTTGCCAAGCGCCGGCCCCTGAGCCCAGCTGCCGGTGGCATTGATCCAGAGGACCCTGCCCCACGGGTCGTAAGCCGTGAAGCCTTGACCGTCGACCACGATGTACAGCGTGCCGTCCGGACCGAACACGGGCAGGCTGCCGCCGCCGTACGTGGTTTTCACCACCCATCGCAGCGTGCCGTTGGCATTGAGATAGTAGACGGAGGGAAAACCGTGCGGCTCGTTGCTCTTGCCCGCACCGGTTGCCATCTCGCCATTGAAGGACACTGCCGGCGTACCGCCGCCGCCGCCGTTCTCCCACAGCAGCGTTCCGTCCGCGGCAAGTGCGTACATGCCGAACTGGTAGGCGCGGATGGATCCATCGGCGAGGACCGCCGGCGAGGCATCGTTCGTCACGTCGTCGCGCCCGGTGTGGGTCCACAGGATCTTCCCGGACCGGTCGATCTTGTGGAGCATGCCCGCCGAGCCTTGCACGATGGCGTTGCCGGCCCGGTCGAAGGCCGGACGGCTCGCAGTGCCCTGCGCCATGCCCCACGGGTAGGACGGGATCTTCGTGCGCCACCTCAGGTCGCCCGAGCTCGTGAGCAGCGAGACGTAGTCCTCGCCGCTCCACGCGGCATCGTTGAAGATGTCGCCGGTATTCACGGAGCCATCGCGCGCCACGGCCAGGCCTGGAGCGCGCTGGGGGATCAAGTACTTGAACTGGACCTGACCGAGCGTCGGTCCGACCGCTGGCGACTGTCCGGTTCGCGCTGCGTTGGCCTGGGCCTGGGACCACGGATGCTCCTCGCCCGCCTGCCCCATGCCGCTCGCCGGGAGCGACTGGGCCATCGCGACGGAAGCTCCGAGCCACAGTCCTGCCAGCGCAAGAATCAGCTTGCGATGACTCACGATCTGCTCCTTTGAAGAGATGGTGGTTGCCGCCGTGCCGACGAGCAGGGCCGGGTCGCTCTGCCTTGCGCAGAGAGGAGCAACCAGCGCGAGCGCAACCCTTCATGGTTGCTGCGATTCTCTTGCGCGACGCGCGGCCATGGCAGAGGACCATGCGTCGCCGAAGCCTCGGCGTGACGAGCGCGGCATGTTGCCATGGGCGGCCTGTCCTTCGGCTGTGGAGCGACCGTGGGCTCATGCGCAAACGACGCTTGCAACATGACAGCGACGAGCGAAGCAGCCGGATTCGGCGGCCCGGAAGAGAACCCGCAGGCCCTCGCGCGCTCGGGCGCCGAGAAAAAAAGCCTCGGGCCTGGCAGGCAACCTGCGGCGTGCGGGTCTGCCTCTGGGCCGCATCAGTTCCAGCGCGTGTGGCGGATTACAATCTGCGGCAATGCTGACGCCGCTTGCTCTTGGTCCCGAGGCCAATCCCCTCTCGAGCGACTCGGCCGGCCGTCTTCGATCAGCTCATCGAAGCGTGCGGGCCAGCGTCGCTCATCGTGGCCATTGCCGCGCAGCATGAGCGACGGCTTGAAGCTGCGCGTGACGCCCGACGACGTGTGGCAAGGAGACGCTGCTGCGGATGCCTGGCGCGATCGGTCGCGCTGTGTCTGGCAGGGGCTCGCGAGCTTTCGACGGTGGCTGCTCGAGATTGCGCACAACCGCATCCGCGACCTCGCCGATCGCGAGGCGGCTCACAAGCAGGGTGGTGACCTTCCTGCCAGTTCCGCAAGCTCGACGCCAGTGCCGCTCGCCACCACCACGCCCAGCCGCATCGCCATTGCCCGCGAGCAGGCGCGTGCCATGCAAGCGGCGCTCGACGAGCTGCCGGACGAGGTGCGCGATGTGGTGCGCTTGCGGTTGTTCGAGGATCTCACGATGTCCGGGGTGGCGGCGCGCCTGGGTCTTGGGTGTGGAGGGTGCGCGCCATCGGTTCCGCCGCGGCGCCCAGGCCTACCGTCAATCGCTGAAGCAAAAACTCGCCCTGGAGCGATGGTGACCAAAGCGACGAAAAGGTGCGACGGTGACCCCGCGCAAATCCTCTGTGACTCGGCGATGACCACGGACGAGGCCGATCAGGCGTTCCTGGATCAAGTGTTCGACCTGGCGCTCAAACACTCGAGCGAGGGCCGCAAGCTCGCCGCCGATGAGTACTTGGCCGGGCGCGAGGAGCTCCGTCCCCAGGTCGAGGAACTGCTTGCGCTTGCCCGCGACATCGCCGTGCAGCGGCCGCCGGTCGTGCCCACCGTGGCGCGGTACCAGATCTTGGGCGAGCTGGGCGAGGCGCTATGGTGGCGTGTACCTCGCGCGCCAGCGCGGCTCGAGCGCGTGGTCGCGCTCAAGGTGCTGCCGCCGGCAGCGATGCTCTCGCCGCGTGCCCGCGAGCGGTTCCTGAGCGAGGCGCGCGCGCTGGCACGGCTGCGCCACCCGCACATCGTGTCCGTGTTCGACGTCGTGGCCGATGACGACGTGTGCGTACGCCATGGAGTGGATCGATGGCAAGACGCTCGCCCAAGCGATCGACCACCTCGCTCAGCTCGCGCACGAGCCGTCGCTCGACGACCTCCGCCGCCATCTCGATCCCACGCGTTCGCCCGCTGCCGGTGGCAACCTGGTGGTATTCTTCTGCCAGCTCGGCATCCAGATCGCCCGCGCGCTCGAAGCCGTGCACCACGCTCGATTGCTGCACCGCGATCTCAAGCCTTCCAACATCCTGCTGCGCAAGGACGGCACCGCGCTGCTTTCCGATTTTGGCCTGGTGCGTGAGGCGCTTGGCCCGACGCACACGCTGAGCGGAGAGTTTCTCGGCACGCCCGCGTACGCCGCGCCCGAGCAGCTGCGTGGCGACCGGCAAGCTCTCGACGCGCGCACCGATGTGTATGCCCTCGGCGTGACGCTTTACCACACCCTTGCACTGCGGCTCCCTTATCAGGGACGCTCGAGCGCGGAGTTGCTGAGCGCCATCGAGCGAGGCCATCATCCGCCGCTCAGGCGCGTGCGGCCCGCGGTGTCCAAGGATCTCGACACCATCGTTGCGACTGCCATGGATCCCGAGCCTCGGCGCCGATACGCCAGTGCCGCGGCTTTCGCCGACGACCTGGAGCGTTTGCTTTCTCTCAGACCCATCACCGCACGTCCACCGAGCTTGCTCGTGCGCACCTTGAAGCTCGGCCGGCGCCACGCGCGCATCCTATTAGCAACGGCGGTGACCGCGATCCTGGTCTTGGCGCTCGTCGTCCCGCTCATGCGAGATCAGGAACTTCGCCGCCAACGCGAGAAGGACCTGCCGCAGCTCGTGGCGAGCGAGGTCCGCAAGGCGCGCCTCGCCTTGCTCAGCTCGGACTACGGCGATCGTGCCTTTGCCTCGGCTGCGGGCCTCGCGTCCGCAGCTCAGCCGCTTGCCGACGGGACCACCCAAGCGGCCCTGCACCACTACGATGCGGCGGTCGCGCTCGATCCCACGCGCGACGATGTGCGCTGCGAGCGAGAGGTCGTGGTCCTGTCACGCGCCATTCATGCTGGCACAGCCCGCTCTCCGACTTCAGCTCTCGCCCGCGTCGCGCCGCTCACCTGCGAGATCGCGCGCGCCTGGACGGACGTGAACCGGCCACCTGCCGTGAGCGATCAAACACTGCGAGCCGCGACGCCGATCGACCGGCGTTACCTGGGACTGCTCGCTTATCTGTGCAGCGCGGCGGAGCTGTGCCCAAGAGCGTGGGCGCCCCTCGACACGCAGCTTGCCGACGGCGACCCGCTCGTGGCCGGCGCGCTCGGCGAGCTGTACTTGCAAACGGATCGCGCGGCACTTGCCTACGCGCGGCTCCTGCGAGCGGCGGTCGCGTTTCCCGAGGCCGGCTTCCTCGCTGTCGACCTGGCCGATGCCGCGAATCGGGCCGGCGATCATGTCCCCGCGCGCGCCTATCTCGAGCAAGGTCGCGCGGCCGGCGGCCTCGACCGCTACGAGACCGACGTGCACATCGAGGCCGACATTCTCGCTGCGGAGGGCAATGTTGCCGCAGCGCGGCTGCTCTACGAGTGGATGGTGACGCATCATCAGGCACCGACCGCCCACTACCACTACGCGCTCTTTCTCGAGCGCGAAGGCGACTGGCAACGTGTCTTCGAGATCTACGACAAGCTGGTGCGAGCCTACCCCACGGTCGAGTCCTATCGGCTGGCCTTTGTCCGTGCCTTCCGCGCGCCGCTTCGCGCATCTAGGCTCGGCGACCGCATCGCCTTCATGATGGCGGTGCTGGAGGCGGATCCCAAGCTGCGCGGGAGTATCGCCACGGTCGAGAAATCCCCGACGGTTGCCAGCTCGACTTCCTCTTCTGTGCGCGACGAGGCTTCACCGTGGAGCTTCGCGTTCACTCTGGAGGTGATGACCATGAGCCAAGACGTGTTGTGGAGATTGCCGCGGCCACTGAAGCAGCTGCTGGCCGGTGCGGCGGTGGTGCTGGATGCTGGTAGCGAAAAGCTCGGGCGATGGGCACCCATGCTCGCCAAAGGGCTGCGCTTGAGCGTGGAGCGTTTGTCGCCAAAGCCATGTTCTTGACCCCCAGCTTGTTCGCCCAGCCGAGCGGCAATGACGCTGCTCTTCCTCGTTCGAGGGTGCTGTCGCAGGCGACGGAGTCGACGCCTTCGTGACTGGCGTGGGCGACGAACCGCGATGGGTACGCCGACGTCGCGATTGGCGTCCCCTTACGACGACACCCAGGGCCTGAACGCGGAGCGGTCACGGTCCGCTCGGGCCGTGACCGCTCGGTGCTGGTGACTCCGGTACGGCGACCAAGCCAATAACAACTTCGGTTACTGCGTGGCAAACGTGGGCGATGCCGCGGCGACGGCGACGACATCGCGGTGGGAGCACCTAGCTTCGGGCTGGTTACCCCGGACGAAAGGTACGCGTGTTCTCGGGGCGTTACCTGTTCACGGGTGCGACCGCAAGTGCTGCGCACCCGGACAGAATCAGGCGAGAACGAGCTTCTGGATTCTCCCTTGACGGCGCCGGCGACGTGAATGGCGACGGCTACGCCGATCATCAGCGCCAATGGGACATCGGGCGGCACAGGGAAGGCTTACGTGTACCCGGAAAGGATTGCAGTCAGATCTGAACGGTCGGGAGTCGGACTGACTACTTCGGGTTCAGCGTTGGCCGTCTCGCCGACGTGAATGGTGATGGTTACGACGACTTCCTTGCGGGTGCTTTCGCGTCGATTGCAACGGCAAGACCAACAATGGCACGTGCAGCTGTTCGCCGGCGTAGTGTAATCCTCCTCTGGAACCGTGCTCAAGACACTTTGCGGCGACAACTCGAATGACTGGTTCGGCATCAGCTTGTCGAGAGTTGGCGATGTCACGGGTGATGGCATGCCCGACTCTGTCGTGGGTGCCAGTGGCCAAGCGGGCAGCGGCAGCACGCGGGTTGGGCGCCCGAGTGCTCCCGGTGGGTGTGACCAGTCGACTTGGAAGACTCTCACCGGTGACAACGGGTGACCATTGCCCGCCACGTGCCAGGCATGGGCGACGTGGATGGCGATGGTGTCTCGATGGGGTGGCTGCACTTTACGACGACGACAGTGGCTTTGACAACTCGGGCAACAGCGCTCGTCTTCCACTGGGCAATGGACCGGTACGTGATCTACGAGTTCCAGGGTCGCGCTGCCGGCGACTACCAAGGCAGCGGCATCAACGGCGCGATCGACGAATACGGCTTTGCGACCGATCGTCGAAGTCCTGGAGCCGACCCTGGCGCGGACGCCGGCGCCGCGTACGTGTTCGGGCAGCCCTGGGCGCGCGACGTGGCCCACGGCGGCAAGGGCTGGCCGGGCACCAACGGCGAGCCCAGCATTGCCGCCGTCGGGCGATCCCGCGACCTGCACGAGCATCACGCTCGACGTGACCAATCTGCTCGGGGCCAGCACGGTCGGCTTGATGCTTCGGTTTCGCTCCCGCGTCGCTCTCGACCAACCTGGACGGCACCATCCCGGTGGCCCTCCGCCGTGGTACCTTTCCTTTGCCCATCCCCGCAGCCGGCCTGCCGCTTCTTGCGCCCATTCCCTGCGACAGTGCCTTGTGCGGCCTCGATCTCTATCTGCAGGTGCTCGAGGTGGACGGCGGTGCGTCGAAGGGCGTCTCCTTCACGCCGGGTCTCGACCTGATGCTCGGCGGCACGCAATGGCCATGATCGACGTTGTCTGACATGGAACGTGCGGGCCGCCGGGCCCCCTGTTTGCGCGAGGTTGCGCGGCCCGCCCGTTCGTGTCGAGCGCAGGCCATCAGCGAAGTGCGATTCCTTCCTGGGCGCGATCGGTGGCGAACGAGCGACGCCGCGAGCAGCAGGCCGCGGCCGTGAGCTGGCATCGCGCCGCGCGCGCGAGCGCCACTGTATCGAAGTGGTACGCAGTGCGTCATGCGCAGCCCCGCCGACCCTCTTCCTCGGACTCGCGTCCGCATCTACAATCGCCTCGTTCCTGCAGAGAGAGTTGAGGGGCGCGAGAGACGTCCCTCATCCAGAGACCCATCCGACTTCCCCATCAGACGAGGCGAGCACCCCATGCTGTCGAGGACTCTTTGCGCACTGTCGATCTCGGCCCTGCTCACCATGCCGCCGACCGCGAGCCAGGCGGGCGACTGCTCGGGCGATCCCGGCTACGTGCTCACCGTGCCAGCCACGGTGGAGCTGGGCGAGATCTTCACGATCCAGGTGCAGGCGCCGGCCCAGAGCGACGTGTTCCTGCTGGTGTCGAGCGGGCAGGGTCCGACGGTCACGCCGTTCGGTACCTTCTGCCTGAACTTTCCGCCGCTCATCATCTTCCACTTCCGCGTCCCGGGCGATGGCAAGCTCACGTTCGGGCACGAGATGGACTGTGACCGTTCGCTAATCGGTGCGGTCGGCTACTTGCAGTTCCTCGCCATCGACATGAGCACGCTCGTGCACGGGCTGTCGAATCAGGCGTCGATCACGGTGAAGGACGGACCGTGCGATGACAAGTTCTGCAGCTACACCCAGGGCGGCTGGGGCGCGGGCTGCGCCGGCCACAATGTCGGCTGTTTGCGCGACGCGCACTTTGCCGATGTGTTCCCGAACGGCCTCCTCCTCGGCGACCAGGACGGCGTCGATGGCGACGGTCTGTTCGCGCTCGTGCTGAGGAGTGCCGCTGCGGTCGAGAACTTCCTCCCGCAGGGCTCGCAGCCCGGCACCCTCGATCAGGACCTGCTCGACCCGACCACCAGCTCGGCCGGCGTGTTCGGCGGCCAGCTCACAGCCGCGAAGCTGAACGTCGCGTTCGACGACGCCGGACTCTTCGATCCGACCAAGAACGGCAATCCGATCCACCTGGGCGACCTGGTGTACGCCGACTGCGTCGACAGGGACCTGATCGATCTCACCGTGCGCGACGTGATCGCCATCGCCGATCGGGTGATCGCGGGCGAGTTCGGCATCTGCACCAGCCAGTTCATCGCCCCGAGCGGTTGTCAGTCGGTGGACATCTACGACGTCGATGGCGATGGCATCCCGGACGTGTCGATCGAGAACCTGAGCGATGCGCTCGACATCTTGAACAACGCCTTCGACGAGTGCGTGACCGGCAGGAGCATCTGCTTCCACTTGCCCTGAGCCACGCGGCCCTTCCCGGTGACGCTCGACCGGGACGCACCCGGGTCTCACGTGCGCGCAGGGTTCACGGCACGCGCAGGTCGCGCACGAGGGTGCCGTTGCGCAGGTGGATCACGCTCTGCTCGATCGACTCGATGCGCCATTCGCTATCAGGCAGGAGATCGCCGCAGCTGAGCAGCATCTCGTTCACCAGCGCGACCGAGCCATTGCCGCGGCTCAGCACCGCCTTCAGCACGAATCCGGCGAGCGGGTCCTTCGGTGCGACCGGCGCCTCCGCCTTGGTCTCGGCCACGTCGGGCAGGTTCCGCGCCGCCAGGATCTGGTCGTACCGCAGGCCGCGCTGCTGTTCCTCGACCGTGGCGAACGGATTGCGCGCGGCCCTGGTGATGAGGGTCGGCGTCTGATGCAGCTCGGCTTCCGCGCCGAGCAAGGATGCATAGAGCGCGACATCCACCTCCGGTCCTTCGGCTGCTTGCGGTCGCGCTGCGCTCGGTGCAGCATGCACCGGCTCGCCGTGGCTGGTGGCCGGCCTGCGCTTGCGCACGAAGTAGACGATGTCGTAGCCGACGCCGACCACGAGCAGGGCGATCGCCCAGCGTACCTTGCGACTATTCCCCATGACGCGTGCGCTCCGCAATCACTGGTTGCTGCCCGCCTTTGCGGGCGCCGCCGTGGTTCTTGCCTGGGCCTCGTCGAAATCGCGCGACAGTCCGACTGCTTGCACCTCCGCGGTCACTTTCGGGAAGCGGTCGTCGGAACGCTTGACCTCGAGCCACTCGATCCGGATCAACCGCTGCGAGGCGGTGAGCAGCCCGAGGAACGGTCCGACGCTGGCGTACGGGCAGACCACCTTGATCTTGGTCTGTTCCTGCTCGTACTTGGACTTGCGACCGTCTTCCTGCAGCACCTTGCTGGCGCTCGGCTCCACCTGGCAGGAGACCAGCTCGCTGTCGGTCTTCAGGGCGGCGGAGTTGACGGCATCGTAGGTGCGGTTGACCGATCCGGGCGGCGGGATGCGCTCGTGCAGCTCGGTCAAGAAGCCCTCGAAGCGCGCGCGCTCGACGCGATCGAACTCCTCGAGCTCCTTCGCCTTGCCACGCAAATCGCTGACCTGCGCCTGGCGCGCGCTGACATCGTCGTGCAGGTCGCGCAGCGCGCGCAGCGGCTTGTGCACCAGCACGAGATAGGCGGAGCCGGTGCAGACGATGAATCCGCCCACCCGGAGAAGACCACGAAGGAAAGCACGCGTGTTCATGGCTCACTGTTCCTGAATCTGGCGAATGGCAATGGGTGCAATCACGCCGCGAATCTCGAAGCGGGTGACGGGTCCGAATTGCGGATCGTTGGCGAGCTGCAGCGGACCTGGCGTGACGCTCACCATCAGCGGGCTCGCGGCAAGCCGGTTCATCGACTCCTGCACGAGGCTCTGCGATTCGAGGTACTTTCGCGGACACAGTCCCTGGAGCGTCATGGCGTACTGACACGCATCGTCGGCACCGGTGCGGGGGAGCGGTTCGCTGTGCGCGTCCAGGCGCAGCGTGGTCACGACCAGCTCGCTGCTCATCACCGTGGCCACGAGATCGAAGAACGCGCCGAAGTCCATGTTGCCCGGCAGCACGGCATGCAGCGTGTCGGCCTCGCTGCGAACCCGCTTGCGCATCGCCACCATCGCCTGGTGCTTGCGCGGCACGTCCGACAGCGCCTTGATCTCCTGCCTCTGCAGATTGGCGATCTGCCGCGCGATCATCAGATCGTCCTGCAGCCGCCGCGAGAACCACCAGGTCGCAGCCCAGGTGAACAGCGCCACGCACAGCACGATCAACATCATGAGTCGGTCGCGCTTCCTGGTGCGCTCGGTCCTGGGCAGGAGATCGGCGGCGCGGAAGCCGCGGTCGCCGAGCAGCAACAGCGCGCCGATCAGGTGGCCGTTCGCGCAGCCGTCGGCGCCCAGCAGACCGTCGCCGCGGTAGAGCCACGCGGGGTTGAGCAGCTTGACCGGCGTCAGCAGGTCACCCACGAGATCGTCGGCCAGCTGGCGCGCGCGCGGGAGGTCGCGATCGGCGATGAACAGCTGGCGAACCGGATCCTCGTGATGATGCTGCTGGTAGTTGAGCAGGGCGCGGTGCACCTGGCGCATCAGCGCGGCACGCTGGCCGTCGGCGCCCTCGCCGAGTCGCGCACAGCGGTCGTAGTACAGGTGCTGGCCCTTCACGAGCGAGAGGCGCGCGCGGTCGTGCTCGAGCAGCACCAGGGCGAAGGCGTCGTCCGCGCACAGCGGCAGGAAGCAGCTTGCGATCTTCATCACCGCCGCGATCGCCGGCACGATCGCCACGGTGGCGAGGCCGACTCCGGCCAGGCCGCGGATGATGCGCAGCAGCGCCGCACGGGATGCGCCGAGCAACAGCACGTCGCGCTGATTGCCGGCCGGGCGATCGGTGAGCCGATAGCCCCACTCGATCTCGCCGTCGCCGACGCCGTCGAGCTCGCGCGCCTTCTGATCCAGCACGGTGAGGAGCGCGCGCCGCGGCAGCTTGGGCAGCGTCAGCTCGGTGTGCTTCACCACGGCGTCGGGCAGGATCAGGATCACCTCGCGCGTGGTGATGCCATGGCTGATCAGGGCCTGGTGCAGCAAGAGAGCGTTGCTGGGATCGCCGAGCCCGCGCTCGGCGAGCAGGTCCGGCAGCGGCAGGGAGGCGCGCACGGTGGGCTCTCCAGCGTGCCACTTGATCTCGAACGCGCTGCCGCCGCCCTCCCATACGTCGAACACGAGCACGTCCCGATTGCGCAGGCGCCGCGGCAAGGACAGCGCGCGCTCGAGCTGCGAGCGTTCGAGCAGCGCGACGTCGCCGGCTGCCTCGACGTGCGTCTCGCTTGCGGATCGTGTGGTATCACCCATGGTAGAGGTCCCCGACCGTCATGGCAGGTTCGCCACCGTCACTTGCTGCACGGGTGCGGGCCCGGGCACGTAGGTCGATCCGAACGCGTCCGTCGTCCAGTCGAGCACCGAGCCGAACAGGAATCCGCCGGCGATCAACGTCGTCACCAGCGTGGTGATGTTGCTGGGCAGGAAGGTCGTGGGCAGATTGATCTTGTTGTAGACCTCGATCGCTTGATTGAGCTTCGCCACCTCGAGCAAGGTCTTCTCGCGCAGGATGTCGGTCACGTCCACCGACGTGGTGATGTCGTCGCCAGCACCGGCGTCATTGACGCCGTTGCCGCCGAGACAGGTGAGCGTGCCGCAGCGCAGGCCGCTCGGCAACCAGGTGAAGCCGTGGCCCCAGGGGTCGAGCGGCAGCGCCGAGCTGTTGGCGGCGTCGTCGTTGGTGGGCGCGACGTAAGGGCCGCTCCAGCCGGTGACGTTGTTCGCGGCGGCCAGGTTGGCAAGCGCGGTGCACAGGATGCCGGTGTCCTGGCAGTAGCGCCGGATCGCCGCCTTGAGCTCGGCCAGGTTGCCGCGCGCGACCTCCTGGCGGTACTCGGTCAACACCGACGTCATCACCGGCAGGGCAAGGCCGAACAGCAGCGCCGAGATGCCGAGCGCGAACGTCATCTCGACGATCGTGAAGCCGCGCGCATTCCTTGCCACCGCCACCATGATTGCCTCTCGTGCCTTGCCGTTCGTACGACGCCTCGTGCCGCTGCCTGGACGCTGCCCCGGACCTCAGGGTGGTCCCAGGCTCACCACGGTGTTGATGGGACAGCCTTCCGGGATGTAGATCTGGTTCCACGCGTCGCGCTTGAACGTGCTCTTCCAGGCAGTGCCCGGCGGCAGCAAGCCGCTGGTCTGCAGGGCGCTGACGATCGACGACCAGGTGTGCGGCAGCCAGTTGGGTGCGAACGCGTTGTTGTAAGCGGTGATCGCGCCCTGCAAGATGCCGAGCTCCCGGCGCGTGATCTCCCAGCCGCTGGTGTGCACGCTGAACGTATCCGAGATGTCGTCGCCAGCGCCGCCATCGTCGATGCCGTCGTGCCCCTTCGAGCGGATCGTCACGGTGTAGCTGCCCGAGGTCGAGTAGAGATAGTCGCGCGTCCACGCGTCCTGACCCACGGACAGGCTGGCGGCATCCTCATCGACGAACCCCGGGCTCACGTACGGGCCGCGCCAGGTGGTGCTCCCCGACGGCCGGTTCTGCAGGTCGCTCAGTGCCGTCGGCAGGACCTTCAGGTCCTCGAAGTAGCACTCCACGCCGCGCCTCAGCACCGCGATCTCGGCGGTGGTCTCCTTGACGAATTCCTGGCGCAGGTCCACGGACCACATCGGCAGCGCCACCGCGGCCGCTGCCGCGAGCAACGCGATCAGCACGATGGCTTCCACGAACCCGCTTCCCCGCACGCGCTTCATCGGCAGCTCTCCTCTGCAGGCGCTCATGGCGACGCCGCGCTGGTGACCTCGATCACCGGCGTGGCGCCGACGGTCAAGTAGGCCTGCCCCCAGCCGTCGCTGCCGAGCTGCGTGGTGGTGGCGGCGTTGTTGGGCAGGTAGCCCGCCGCCTGCAGCTGGCCCAGCAGCGTGGTGTAGGTGGCGCTCAGCGCCGTGCCCGGCAGGTTCGCGGTGTTGAACGCTCGCACCGCGGCATTGATGATCTCGAGCTCCTTCACCGTGATGTCGCGCAGGATCGGCGCGACGTTCATGCACAGATCGATGTCGTCGCCGCCGCCGCTGTCGTCGACGCCGTTCTCGCCAGAGCTGCGCAGGGTGCGCTGGTACGTTCCCGAATTGATGATCTGGTAGGCGTGGCGCCAGGCGTCGTACCGGTAGTCGTCCTCGGTCGTGGTCTGGGTGCCGAAATCGGCAGTGAGGTAGGGCCCCATCCAGCTCGTCACGCCGGTCGGCTTGCTGTTGAGCGAGGTCAGCGCCGCGGGAAACGCCTGGACGTCCGCGTAGTAGCGGAACACCGCCTCGCGCAGCGCGAGCATCTCCTGCCGCGTGGCGTGATCCATCTGCTGGCGCACGTACTTGTCGCCGATCGGGATGATGAACGCCGCGGCGAGGCTGAACACCGCCACCACCACCACGACCTCGAGCAGCGTGAACCCGCGGGTCGACCGGGTCGACCCGGGCTCGATTGCGCATGCCTGGCTCATCCTTGACCTCCGACGGTGATCGACTCGAGCAATCCCACTGCGAATCGTGTTCCGGCCATTTCCTGCGCAAGCGCCCGCGTTCGATGTGCTCGCCGCGGGCGTTCCACCGCCAGGCCGAGACACGCAGGACAGCACGACCTCAAGAAGAGATCACTCGCGCTCGCCGTCTTGCGCCTTTGCTTCGGGTCGATCGAGACGCAGCTCGCGCGATTCCTTTGCGCGCCGCACGCGCACCATGTCGTTCTCGATCGCCTCCACGGTCCATTGCGTCCCGGGCAGACGATCGCCGACGCGCAGGACGAACTCGTTCAGCAGCGCGACCGCCCCGCCCGACTGCACCAGCACCGCCTTCAGCTTGAACTTGTCGATCGGGTTGTCATCCTTGCGTTCCTTCGGCTTGGCCGCCTTCGGCTTCTGCCGTTCGGCACGCTCGCGTTCCTCGCGCAGCTTCTCCTCGCGCTCCTTCAAGATCTTCTCGTACGGCAGGCCGCGCTGCTCTTCGAGCGCGGACAGGAACGGATGATGCTCGACCCGCGCGCCCACCGGGGCAGTGAGGGCGATCTGCGCGTGCACCGCATCGATGGTCTCGACCAGGCTGGGCTCGGGCGCGGCCGCCGCCGGCGCCCGCTGGTCGGGGGTCGCGGCGCTCGCGTGGCTGGCGCCCTTCTTCGGCTTGTTCATGAAGTAGAACGCGTCGTAGGCGCCGCCCACGACCAGGAGGCCGATCGCCAACCGCACTGTCTTCTTGCTCGCCATGTGTTGACCCGGAGCGAAAACCGTTCCGTGACCACCGCCGCTCCCCGCCACGGCGGGGACGGTCATCGGCCAGCGCCACGCTCACTGTCTCAATGTCGCCGGCGGCAAGACAGTCGCGTCCCACTCTCGACCTCGCCACCGACCGCCCGGCACACGGTCACTTCGACACCGGCTCCATGGCCAGGATCGTGCCGCGGATGCCGAAGCGCGTGACGGCGCCGAGCACCGGATCGGCTGCCTGCTGCAGCGGCCCGGAGGCAACGCTGCAGAGCAGTGCATTGCCTTGCATGCGCTTGATCGCGTCCTGCACCAGCGATTGCGCCTCGAGGTACTTGCGCGGACAGATGCCCGACACGGTGAACGACCACTTGCGGCGCCGGTCCTCGTTCGGCTGAGCGGCGGGCTGCTTCTTCTGGTCCTCGGGCCGCACCTCGACGCGCACCGAGGTGAGCTGCAGATCGCCGTTGATGCACGCCGACAGGACGTGGAAGAACCCGTCGTAATCCAGGTTCGGCCCGAGGATGGCTTGCAGCTGCTGCGCCTCGGCCTTGGCGTCGCCGCGCAGCTTCCGCATCGCCGCGTGCCGCGGCTCGACCGAGGCGAGGCTCTTGATCTCCTCGCCCTGCAGCTGCGCGATCTGGCGCACCACGCCGGCATCCGCTTCGAGGCGCGCCCGGATCAGTGCCGCGAGCCCCCACGAGCACAGCGCCATCGCCAGGACCACGGTCGCGAGCAAGCGGTCGCGCCGCTTGGTGCGCAGCTCGGACGGCAGCAGATCGGCCCTGGCGCCCTTGCGCTCGCTGAACAGCAGCAGCGCTCCGGCCACCATGCCGTTGGGCTGGTCCGCATGCTGCGGCAGCTCTTCCTCGTCGTGCGGCAAGAGCCAGCTCGGGCTGAGCACGTTGAGCGGCAGCAGGAGATCGGCGGTGAGGTCGGCGGCCAGATCCTTGCCGCGCTGCAGATCGACGCTCGCCACGAACAGATTGCGGACCGGATCCTCCTGGTTGCGCTGCTGGTAGTTGAGCAGTGCGCGCTGCACCTGCCGCATCAACGACGCGCGCTGGCCCTCGGCATCGTCGCCGAGGCGCGCCGAGCGGTCGTAGAACAGCACGCCATTGCGGAACAGCGACAGTCGAGCGCGATCGCGCTCGAGCAAGATCAGCGAGAACGGGTGCTCGCCATTGGCATTGGCGAAGCAGGCGCCGACGCGGCACAGTGCGGCGGTCGAGGGAATCATCGCCACCGCGCTCAGGCCGACGCCGGTCAGGCCGCGACCGATCGCCATCAGCCTGGAGCTGGCGCACGCGAGCAGCAGGATCTGCTGCTGGTTGGTCTCGGCCAGGTCGGTCGCGTGGTAGCCCCAGACGACATCCCTCGGGTCCACGCCCTCGATCTCGATCGCCTTCTGCGCCAGCACCGCGGCCAGCGCGCGGCGCGGCAGCCTGGGCAGCGTGAGCTCGGTGTGCTTGACGATGGTATCCGGCAGCACCACGATCGTGTCACGCACGGTGATGTTGAGCGATACCAGCGACTTGTGCAGCTCGGCAGCGATGTTCGGGTCGGCGAGGCCCGGCTCGGCGAGCAGGTCGGGCACCGGGAACGAGCTGCGCACGCGCGGCTGGCCGCCTTGCATGGCGAGCTCGTACGCGGTGCCGCCGCCCTCCCACAGATCGAGCACCAGCACGTCGCCCTTGATCGGCAAGCGCCCGAACGATTTCGGCCCGGGAAAGTCCATCGGGCTCATCAGCCGCACTTCCTGGCCGGTGTCCTTGGCCGCGAGGTTCTTCGCGGCCGGCTGCTCGAGCGAGCTCATCGTGTCACTCCCCTGGTTCCGAGCCGGTGGTTCCGGCGCACTTCACTTCCTGCACCGGAGCGGGGCCCGGCACGTAGAACGCGCCGAAGGCGTCGGTGGCCCAGGCCGTGACCGTGCCCTGCAGCAGCCCGCTCGCGATCAGCTGCGTCACCAGCAGCTCGATGTTGGCCGGCAGCGGCTGCGCCGGCAGGTTGATGGTGTTGTAGCTGGCGATCGCGAGGTTGAGATCCTCCAGCTCTTGCTGGGTCTTGGCGCGCAAGATGTCGGTCAAGTCCACCGGCGTGAACAGGTCGTCGTTCACCGTCGCGCCGTCGAGCACGCCGTCGGCGCCAGTGCACAGCAGCCTCCCGGTGCGCGTGCCGGTCAGGCTCCAGAGATAGGCGTGGCCCCACGGATCGAGCGGCAGCAGCGCCGTGGACGCGGCGCAGTCGGCGGTCGCGGTCACGTACGGTCCAGACCAGCGCGGAACGCCGTTCATGGCGACCAGATCATCGAGCGTGGCGGGCATGATGCCGGTGTCGTCGCAGTAGCGCCGTACGGCCGCCTTCAGCTCCATCATGCTCGACTGCACCGCCGCGGTCTGCTCGTCGGTCAATGCCGACGACATCACCGACACGGCGAGCGACGCGGTGAGCACCGAGATCGCCAGCACCATGGCTGACTCGAGCAGCGTGAATCCGCACTGACGAGGACGCATTGCTAGACCTCACCTTTCCACGCTCGATCGCGCGCGCGCGCTCGCTCACTGCGGCCCCGGCGTGCTCACGCTGTCGACCGGGATGCCCTGCGGCACGTACAGGTTCCCCCATGCGTCGCGCTGGTAGTCGAGCGCGGCGCTCACCGGCGGGCAAGAGGCCTTGATCCTGCAGCATCGCGACGATGTGCTGCCACGACCCGAGCAACGGCAGGTCCGCCACATTGGCGTCGTACGCGGTGATCGCGGAACGCAGCAGCCGCAGCTCCTGGCGCGTGATCTCCACGCGCACTGCAGTTCGGGTCGAAGGTCTCGGCGATGTCGTCGCCGAGGCCGTGATCCCACGCCGTTGGCGCCGCACGAGCGCACGGTCAGCACCAGATTGCCGCCGCTCTCGAGCAGGAACTCCTGCTTCACGGATCGGCGAGCGAGGTGAGGCCGGAGCTGTCGTAGTCGCGGAACGTGCGGCCGACGTACAGGCCAAGCCAGTTGGTCACACCGGCCGGCGCGATGGCGAGGTCCTACAAGCGCGCGGGCGGCGCGCACGTCCATGTGGAAGGCCTCGATCGCGCGGCGCAGCGGCGCGGCTGCGACTCGGCCTCGGCGACGTGGTCGCGGTTCAGCTCGCCCGACAGGATCGGGAACACCATCGCCGTGGCGGCGGCGAACACCGCTCCCAGCACCATGGCGTCGAGGAACAAGCTGCCGCGGTTGGTTCGCATGCGCATGGCCTTCATTGACAACCTCGATGTCCTACCCAGGGACCGCCGCAGGCAGCGCCCGCTCAGTCGTGGCCGCCGTGACCATGACCATGGTCGTCGTCATGGCCGTGGCCCGAACCACCGCCGTGATCGTCCTCGTGATCCTCGCTCTGGTCGTCGCCGTGATCGTCGTTGCCATGATCGGCGTCGCCGTGATCGCCATCGCCATGGCCGCCGTCGGCGCCGTGGCCGTCATCGCCGCCGCCGCTGTTGCCGTCGTCCTGGCCGTCGTGGTTGCCCGGGTTGGAGTCGTCATCGCCGCCGTCTGGCTCGTTGCCGTGGCCGTTGTCGTGGTCGCCCTGGCCGCTCCTGTCCTTGAGCGCCTTCGCCACCATTGCCGCCATCGCCGTGATCCTGCAGGTCGGCGTCGCCGTGATCCTGCGACTGTTGGTCGCTCGAGCCATGATCGTCGCCGCCGTCACCGGGCGCGCCCGAGTCCTGATCATGCGAGCCATGGTCCTGGCCGTCGCTGCCGTGGCCGCCGGCGCCGTGATCCTGCGACTCGTGGTCGCCCGACAGGAAGTCGCCACCGTGACCATCGCTCCCGTGCTCACCCGACTGGTCGCCGCTCGAGCCATGACCGCCGCTCGCGTGGTCGCCGCTCAGGCCGTGCTCGTCGTCGCCATGGTGATCGCCGCCGCTCCCTGGTCGGTGCCGCTGCCCTCGCTGCCCGCATCGCCACCGCTCAGCCCTCGTCGCCGGTCGAGGACTCGGCGCTGGTCACCGGCGCCCAGGCTGCCGAGCGCGGCGAGCGGCGAGCCCCTCATCACCCACGGCTGGCCCCACACGTCGGTCGACAGCTCGCTCGTGGACTGCGCATCGCTCGGCAGGAAGCCGAGCTGCTGCAAGCGCGAGATCGCCGCGCCCAGATCCGAGCTGAGCGGCTGCGCCGGCAAGTAGGTCGCGTTGTAGGCGCCGATCGCCGCGTTGAGCGTGTCGAGGCGACGCGCCTCGATCTTGCGCAGGATCGGCGCCGCGTGGATGTGCAGCTCGAGATCATCGCCGCTGCCCGATTCGCTCGTGCCGTTCTGTCCGGTGCTGCGCAGCAGCCGCTCGTAGGCACCGGCCTCGACCAGGGTGTAGGCGTGCCGCCACGCGTCGTAGCGGAAGTCGTTCTCGGTCGTGCTCTCGTTGCTGAAGTCGACCGTGAGGTACGGTCCGGTCCAGCCGGTCGTGCCGCCAGGCTCCGAAGCGAGCTCGGCGAGCGTTGCCGGGAAACGACCCACGTCCTCGTAGAACCGGAGCGCGGCGTCACGGATCTTCAGCATCTCGTCGCGCGTGGCGTACTCGAGCTTGCGCGTCAGGTACTTCTCGCCGATCGGGATGATGAAGGCGGCGGCCAGGCTGAAGATGGCGCCCACCAGGACGGCTTCGAGCAAGGAAAAACCCTGGACCTTGCGATGCGACGGGGCTGCGGCATGAACCATAGTGGCCTGATTCTCTCCAGTGCTCGTCTCGATGAACGTTGCTCGAACCGATCGCCCTGCGAATCACGTTCCTGGGGCGCCGTCCGCACCATTGCGGCCATCGCCGCGAGCGGCGCGTGCCGCCGCCGTCCAGGGTCGAGGCATGCGAGCCAGAACGTGTCCTATTTCTTGATCGCGCTGATCAAGCGGAAGATCGGCAGCAGGGTGCACAGCAGGATGAAGCCGACGCTCACGCCGGCGACGACGATGATCGCCGGTTCCATGGCGGCGACGAACTTCTTCACCGCCGCCGGCACCTCGCGATCATAGAACTTGTTGACCCGCCCGAGCGCCGAGCCGAGCTCGCCGGTCTGCTCGCCCGCCGCCACCATGCGCACCACGAGCGGCTGGAACACATTGCTCGCCTTGAACGACTCGCTCATCGGCTTGCCTTCCTCGACCGCGGTGATGGTCTTGCGCACCGCATCCGCCAGCACCGAGTTCTTGAGCACGGCGGCGACGATGCCGAGCGCTTTCGGCAGCGCCACGCCCGATTCGTACAGCGTGACCAGCGTGTGGCAGAACTGCGCCGCCTGCGACTTGCGGATCAACGGGCCGAAGAACGGGATCCTGAGCTTGAACGAGTCGATCTTGTACTTGCCCTTCCTGGTGGAGTTGGTGGCGATGTAGGCGACGATCGTCAAGCCGATGCCGCCCAGCAAGTAGGGCCAGTCGGTCACCAGGAAGTTCGAGATCTTGATCAGGATCTGCGTGGGCTTGGGCAGCTCCACCCGCACCTTGGCGTACATCGCGGCGAGCTTGGGCAACAGCAGCGTGAGCAGCAGCACGATCAGGCCGATCACCGCGACCATCAGGATGCAGGGATAGATCATGGCCTGCACGATCGTGCCCTTGGTCGACTCGCGCCACTCCAGGTGCTCGACCAGCTGCGTGAGCATCTTCTCGATCTCGCCCGACTCCTCGCCGGCGCGCAGGATGCTGACGTAGGTGGCATCGAAGATGCGCGGATAGCCCGCGAACGCTTCCGACAGCGGCTGGCCGGCCTCGACGCTGCGCTCGACGTCGGTCACCACCTTGCGAAAGTTCTCGTTGGCGATGTCGGTGCGGATGTCGCGCAGCCCGACCATCAGCGGGATGCCCGACGTGAAGATCATGATCAGGTGGTGGCTGAAATCGATCAGCTCGCGGTTGCTGATGCTGCCGCGGTACTTCTTGCCCGACTCCCGCTCGTCGAGGCTGATCGCCTTCATCAGCACCAGGCCCATCTGCCCGAGCGCGCGGCCCAGCTCGACCTTGTCGCGCGCCAGCAGCTGGCCCTCGCGCTTGTGTCCGGTGGAATCGATCGCTTTGTATTGGAACGTTGGCATGGCAGTGTCATTCACACAGTGGGTCCAGAGATCAGATGTTCACATACGCTTCGAAAGATCGGTCCAGGTCGCGTTCGCGACCGCGCCGTGACGCTCACAGGTCCGACTGCTGGATCACGCGCACCACCTCGTCGATGGTCGTGAAGCCCTCCTGCGCCTTCAGCAGCCCCGCCTCGAGCAGCGGCACCATTCCAGTTTCCTGCGCCACCCGCCGCAGCTCGCTCTCGGCGCAGCTGGTGGCGGCGATGCGGCGCGCCTCCTCCGAGAACGAGAACAGCTCGTACACGCCCATGCGGCCCTTGTAGCCGGAGCCACGACAGTCGGTGCAGCCGTTGCCCTTGTAGAACGGGCCGGTCAATTTCATGGCTTCGATCAGCGGCTTGTGGTGCTCGGGCACCGGCACCTCCTCGCGGCACTTGACGCAGTTGCGCCGCACCAGGCGCTGCGCGAGCACGCCCAGCATCGAGGAGTTGATCAGGAACGGCTCGACGCCCATGTCCTTCAAGCGCGCGATCGCACCCACGGCGCTGTTGGTGTGCAGCGTGGACAGCACGAAGTGGCCGGTGAGGCCGGCGCGGATCGCCATCTCGGCGGTCTCGAGGTCGCGGATCTCGCCCACCAGGATGACGTCCGGGTCCTGGCGCAGGATCGCGCGCAATCCGTCCGCGAACGTGTAGCCGACCTTGGGATTCACCTGCGACTGGCGAATGAGCGGCAGCTGATACTCGATCGGATCCTCGACGGTCACGATCTTCTTCTCCATCGCGTCGATCAGGCCGAGCGACGAGTAGAGCGTGGTCGACTTGCCGGATCCGGTCGGGCCGGTCACCAGGAACATCCCGTACGGGTTCTCGACGATGCGCTGGATCTTGCGAAACACCGCCGGCGGCATGCCGAGCAGCTCGAGGCTGGCCGGCAGATTGCCCTTGTCCAGGATGCGCATGACGATGTTCTCGCCGTGCGCGGTCGGCAGCACCGACACGCGGATGTCGTAGTGGCGCTCGCCAGTGGTGAAGCGGATGCGGCCGTCCTGCGGCAGGCGGCGCTCGGAGATGTTGAGATCGGCCATGATCTTGAGGCGGGCGATCACCGAGTTCTGCAGGGCCTTGGGCACCGTGGGGCCGGGCTGCAGGATGCCGTCGATGCGGAAGCGGATGCGCAGCAGCTTCTCCTCCGGCTCGACGTGGATGTCGGTGGTGCCCTCGCGGATGCCGAGCTTGATCAGGTTGTCGACCAGCCGGATCAGCGGCGCCGAGTCCGCCTCGAGCGCCGCCGGCGTGGTGTCGGCGCCGAGCGCCTGCTGGATCTCCTGCTCGATCACCGAGCCGAGGCCGGCCGATTCGAGGCTCGGCTGAATGATGTCGAGCACCTTCTGGATGACCGCCTCGGTGGTCACGACGATGCGCGGCTCGCGGCCGCTGAACAGGAGCGTCTCGACGTGGTCGGTCGCCGACACGTCGGTGGGGTCGGCCATGGCCACCATCGGCGCACTGCCCTCGGCCACCTTGAGCGGCAGGCAGAGTCGCTTGCGCGCGAAATCGAGCGTGAGGCTCTTCAGCATGTCGCGATCGACCTGCTCGCTCTTGGGCGTGGTGCGCGTCAACCCGAGCAGCGCCGCAATCGTGTCGGCAAACACGTCGTCGGATACGAACCGGAATTCGCGCAGCACCTTGTTGAGCGGCTCGCCGGTCCGCTTCTGCTCGCGCTGCGCCATGGAGAGCTGGCTTTCGGTGACGTGGCCGAGCTCGAGCAGGCGGCGCGCGAGAATGCCATACTTTGCCGGCGAGGACTCCATGGCGGACACCTGTGCTCGAGGTGCTGGTGGCGATGCCTACTGTGCGATGGCCCGAGCCCTCGGCGTCACCTCGGGCTCGGGCCAGATCACTGAACCTCCACCCGCTCGCGATTCATCAGGTCGGAGCGAGCAAGCGTTCGCAGCAGGACTACTCGATCAGGACGCCGATGTCGTCGCCGGCCGGCTTGGCCGCACCGACCGCGGTCTCGAGGTCGCCGTTCGGACCGGCGGAGAGAACCCACACGTTCTCGGTGCCACTGTAGTAGCCGTTCACGTTGACCACGTACGCATTGCCCCACGGATCCGCCGCGATCTCCTGCATGTACGGACCCTTGTAGAGCGAGCCACCGTTGGTGGCGCCGTTGGTCAGGTAATCCACCAGGTCGCCCTTCGTGCCGCCGCTGTCGAACGTGTTCGGGCTCGGCACGGTGCCGTCGCTGACCAGGAACTCGACCGTGTTGTTGCCCAGCGGACCGGTCGGGAAGTGACGCGTGTCCTTCACGTACTGGGTGATGGCAGCGGCAATGCGCTGAGTATCACCGAGCGCCTTGCTCGACTCGCTGCTCGCGAGCTCGTCCGCAACGATCGGCACCAGGATGGCAGCCATCGCCGCGATGATGGCGACGACCACGACCATTTCGATGAGGGTGAAGCCGCGTGAATTCCGGCGATGCATGAATATCTCCTTTTGATGTCTCTCGAGTGATGGAGGTCCGGGACCTTTCACGGAGCCCCGCTCATGCAAGGCGCTTGCCAAGTGTCCGGCGACTCGACAGCGGACGCTCGCAAGCGCGCAGCTGCAGGGCCTGGCGGCAGCGACGTGATCGCGATGGATCAGGTCGGCGTTGCGGTCAGCGTGTGATCCAGGCGGAGAACGGGTCGTGTCCTGTGGCTCCGCCTGGAACGCGTGCCGACCCAGACGCGAGCGCGCTCACAGCCAGCGCGTGAAGAAGTGCAGGCCGGCGCCCACCATGACGCTGATGGCGATGCAGTAGAACGCCCAGCGCGTGCCGACGGCGATGATCTCGGCCACGCTCTCGCGCCGCAGCCCGTGGTAGACGATCGACGACAGCCAGGTCAAGAGGACGAACAGCCCGCAGTGCACGAGGAAGCCATGCAGGTCATTCATGCGCCGGCGCCTCCTTGGGATGGACGGTCTCGTAGATGTCCACCATGACGATGATGTTGAGCAAGCCGGCAACCGACGTGTAGAGCAGGCCGACGTCGTGCCACGGGTTGAACGCCACCATCTTCAGGCTGCGCGTGAGCAGGGTGGCGAGCAGCGTGGCGCCACCGTAGGGGATCTCGGCCAGGTAGTAGATCCAGTGCCGCTCCGGGCTCACGTTCAGGAAGTGCGAGAGCACCATGCCGAAGGCGTACAGGAACGTGACCAGGACGAAGAAAAGAATGGCCTTGGGCTTGTGGCCCAGGTAATGATGTCCGAGCCCGGGGGCGATCCAGGTGAGCAGCAGCGCGATCCAGGGATTGCGCCCGGCGGGTTGATTCGTGGGTTCCATGGAACCGTCCCTTGTAGCAAACGGCTGGCGCAAAAAACAGCTGCAGCGAGAAGCGGCGCGCGATGGACTTCGACCACGTGGTGCGGGTGCGGGCACGCTACGGCGAGACCGACCAGATGGGCGTGATCTACCACGCCAGCTACATCCCGTACTTCGAGATCGGCCGCACCGAGCTGATGCGCGCGCATGGCATCCGCTACGCGACCATGGAGCAGTCGGGCCTGTTCCTCACGGTGGTCGAGGTGGGCGCCCGCTACCGGCAGCCGGCGCGCTACGACGACCTGCTCGCGATCCGCACGCGGCTGAGCGAGTTCAGCGGCGTGCGCGTGCGGTTCGACTACCGCATCCTGCGCGTGCTCGAGCCAGGGACGGACGAGACCCTGCTGTGCGAAGGCCACACCACGCTCGCCTGCATCGATCGCGCCGGCAAGCCGCGCCGGCTCCCCGAGAAGGAGCGCACGGTGTTCGCGCGGCTCTTGTCGCGCGGTTGAACTACTTCAGCGCTGAGCTGCTTCAATACCGCCGCTGGCGCTGGTAATTTTCTGCGCAGGCTCGGATGCGCTGCTGCGTCCAACGCATCGACGGAGCCACACCCTCAACGGAATCGCTCATGAACCAGCGACTCGCTGCATCGTCCTGTGTCTCGCTCGCCTTGACGGCACTCCTGGCCTGTGCCAACCCCGACACGGCACCCACGCCGCTCACCGAATCGGAGCGCGCCGCGCTCACGGAGCCAGTCGAGCACAACTACGGGCCCACCGGCGACAAGACGACGCTGTTCAACTCGCTGGACCTGAACCTGCGCACCTGGAACGACACCGCGGCCAAGCAGCTGCGCGATGATCTGCGCCTGCGCAACCAGCTCGGCGCGATCCTGACGCGCCAGGTGTTCTGGAACTTCGACACGATCCTGAACGAGCTCAAGACCGGCAACCAGCGCAACCGCGTCATCGCCGCCGCCGCGCTCGGGTTCACACCCACGATCTCGAAGGACGACAAGGAGGAGCCGCGCTCCAGGCGCGCGGTGCCGGCGCTGCTCGAGGCGCTGGACGAGGGTGATGACCTGCTGACGCAGAATGCGATGCTCGCGCTGCAGCAGATTGCCGACCCGGACACGCCGCGCGAGCCGATCTTCAAGCTCTTGCTCAACCACCACAACCCGGAGGTGCGCGCCAACGCCGCGCTCGCCGCCGCGCGGCTGATCCGTCCCGAGGAAGCATCGCGCTGGCTCGCCGAGCTGTCGGCAGCCTACAATTCCGACGACGAGCCCAAGGTGAAGCTGCACGTGGTGAAGGCGCTCGGCAACACCAAGCACGCCGACGCCGCGTTCGTGCTGACGCGCGCGTTGAACGACAAGACCCCCACGGTGCAGGCGGCAGCCGCCGATGCGCTCGGCAACCTCGGCTTCCCCGAGGCATGCCGCTATCTGATCGACAAGCTGGACGCCGGCGTGGCCGCAGTGCGCGACATCGCGCACGATGCCTTGTGCCGCCTCGCCGGCAAGGATTACGGCACCAGGCGCGACGACTGGCAAGACTGGTGCAACGCACACAAGAAATGATCGACGCGAACGCGTGACGTGCGGCGGTCCAGCAGGTACAACGGCGCTGCGATTTCGTGCCCTGCAGCCGAGGACCGCCATGAACGTCACCAGGACCAGCGAGCTCGTCAACCGCGTCTGGGATCAGTCGATCCTGCCGGTGATCACCGAGTACATCCGCATCCCCAACAAGTCGCCGCTGTTCGATCCCAGCTGGCAGAAGAACGGCCACATGGATCGCGCCGTCGCGCTGGTGCGCGAGTGGTGCGAGCAGCAGAAGATCGGCGGCACCAGGATCGAGGTGGTGCGGCTCGGCAATCGCACGCCGGTGCTGCTGATGGAGATCGAGGGCGACGGCGACGACACGGTGCTGCTCTACGGCCACCTCGACAAGCAGCCGGAGATGGTGGGCTGGGCGGAGGGTCTCGGCCCGTGGACGCCGGTGCTGCGCGGCGACAAGCTGTTCGGCCGCGGCGGCGCCGACGACGGCTACGCCGCGTTCGCGTCGCTCACTGCGGTGCGTGCGCTCAAGGACAACGCCGTGAGCCACGCGCGCCTGGTGGTGCTGATCGAGGCGTGCGAGGAGAGCGGCAGCTTCGACCTGCCGTTCTACATCGATCATCTCGCCGCCCGCATCGGCACGCCGAGCCTGATCGTTTGCCTCGACTCCGGCTGCGGCAACTACGATCAGCTGTGGTGCACGACCTCGCTGCGCGGACTGCTCGCCGGCGATCTCACGGTCGAGATCTTGAAGGAAGGCGTGCACTCGGGTGATGCGAGCGGCATCGTGCCGTCGAGCTTCCGCATCTTGCGCCAGATCCTGAGTCGGCTCGAGGACGAGGTGAGCGGCGAGATCAAGCCGAAGGATTTTGCCGTGGAGATTCCTGCCGAGCGGCTGGCGCAGGCGCGCAGCCTGGCCAAGGTGCTCGGCAGCGAGGTGCACGACAAGTTCCCGTGGGTGGCCGGCGCACGCCCGGTCGCGAGCGATCTGGTCGAGCTGATCCTGAATCGCACCTGGCGGCCGATGCTCGCGATCACCGGCGCCGAAGGCTTGCCCGCGCTCGGCGACGCTGGCAACGTGCTGCGCCCGCGCACCGCGGTGAAGGTCTCGCTGCGCCTGCCGCCCACCAAGGATCCGAAGGCTGCGGCGATCGCGCTCAAGACGCTGCTCGAGAAGGATCCGCCCTACGGCGCCAAGGTCATGTTCGCGGGCGAGAAGGGCGCGGCCGGCTGGGATGCACCCAAGACCGCGCCGTGGCTGAGCGAGTCGCTCGCGAACGCGTCGCGCGCGTTCTTCGGCAGGGAGCCCGCGTTCATGGGCGAAGGCGGCTCGATCCCGTTCATGGCGATGCTGGGTGAGAAGTTCCCCGAGGCTCAGTTCATGATCACCGGCGTGCTCGGTCCGAGCTCGAACGCGCACGGGCCGAACGAATTCCTGCACTTGCCGACCGCGAAGCGGTTGACGTGCTGCGTCGCGCAGGTGATCGCCGATCATCACCAGCGCAGCAGCCGCAGACAGTGATGCGCGCCCTCGCCCTGGCGCTGTCCCTCGGCGTCGCGCTGCCCGGGTGCGATGGCGCCGCCTCGCCGCCCGCACCCTTGCCTGCCGAGCCGGCGGAGCCCGCGGCCATGCCAAAGCTCGACCCGGCGCTGGTCAAGTCGTTTCGGCTGGTGAAGGACGGGCACTACGCCGAGGCCGCAGCGGACGTGCAAGCGTACCTCAGCGCGGGGGGATGCGCGCATCCGGGCCAGGCCGAGTTCCTGCTCGGGCTCGGCTACCACGAGCGCCAGCTCTACCAGAGCGCTCGGGCGCACTTCGCGCGCGCGCTCGAGCTCGAGCCGGACTACTTCACCACCTCGTTCTTCTACGGGTTCACGCTGTTCAACCTGGGCTGCCTCGACGAGGCGAAGCGGCAGCTCGAGGCATTTCTCGCGCGCAATCCGGGCGAGGCCGAGGCCGTGTTCGGCCTCGGGCTGGTCGCGCTCGAGCAAGATCGCATCGACGACGCCGGGCATGACATCGAGCGCGCCATCGCCATGGCACGCTCGCGCTCGAAGACCAGGGATCTGCCGGCGGCGCTGCGCGAGGACGTCGCGCGCTACGAGGCGCGGCTGGGCGACGTGCACCTGCGGCACGACGACCTGGGCAAGGCGCGCGCGGCCCTGGAGCGCTCGGTGGCGTTGTGGCCCGAGCACTTCGAGCCGTGGCACAAGCTCGCGCGCGTGCTCGAGCGCCTCGGCGATCACGCGGGCGCAGAGCGCGCCCAGGAGCAATCCGACGCCGCGCTCGCACGCCGCACGAGCCAGGGGAGTCCTCCCAGGTGATGCGACCTTGCGTGGCACTCGTGGCAGGCGCGCTGGTCGCGATCGGCTGTCGTGACGAGCCCGGCGCGCACGACGCGGCGCCCGCCGCGCCGATCCACTTCACCGATGCCACCGCGCGCTCGGGCATCGCCATGGTGATGACGTGCGGTCGCTCGCCGTCGACGCAGATCCTGGAGGTGAAGGGCGGCGGCCTCGCCTTGATCGACTTCGACGGCGATGGCGACCTCGACCTGTTCGTGCCCAACGGCGCGTACCTCGATGCACCGCAGAGCGGACCGGGAGCGAGGCTGTTCGAGAACCAGGGGGGGCTCGCGTTCGCGGACGCCACCGCGCGCTGCGGCATCGACTTCCATGGCTGGGGGATGGGCGTCGCGGTCGGCGACGCCGACGCGAACGGGCACGACGACCTGTTCATCGCCGCGTACGGACCGGACGCGCTGCTCCTGAACGATGGCCAGCGCTTCGGCGACGCCACCGCGCACGCCGCGCTCAGCGATCCGCGCTGGGGATCGGCCGCCGCATTCGGCGATATCGATCAGGACGGCGACCTCGATCTGTACGTGGTCAACTACGTCGACTTCGACGCGGCGCACCCGCCGCCGCCGAACACGTTCCGCGGCAACGCCGTGTTCGCTGGGCCCTCGGGATTGCGCGCCGTGCCCGATTGCCTGTACGAGAACCTGGGCGATGGTCGGTTCGCCGACATCAGCGCCAGCGCCGGGATCGCCGCGGCCGCACCGTCGTACGGACTCGGCGTCGCCATGCTCGACTTCGACGCCGACGGCCGGCTCGACATCTTCGTCGGCAACGATTCGATGCCCGACTTCCTCTGGATCAACCAGGGCCAGCGCCAGTTCGTCGACCGCGCGCTCGGCGCTGGCCTCGCGTTCAACGGCGACGGCGCCGCCCAGGCGACCATGGGCATCGCCATCGCCGACGTGAACGGCGATGGCCGCCCGGACGTGTTCACCACCAACTTCGCCAACGACACCAACACGCTGCGCGTGAGCGTGGCGCCTCTGCAGTACGACGACCGCACGCGGCAGTACAACCTCGGCCTGGTGAGCCGGCCGTTCCTCGGCTGGGCGACGATGTTCTACGACTTCGACCACGATGGCGACGAGGACCTGGTCGTGTTCGACGGCCACGTTTATCCCGGCGCCACGTTCGAGACCATGGACTCGAGCTACCGGCAGACACCGCTGTTGTTCGAGCGGCGCGGCGCGCGCTTCGAGCGCGTGCTGAGCGATCGCGCCGGAGCTTGGCTCGCCCAGGCACACGTCGATCGCAGCGCCGCCTTCGGCGATCTCGATCGCGACGGCGACATCGACATCGTCGTCGGCGAGCTGAACGGCCCGGTGCGAGTGCTCGAGAACGACGGTGCGGCCGGCCACTACCTGATCGTCGAGCTGCAGGAGCGCGCCGGGATCGGCAACCGCCACGGCGTCGGCAGCACGATCGGGCTGCGGCAAGCGGGCACCTCGCAGACGCGATTCGTGTTCAGCGGCGGCAGCTTCCAGGCGGCGTCTGCGCCGTACGCGCACTTCGGGCTCGCCGGCGCGAGCGAGGTCACGCTCACGGTCACGTGGGAGGACGGCTGCACGCAGCAGATCGAGCACGTGGCCATCGATCGCCATCTCGTGATCGAGCGCAAGTGAGCGTGCGTCCGTCACGGCGCGGGGGTCTCGCCCGCTGCCTCGATCCCGCACACACCGTGGCCCACGACTCGACACTCGCACGCTGCCCGGCAGAACTGCCGATCAAGGGGGAACGGCAAGGGAGTCGCTTCATGGCAACCAGGATCGTGATCACGAGCCCGAAGGGCGGTGATGGTCGCACCACCGTCGCGCTCAACCTCGGCTTCGCAATGGCGCGCGCGAACAGCAGCGTGCTGCTGGTGGACCTCGATCCCACGAGCGGCCTGAGCGCCTACCTCGGCGGCGGCCGCGCGCCGTGGGTCGGGCTGGCGGACCATCTCATGGGCCGGGTCGAGCTGAGCGGCGCGCTGAAGGCGAGCAACCTGGCGACGCTGCGCCTGCTGCCGGTCGGACGCCTCGATCCGTGCGACGCGGTGCACTTCCAGAACGCGCTCGTCACTGGCGATGCGCTCGAGGCGGTGCTGGGTGCCGTCGATGACGACTGCGACGTGATCCTCGTCGACGCGCCGGCCGGCGCGAACGAGATCACGCGCGCCGCGCTCGGCAGCGCGTCGCTGACCTTGCCGGTGGTCAGGGCCGACCCGCTCTCGCAGCGCGCGCTGCCGCGCCTCCTGTACTTCCTCGAGCGGGTGCAGCAGGAGGCGAACCAGCAGCTCGAGATCCTCGGCATGCTGCCGACGGTCACCGATCACCAGGACCGGGTGGTGTGCGCCGTGGTCGAGGCGCTGCGCATCCAGTACCTGAAGATCCAGGATGTGCAGGTGCCACGCTCGGCGCAGTTCGTCGAGGCGGCGCAGCGCGGCCAGCCGATCGACCCGGCGAGCGGCAAGGCGTTCGCCGAGTTCCGCGTGTTCGAGCAGCTCGCGAGCACGCTGCAGAAGCGCATCGACCTGCGCGCGCGGCAGGCCGCGGGCGAGGTCGTGCCGCACGCCGGCGCGATGGCAGCCAACGATCCCGCCACCATGCCGGCGATCGATGCGAGCGCGTTCTTGCCGTTTGCTCCGGCGCCGGCGGTACTGAGCTAGATGCCGCGCGCTCGCCCGTCATCGGTCCTGCCGGTGATCGTCGATGAGCTGCTTCAACAGCGACCGGTGGCAGCGGGACGCATCGGCGCATGCCGACGAGCACAACAGCGTGATCGTCTCGCCTTTCATTGCGCGGCGCGCGAGCGCGGCGATCTTCTCGTGCTGCCGCAGCATCTCGCGCAGGTAGCGCCGCCGGTACTCGGAATAGGTGATCGGCGGGCCATGCTTGCCGTAGAAGTCGGCGTGCAGCGCGACGCTCGGACCGAGATCCTTCCACCATTCGTCCCAGGTCTCGTCCGCCTTGGGCAGCGCCCGCGGCCGGTAGCGGCAGACCAGCAGGCGGAAGCCGTCATCGGGCTCGATCGGGTCGTTCCAGCGCTTGGTCTTGATGGTCATGGCGGCTCCTCGAGCGCGCCATCGTAGCCGAACCGGCGTGGCGGCGCAGCGAACGACTTCATGCGCGGCACCGCTCGCGCCGGGACAGCGCCATCGGCGCGAACGCTCAGGCGGACGCTTCCTTGCGCAGCGGTTTCCGGCTGCGCTTGGACGTGTGCCGCACGCCGGCCTCCTCGATCGAGTGCGACTCGGTCAGGCTGCCGTCCCGCTTGGCCATCTCGGCGAGCTGATGGTAGTGATCGTGCAGCACCCGCAGCTCGTCTTCCGAGAGGTCCTCCACCCTGACCAGGCGGTTGCTCGCGCCCTCGATCGCGGCCACGATCTCGTTCAGCTTGAGGTGCATCGCCTGAGCGTCCTTGTTCTGGCTGCGCTGGATCAAGAACACCATCAAGAACGTGACGATGGTCGTGCCGGTGTTGATCACGAGCTGCCAGGAGTCCGAGAACTCGAACATCGGACCGGTGACGAGCCAGGCCACGATCACGCCGAGCGCGATGCAGAATGCCCACGAGCTGCCGGACCAGACGGTCACGCGGTGCGAGAACGTCTCGAGCGACGATTTCATGCCACGCCGGGCTGACGCCATCGATGCGCCTCCACAATGTCGAGCGCAGCGGTGCGCTCGCGCAACCGAAGCGTCGGATGTTGCAAGCCGCGCGCCAGAGAGGCGCCCGCCGTGAGGATCGCGCGGGGCAGCAGAGTCGGGACGTCACGCCCCGATTCGCCGCCGCTGCCGCCCGCGCGCGCGGCCGATCTTACACGCCGCGAAAACTCGTGCGGCAAAACCGAGCGCGCCGGTCACAATGGGCCGATCCCATCCCACTGGACGAGCTCCCATGCACATCTCCCAGAAGGCGGCCGTGTTCACCGAGTCGGTGATCCGCGAGATGACGCGGCTGGCGATGCTGCACCAGGCCATCAACCTGGCGCAGGGTTTCCCCGACTTTCCCGCGCCGCCGGAGCTGAAGCAGGCGGCGGCGCGGGCGATCGAGGCCGACTTCAACCAGTACGCGATCACCTGGGGCGCAAAGCCGCTGCGCGACGAGATCGTCCGGCGCGCCACGGCCTACAACGGGCTCGAGTGCGAGGCCGAGACGCACGTCACGGTCACGTGCGGCGCCACCGAGGCGATGATCGCGACGCTGCTCGCCGTGGTCGATCCCGGCGAGGAAGTGATCATCTTCGAGCCGTTCTACGAGAACTACGGCCCGGACTGCATCCTGTCGCAAGCGCAACCGGTGTTCGTGCCCTTGCATCCGCCGCAGTTCGCGATCGACTTCGACCAGCTGCGCGCGGCATTCACGAGCAGGACGCGCGCGATCATCATCAACACGCCGAACAATCCGACCGGCAAGGTGTTCTCGCGCGCGGAGCTGGAACGCATCGCCGCCTTGTGCATCGAGCACGACGTGCTCGCGATCACCGACGAGATCTACGAGTACATCCTGTACGACGGCCGCCAGCACGTGTCGATCGGCAGCTTGCCGGGAATGCGCGATCGCACGGTCACGATCTCCGGTCTCTCGAAGACCTTCTCGGTGACCGGCTGGCGGCTCGGCTACGCGATCGCATCGCCGCAACTGACATCGGCAATCCGCAAGGTGCACGACTTCCTGACCGTCGGCGCGCCGCACCCGTTGCAGATCGCAGCGGCCGAGCTGCTCACCCATGCGGATCGCTACCTCGCCGGACTGCGTACGGCCTATCAACTCCGCCGCGACCTGTTGGTGGCAGATTTGCGGGAGGCAGGGCTGCCGGTGTTCGTTCCGAGCGGCGCGTACTACGTGCTGGCCGACATCGGCGACCTGGGTCTGGGCGACGACCTGGCGGTGACTCGCCATCTGGTGGAGAAGGTCGGCGTCGCGGTCGTGCCGGGCTCGTCGTTCTACAAGTCGTCCGCTGCCGGTCGCCGGCTGATCCGCTTCTGCTTCCCGAAGAAGGACGAGACCTTGCGCGCGGCGGGCGAGCGGCTCAAGCGAGGACTGCGCAGGTGATGACCATGCTCTGTGCTTTGATCGGGGTCGCGGCAATCGGCGCGCTGCCTGGCGGCGACGTGACCGCGAGCGAGGTGCTCGAGCGGGTGCGAGCGGCCACCGGCTTCGCGCACCTGTGCGAGGCGGCCGATGGCTACGTCGAGGAAGGCGCCGCCGCGATCACCGAGCCGCCCGCCGCACTGCGGTTCTGGTTCGACGCCTCCGGCAGGTTCGTGGAGACGATCCAGGACGACCTGCAGCAAGCGTGGATCTTCGACGGCCGCGACCTGTTCCAGGTCGACGCCACCGGTGTGCCGAGCAAGCTCGCGCTCGGTGATCGTGAGACCCGGCTGTGCGAAGCGTGGCTCAACAGCGGCTACTGGCTCGCAGCCGATGGGCCGTTCACGATCAAGGTCGACCCGGCGCGCACCACCAGGCAGGCGGTCGCGCTCAGGCTCGAGCTGAAGCAAGGTCAGCTGACCGCCGGCGTCATGGTGGACCGCGCCACCTGGCTGCCGATGCAATCGGACAACGGCCTCGCCTCGAGCCGCGATGCGACCGTGCTCGAGGACTATCGCCAGGCGTGCGGGCTCACGACCGAGCCGCCGCAGGGCGACCGGGCGCGGCACCTCGACGCTGATCACGATCACCTCGCTGCGCCCGGCGACCGCGGCCGAGCGCGCCGCCTGCCAGCCGCCGCGCGAGGTCGAGGACACCGACTTCGCCACCGACGTCGAGTCAGCGCTGACGGTGAAGCGCGCACCGTCGGGTCACTTGCTGGTGCCGGTCAAGGTGAACGGCGAAGCCGTCGGCTGGTTCGTGTTCGACACCGGTGCCGGCCAGACCTGCATCGACCTCGCGCTCGCCGAGCGCCTGGGCCTCGATCAGCAGCGCGGCGTGCAAGCCGTCGGTGTGGGCGGCGCGACCGCGGCGAGCCTGTGCCGCGCGCGCACGTTCACGATCGGTCCGATGACGATGGAGAACCCGCGGCTCATCGGTCTCGACCTGCAGCCGCTGAGCAAGAGCATGGGCGAGGGCATCGCCGGCGTGTGCGGCTACGACGTGTTCCGCCGCTCGGTGGTGGTGGTCGACATGCGCGACGCCAAGATCGAGCTCTACCCACCCGGGTGACTTCGTGCTCGAGCGGGCACAGTGGCAGGAGCTGATCGTGTACGGCAAGCATCCCTGCGTGCGCTGCTCGTTCGACGCGGGTCGACCCGAGCCAGCCACCGGGATCTTCAAGCTGGACACCGGCGCCGCCGCCGACACGGTGTCCTTCCACGCGCCGGCCGTGCGCCAGCTGCACATCCTCGACGGGCGCACCACCTCGGACACAGTGCTCGGTGGCGTCGGCGGCACGAGCCCGGCGAAGGTGGGCGCGATCGAGTTCTTCGAGCTGGCCGCGCACCGCTTCCACCGGCCACGCGTGAACTTCTCGCTCGCCACCGGCGGCGCGTTCGTGGACGAGTACACGACCGGCAACATCGGCGGCAAGTTCATGGAGCCATTCCGTATCGCCTTCGACTACGGCAACGATCGCATCGCGTTCGTGCCGAGGGATGCCGCCGACGAGCGCTGAGCGCCGCTGGCGCGGATTGCACCAGCGAAACGCCCAGGTCCCGCGCTGCGCGCGGTTGTGCGCGCACGCCCGCAGCACATTCAAGGGGAAACCCCTCGCTGGCCGATGCACGTCGAGCTCTTCGGCATGCTACGGATCTCGGATGGAGGCGCCCGTGAAGCTCGAGACCTTGACGTGGGATGCGCGCAACGGCTGGTCGCAGCAGCCGTTCCCGGCGCTCGACGGCGAGCAGACCCTGGTGCTCGCGTTCGGCAGCACGGAGATGATCGATCAACCGGCACCCATCGCGGCGTTGCAGAAGGCCTATCCGCGCTCGCACCTGACCGGTTGTTCGACGTCGGGCGAGATCTATCAAACCAAGGTCATGGACCACACGCTCGCGGTCGCGATCGTGCGATTCGAGCACACGCAGCTCGTGTCGGCATGCACGGAGGTCAGCAAGGGAACCAGCTCCTTCGACGCCGCCGTCGCGCTCGCACGGCAGCTGCTCGTGCCGCGCTTGCAGAGCGTGCTGGTCCTGTCCGATGGTCTCAACGTGAACGGCTCGGAGCTGGTGCGCGGCATGAACTCGGTCCTGCCGAGCAACGTCGTGGTGACCGGCGGGCTGGCCGGCGACGGCGATCGCTTCCAGCGCACCTGGGTGATCGAGAGCGGCACGGCGAGGAGCGGCTCCATCGCCGCCGTGGGATTCTGCGGCGAGCGCTTGCACGTGGGCCATGGCTCGAAGGGTGGCTGGGACATCTTCGGCCCGGAACGCGTCGTGACCAGGTCGCGCGGCAACGTGCTGTACGAGCTCGATCACGTCCCCGCGCTGCAGCTCTACAAGAAGTACCTGGGCGACCGCGCCGCCGGCCTGCCGGCAACGGCGTTGCTGTTCCCGCTCTCGGTGCGCACCAGTACCCAGGACCCGCGCCGTCTGGTGCGCACCATCCTGTCGATCGACGAGGTGGAGCAGAGCATGACGTTCGCGGGCGACATCCCGCAGGGCTGGAATGCGCAGCTGATGAAGGCCAATTTCGACCGGCTCATCAGCGGCGCCAGCGACGCCGCGCTGCTCACCAGGAACGGCAATGGCACGGCCGCCACCACGCTCGCCATCGCCGTGAGCTGCGTCGGCCGCCGGCTAGTGCTCGGCGAGCGCGCCGAGGAAGAGGTGGAGGCCACGCTCGAGATGCTGCCGGACGGCACGCAGCAGATCGGCTTCTACTCGTACGGCGAGATCTCACCGCATGGCGTGGGCTCGTGCGACCTGCACAACCAGACGATGACGCTGACCACCATCGCCGAGCACTAGCCCGACGCGAGTCGCCGCATCACTTGCGCATGTACTTCCAGTTGCGCGGCTTGCCCGCCGCCATCCACTCGATTGCCGTGTCGAGCCGCCGCGCGCGCGGCGGCGCGGTCTTCGCCGCGGTCAGCCACACGACCTACTCCGTCTTGTGGCTGTAGCTGAATGCGTCGAACGCCGCGCGCGCCTTCGCGTCGCGATGCAGCGCGGCGCGCAGATCCGGCGGCACCTCGACCACGCGATCCTTTACCGGCCTCGGCTTCGCGCGCACCGGCTTCACCCCGTCATCGTTCAGCTTCGCGGCGGCCTTGATGATGCGCGCCAGCGTCTTCTCGTTCGGCAAGTCCGCAACCGAGGTGATGCGGCCGCAGCCTGCCATCGCCTTCTGGTCGGCCGCCGACAGCTGCTCGACGAGCAGGTCGTGTTTCCAGAACCCGAACGTGCAGTGCTGCTTGAACGCGGCGACGCTGGCGAAGATGCCCTTGTACAGGAACGTCGGGTGGCCCCACTTCAGGTCCTCCTCGACCTCGGGCAGCGTGGCATGCATCACCGCGCGCAGGTGCGTGAGGATCGGCCGGGCAAATGGCGCGGCCTGCTTGATCCGCGCCTCGAAGCGAGCATTGGTCTTCGCCATGGGCGCCGATTCTAGCGCCCGGCGGGCGCAGCACCATGGGATGGGGATGGGCCGGAGCCAGGCAGAACGGAGTTGGGCTAGAGCGTGCGCAGGCGTCGCGCGACGCGGCCCTCGCGGTCGTGCACCCCCAGCTCGACGCCATCGGCGACCGCGAGCGATCGCGCCGCCGCGAGCGCGGCCGACTGGTGCGCGTGGTGTGAGAGCTCGTGGCGGTCGCCTTCGCGGCAGAGCACCCAGCCACGCGCGGGATCAGGCAAGACATGGATGTTGGTCTTGTTCATGTTCGGTCTCCGCAAGTCTCGATGCAGCGGGGCGACTCGCCGCGAGGGAGCAACGACCATGCCAAGCGCGGCAGCGTGCGGCAGCCAGATTGCGGTGCCGCCGCGCGAGCGCCTGGACCAGGCCCAGGGCTGCCAGGGCTACACGCGCTTGGTAAGCAATGCACGCGCGCGCGTGCGCCTCAGCGATCCTCGGGCACGGCGCACAGCCGAAAGCCGATGGTAGGCGCGGCGAACCAGGACGTGATCGCCACCATGGCCGAGCAGCGGAAGCTGTCGATCGACGTGTCGCCCCAGTTGCCGCCGCGCAGGATCTGCTGCTGATCCTCGGTCTCACGATAGAGCGTCCACTCCGACGCATTGCCGGCCATGTCGCGCACGCCGTAGGGAGACTCATCGGTGGGAAAGCGCATGCAGCTCTCGGGAACCACCGGCGCATCCGGCCGCGCCAGGCTCGACTTCGTCAAGCTCCAGTCGTCGAACACATTGCCCCACGGAAACAGGCGCGCGTCCGCACCGCTCGCCGCGGTCTCCCACTGATCGATGCGCGGCAGGAAGAACCGCCAGGGCAGCCCCTCGCGCTGGGCCTTGCGATTGCGCCATTGACAGTAGGCGATGGCGTCTTCGAACGACACGCCCACCGCCGGCACGTCGAGGATCAGCTCGGCCGGCGTCCGGTACGTGCCGTCGGGATTCTGCCGCAAGTATCCGTCCGGCTGGAACCAGCTCGAGCGCGGCACCTGATTGCGACGCGGATTGGCGCGGCGCTCGGCCACCGTTTCCGGGTCGTTCAGGAACTGCAAGTACTCGCCGAACGTGACCTCGTGCCGGCACATGAAGAAGTCCTGCTGCGGCGCCGGGCCGGCGCGCGTGCTGCCGGCGGCGCGCGCATCGCTCTCGCGCTGGAACGCATTCGCCGGGATGCACACGAACTCCGGCAGCAGCGCGTGCTCGGGCAGCATGCTGGCGGTGATGGTGATGCCCTTGCCCGCCTCGATCAAGAACGGCAGACGCAGATCCGCGTGACCCGCGCAGCGCAGCACCAGCAGGTACGAGCCGCTCTCGAGCATGCGCTCGACGTGCGGCAGCTCGCCGATCATGTTGTCGGCGGCGAAGATCAACGGGTTCGCGGTGAGCTCGAGGTGGGCGCCGAGGACGGTGCCCGCCGGCCACACGATCTCGCGCTCGGCGCCGCTCACGACGCAGCGCAGGGTGACGGCCTCGGCCGCCGCGGCGCACGACAGGAGATCGACCGGCTCGCTCAGCGTCGCATTCAGGGCCCGCTCGATGCTGCCTTCGAGCGGCAGCGACAGGCTGTACTCGGCGTCGCCGGCTGTCATCCACCGCCGGAAATGCACCGCCACCCGCTGCAGGTTGAGGCCGCGCTCCTGCAAGATCGGCGGCTCGATGTCGTAACGACTCTTGCAGTCGAACGAGCGAATGCCAACGAGCTGATCGAAGCATCGCACGCCGTGCTGGTCGGCCTGACCGCCCGGCTCGATCGAGCTGACGAACAACCCATCGCCGAGCAATCGATCGTTCATCGCCACGATCAGGTCGCCCGCGGCGAGCCCGGCACGCTCGGCCACGCTCGCGTGATCCACGCGCGTCACGACCCCGCAGCGATCGCCAGGCCAGAAGCCGTCGGCCCACTCGCTCGCGCCCCGCGCTTCGGCGCGCGCCTTCACCGCCGGCACCGGCACCAGCCGCGCGTCGCCGCCGGCGCGAAACGTGTCCTGGCGCTGCCAGCGGAACAGATACGCCCTGGCGTGCGCGGGTTGACCGATCAGCTGCAGCGGCGCGTTGCCAACCAGATCGTCGATGAGCGCCTGATCGCTGGTGAGCTTGCAGACCTCTTCGAGCAGCAACGCGCGCTGCTCGCTGTCGCCCTCGTCCACCGCCTCGCGGAAGCGCTCGATGCTGAGCGCCAAGCGCACCGAGTGGATCTCGCCGTTCTGCGGGTCGAGGTGCTCGGCCCGATCGAGATCAGCCAGCACGCGAGCGCACAGCCGCTCGCGATCGGAACGCCACTGGTCGAGCTCGCGCGCCGCCGCTCGCAATCGGCCGATCACCTCCGGCGTGTGATAGGCCGGCACGTTGGCCAGGGCGAGCTGCTCGCGGCAGGGAACGGCGAGCGCACGCCGACGCCGATACTCCTCGATCTGGTGCAGCACGTCCTGCACCAGCTGTGCCGCGCCCGACCTGGCCTTCTGCAGCGCGGTCTCGCAGCGCGCCTTGCCTTCCCTCGCCGCCAATGCACCCGGCGCGAAGTGCAGCACCGCCTCGTACACGCTCAGCGCTTCGGGGATGCGATCGACGTGCTCGTACTGCTCGGCGACGCCGAGCTGCGTGCTCACCATCTGCGCGCGCCGCACGCCGCTCCACCACAAGAACCCGAGCAGCCCGGTCAGCGCCAGGAACACGATCGCGGCGGCGATCGAGGGCGCCGGATTGCGACGCACGAACCGGCGCAGCCGCTCGCCGCTCGACAGCGGCCGTGCTTGCACCGGCTTCAAGTCGATCAAGTTCTGCAGGTCGGCGGCAAAGTCGCCGGCGCGCGCGTAGCGGCGATCCGGATCCTTGTCCATCGCCTTGAGCACGATCATCTCGAGATCGCGAGGGATCAGCGCATTGAGCCGGCGTGGCGGCACCGGCTCCTTCACCAGCACCTGCTTGATGATCTCCTGGGTGGTGGCGCCATCGAACGGCAGCTTGAGCGTCAGCAGCTGGTACAGCACCACGCCGAGCGAGTAGACGTCGGTGCGCAGGTCGATGCCCATGCGGCTCGCCGCGGCTTGCTCGGGCGAGACGTAATGGTACGTGCCGGCGAACTCGCCGGTCCTGGTGATCGACGTCGACTTCTCGTCGTGTGCCAGGCCGAAGTCGAGCAGCATCGGCACGCCCTGGCGCGTGATCAGGATGTTGGACGGCTTGACGTCGCGATGGATCAACCCCGCCTCGTGCGCATGCGCGAGTGCGTCCGCCATGCGAATCACCAGCCGGCACACGGACTCGACGTAGCCGCGGCGGAAGATGCTCGCCTCGTCGGTCGTGGCCTCGCTGGCGCCGCCGGCCACCTCCTCGCCGAGCACCGCGGCGCGCAGGTCAAGACCGGTGAGCAGCTCCGGCGCGCGCGGCTTGAGCAGCTGCAGCACGTCGCTCAGGCTGCGGCCGTCGACCCGCCCCATCGTGAAGTACGGCGCGCCGTGGTACTCGCCCGCGGTGTAGAGCGGCACGATGTTGGGATGATGCAGCTTGGCGATCGAGCGCCACTCGCGCTCGAAGCGCTGCCGCGCGCGCTCGGTGGCGAGCACGCCCGCATGCAGCATCTTGAGGGCAACCAGCCGGTCGGTGCTCTTCTGCTCGCACAGCCAGACCGACCCCGTGCCCCCGCGCCCGAGCGGCGAGACGATGCGACAATCGCCCACGTCGCGGCCGACCTCCACCGGTGGCGGGCCCGCGACGCTGCGCTCGCGCGCGGTCAACGCCTCGATCAGGCGCTTCAGGCGCGGGCCTTGATCCGGCGCCACCTGCTTCAGGAATGACTCCAGGTCGGGCGCGGCGCCGCGCTCGAGCGCGCGCAGGTAATCGTGGAACTGCCGCTCGAGCTCGCGCTCCTCGGCGGTGGCGAACTCGGAATCGTCCAGGCGCTCGGCACCTTCGGGCAATTCGGGGGCGTTCGGTGGGACAGACATGACTTGGGGCGCTCATCCTCCAGGTGCACGAGCGCCGATTGTCGCACAGATCGGCGCGGCGAGATACCTCTGACGTGGCTTGCGACGGCGAGGTTCGGTGCCGGCATGGAATCGTGTGACGGTTCGAGACGGGTCGCCCAGCCGCCGCTGGCAGGCGCACGCCCGCTGCTGTTAAATGACACCCAAGGTCAGGGAGGTCCCATCGTCTGCCCGGGGGAACGTCATGATCCACGCGCTCGTGCTGACGCTCGCACTGCAGGACCCAGCTCCAGCCGCGGCGCGGGTCATCCTCAAGGACGGGCGCGCGCTCGCCGGCGAGGTGACCGATACGGCGGCCGGCATCCAGCTCAAGCTGAAGAACGGCACGATCCATCTCCTCGACGACCTGGTCGAGAACGTGATCTACGCCGAGACCGAGAAGTACGCGCCCAAGGATGCCTTCGAGAAGGAGCAGCTCGCCAAGGGCTTCGTGTTCTTCCGCGGCAAGTGGATGACCAAGGGTCGCATGGAAGACACGCTCAAGAAGGAACGCGACGCGGATGACCGGCGCACCAGCGACTTCCTCAGCCATGTCGATTGGAAGAACGCCTACACCAGGGAGACCAAGCACTTCCAGTTCCGCGCCAACTGCCCGCCCGAGCTGCTCGATCGCTACGCGTCGCTGCTCGAGGAGTACTTCAGCGTCTTCACCAAGGCCTGGGGGATCAGTCCCAAGTTGAAGGACAAGCCGCGCGTCTCGGTCTACCGCGACGCCCGCGATTTCAAGAACATCAGCGGCGCGCCGCTCGGTGTGGTTGGCTGGTTCAGTCCGATCAACTGCGAGCTGAATGTGTACTGGGACGACAGCGATCCGGACATGGCCTTCGACGTGCTCTTCCACGAGGGCAACCATCTGCTCACGCACATGATGGAGCCGGGCTTCTCGCACCCGCACTGGTTGAACGAGGCGATGGCCGAATACTACGGCGCGAGCGAGTTCCGGGATGGCAAGGTGTCGGTGGGCGCCGTGCAGGAGGGACGCCTGGTCGAGATCCAGCAGGACATGAGCGAGAACCACATGCATGGCCTGATCGATCTCATCAGGGCGCCGCACGATTACCGCGCGTACACGTGGGGCTGGTCGTTCATCCACTTCATGATGTCCTCGCCCAAGTACGAGAAGAAGATCAAGGCGTTCTTCCTCGGGCTGGCGCGCGCCGAGGGACTGTCCCGCACCACCAGCAGCTTCGGCGTGGTCATGAAGACCGTCGAACCGGAGGTGCAGATCGATTACCTGCGCAAGGTCGTGGGCGTCGATCTCGCGCAGCTCGAGCAGGAGTGGCACGCCTACGTGAAGGAGAAGCTCAAGCTGGTGTCGGGGCGAGGCTACTTCCTGGCTGCGCAGCGCGCGCGGCGGGAGGGGAAGACCGAGCAGGCAGCCGCGTTCGTGCACAAGGCAATCGAGCTGGGCGACCAGCGCGGTGCAACCTGGGCGCTCAAGGGCAAGATCCATCAGGACAACGACGAGCAGGACAAGGCGATCGAGGCGTACTTGAAGGCCATCGAGCTCGCGCCGGTCACCGCGGTCTTCTACTACGAGCTGGGCGAGATCCTCGCCCAGAGCCGCGACGCCGCGCGGCAGGCCGAGGGCAAACGCTACCAGGCCTTGGCGGAAGAGATCGATCCCTCCAGCCCGTGGGTGAGAACCTCGCTGCGCAAGCTGTTGCAGGGAGGCTGAGCGCGGCCGGCAATCGGCAGCGGCTCAATCCCAGTAGTCGATCCAGGCAGCCTCCAGGCGGCGCCAGTCCTCGTCCTGCCAAGAGCCGAACGTCATCTCGAACGCCCTCTTCTGGATCGCGGCGCCCGGCCAATCGGCGGCCTTGGCGCGCTGCGCCTTGCCGCTCTGCTCCTTGTCCGGCGGCTCGCCGACCGCCTTTGCCTGATGCTCGTGCTTGGCGAGGATCAGGTTGCCGAGATAGTCCGAGATGAGCGTGCGATACGACGAGCTCCCTTCCTTGAGGAAGTGCACGAACGACCACGGCTGATAGTAATTCATGCTGCCGGCACGCTTCGAGAGCTCCTCGTCGGTCAGCGCGAGCAGAGTCCTCAACGCCATGAAGTCCTTCTTCGCGATCGATTTCCGCGTCTCGGTCGACTCGTAGGTGTCGGGAGCGATCTTGAGCGCGCCGCTCGAGAACACGACGTTGCCGTAGTACTCGCTCAGCCCACGCTCCAGCCACATCGGCAGGTCGAGCCCTTCGAATTGCTCGTACATGTATTGGCGATACAGGCCGGATGCCACGTCCTTGAATGCGTCGCCTGCGCGCCCCCAGTTGCGGTCGGCGTCCGCCACGACCTCGGTGCTCTCCGGGTTGAAGATCAGCCCGTGCGACACGTACGCCCATTTCTCGTCGCTGGTCTTGCACAGGCGCACGACTGGATAGATTGGCTGCACGCGCGTGCTGGGCGGAAACTCCTTCTCGAGGTAGTCGCGCATGCGCTCCACGAACTGGGCGACGTTCTGCACGACCGACGCGTCGGCATCGCTCACGATCAGGTAGCGCTTGGTGCGCTGCGACCGCCAGCCCTTGGGCAGGCTGGCAATGACTTCCTTGTAGTGTTCCTCGGCGGTCTCGGCACCGCCCCTGTCCTTGGCACCGGCCGCGCTCGCGCTCCTGGCCGCCTCGCTCGCCGCCGGCGGCTTGTCGCTCTTCCTCAGCGACCTGATCAGCGCGCGGATGCCGGGCTCGAAGTCCTTCAGGAAATCCTTCAGGAACTCGACGTAGACGATCACCACGCGGTCGCCCAGGTCGAGGTCGGCACCGACCACGGCGTGATCCATGCTGATGCCATTGGGCAGGAAGCGATAGAACTTGCCGGTCAGCCCCGAGACTTCGAGCTTCTCCTCCTTGTCGAGGACGTGGCCACCATGCAGGTTCTCCTCGACGTACTCGGGCAGGTTGTGGTACTTGCCGCCAAGCGCGGCCGCCACTTCCTTCCTGGCGTCTTCCGCGCTCTTGGGCTTGGCCCCCGCCGCGGGTTCATTCGCCTTGACCACGACCAGCACGCGCATCTCCGGTCGGTAGCCGGTGGTGAAGCCCTGGGCATTGGCCTTCTTGCCCCACAGGTCGCGCGGGAACTGGAAGGTGGCCACCAACCGCTCCTCACCAGGTGGCACGGGCACCTGGCTCCAGTCCTTCGGCGAGCGAATGCTGAAGCCGTGCTTCGGGCATTCGAACACCGACCCGAGGTTGATTTGCTGAGCGAATGCCGGTGCGGCGAACAGCACCGCCGCGGCCACCAGGGCGGGGATTCTCATCGCTTGACCCTCCACGTAGTCATCGACGCGCGTGTATCTTACGACCACCAGCGCCGGCCGCGTCCTACTTTCTTCGCGACCCGTCGGCTGAACTCGGACGATGCCGGGCGCCTCGGCTCTGCAGAATTTCCTTGGCGTCCGTGCCATTCTCGAGCGTCGTAGGGATCCGCCACATCACCGTCCATCCAAGGAGCACGTCATGCCGGCAAGCTGGTCAGAGACCTGGCGCGCGGTCCTCGCAGCGCTGGCCGCAACGCTGGCGGCCGCCCACGCGCGCGGGTCCGAGGCAGCATGGAGGGTGTCGTACGAGGCGGCTCTGGCCGAAGCCAAGGAGAAGAACCTGCCCATCTTCATCGCCATCGGCCACGATTCGGAAGAGGTGTGTCGCGAGATGGCTGCCACCCACTACCGCAGCGACGCCGTTGGCAGCGTGCTGGCGAACTACGTTTGCCTCGTGGCCAGCCGGTCGCATCACAAGACGGTGAAGGTCGGCGAGCAGTAGGTCTGCCGCCTGTACGGCACGATCACCTGCGAGCAGCACATGGCAGTCGAGAGCAAGGTGCGCAGCGAGGTGCTCGGCACCGACCTCGTCACCGTGCCGCAACACCTGATCCTGACGCCGCAGGGCAAGCTGCTCGAAGCGCGCGAGTACTACCTGAGCGTGGCCGTGCTCGAGCGCTTCTTGCGCAAGCAGCTCGGGTCGGTCCGCCCCGACCTGGCGCTCGGCAAGGACGTGGCCGCCGAGGTGAGCCAGGGCAAGATCGGCGACCGCTTGCGCGAAGCGCTGCGCTCGGAGGATCGCGAGAAGCGGGCAGCGGCGATCCGCATTCTCGGTGACTTCGATCCCGATGACATCATGCGCGAGATGGACGCCACGTTCGCGTCCATGAGCGCGAAGGAGAAGAGCGCCATGCTGCTCGCGCTCGGCGCCCCCGGGTTTCGCGCCGCAGTGCCGATCCTGAGCCGTCATCTGGTCGGCACGGACGCGCAGATGCGCGCGTCCGCCGCGCTCGCACTCGGCAGGCTGGGCGACACGCAAGCGATCATCCCGCTGCGCCGCCGCCTGAGCACCGAGCCCGACGCGGTCGCGCGCGGCTGCGTCGTGGACGCTCTCGCCAGCTTCGCCAGCAAGGACGAGCTGGCGGCGAAGGCAGTGGTGCAGGCCGCGGGCGATCGTGATCTGGTGGTGCGCGCGCACGCCTGCCTCAGCCTTGCCGACATCGACGGCTCGGCTGCGGAGCAGACCCTGCTGAAGGCACTCGACGCCAAGGACCGCAGCGTGGTGGGGGCCGCGGTGTGGGCATGCGGCAAGCGCAAGCTCAAGGCGGCGGAGAAGAAACTGAAGGAGCTGGTGAAGGCCTATCCCGACATCCGCTTCAAGGTCGTGGCGGAAGCGGCGATGAAGCGCATCCGCGGCGAGCCGGTCGATGACGCGTTCTATGACGAGCAGAAGGCGGAGTTCCTGCAACCCGACACGCCGAGCGGCAAGTGACCTCACGGATGCATCCTCGCCAGAGCTCACGCACGCACGTGCCGGCCGTGGCCGCGGTCCTCGGCACCGTGCTGATCGGCGTCGTGCGCGCTCGAGTGGCGTCGCATCACCGGCGTCGCACCGGCGCGCGCGCCCGCTGCGCCGATCCATCGGCTGGTCGCGCGCGGCACGACGGCCACGGCGACGCAGCTGCAGGTCCTGGTCGCGGTGCGCGCCGATCCCGATGCCATCGAGCTGCATGATCTCTTCGAGCTCCTGCCGGTGCCCGCGGCGGCATCGGCGCCGACCGACGTCCAGTTCGCCGAGCTCGGCCTGAGCGCGCTTCACGCTGCCCGATCCGCTCGACCTCACGATCGTCGATTTCGAGCTCACGGCGGCCGATCATGGCCTGGTCGCGCATACGCGCGGCGCGCCAGCCTGACGGCGAGCCTCGATCTGGGCGACGCGCATCCGTTCCTGATCGCGGCGCTGACCATGTCGGCGCCGCACCGGTGCCGCGCGCTGCTGCGCGATCCGCCGGACACGCTCGCCGTCCTGGTGCGCCCGCTGCTCGCGGACGATCAGCTCGGCGCGCCTGCCGCGCGCTGCGGCGCTCGAGCGTCTGGTGGCACGCATCGGCGAGCGCTCGGCGTGAGCGCGCCGCCGTCCGGATCGATGCTCGCCGGCGGCGCCACGCGCGCTGCTGCAGCTGGTCCATCCCTCGGCGCGCTGCTCCTGATGCTGGGCGTGTTCTTGCTGTGCGCCACCAGGCTCTCGCCGCTGCCGAGCCTGGTGGCAGCGGTGTTCCTCACGGTGATCACGGTGCTCTGCTGCGCGCGCCTCGATTTCTCGCACCACCTGAAGCGCTTGCGGGACGAGCGCCTCGGCGTGCGCGCGAGGCGCGATCGTGCGCGTGGCGCGTACCACGCTGTTCGTCCACAGCGCCAGCCACGCGTTGCTCGAGCAGTTCCGGCGCGAGCGCGATCCGAGCGTGCGGGCCGCGACCGTGCTCGCGGCGGTGAGCGGCGACGCGCGGATCGCACAGTCGGACGATGTCGCCACCCTGGTACGCGAGGCGACCCACGACGCCGCCGTCCTGGTGCAGGACGCCGCGGTCCGGGCACAGCGCAGCCTGGACGCCGCCCGCGTGGACTAGCCTGGCCGGCCGGCCGCCGAGCTCGGGTTTGGCGGGCTCGGCACTCGGCGTGCGTGGCACCTGCTTTGCGCGCGCCAGATGCCGTGGTTGCAGGCCCGCCGCTGGGTGCTTTCACGCAGAGCGCGGCGAAATCGACACCCAAGGGGGTGACCTTCAACCGCGGCCGGTGGAAGGAACGAGCTGATGGCAAGGACTGCTTCATCGTCGGGCTTGGCGACACCCGTGCTGTTGCTTGCCGCCGGCCTCGGCGCGTGCGCGCCAGAACCGGACGACTCCGACTATCCGGCCGAGCCATCGGCCGCCAGCGTCGCAGCCGATCCCACGAGCGAGAGCTTCGAGGTGCCACCGCCGCCCTTCTCTCCCGGTGCGTTTCCGTGCACCGAGTGCCACGATGCCGACTTCCCGGTGAAGACCAAGCGGCGCAAGCTGACGATGGCGCACGAGGAGATCGTGCTCAACCACGATCAGGAGCATCGCTGGTGCCTCGATTGCCACAGCGCCACCAATCGCGACGTGCTGCATCTGGCGAGCGGCGAGACGGTGCCGTTCGCGGAATCCTACAAGCTGTGCGGCCAGTGCCACGGCGACAAGTATCGCGATTGGCGCGCCGGTGTGCATGGCCGGCGCACCGGCTTCTGGGACGGACCGAAGAAGTACCTTTGTGCGTGAACTGTCACAATGCGCACTCGCCGCGCTTTGCGCCGTTGCCGCCGCTGCCGCCGCCGCGTCGGCCCGAGAGAACACCATGACCGAACCAGACTGTGGCTCGTTTGGGCCGGGCATCACGCGCCGCGACTTCCTGTGCGCGGTGGCAGGCTGCGCCGCGGCCGCACTGGGCAGCTGCGTCGACGTCACGCACACGCCGTTCTTCCGCGAGCACCTGCGCGAGATGTCGCGCGACGAGATCGACGCGATGCTGCGCGAGCTGGAGCGGGAGTGGTCGGCGAAGTTCAAGCAGAACGTCGAGGTCAAGCTCGACGCGCCGCGTGATGGCGTCGAGTTCGCGTACGCGCTCGACATCTCGCGCTGCGTCGGCTGCCGCCGTTGCGTGTACGCCTGCGTCGCCGAGAACAACCAGAGTCGCGAGCCGCCGATCCAGTGGATCCGCGTGCTCGAGATGGACAAGGACAAGGGCATCGATTTCGCCCACGCCAATGCCTACTACGATGGCGAGCAAGTGCCGCGACCCGGCCACTTCTACGTGCCGGTGGCCTGCCAGCACTGTCGCAACGCGCCGTGCGTGAAGAGCTGCCCGGTGAATGCGACCTGGCAGGAAGAGGACGGCATCGTCGTCATCGACTACGACTGGTGCATCGGCTGCCGCTGCTGCATGGCCGCCTGCCCGTATGGCGCGCGGCACTTCAACTGGACCGAGCCCGAGGTCCCCGCCGAGGAGCTGAATCCGAAGACGCACCTGCTCGGCAACCGGCCGCGTCCCAAGGGCGTGGTGGAGAAGTGCACCTTCTGCATCCACCGCGTGCGCGAGGGGCGCTACCCCGCGTGCGTCGAGGTGTGCCCGGTGGGCGCGCGCAAGTTCGGCAACCTGCGCGACCCGGCGAGCGAGGTGCGCTACGTGCTCGAGCACAAGCGCGTGTTCGTGCTCAAGAACGAGCTCAACACGCGGCCGCGGTTCTACTATTTCTTCGGCACCTGAGCGACGAGGGAGACTGTCGTGCAGACCATTCGCGCCTTCGCGAGCTTCACGCTTGGCAGCCTGAAGATCATCGCCCGCGGCAACCTGGTCTACTGGTCGTGGATCGCGCTGCTGCTCGGGCTGATCACCGCTGGCGGAGTCGCCTACAGCAGCCAGTTCCACCAGGGCCTGATCGCCACCAGCATGCGCGATCAGGTCTCGTGGGCGTTCTACATCGGCAACTTCACGTTCCTCGTCGGGGTTGCCGCCGCCGCCGTGCTGCTGGTGATCCCGGCCTACGTCTATCAGTGGCGGCCGATCAAGGAAGTGGTGATCCTGGGCGAGCTGCTGGCGATCGCCTCGATCACCATGTGCGGCCTGTTCGTGATGGTCGACATCGGCCATCCCGAGCGGGCGTGGCACCTGCTGCCTGGCATCGGCCGCCTCAACATACCCTCGTCGCTGCTCGCCTGGGACGTGCTCGTGCTGAACGGCTACCTGGTGCTCAACTGCGTGATCGCCACCTACCTGTTGTTCTCCCTGTACCGCGGCCACATCCCCAACAAGCGCCTGTTCACACCGCTCGTGCTGCTGTCGATTCCGTGGGCAGTCGGCATCCACACGGTGACCGCCTTCCTGTACAACGGCCTCGCGGCGCGGCCGTTCTGGAACTCGGCGATCCTGGCGCCGCGGTTCCTCGCCTCGGCGTTCTGCTCCGGCCCGGCGGTGCTGCTGGTGCTGATGCAGGTGCTGCGGCGCTGGACGCGCTTCAAGATCGACGATGCCGCGATCTGGAAGGTGGCCGAGTTGATGGCGTACGCGATCGGCATCAATCTGTTCCTGCTCGCCGCCGAGGTGTTCAAGGAGTACTACTCGAACACCGAGCACCTGATCCACATGCGCTACATGTTCAGCGGCGTCGGCGGCAGCACCGCCATCGTGCCGTTCATGTGGGCTGCGGTGGCGGCATCGATCGTGGCGTTCATCCTGTTCCTGTTCCCGAGCACGCGGCGCAACCCGATCACGCTCAACATCGGCTGCGCGCTCGCCTACCTCGGCGTGTACCTGGAGAAGGGCATGGGCCTCGTCATCCCCGGCCTCACCCCGGACACCCTGGGCGAGATCTACCAGTACTTCCCCTCACGCACCGAGCTGTGGATCTCGGGCGGCGTGTTCGCGCTCGGTTTCCTGCTGTTCACGCTGATGGTGAAGATCGCGACGCCGATCATGCTCGGCGACTTCGGCAAGACGCCCGGCCACGCGCCGGCGCACTGAAGGCCAGACGCAGCGCGCGCCCGGCTCGTGTTCATTCGCCAGGCCCATCGCCCGGCGGTGAACGTGGCGCGACCTATCGAACCGGCAGGCTGGCGCTGTTGCTGATCGTCCTCACGCCAAGCGGGGCAGCGCCGTCGAGCACGATCGCGCAGCAAGAGACGTCGAGCGGTGGCCACCCGTGACGGGCGAACTGGATGCTCGCCTCGCCGTTCGCGTCCAGCTTGCCGAAGAGCGGATGTTCGATGAACTGCCGAAACAACGCATCGCCATCGAGCGGGATGGTGCGCGTGCCGAGCGGCACGCCGCTCTCCGCGGAGAGCGCGAAGAGCAGGGCGAACGTCGCGTATGGCTGGGAAGGTACGGCAAGCTGCAGGTACGGGTCGTCGCGCATCGGCGTGCCCTCGACGGCGCGCAGGCTGTTGCGCGCCACGATCACCGGCCGGCCGAAGCCGCGATACTCGCCCTCTGTATAGTCGGTCTCGCGGACGATCCAATCACCTAGACCGTCGCCGTTGACGTCACCCGTCCCGTGGACCTCGCTGCCGAAGTAGTCTCGCTTCGGGCGCGTGTCAAAGACCAGGGTCAGAAACCGACCGGTTCGACCGGAGAATACGGCCACGCCATCCTTCAGCGTGTAGTCTCGATTCCTGTGAGTTGCAAGAATCTCCGGCACGCCGTCGCCATCGTCGTCGCTTGTCTGGCTGACAGGTCCTAGACCTTGAGCGCCGTCGACATAGGGTGCGGCCCAGAGAGCGGTGCCTTTTGGGCCCGAGTAGGCATAGACCGCGTGGCGCCCAGGAAAGACCACGTCAGCGTTTCCATCACCGTCGAGATCCCCTGGACCGGTCACGTAGGGACCAAAATGCTCGCCCGCCATGATCGGCTCGATCTGCCAGAGCATCTGGCCCGTGGCACCAGAATAGATCCATACAGTCCCCGCCGGTGGCTGGTCGAAGGCGGCGATCGCAAAGTCCGGAAACCCGTCCAGATCGACATCGCCCGTGCCCACAAAAAGCGCCTGGTCCAGGTCCATGTTGCCGCCACCGTAGTGGTAGAGGTCGCTCCCATCGAGCCCGGACAGGACAGTAACACCCTCGTTGGGGTAGACATAGTACTGACACAGCACCTCGGATCTGCCGTCGCCATTGAGGTCACCTGCCGCCTTGACCTGATATCCCAGGCTGGCACCGTCGTCCGCGTAACGCTCCCAGATCTTACTTCCTGAGTCGCACTGCAACACCTCGACACGACCGAGACCGTTTCCTGATGGTGATGGAACGCTCGGGTTGCCGACGACGATGTCCTCCCGACCATCGCCGTCCACATCTCCGAGGTCAGACGTCCATGCCAAGGGATAGGTGTCTGGCAGATCCTCATCGTGGTGCCACAGCGGGTGCCCATCGAGGCCGGAGAAGATGACGAGCGTGGGGAGCCGGTAGAAGCTCCCCACCTTGATGCCGGCGTAATGCACTAGATAGTCGCTGTAACTGTCGCCGTTCAGGTCGGAGCCGCCAGCCATTGTAGCTGCGCCGCGCCCATCGCGCCCCGGCAAGTCGTAGAGCAGGTCGTAGCGCTGCTCCTGCGCGCGAGCAACCGTCACCAGGACAGTTGCCCAGAGCGCCGCCGTCGCACCCAGCAGCAACACTCTCTGCCGCACAAGACCGATCGCTCGGCGTGGTCGCTTCAGCGTCATGGCTGAACCTCGTCGGCACCAATGTCGGCCCAGTCGTTTGCCGTCACGTTGGAGACCGAGGGGAAGTCGACGTTCCCGTCGCGTTCATGGTCGGCCACGTCGATGCCGGTGCGTTTCGCTTCTCGAAGGTTCACGGGCTCTCCTCTTGCTTCGACCGATGCGGCAGCAGAAGCATGCCGTCCCCATGCGGAACTTCCTCTCGAGTGGCATCAAAACCCTGAGGCAAGATTTTGTCAATCGTGTCGTTGCCGCCGCTCGCCGACGGCTGAAGCCGACAATCCCCGAATTGCAGAACAGGTGATGCGCGCGATCACGCGGCCGGCGCCGCAAGTCCCGCGGGCCGATGGCTCCCGCGCACTCGCCTCACGGCTTGGCGATCTGCGCAATGCGCCGCTCGATGCGCGAGCGCGTGGCATCGTCGCCGTCCCACTGCTCGAGCACGGTGCGGTAGCGCGCGAGCGCTTCCTCCTGCTGACCGGCTTGATCGAGCGACTCGGCGAGCTTGAGCTGCGCGCCGAGGTGCTTGGGGTCGATGGCGAGCGAGTGGCGGAAGCAGCGCTCGGCCTCGTCGCGATGGCCTTGCTGCTGGTGGATCTGGCCGAGGCTGAACCAGGTGCCGGCGTGCAGCTGACCGAGGTCGATCGCCCGCTGCAGCTCCGGGATGGCCTCGTCCAGCTTGCCCATCTGGCCGAGCAGCATGCCGTAGTGGCTGTGGAAGGTGGCGTTCTCTGGCTCGCGCTCGACCAGGCGCGCCATGATCTGCCGGCATGCCTCGAGCTTGCCGTCGCGCATCAGCTGCGCCGCCTGATCGTACTGCTGCACGATGGCGTTCTGGTCCTTCGGATCCGGCAGCGAGCTCAGGTCCTTGGGCAGCGCTCGCGCGGTGCGGCCGACATAGCCGAGCGCCGCCAGGCGCTCCGCGGTGTGTGAATCCATCGCGTCGGGCGCGCTCGCCTCCGCGCGCAGGCGATGCCTGGCGAGCAGCTGGTCGAGACCTTCCCCAGCACGCGCGAGCGCCGCCTGCTGCTCCGGCGCCAGGTCATGCTGCTCCAAGGGATCGGCGCGCAGATCGTACAGCTCCGATCGCGGCGCGCGGACCAGCTTGAGCGCGCCGCTCACCAGGCCTTGCAGCGGACTCCAGCCGTATGCGTAGTAAGGCGCGAAGCACTCGAGATACTGATCGCCGCTCGCGATCTCGCCGCCGTGGAGCGCGGCCTTCAAGCTCCGGCCGCCGAGCGGTTGCGCCAGGTCCACCCCGAGCACGTCCACCACCGTGGCGGCGAGGTCTTGCAGGCCGACCGCGCTCGCCACCCGCCGGCCCGCGCCCAGGCTCGGGTGGGCGAAGACGAGCGGCACGTGCATCGTCGCCTCGTACACGAAGTGGCCGTGGGTTTCCTCGCCGTGCTCGCCGAGACTCTCGCCGTGATCCGCGGTGACGATCACCAGCGTGTCCTCGATCAAGCGGCGCTGCTCGAGCGCCGCCAGCACCACGGCCACCTGCTCGTCGACGAACGCGATCTCGGCATCGTAGGGATGCATGCCGGGTGGGCTGAGCGGCGAGCGGTAAGGCGCGTGCGCATCGAAGTAGTGCACCCAGGCGAAGAACGGACGCCTGCCGTCCTGGCTGCTCAGCCACTGGACCAGGTCGCGGGTGACGGCCGTGGCCGGTCGCTCGTCGAAGAAGCCGAGGTGCGTGAGCGACTTCTGCTTCACGTCGCTGTACACGTCGAAGCCATGATCGAGGCCAAAGCTGCGATCGAGCACGAACGACCCGACGAACGCGCCGGTCGCGAAGCCCTGATCCTTGAGAACGCTCGCCAGCGTCGGCAGCTGCGCTGGCACGTGGAACAGGCCGTTGTCGCGCACGCCATGCTGGCACGGCAGCAGCCCGGTCATGATCGTCGTGTGCGCGGGCAGCGTGAGCGGCACCGGCGTGCGCGCGTGCTCGAACAGGACGCCGCGCGCGGCGAGGGCATCGATCGATCGGGTCGCGGCCTTCTGGTTGCCGTAGCAGCCGAGGTGATCGGCGCGCGTGGTGTCGAGCGTGAACAGGAGCACGTTCCTGGGCCCGGCGCGCGTCTCGACCTGGGGGGTCGCGCTCGGCCTGCACGCGACGAGCAGGAGCACGAGCGCACCGAGGCAGCAGGTGGTGGGCGAGCGAGGCAGACGCGACCGCATTCAACGCACCGCGTAGGCGCGGATCTCGGCGCGCTGTCCTTGCCGATGCGGTACGGCGAGGTACAGCGTGCTGCGGTCGGCCGCGTACAGGCAGGTGCGCGCGCCGCTCGCGGTCGCCACCTGCGCGGTGCGCTCGAGCGCATCGTTCGCCGAGCGCGCGAACACGTCGATGAACCCTTCGCCGCACGAGACGTAGACGCGCTTGCGCGCCGCATCGAGGAACACGTCGTCGGCGTCGCCGCTGCACTCCACGTCGGCGACGATCTTGCCCGAATCGACCGCGAACGCGAGCAGCCGCGCCGGCTTGCGGCACGCCACGAACAGGCGCCCGGCGCTCTCGTCGAACGCCATCGGATAGTTCGCCTCGCGGCCGTTCAGCGGCCAGGTGGCAATGACGGCGCCACGCTCGCGGTCGACCACCGCGACCTGCTTGCGCCCGGGCACGTTGACGAACACGCGCGGGCCGTTCGCCTCGAGCTGGAACGACTCCGGGTGCGCGCCGAGCTCGATCGCGTTCAGCTTCTTCTGTGCGGCGGCATCGATCACCGCCAGCGCGCCATCGCCGTAGCCGACGTAGAGACGCTTGTGCTTCGCATCGAAGCGCACGTTGTCGGCGTCGCCGCCGACGTCGACCATGCCCGCGGCTCGGGTGTGCTCGAGATCGTAGAAGCGACAGCTGCCGTCGCCGCCGCTCGCCACCGCGAGCTGCGCCAGGTCCGGCAGCAACGCCACGCCCTGCGGCTCGAGCAGCTGCTTGATCGAGCGGACCACCTGCTTGCGGGCGACGTCGAGCACCTCGAGCGAGCCATGGCCGAGCGCGGCGACGAACAGCTCGTTGGTCCGCGGCTCGAGCACGAGGTGATCGATGCGGCCTTCCACGGCAATCGGCATCGATGCCTCGAGCACGAGCGGTTGATCTGCGCGGCCCACGAGCAGGGCGATGATCGACACGGCGAACACGGGATGGCTCCTTGCGGCTCGGCGACTCACTTGGGCGCCGGCGTCGCGCTCGCGCCCGGCTTGCGCAGCTCGCGCAGCGCCAGGAGCAGGAACACGAGCGCCATCGCGCCGTAGCCCACGGTCCACGCGAGGTCGTGGCTGTCGGTGTGGCTGTAATAGCTGAAGCAGCCGGTCAGCGCCGCGATGCCGAGGTCGATCAGCAGGCGCGGCCACGAGCGCTGCTTGCGCAGCGCTCCCACCAGCGCCGCCACGACGAACACCACGACCGCGGTGATGACGATCAGCGACTGTGGCTCCACGATGCTCCCCCTCTCGTTACAGCGGCAACCGCCTGCCGACGCCTTGACGCCTGGCCTCGCGCAGCAGCTCGGCTGCGAGCGCGACGTCGAGCAGGCCGATGCCGAGGTTGATGGAGAAGATGATCTGCGCCGCCGCGGTGCGGCCCGGGTCCTTGCCGGCCAGCACGTGCGCCACCTCGCGCGTGACGCTCGGCACCTTGGCGAAGTAGCCGAGCGTCCGGAAGTGCTCGAGCTGCGCGCAATCATCGGTGTAGAACAGCTGCCCGCGGGCAAACGCATCGGCCCGGAAGTACGCGTCGAAGTCGAGCGGCACGGCGAGCACGCCCTCGTTCAACCAGGCGCCCTCGATGGTCGGCTTGGCGGGTTTCTCGATCGGCCCGGCGGTGACGACGATGTCGGCGCCGCGCACTGCCTGCTCGGGCGCATCGCACACCGTCACCGCGAGCTGCAGGCGCTCGCGCATCTCGCGTGCATAGGCGTCGGCGTTGGCACGCACGATGTCGAAGCACTTCGAGGCTGCGCGAGCCCGGGCAGCACCACGCGCAACGCCTCGGCGTTCGTGCGCCCTTGCACGCCGCAGCCCAGGATCGCGAGCACCTGCGCCCCCGGCCGGGCAAGAGAGCGCGCGGTGGCCGCGGTGCACGCGCCAGTGCGCACCGCGGTGATCCAGCTCGCATCGAGCACGCCGACCGGAATGCCGGTGTCGGAGTCGTTCATCACCATCAGGCCCGAGATGTAGGGCAGGCCGCGGAGCGGATTGCGCGGGTAGCCGGACACCCACTTGATGCCGGTGGCGCTCTTGCCCGGCAGGTGCGCCGGCATGGCATGCAGGAACGAGGTTCGCGCGCGGGTGCAGGTCGGTCTTGGGCGGCAGCTGCACGTCGCCGCGTGCCTTCTCCTCGAGCGCATCGATGACCACCTCCACCACGCGCGCCATCGGCACGTCGAGCGACTCGACGTCGTCCCGGAAAGGTACGTGATCTGCATGCTGCCTCCGGTCGGGGAATGGTCCGGCTGGTAGCCTACTGGTTCGCGAGCGCTCTGTGCATGAACTGTACCAGATCCTGCTTCAGCTTCAGCAAGGATGGCGCGTGGATGTACATCATGTGGCCCGCCTCGTAATGCTCGAGACGTCAGGTGGCCGCGCAGCGATGGATCGATGCCCATGTGATCGATCGTGTACTGGGCAGCGAAGTACGGGGTGGCGAAGTCGTAGTAGCCGCCCGCCACGAACACGTGCAGGGCCTGGTTCTGCGTCATGGCGCTGCGCAGCGTGTCGGCCACGTCGAGATACCGATTGCTGCTGCCGAAGCTCCATGGGTGCACGCGGCCGGTCAAGATCTCGTAGGGCAGGTCGCTCTCGAAGTGCAGCTCGCGGCGCACGTAGTCGTTGAGCGCCGCGGTGAACGGGCCCTGGATCGCCGCGTAGCTGGCGTCGAACTGGAAGGTCTCGCCGGCGGCATCGCTGTCGATGCCGAGGTAGCGGCTGTCGAGCCGCCCGAGCGTGCGGCGCTCGGCGCGCAGCAGCTCCTTCGTGAAGCGCTCCATCGACACGCGCAGGTTGGCGCGGTCGATGAACTCGGGCGACAGCCCGGTGTAGCGCGCGAGCCGCTGGGCGATGCCGTGCCGCTCGGCCTCGCCGAGCGCGCTGCCCTGCATCAGCGCGAGCGTGTAGTCGCCGGCGGCGAACTGCTCGACCTCGGCGAGCGTCGTCCGCAGATCGCGCTGCAGATCGGACGCGAGCCGCTGGTGGTACCACGCGGCTGCAGCGAACGACGGCAGGAACAGCGCGTACGGAGATCGTTGCCGCGGTCATCGGACACCGTCTGCCAGTTCAGGATCGCCGAGATCAGGATGACGCCGTTCAGGTAGATGCCGAGGTGATCCTGCAGATACCCGGACAGGCCGGCGGCGCGCGTGGTCCCGTAGCTCTCGCCGGCGATGAACTTGGGCGACGTCCAGCGCTTGGCGCGCGTGCAGTAGAGGCGGATGAACTCGGCCACCGACTCGATGTCGCCCTGCACGCTGTGAAACGCTTGCGCGTCCTGGCCGGGAGCCGGCCGGCTGTAGCCGGTGGTCACCGGATCGACGAACACGAGATCGGCGACATCGAGCAAGGTCGACTCGTTGTCGACGAGCTTGCCGGGCGGCTCGATCACCTGCGTCGGCTCCCCCATCACCACGCGCCGCGGGCCGAACAACCCCAGGTGCAACCACACCGAGGACGAACCCGGGCCGCCGTTGAACGAGAACAGGAGCGGTCGGGCCGCGGGATCATCCTCCCCCTGCTTGACGTAGGCGGTGTAGAAGATGCTCGCGCGCGGCTTGCCTTCTTCCTCCTTCAGCACGAGCGTGCCCGCGGTTGCCGTGTAGCTGAGCGCCCGCTCGCCAAGCTTGATCTCGTGCGTGGTCACCGACTGCTGATCGGCGAGCTCCTCCTTCCTGGGCGCGGGCTTGTCCTTCTCCTCGTCGGCACGGGCCAGACCAGGACCGATCACGATCAACCACAGCAGCATGAGCACGCGCGCGCACATGACGAGGCTCGCCTTTTCGTCCGGACGTGGGGAGGGCGGCAGTCTACCATCGCGCGCACGGATTGCGGCCGGTGTTCCCGCGTCTTGCCTTTTGCCGAGCTCGGGAGCTACCATGGCGTGGAACCCCTACAGAACCAGGTGGCCACGTTCTGGCCACGATTCCGAAACAAGGAGAAGGTGCCATGAGGAGCATCATGCTCGGGTTGCTGCTCGGGCTCGCACCGGCGGTGCTTGCCCCGACAGCGAATGCCCAGGGTTACTCCGGCAGCTACCTCGACAAGCTCGTGCAGGCCGCCGACTGGTTCGCGTCCGTGCAGGACTTGAACCCGTTCGACGCCGACTACGGAGCGGTGCGCACCGACGAGGGCGTGAGCAGCTTCTACCAGTCCGACCAGGGCAAGGCGATCTGGGTGTGGTCGACGGTGAAGAAGCTCACCGGCAGCACCGCGTACGATGCCGGGCTGGCGCTGTGCTGGGCGTACACCGACGCCATCGATCCGACCACGCGCACCGCCTATTACCAGAACACCTACGATTCGCTGTGGTTCCTGTTCGGCGATCTCGCCTACCGCGTCGCGACCGGCGATCAATCGTTTGTCACGCGCGCCGAGCAGCACTTCGACTGGATCCTGCAGAATCAGCTCACCTGGACGATCGGCCGCAACCTCTCCACCGACGGGTTCGCCTGCGCGGCGATGTATCGCTGGGCAGTGAATCGCAACGATGCTCCCCGCCTGAGCGCCGCGCTCAGCCGCGCCGACGACGTGCGCGCCAACTACGAGGCCAACCCGGCGGTGCTGGCCGACCAGTCGATCGAGATCCACGGCTCGGCCGGCTACTGGGGCGTGCTCGAATCGTGGTTCGCGGAGCACTATCAAGATCGCAAGGACTGGGTCGAGCTGCTCGCGCCGTCCCTGCCCAGCGGCATCACGATCGACGGCGGCTACCGCTACACGTATCAGGCATACCTCGCGGGCGCCTATGCCGCCAACTGGGAGTACACCGCCGCCAGCCCGCACAAGGGAACGCAGCTCGCGCTGGTGAACGAGATGCAGGCCGAGGACGACGACCAGGACGGCGGCATCCCGCGCAACAAGCTGAAGCCGTCCACCGAGGACAACTCGTGGGCCACCGGCCTGCTCGCCTTCCAGTCGTTCGATCTGCTGCGTCCGGACTGCGATCTCGCCATCGGCCCCGAGAACTACACGGTGACGGTGCCCGGCAACCTGGTGTTCGACTTCGGCGCCGCGAACAACACGACCAGCACCAAGACGTTCTTCCTGGTCGCGTTCCTCAAGTTCCCGAGCGGCAGCCTGGTGTACTTGACCACGGTGCCGATCACGCTGCCCGGCGGGTTCGCGTTCACGTTCAACGATTTCGGCTTCCCGTTCGGCCCGGGCAGTCCGGTCGGCGATTACGAGCTGAAGGTGCAGAGCTACAACTCGGCAGCCAAGCTGCTGGACGAGGTCAAGCTCAAGTTCAAGGTGCAGTGAGCCGCGCTGATCGATCGAACGCGGGCTGGAGATGACCGCTCGTCTCCAGCCTGCGTGTTGTTCGTCGGCACGCAATCGCCATGCTCGTCCTGCAACACATCTCGCTCGGGTTCGGCGGCCGGCAGCTGTTCCACGATCTGAGCTGGACGCTCGGCGCGGGCGAGCGCGTTGCGCTGGTCGGCCGCAACGGTTCGGGCAAGACCACGCTGTTCCGGGTGGCGCTGGGCGAGGTCGAGCCGGACGAGGGCAGCGTCAGCCGCGCCCGCCACGTGCGCCTCGGCTACCTGCCGCAGGAGGAGCTGCCCCTGCCCGGGGAGACCGCGCTCGCGAGCGCGCTGCTCGCATTCGACGTCGCGACCCTCGCCGAGCAGGAGGTCGCCGCGCTGCGCGACCGCATCGGTGAGCTGCCCGACAGCCACCCGGAGCTGCCGCAGCTGCTCAAGCGGCTGAGCGATCTCGAGCAGCTGTTCGAGCACAAGGGCGGCTATCGCATGCGCGCCGATGCCGAGCGCGTGCTGGGCGGTCTCGGTCTCACGCTCGAGCAGATGCACGGGCCGCTCGCGAATCTCTCCGGCGGCTGGCGGATGCGGGTCGCGCTCGCGCGCCTGATCCTGATGCGGCCGACGTACCTGTTCCTGGACGAGCCCACCAACCACCTCGACCTGCCGTCGCTCGCCTGGCTCGAGAACTTCCTGGCGAGCTTCTCCGGAACGCTGGTCGTGATCTCGCACGATCGCACCTTCCTCGACCGCACCGTGCGCAAGGTGTACGAGCTGGAAGACGGCGAGCTGAACGAGTATGCGGGCAACTACTCGGCCTACGAGGAAGAGCGTGCGCGGCGCGCGGAGGCGCTGCTCGCGGCGCGCGCGAACCAGATGAAGAAGGCCGAGCAGCTGCAGCGCTTCATCGAACGGTTTCGCGCCAAGGCGACCAAGGCGAAGCAGGTGAAGAGCAAGGCCAAGCTGCTCGAGCGCATGGCGGAGATCGAGATCAAGGACGCGCCCAGGGGCATTCATTTCAGCTTCCCCGCCGCGCCCAGGAGCAGCCAGCTCGTGGTCGAGCTCAGCCAGGCCACCAAGTGGTACCAGGCCGGCCAGCCGATCTTCCAGGACCTGGACCTGCGCGTCGAGCGCGGCGAGAAGCTGGCGCTGGTCGGCCCCAACGGCGCCGGCAAGTCGACCTTGCTGCGCATCCTGTCCGGCGACGAGCCCCTGCAGGGCGGGACGCGCCGCCTCGATCAGAAGGCGGTGCTGGCGGTGTTCGCCCAGCACACCACCGATGGGCTCGACCTCGACCACACCGTGCTGGAGGAGGTGCGCATGGTGGCGCCGCTGGAGGAAGCCACCCGCCTGCGCACGCTGCTCGGCGCCTTCCTCTTCTCGGGCGATGACGTGGACAAGCGCGTGCGGGTGCTCTCGGGCGGCGAGAAGGCGCGCCTGGCGATCGCCAAGACGCTGCTGCGACCGGTCAATTTCCTGCTGCTCGACGAGCCCACGAACCATCTCGACATCGACGGCAAGGAGATGCTGATCGACGCGATCCAGCGCTACCAGGGCACGCTGATCGTGGTGACGCACGATCGCTACCTGATCGACGCGGTGGCGACGCGCGTGGTCGAGGTAGACTTCGGCGGCCGCGTGCAGAGCTACGACGGCAACTTCTCCGACTACGTCGATCGCCTGCAGCGCGAGGGCCGGCCGTTGCCTGGCTATCGCGAGGCGAGCAAGGCCGCGGACGACACCGCACCTGCCGAGCTCAAGGCCGGCGAGGAGCACCGCCAGCAGCTCAAGGCCGACCGCGCTCGCGCGCGCGAGGAGGCGAAGGTGCTGCAGCGCCTCGAGGCGCTCGAGGCGGAGCAGGCGCGCATCGAGGCCGAGCTGGCACGGCCGGAGGTGTACGCCGATGCGGCCGGGGTGCGCACCTTGGCGGCGCAGCACGAGCAGGTGAAGGCCGAGGTCGCGAGCCTGTGGGCCAAGCTCGAGTCGCTCGCCTGAAGGCGGCGCGCGTCAAATCACCGTGGCCATCACCACCCGGCGAGGGAGGCGATGGCCACGGCGACGGAGAGACGACCAGGAGAGACTGCAATCTAGCGCGTCGCGAGTCGACGGCTCGGCGGCGCCGGTGCGGGCCGGGTGGCGCGCGCACCCGTGCCCGAGAGCACGCGCACCGTGGAGAGCGGAATGATGCTGGGAGCCGGTTCGGCTGGAGTCCTTGCAGCCGAGACCGACGGCATCGTCGGCCAGCAGAAGACGGCCACCATCGCCAGGACGGCGAGCACGATCACGATCGGATGCTTCATGCCGCGCATCGCCTATCCTCATCCGGCAAGCAAGGCTCTCTCGATGACCGTGTGAGCGTGAGATTGCCTTGCATTACCCTTGGACAATCAACTCAACGACGAGAGTATATCCCACGATTGCGTGAGCTGCCAAATGCGCGTGCGTGGTTTCGATGCGGAGCCCGCACCGACCATCTCGCGCTGAGACCGTCGCCAGCATGAACTTGATCCTGCTGTCGCAAGAAGACCTGGCCGGCGACCCGGACCGAGCCGTGCTGCGCGGACGGCGTCTGCGGCACGTGCTCGAGGTGCACCGTGCGCGCGTGGGCGACCGGCTGCGCGTCGGGCTCGTGAACGGCCGCGTCGGCACCGGCGTGGTCACGGTCCTCGACGCGGCGCGGCTCGAGCTCGAGGTCACGCTCGATCAGGATCCGCCGCCGCCCCTGCCGGTCACGCTGCTGCTCGCACTGCCGCGCCCCAAGACCCTGCGCAGGGTGCTGCAGTGCGCCACGGCCATGGGCATCAAGCGCATCCATCTCGTCAACAGCTGGCGCGTGGAGAAGAGCTTCTGGGCGAGCCCGGCGCTCGCCCCCGAGAAGCTCGTCGAGGAATGCCGCCTCGGCCTGGAGCAGGCGCGCGATACGGTGCTGCCCACGATCGCGCTCGCCAGGCGCTTCCGACCGTTCGTCGAGGACGAGGCGAGGGATATCGTGCGCGGCACGCGCGCGCTGCTCGCGCATCCGCACGCCTTGACGCCGTGCCCGCGCGCGCTGGCGCAGCCGGTCACGCTCGCGATCGGTCCCGAGGGCGGCTTCATTCCATTCGAGCTCGACCTGCTGAGCGCGCACGGGTTCGAGCCGATCACGCTCGGCCCCCGGCCGCTGCGCGTGGAGCACGCGCTGCCCGCCTTGCTCGGGCGCCTGTTCTAGTTGAGGATGCAGCACGTGCCAACGGGAGCGGGGGGAGAACTCGCAGGCAAGCCGATGCCCGTGCGAGTTGCGCAGTCATTTCGAGAAACACCAGATTCTTCCGGGCCCAAGAATGCGCCAATGGTGCTTTCCCCTTGTGGCCGGCTCGTTGCGTCCTCACCAGCGCGGACGAGGTCGTGATCGGCGCGCCCCGCTCCAACATGAATGCCATCACCCTGCCGGATGCCGGTGAGGTGTACATCTGGAACTACTAGGAGTGAGGGTCCCATGAACAGCTCCCACTTCGCAGCCGTCGTGCTCCTCGTACCGCTGATGGCAACCGCGCAATCGAGCATGAGCGACCTGCGCGGACCACTGGTCGCAGGTAACCTATCTGCCCAACGGTGTGCACCCACAGACCGGTTATCCGCTCGCAGTCGACGACCTGGGTAGTCGACATGTAGTCTACACGGCCTACGGCTACGGCACGTACCAGAACGTGAGCCTCGGTGTCGACCGTGCCGGCATGGTATCCATCACCTACCTGCAGCGCTCGCACCCGCCCCACATAGCCCCACATCAGGTACACCCGCAGCTACCAGGGCCTCGCCTTCCCGCCATCGATTGACCTCGGCGACGCCGACGGCGGAGTTGGCCTCGCCGTATCTCCAGACGGCCCCGTGACGCTGGTATTCGGCCGCTACCGATCACCCAGCACGCAGGTGTACTCGCTCATCACGATGGATGGCGGTGCTCACTGGGAAGGCCCGTACAAGCAAACCAATGCCAAGCTGGCGGGGCTCAGCTGGATGCGTTCAACCCGATACGGGAGCGCCGGAATGACCTGGAGCAACTGGGGGGTTACGTATGCCGAGTCGCATGACTACGGCCGCACGCTTCCACTGCGAGATTCTCTTCCACCCAACGGCGACACTCCTTCGCTTGGCATCACGCCGGACGGGACCCGTTGCATGGTCTTGCAGTCCGAGTACTACGACGAATCCCACTGATCGACTCGCCTTCCACCTCATCGTGGCCTGTCTGACCTCAAGCCTTCACGGTCTGCATGCAGTTCGCAGTGATGCCCCACCGCGCTGCGAGCGGCCGACACGGGGACGCCATCGAAGGACTCGGATCGTCGCTCCCAGCGCGTCGCCACAGCGGCCTCTTGCACAAACCCTTCGCGATCGCAACACTAGCGGCGACGCCCCCACCGCCAAGGACCGCATCGGCGCGCCGCGACGCAGGCAGCGTTGCTCTCGATCCGAGGAGACTCCGTGTTGCCGACCTCGTCCGCGGCCCCCTCCATCGACCCCATGCCGGCTGCGGCTCCGGCTGTCGGCGGCACCGAGGCGCAAGCCGCGGAACGATCGGCTCGGCGCTGGAGCTGGCCCAAGCGGGCCCTGTTTCGCTTCGTGTTCGCGTACCTCGTGCTCTACAACTTCCCGTTCCCGCTCGCGTACCTGCCGGGCACGGACCAGCTGAGCGCGTGGTATCGCCAAGCCTGGTATCGGCTGGTGCCGTGGGTGGGCAAGCACCTCCTGCATCTGCGCCAGGACATCACCGTGTTCCCGAACGGCAGCGGCGACACCACCTACAACTACGTGGAGGTGCTGTGCTTCGCGGCGATCGCCGCGGTCGCGACCGTGATGTGGTCGATCCTCGGTGCGCGCCAGCAGCAGCACGCGCGCTTGCATCACCTGCTGCGCATCTACGTGCGCTACGCGCTCGCCGTGATCATGCTCGGCTACGGGCTCGCGAAGATCCTGCCGCCGCGCCAGTTCCAGCCCGCCGGCTTCGACAAGCTGGTGGAGCCCTTCGGCGAGTTCTCGCCGATGGGCCTGCTGTGGACGTTCATGGGTTACTCGGTCGCCTACACGATCTTCGCCGGTCTGGCCGAGGCGCTGGGCGGCGCGCTCTTGCTGTGGCGTCGCACGGCAACCGTGGGTGCGATCGTCACGGCGGGCGTGATGGCGAACGTGGTGATGCTCAACTTCTGCTACGACACGCCGGTCAAGCTGTACTCGTCGCACCTCCTGTTCATGGCGTGCTTCCTGATCGCGGCCGACCTGCGGCGACTTGCCGGCGTGCTGAACTTCGCGACGCGGCCGGTCGCCTTGCATCCGGAGCGCCGCTGGCTGCGGTGGACGCTGTTCCCCGCCAAGCTCGCGTTCCTCGGCTGGATCGGCTACGCGACCGCCAGCGGGCATGCCGAGATGGCCGCCCTCTACGACCAGCCCAGGCCCGCGCTCCAGGGCATCTACGAGGTCGAGGAGTTCGCGCGCAACGGCGCCGTGGTGCCGCCGCTGCTCACCGAGGCCACGCGCTGGCGCAGCGTGATCATCACCAGGTACGGTGCGTTCGTCATCCGCAGGATGGACGAGTCGAAAAGGGCTACCGCCTGCAAGAACATCTGGACGAGGACAGAATCGACCTGGTCACCGGCAAGGACGGCAGCGGCAAGTGCGCTTTCACGCTGGCGCGGCTCGATCTCGAGCACCTCACCCTCGACGGCAAGCTCGAGGACGATGAGCTGTCGCTGCTGCTCCACCGGATCGACGAGTCGAAGTTCTTGATCGTGAACCGCGGCTTCCACTGGATCAACGAGTACCCGCTCAACCGATGACTCGTGACCGCGCTGCCTGGGAGCCATGGTGCTTGCTCGCGATCGTCGCGCTCGGCGCGGCGGTGCGTTGGCGCATGATGGGCGACGGCCTCGACTACGACGAGTGCCAGCACTTCCTGGTGGCACGCAGCCCGCTGTTGGCCGAGTTCTTGCGCGAATGCCGGCTGCGCGCGCACCCGCCGCTCGCGTATCTGCCGATCAAGCTCATCCTCGAGCTCGGCACCACCGCCGCGCTGGCGAAGCTGGCGTCGCTGCTGTCGGGCCTGCTCGGCATCGTGCTGAGCCACGTGGTGCTGAAGCACATCACCGGCTCGCGCCTTGCACCGCTGGGCGGCGCGCTGTTGGTGGCGCTCATGCCCCAGCTGGTCGCCCAGTCCGTGGAGGTGCGGCACTACAGCCTCGGGCTCGTGTTCATCTGGTCGAGCTTTGCGCTGTTCGTGCGCATCGCGCGCTCGGGCACGGTCGCTTCACCGGCCGCGGGCGCCGATCGCTGGCGCGATCACCTGACGCTGGCGGTGCTGCAGTTCCTGGCGATCTCGACCATCTACAGCGCCGCCTTCCACGCGCTCGCGCTGTCGCTCGTGCTGTACGTTCCGCTCGCGGGGACGCTCGGCGCGCAGCGCCAGTGGCGGCGGCTGTTCACCTTGCTCGCACCGCAGCTGTTGCCGGCTCTGGTCACGCTGCTCGCGCTCAGCTTGCCGTTCGAGGCGAGCGTCGCGCGCTACGGCCACACCGGTCCGTACCTCTACCGCGGCAGCTTCACCGACTGGAGAGCGATCCTCTACCACTCGCTGCAGAGCATCGAGCGCTTTCTCGCGGCCAACGTGCCGGCGCCGTTCGGCTGGGCGGCCGGCGCGGCGGTGCTGCTCGGCGCCTGCCTGCCGGCCGGCCCCAATCTCCGCGCGCGGCTGGCGCGGGCGATCGCGATCTACGGCGTGCTGGCGCTGCTGCTGAGCTTGCTCGCGTCCTTGCTCGGCAAGTTTCCCCTCGGCGGCGTGCCGCGCCACAACCTCGCCATCGTCCCCGGCTTGTTCCTGGCGGCGTTGCTGCAATTCGCCGCGTGGCTCGAGCGCTTGCCGCACGCGCGCCTCCGGCTGGCAGCGGCGGCGCTGCTCGTGGCGGCGTTCGCGGCGGCGCTCGTGACCGGCCTCGCACCGGTGCTCCGCGACCGCGAGAACTACGATGATCCAGAACTGCGTTGGTGCGCCGCGGAGTACGCGCGCGCGCCGGGTCCGATCGTGGCCAACTGGCGCGGCCGCAGCGTGATCAGCTGGTGGCTGCTGCGGCGCTTCGAGCCGCGGCTCGTCGCGCAGGCCGCGACCGGCAAGCAGTTCCAGTACGACCACGTCCAGGTGAGCGAGGTTCTGGCGCGCGAGGCCGTGCTCGCGACCGCGCTCGCCGAGTGCCAGCGCAGCGGCACGTGCTGGATCGCGCTGTGCGACTTGCCCGCCGATCTGGACGAGCTGCACCGGACGCGCGCATCGCTCGCGGCCGCGCTCGCCGCCGAGCCCGGCATCGACCTCGCCATCGACACGATCGGCAAGGTGCGCAGCTCGGTGCTGATCATGAAGCTCGTGCGGCGATCGCCGCAGCGCTGAGCGCCGCTCTCACCAGCGCAGCGGCACCGGCACGGGTCGCGTCACCGTGCGCAGGAACGGGCCCGGTCGAATGCCGTCGGAAAACGTGAGCGCCGAGATGAACAGCCCGGTGCCGACGCCCTCGGGGACGATCAGCCGGCGCATGACGATGCTGGCGCGCGCCTCGGAGCCCTGGTCGAGCGCGCCGACGAAGCCGAAGAACAGCGGGCCGTTCGGCGCCGCCAGCGCGCTGACGAAGTACGCGTCGTAGTCGAGCGACCAGATGCGACCATCGGGCAGCCAGATGCCAGGGTGGTGCCGGCGGAGATGCCGATCTGGTAGGGGAAGCTCGGGTTGCCGTTCAACGCCAGATCGATGCCGACCTCGAGGTCGCCTTGCGCGTTGCGGTGCACATCGGCGGTGATGGGCGCAGCGTGGTAGGCGCGCACCCAGATGTCGCCGTCGCCCATGAAGGCGATGAACCGCCGCTCGCCCGAGCAGTCGGTCGCGCTCCACGGCCGCAGCTGGTCGCCCTGGGTGATCGAGTTGACCAGGAACTCGTCGCCGAGCGGTGCCCCCGTGGCGTCGAACCGGCGCGCCTTGGCATCCAGGCTGCCGCTCGAGGCATCCTGCCACACCACCAGCAAGTTGCCGAAGAAGTCGGCGGCGACGCGCGGGACGTCCTGGTTGCCGGCCGTGGTCTGATTGATCTGGAACACCGGCGTGAGCGGCTGGCCGGCGAGATCGAACAGGCAGCCGAAGCAGCCGTGGCCATCGCCGTCGGCGGCAGACTCGTCCTGCCACACCGCCATCCAGTTGCCCGACGCCGCCATCGCCACCGTGGGCCAGCGCTGGAAGCCGGCGCCGTTCTGGCCAGTGAGCGGGATCTCGGCGGTCAGCGGCGTGCCGTCCTTGCGGTACACGCGCGCCACGACGTTGCGTGGTTCGCCATAGTGCGCGCTCGCATCGGTCCACGAGACGACGAAATCGCCGGCGCTGTTCGTGGCAATGCCGGGTGTGACCTGCGACGTGCTCTGCGGATCGTTCGCCAGGAACTCGTCTCCCCTGGGTGTGCCGTCGGCGCCGAACATGCGCGCATAGACGCCGGCGATGCCGTCGCGATCCGAGTCGCTCCAGGCCGCCACGAACGAACCGTCGGCCGCCATCGCGATTGCCTGATCGAACTGCGAGCCCTGCCAGTGGCTGTTGAGGATGAACTCGCCGGTGCGCGGCGTGCCGTCGGCGAAGTACACGCGCGCGCCGCCGCCCATCTGATAACCGTCGTTGCCATCCCAGTCTTGCCAGGCGATGACGAATGCGCCGCTCGGGCTCATGCCGATCGACGGATAGTCCTGATCGCCGTGGGTGAGCGTGGGATTCACGTTGAACTCGCTGGTGCGCGGCGTGCCGTCCTGCCAGTACATGCGCGCCCAGATGTCGCCGAGGCTGGTCCAGACGACGACGAAGTTGCCGTCCCGGTCGGCGGCGATCGCTGGCTCGCTCTGCGCGTACTTCGCGTACTGGTTCACCTGGAACTCGGGCGCGGTCGGCGCGAAATGATCGTCGCCGGCGCGCGCGAACGAGACCGCTGCCGCGCTCGCGAGCGCGAGCTGGCACCAAACACGAAACGAACACAGGCGCGTCATGGCATCACCCTTCAACTTGCGGGCAAAGTCGCTGCAAGCAACGTCGCTGTGGGACATCCGCGGAGCGCACGGCTGCGGAAGGTGCGTGCGCGGAGCTGGGAACCGTCGAGCATGCGATATAGACGCGATCCCGCGCCCGTCAATCCTGGCGCGCGGGATCGCGGCTTCGAGCTGGCGCGCTCACGAGCCGAGCAGGAGCTCGAGTCCTGGCGGGAACGACACGCCCTCACCGCACCCGCATCGCGTCCGGCCCGCGTCAACTCGAGCGACTGATTGCGGCGTGCGCTCGCAGCGACGACTGCACGGAGCAGCGCCGCGGGCGGCGTTGCGTTTTTTGCTGTGACGCCGGTCGCGAACCAGGGCTAACGCATGGGCGACGTGGCGCTCGGAGCAATGCACTCTCGAGCGCCGTCGCCGGGAACGGGTGGCCCACTCGCCACTCCGGGAGGATGATGCCATGCGTTACTTGGCGATGGCTGGGTCGGCGTTCGTCATTGCAGCGTTCTCGGGCAGCTTCCTGCATCGCGGACCCACGTTGCCGCACGGCAGCGCGGTGCCGCACACGATCGAGCCCGATCTCGTGGCGATCCCCATTGCGCCGCTGGCGTGGGATGACGCGCGGCTCACGGCGCAGGCGCTCGCCGTGCTCGAAGACAATGTCGGTCCGACACCCGACGTGCGGCGCGCGCTCGGCCTGGTCGCGAGCGTGTGCCGCTCGGTCGACGGCGTGAACGATCCGCCGCGCGCCGAAGACGGCTGGCGCTGGTGGGACTTGCCACCGCGCGACGACCAGAGCCTGCGCGTGATGTTCGCGCGCGGCACGGACGAGGGCATGGAGGCGAGCCGCGTCGTGATCCTGCTCGCGCCGTTCGTGTCGGTGAGCGCACCGTACCAGGCGGCGGGATCGCTGATCGACGTGAAGGTGCGCAGCACGCGCGCCGGCCGGCCCGAAGTGGTGATGGTCGTATGCTCGGCGCCGGACATGATGCGCTTGCCGTTCCACATGCAGGGCGAGCTGCCGGAGCTCACCCTGGGGCACCGTTTCCGCTTCGGCGACGACGGCAAGGTGCACGTGATCCGCTACTCTGGCCAGCTGCGCCACACCGATCGACACGTGATCGAGAACAACTATGGGTCGTCCAGCTTCGAGTACGACGGAGCTGGACTGCTGGAGCGGGGTGTGGCGTCGGCCGCGCTCGCGTGGATCGAGCGGCACATCCCATGACCAATCAATCGTGCAGTGAATGAATGAAGGAGAGTTCCATGACCGAGAAGCGTGAGCGATCGTGGTCGCTGTTGCTGTTCGCGGCCGCGGTGCTGATGTTCGCGGCGCAGCTGCCGGCACCGGTGTCGGCGGCGCCTGCCCCACAGGGCGGGTTGTGCTATCGCTGCTGGCCGAGCACGCCGCCGACCTGCATCCACAGCCCGGCGGGTGGTTTCGACTGCAACATCTGGGAAGACGACTTCGGGTGGCACTGCACGCAGGTGGGCGTCTGCCCCCCGTGATCCCGGGCATCAGCGGCTGGTGATTTGCACGATTCGCAGTCCACGTTGGCGCCGGGGGAGCGCTGGCTTGCCGCACCGATCGAGGTGCTGGTAAGCTAGCGCTCCCATGAGCAACACAGCACCAGAGTCCATTTTTCCCGAGTCGCTGTTGCTGCACACCGAGTTCCTGCGCCGGCTGGTATGCGGTCTGGTCTATGAAGACCGCGTCGACGACGTGATGCAGCAGACCTGGCTGCGCGCGATGCAGTACCCGCCTCGCCCGGAAGCCAGCATTCCCGGCTGGCTCGCTTCCGTGGCCCGCACGGTGGTGGTGCGATTCGCAGAGGAAGAGGCGCGCGCGCACCGCGGGATCGAGGCGGTGACGGAGTTCGCGCCGTCGACCGACGAGCTGGTGGAACGCATCGAAGCGCAGACGGTCGTGGGCCAGGCAGTCGTCGCGCTCGAGCCAAGGTACCGCGAGGTGATCATCCTCAGGTACTACGAGAAGCTCGATCAGGGCCAGATCGCGCAGCGCCTGGAGATCACCGACCGGACCGTGCGCGACCGACTGCGCGAGGGGCTCTCGGAGCTGCGTCGCCTGCTGGACGAGCGGTACTTCCGCGACCGACGCCTGGCGGCCGCCGGCAACTGGTGCGCCGGTCGCGCCGTTGCCGGCGACCGATCGCACGTTCCGCGCCCGGGTGGCGGTTGCGACGTCCACGCCCGCCGCGACGCCGTTGGTGCGGCTGGTTCGCAACCGGTACGTGCAGGCGGCGCTGCTGGCCCTGGCCGCAGCGCTGATCGTCGTGCCGAGCTGGCGGCGCACGAGCTACCATCGCCGCCTGCCGCACTGCCACGCGCGAGCGCCGCCATCCAGGTTCGAGGTGCCGATCGATCCACCCTGCGAACCGATCGCGCCGCGCACGGTGGCGGCCTGCCAGCGTCGCTGCGCGCAGCGATCGACCGTCCCACCTGCGCGCGGCAGACCCGGCGATGCCGTCTCTGCGCGAACGCTTCTATGCGCGTGCTGGTGGACTTCCCGTGGACCGACGCAGCGGCGGGTGCCGACTTCGGCCTGCCGCGCTGGTGGGGAAGGCGGCGCTGCTGCTGGCGAAGATGCAAGGCATCGATGGCCGACCGTGGCCGCTGCACCGGTGGACCGAGCGGCTGAACGACGAGCAGGTCACCGAGGTCGAGCTCTACCAGTTGGTGACCACGAGGACAGGCGCTGGCCTGGGCCTGGGTGACCACGCCGCTCCCCGGCCTGAAGCCTGAGCGACCCCTTCACGGCCGCGGCGACGATGGCGAGCCCTCGAGGTGCGGCTCGAGCTGGACAGCGCCCGGCTGCGCGGCCAGATCAGCACCGACGCCGACTGGCCCGACCAGCGCACCCGGCTCGGATGTGGCTTCGAGCTGGACGATGCGGCATGTCTACCGTGTCGCCGCTCGAACTCGAGCCGACCGCGGCGCTGATCAACGCGAAGACCACCGGCGTGGCCACCCGCGCGCCGCTCTGCACGCCGAGCCTGATCGGCGTCCTGCTGCAGGAGCGGATCGCGGGGCTTCGCTGCCGTCACACTGGCATGCGCCGCTACCGGTATGGGCTCGCGGGTATGTTCCGGCGCGCGATCGAACGCGCCGAGCCCGGCGACCTGTCCTGGCTTGACGACCTGTTCGCGATCCCCGAGGACGCCCTGGCAGAGGAGCAACCGGTGCCGCTCTTGGTCGCAGGCGTCGATACATGCTGCACCTGACGGGCACCGGCGATCCCACGATCGCTTTCTGCCGGACGGTCCGGGGAGGTCGCCCCGCCGTCGAGCTGACGCTCTACCGCGGCGCGCTACCCACCTCAGCTTCCCGGCGCCGAGACCGACTGCGCGGCCATCAAGCCGCTGGGTCGATGGCCAGCCGCGCTGCCCATGCAAGCACTCGGTTCGCGCCGACGCTGGCGCGTCGGGTGGCGCCGTTCCTGGTAAAGCGACGACAACACCTGCTACATCGGAGCGCTACATGGAGGCGCGCAAGCTCGTGCGTGCGGCGTCGAGCCGCGCACGTATTCGGCGCGACTTCGCGACCAGCCGGTGAGCAGGTTCATGGCGCAGTCTTCGAGAGCGCGTTCGCGAGCCGCTGATCAAGGTCCCCGGCTCGAACGCTGCCGCCGAGACGCAGCGCCGCCGCCACCTGCTCACGAGCGCGAGCCGAAGTAAAAGCTCACCAAAGCGCAGCCGCCACGTGCTTGGCCCGGCGCTCGGCGAGCAGCTGGTACCAGCTGCCGAGGCGCCTTCCGGAGCGCGGCAAGAGCCCGAGCTCTTCTCCAGCACCATGAACGCGAGCAGCACGGCGGCCACGAGCGACGAGCGGCGCGCAGGTCCTCGACCAAGCGCGGCGGATGGCGGCGGCCGAGCGACAGCACCTGGCCAGCACGACGCCGAGCAAGAAGCCGAGCACCAGGTACAGGGTCAGCATCGCCGGGATGCTCGGCCACACGCAGCAGCCGTTCCTGTCGATACAGCATCACGCCGACCGCCACGAATCCCGCGGTCAGCAGCAAGCGAATCGAGCCGCGCGGCAAGTACAAGGGCGGCGGCCCGGGCGCCTGGCAGCGGTTGCAGGTCTGCTGTTTGCGGGCGGCGAAGTAATGCTTATGATGATGAACAGCACGTTCTGGCGAGCAATACGCCGAACCTGCCGCTCGGGACATAGAGCAGCGCCGCCGCGATCGTCCCGGCGACGCACAACGCGAGCAGCGCGGACGCTGCCGCCCGGCAGCCCGAACGCAGCCACTCCTTCCAGCCCGATTGGCTTGCCGCTCGTCGATGGCGCTGCGTCTCGGCCATGGTCCGTTCCCCGCCAGGCTTGCTCGACCCCAAGGCTCCGCTCACCCGGGATCGGCATGCCTGGCCAGTGGATGCAGCCGGCAATGCCAATCGTCTCGCGCATCGGGAACCACGTCTCACCACCGAGGAGCCGCGATCTTCGCGAGCCCGCCGCCTGGGGCTGCGTGATCCCCGAGCTGCCGCTCGCACACTTCGCGCCGCGAAGGCAGCGAGCCTCGCGACCAAGGCGGCCATCATCGATGGCACCACCGCAAGCGCGCATCACCTACGGGGCGCTGCACGAGCAGCATGTCGCGCGAGCGCTGTACCAGCACGGCCTGCGCGCGGGCGAAGTGCTCGCCATCCTGAGCACGAATCCGCCCCGAGTACGTGATCGCCTGGCCGGCGTGGTGTCCCTGGTCGTGGCCACCACCACCACCATCAATCCGCTGGCGACGTGCCGGAAGAGATCGTGAAGCAGCCCGCGGACTCGGGCGCGAGCTACGTGGTCACGACCTGGCGCTCATCGGCAAGCTGCCGGCAGTTCCGGCGCTGCGCGAGGTGTTCGTGATCGGCCTGGCGCCGGCTGCGACTTCCCTGTTCGCAACGCTGCAGGGCAGCGCAGGTCCCTTCCCGGAGCCGGCGATCGGGACCCGAAGCAGCAGGTCGCGGCGTTGCCGTACTCGAGCGGCACCACCGGCCTGCCGAAGCCGGTCATGCTCACGCACTACAATCAATCGCGAACGCGGTCCAGCTCGAGGTGACGTCGCCACCGGCGACGACAACTTGCTGTGCGTGCTGCCGCTGTTCCACATCTACGGCATGGCAGCGATCATGAACGCGGGCCTGCATCTCGGCGCCACGGTCGTGGTGCTGGGCGCCGCGGTTCGATCTCGAGCACACGCTTTCGATCGTCGAGCGCTACCGCATCAGCCTCGCGCACTCTGGTGCCGATCCTGCTGCCCCCACCAAGAGCGCGGTGGTGCGGACCGGTTCGATCTGAGCGCGATGAAGACCATCTTCTCGGGCGCCGCGCCGCTCGGCGCCGAGCCTCGCGTGCATGCGCGGCGCGGCTCGGCTGCGTCATCAAGCGCGGCCATGGCCGAGACCGAGACCAGCCCCGCCACCCACATCAACAGCCCGAGCGAGGCGGCGCGCATCGTGCCGGGTCGGCCGGCCAGTGCGTGCCGGCACGGCAAGATCCTCGACCCCGAGAGCGGCGCGCTGCTCGCGCCGGGCATGCAGGGCGAGATCCGCGTGCGCGGGCCGCAGGTGATGGGCGGCTACCTCAACCGGCCTGGAGATCACGGCGGCGCAGACCATCGATCGCGAGGGCTGGCTGCACACCGGCGACATCGGCCATGCCAACCGACGGCATCTGTTCGTGGTGGATCGCCTGAAGGAGGCCAAGCTGATCAAGTACAAGGGTCAGGTGGCGCCCGCCGAGCTCGAGGCGCTGCTGCTGTCGCACGCGCGCGCGTCGCCGACGCCGCGGTGGTGCCAGCGCCGGACGAAGAGGCCGGCGAGGTGCCGAAGGCGTTCATCGTGCCGCGCGGCGAGGTGAGCGCCGGCGACATCATGGCGTTCGTCGCCGCGCACGTGGCGCCCCACAAGCGGATTCGCCAGGTCGCGTCTGGCAGTGCCGCAGATTCCGGGCGTCGCCGCCTTCGGGCAGATCCTGCGCCGCGCGCTGCGCGAGCTGCGCTGATTCGCCGGCGGTGCCGAGCGCATCACGCCTGCCGGCGGCAACGGCGATCGATGCGCCAGAACAGGCGATGCTAAGCTGGGCCAGCCGACGATGCGCCTTCAGCACGCGACGGAACCAGTTCTTCCAGCTGCCCGCATCGTAGCCCTTGAGGGAAGCGCACGACATCGGCAGGTCAAGCTGCGCGGCAGCAACGCTGCTTCGGCCAGTTGAGCGCGGTGCAACTGCCTGAGGGCTCTTCACCCGCAACCGCGCCGGCACACCGGCGTGCGGGTACGCCGACGCCCGAGATCGACCAGACAGAGCCGGTCCGCAACCAGGACGTTCTTCAGGTTCAGGTCCGCGTGCGCAGGACGCCGGCGTCGTGTACGCCTGACCAGCTGGCCCAGCGGTCGCATCCACTCGCGGGCGCGACCCGCGCGTGGTGCCGCGCGAGCAGATCTCGCCCTGGAACGAGCGTGGTCTGCATCACCAACGCCGCAGCAGTCCCAGCACGCGTTGCTCGCGTGCAGGAACAGGATCCGGCAACGCCGATGCCGCAGGCTGGCGAGATGCAATGGTCAGCGCATGGAGCCGCAAGTCGCGCAGCCGAGCGCTCGCGAGGAACCAGCCGCGCGTGATCGGCGCGAGCAGCCCGCCGTGGCGCAGCTCCTTCACCACCAGCGTGCGGTTCGACACCCGCAGGGCGAGCGGCACACCGCGGCCGGCGAAGCGCGCCACGACCTCGCCCCGCCATGCGTTCACGTCGGCGATCGCGAGCGCGCCAGCCGCCTCGAGGGCGTCGACCAGCTCGGCCCTCGCCACCAGCACGAAGCCTGCGTGCTCGCGTTCGACGAAGCCCGGCAACAGCATCCTGGTCATTGCCGCAGACTAGCGCATCGAACGCGCTCGTTGAAGTGGCCGCGCCGGCACGCTACCTTCCGGCATCATGCGCGCGCCTCGCATCCTGATCATCCGCCTGTCCGCGATCGGCGATGCGCTGTTCACGCTGCTGGCAACACAAGTGCATCGCAGCGCGCTACCTGGATGCCGAGATCGACTGGCTGGCCAGGACAAGGCCGCGAGCGTTCGCGGCTACGGGGGCTGGTGCTACCTGCTGGCCCACTATGCCGGCAGCCTGGCATCGCCGGCGCTGCTCGATTGCCCAGCACCGCGCTGATGCGCTCGGCGGCCACCAGGAGAAGCTGCGCGCGAAACACTACGATGTCGCCTGATTTCGCATAACCGAAGGAGCGACTGCACTGAGCAAGTGCAGCCACCCGCAAGATCAGCTGCGCGCCGCGGTGGAGGCGAGCTTCCTGCTGGCACGCGAGACGGTGACTACCGCGCGCGCGGCAGCGCAGCACCGCGTCGCCAAGGGCGCTCGAGCCTGCTTCGGTGCTCGGCGCGCCAGGTCGCCGGCCAGCGTCGTGCTGATGGCGTTTGCCGGCGAGGCGCGCGCCTTGCTCGCCCTGTTTGAAGCTGCGCTGCCCGCCGTGGTGAGCATCCGGCACAGCTGCCCTGGCGCGCCCTGCTACGCTGGTCGCCGGCGAAGTCGGCCGCCTGGCGGAGGCGCGCCGCAACGCGGCGCGCGCGCGTGCGCTGGTGGACCTTCTGGGCTATGAGGAGCCGCTCGTGCGGTGCGCGCATCGTTGCCGCCGAGCCCTGCGGCTCGGTGGCCAGGTGACCCGCGCGCCGTCGGCACGCTTCAAGCTGCCCTGCTCGCCGCGATCATCGCCGAGAGCGACCTGCTCATCGGCTGGCAAGACTCTCGGCGCGCCGCGCTGGCCAGCCTGGCCGATACGCGGGGTGATCACCGGGCCTGTTCGACTGAAGCACCCCGCGCGCTGGTGGAGACCTGGCCTGCGCGGCGGGTGCAGGTGGTGATCCCTGGTGCCGCCTGCAGCCTGTGGGGTGCGCAATGCCCTCGGCGCTCCCTGATGTGATCTTGCATGGAGGGAGCTCTTGAGCCGGACTCGGCGGGCTGGCGGCGGCGCTCGATCTGCTCGAGGACGCTCCGGCTCGCCAGGCCCGGAAGGGACTCGAGCGAGGACCGGGGAGAGCCATGATGCAGGAACGGTTCCAGGTCGCGCTGGAGATGGGTCACAAGGGAGCGGCGATCATCGTGCCGTTCGGATCCGGGCGCGCTGTGGGGCACCGAGCCGGTCCGCACGGCATCGCGCCGTGGCGGTTCGGCCATCTCGTCCGCGGCACCATGAACGGCGTGCTCCCAGGGCTGGATCGGCTCTCGCCGAAGCGCTTCTTCATCCTCGTGGACCCGCCGCTCCAGGCGCGCATCGGCGCCCGCGTCGGCGATCTGATCCATGTGGTGTTGGTGCTGTTTGCCATTTCCGGCCCGCGCGCGCCGCGCCAGGCCGCGTGCGCGCACAGTGAGGTCAAGCGCGCCACGCGCAAGCGCAGCACGAATGGGCGATGCCGGCATCCTCACTCCTTGGGCAGCTGATAGCGGAGCACCGCGCTCCTCGCCGTCGCGCACCAGCACCACGTCGAGCTGCTCGGCCTGGCCAGCTCCTTGAGCGCGGTGAGCAGGAACGACTTCGACGCGATCGGCACCCTTGTTGATGCGGCGCTGACCAGCACGCCGCCGATCTTGATGCCCAGCTCCTGAACAGCTTCTCGTCCGCGGCGGGGCGCATCGCGGCCTTCTGCTCGGCCGCACTCTTGTCTGGTTTTTCTTCGGCAGGGCGAGCCCGAGGCGGGTCGCCTTCACGCTCGGCGTGTAGATCGAATCCGGAGTAGCGATCGAGCAGCGCCTCGCCGCGCTCGCGGTGCGCAGATCCTTCAGCAGCGAGGGCGAGATGGTCCAGGTCATCGCCAGCGCGTTCTCGTCTTTGGCCGCGGAGGTGGCGCCACCTGCATCTCGGGAGTTTCGTTGCCGGCGTTCTTGCCGTGCGCCGGTCGCGGCCGGCTGTTCGGGCGCCTGGCGTCGGTCTTGTCGCCGCCCGGTTCGGCCGGCACCGGCGGCGGCGCGTTCGCCGCGGCCGCATCCGGCGCATGATCGACCGGCGGCGCTTCGGGCTCGGTCGCCGGCGCCGACCGCTCGTCCTTCGCCGGAGCGGCCGGCTGCTCGTGCTCCTGCTTGGCCGGTTCGGCCGGAGGCGCGGCCTCGCTCGGCTTCGACTCGGGCTCCTTCGACTCGGCTGCCGGGCTCTCGGTCGCCGGCGGCGCCGTGCCCTTCAGCAGGTGGTCGAGCACGGCGAAGTGATCCACGCGCGGCCGCGCGTTGTGACCCTCGAGCAAGATCACCTGCCCGTTGAACGTCACGTGCCAGCGCAGCTCGTAGGCGCAGCCGGCGAGCAGCTCGCTCGTGTCGGTGCGCTGCACCGCGAGCTCGAAGCTGGCGAGGAACGTGTAGTCGCGAAACGACGCGAACTCCGGGTTCTCGCTGCGCAAGGCGGGAAAGCCCACGCGCGAGATCAAGTAGCTCGGGTCCTTGACCTGATCGTCGAGCGGCACCACGCCATCGTGATCGGGCGTGTTCGGATCGAGGCGCCAGCCCAGGTCGCGGATCGGCACGCCGCCGCGCAGGATCTGGTGGCGCACCGCCTGCAGCAAGCGCAGCGGGACGTCCGGGCCGATCGCCTTGCGCTGCACCGCTGCCAGCACGCCGACGCTCTCCTGGCCCGACACCACCCGACCCGGAATCGGCGGCGACAGGAACAGCGAAAGGCGGCCGAGCTTGGGCGCGTCCACGCGCTGCGCGCGCGTGAACCGCACCACCTCGCCGCGCCGGAAGTAGCCGAGATCGCGCAGCCCCTCGCGATCGGCGATGCGGCGCGCTTGATCGATGGTGCTGCGGGCGATGTCGTCGATCTCGACGTAGCCAGTCGAGAACTCGGTCTCGGTGGGCAGATCGTTGCCGGCAACCTTGTAGGCCTTCTTCTGCACCTCTCGCTCGAGCTCCTTCAGGATCTCGTCGAGCTGCTTCACGCCGTCGTTCACGATCGCGTCGATCCTGGCGATGAACTGCTCCTCGTCCTTCTGGCCGTAGCGCGCGAGCACTTCGTCGACCACCTGCAGACGCGACGGCGGCACGAGCCGATTCAGCTGGTCGAGCGCGGCCTGGCGAACCGCCTCGCAGCGCGGCGTGGCGGCGCGCACCAGGTCGTACATCTCGACCTCCATGCGCCGCAGCAGCTCGCGCTTGCCCACCGCGGTGGTCTGCGGATGCGCCTGGTCGCTGGATGCGGCACAACCCGACGCCAGCATCAGCACGAGGAACGAGCTCGCTCGCTGCAATACCACCATGCGCATGACCGCGATCTCCGAGGATGAGGGATTGCACCGCCCACTGCTTCGTCGAGATTGGACCAAAGGCGGGCGCGGCGGCTTTCGCTTTTCTCAAAAACTTGGCAACGTCACACCATGGAAACGCTCGGCAATGTTCAACGGCCGCGCCGCGCTGGGAACACCGCCGCCGCGACTTGCTCGTAGCGTTCGACGAACTCGAGCTGCATGCCCTTCAAGAGCTCGGGTCGGATCTCGTCCACGTCGCGCCGGTTGCCCTCGGGCAGCAGCACGCGTCTTATGCCGGCGCGGCGCGCCGCGAGCAGCTTGTCGCGGATGCCGCCCACCATGAGCACGCGGCCGGTGAGCGTGAGCTCGCCGGTCATTGCCACGCCAGGCAGCATCTTGCGTCCCGACAGGAGCGAGAGGATGGCGGTCGCCATGGTGATGCCCGCCGACGGGCCGTCCTTGGGCACGGCGCCCGACGGGACGTGCAAGTGGATCGAGCAGCCCGCGGCCGCATCGCTCGCCAGGCCGAGCAGCGGCGTGTTGGCGCGCGCGAAGCTCCAGGCGATGCGCGCCGACTCGAGCATCACGTCGCCGAGCATGCCGGTCAGCTCGAGCCCGCCGCCAGGTGCTCCGGCGGCGACCGGCGTGCGCAGCGCCTCCACCACGAGCACCTCGCCGCCGACCGGCGTCCAGGCGAGCCCCACCGCGATCCCCGGGCGATCCACCCGCGACCACGGGTCCTGATCGAAGCGCGGCGGGCCCAGGAACTCCTTGAGATCGCCGGGCTCGACTCGCACCGAGATCGACGCGTCGCGCGCAACCCTGGTCGCCACCTTGCGGCAGATGCGCGCGAGCGACTTCTCCAGGTTGCGCACGCCCGCCTCGCGCGTGTAGCTGGCGATGATCGTCGCGAGCGCGCGCTTGGAGACTGCGAGCTTGCCCGCGTCGAGCCCATGATTCTCGATCACCTTCGGCAACAGGTATCGGCGCGCGATCTCGAGCTTCTCCTCGGCGATGTAGCCCGACAGCTCGATCACCTCCATGCGATCGAGCAGCGGCCGCGGGATCGAATCGAGCTGGTTCGCGGTGGCGATGAACAGCACCTTGGTCAGGTCCACGGGCACGTCGACGTACAGATCGGTGAACGCGTGATTCTGTTCGGGATCGAGCGCTTCCAGCAACGCCGATGCGGGATCGCCGCGAAAGTCGACGCCGATCTTGTCGATCTCGTCGAGCACGAACACCGGATTCAGGTAGCCGGTGGTTTTCAGCCCCTGGATGATGCGCCCCGGCATCGCGCCGATGTAGGTGCGGCGGTGACCGCGGATCTCTGCCTCGTCGCGCAGCCCGCCGAGCGACATCCGATAGAACCGGCGCGACAGCGCGTCGGCGATCGAGCGGCCGAGCGAGGTCTTGCCAACGCCGGGCGGACCGACGAAGCACAGGATCGGGCCCTTGTGCCCCGAGCGCAGCTTGCGCACCGCGAGGAAGTCGAGGATGCGCTCCTTGATCTCCTTCAAGCCGAAGTGGTCGCGATCCAGGATGCGGGCCGCGCGATCGATGTCGGTGGTGTCGTCGGTGGTGCGCGACCAGGGGATCGCGATCAGCCAGTCGAGGTAGCCGCGGATCACGCCCGACTCGGCCGACTCCGGGCTCAACGCCTGCAGCCGCTTCAGCTCCTCGCGCGCGCGCTTCTCCGCCACCTCGGTCATCGCCGCCTTGGCGATCTTCTGCTCGTAGTCGTTCGCCTCGGCGCCGCGCTCGTCGGTTTCCTCGCCCAGCTCGCGCCGGATCGCCTTCACCTGCTCGCGCAGGAAGAACTCGCGCTGGTGCTTCTCGATCTTGTCCGAGATCTGTTCCTGGATCTTCTTGCCGAGCTTCAGCAGGTCGAGCTCGCGCGTGAGCCCCACCGCGACGCGCTCGAGGCGGTCCTTGACGTCGAGCGCCTCGAGCAGCGCCTGACGCTCGGCCGCGTCGCGGATGAAGTACGCCGCGGCGAAGTCGGCCAGCATGCGCGCGCTGTCGATGTTCATGATCGCGGTGCGGAACTCGTCGCCGTACTGCGCGCTGTGCTGCACGATGTCGCGCACCAGCTGCTGCACCGTGCGCGACAGCGCGACCTCCGCATCGCCGCCGACGTAGGTCTCCTTCGGGTAGCTCACCTTGGCGATCAGCACGCCCTTCTTCTTCAGCACGCGCTCGATCTTGAAGCGCGCCAGCCCTTGCACCACCGCCGACGCCTTGCCGTCGGGCAGCTTCAGCGTCTTCACCACGCGTGCGAGCGTGCCGACATCGTGGAAGTCGGTCGCCGCGAGATCCTCGCTCGCCTGGTCGGCGCCGTCGTGGCGCGGATCGCGCCGCAGCACGAACCCGACCAGCCCCTCCTGCACGCTCAGCTGGTCGAGCGTGGCCTGCACCCGCGGCGCATCGAGCAGCACCGGCATCATCAGATCGGGGAAGATCACGATCTGCGGCAGCGGCAGCAGCAGCACGTTGTGCGGATACTTCTCGTCCTTCTTGATCGCCGTGTTCGCGGCCGCGGCAGGTGCGGTGGCGCTGCCGCGCCCTGGCTCGGTCGCCGGCGTGGCTCCACCCTTGGCGTCGTTCGCATCGTCGCGCATGTCATTCCCCGTCGCTCGCTGGTTCACGTCGCGCTGCCGGAAGCGCCATGATACGCAACCAGGCGGTGGTGTCGAGCGAGCCGCGTGCGGTCAGACGCGCCACATCGCTGCCGCAGCCGCCACCGCGACCGCGAGGTTGTCGTCGATGCGCCACGGCACGGTCTCGATGATCGCACCCATCACGCTGCCGATGGCAGCAGTCAGGAACGCGTGCGGCACGGCGCGAGTGGGATCCACCAGCAAGAGCACCAGAGCGGCCGGCGCCGTGGCCGCGAGCGCGAAGGCGAAAGAGCCCGCCCATGTCTTGCGGCGATTCCAGGGAAGCGTGCGCCGCGCGCGCCGGCCGACGATGCTGGCAAAGCCGTCGCCCACGCCGATGATCACCCAGGTTGCGGCGGCGATCGGCAGCGGCGCCGCTGCGAACAGGAGCGCGACCGCGAGTGGATACAAGATGAGCCCGGCGCGCCCGCGATCGGGCGTCTCGCGATGCAGCCGCCGGCCGAATCCGTAGCGCGGCAACAGCCACAGGTTGTGCGCGAGGCCCGCGACGGCGAGCGCGAGCCCACCGCCGCGACCGATCCAGGGGATGGCGAACGCGCCGAGGGCGAACGCGACGTGGACGAGCTTGCGCAGATCCTCGCGAGGCATGCGCCCCATCGTGCGCTTCGGCGCGCGCGAGTCAACCCGCGCGCAGACAGCGATGGCAGCACGCTGCGGCTCGCTCACCGGCGCCACGAGGGAGAGCAGGTTTGGCGTGCCGTGTCGTCGGTTTAGGATCGGCGAGTGCTCGACATTCGTCGCCGAGTTGCTGAAATGAGGAGCAGACCATGGAGGAACCGCACATCGATGGTCGGCCACGGGAATCGTGAAGGATCGACGCCGGAGCGGAACGAGTCCGGCGCCGCGGAGCTTGACCTCGTGCGCCGATTGCAGGCGGGCGAGGAGCGAGCATACGAGCAGCTGGTGCGCGAGCACATGGCGGCGATGCTGCGGGTCACGCGCAAGCTGCTGGCCGGCGAGGACGACGCGCGCGATGCGGTGCAGGATGCGTTCCTGTCGGCGTTTCGCTCGATCGATCGGTTCGCGAGCGGGGCGCGGTTGTCGACCTGGCTGTATCGCATCGCGGTCAACGCGGCGCTGATGCGGCGGCGCAAGAGCGGGCGGCGCCCGGAGATCGCGATCGAGGAGCTGCAGCCCAGGTTCCTCGATGATGGCCACCACGCCGAGCCGGTCGCGAACTGGGCCGAGGATGCAGAGCAGCAGGTGCTGTCCAGCGAGCGCCGGGCGCAGGTGCGCGCGTTCATCGATCAGCTGCCGGAGACCTATCGCACGGTGCTGATCCTGCGCGACATCGAAGAGCTCAGCACCGAGGAAACCGCCCGCATCCTGGACGCCAGCGAGAACGCCGTGAAGATCCGCCTCCACCGCGCCCGCCTCGCCCTGCGCGAGCTCCTCGCGCCGATGTTTCAAGCAGAGTAGGGACAGCGTAGACTGTCCCTACTCAAATGAAACAGATTGGCCGTCCATGGAGGGGGGGACGGGGACACCGAGGAGAGCGAGGACGGTGGGGGCGATGTCGGTGAGGGCGACGTCGGCGACGGGTTTGCTGAGCTTGCGGTTGCAGAAGAAGATGCCGCGCACCAGCTCGGGCTCGATCGACACGTGGTCGCCGCTCCAGTTCAGCTTGTTGTCGGACAGGGTCTCCTCGCTCACGCCGCCGAGCGCCGTTCCCCACGCCACGCGGTAGCCCCACTCGAAGCCGACCACGATGTCGCCGGCGCCGTGCTTGCGCACGTAGCCATCGGCACCGATCTCCTCCCGCCACCAGTCGCCCGTGTACACATCCGCCCGCTTGCGCGCGCTCTTGACGACGTTGCGCGCGTTGTGGCTCTCCTTGCGGTCGTTCTTGAACTCGAGCAACGCCTTGATGATCTCGTCGCACACGCGATCGTAGTCCTTGGGATCGACGATGCCGTCCAGGATCTTGCCATCGGCTCCCTGGTGACGCTCGCGGCCCTTCAGGTTGATGTAGATCGAGCCCAGCCCGAGCGCATACGCCCTGGTCTTGCTCCAGTCGGCTTGCAGGACGCCATACTCGCTCACCGGCGCATCGAGGAAGCCCTTGTCCTTGAGGAACCGGTTCAGCTCGACTTCCTCGCGGAAGCTCGAGAACCCGTGATCCGAGCACAGCATCAGCACGGTGTCCTTCGGCAGCTCGCCGCCATCGATCTTCTGCAGCACCATGCCGACCGTCGCGTCCATCTCGCGGTAGATCTCGCGGATCGCATCGCGCTTCTTGAACGTGCGCCCGAGCATGTGGATCGGCTTGTCGGCTTCCGTCGCATTGTAGAGCGGGTGCTGGTCGTCGAAGTGCCGGTACATCATGTGCGCGACGCGATCGGTCTCGCCGATCACCTGGAACAGGCAATCCCAGTCCTGCCATGCCAGCACCTTGCTCAGCAAGTCGCGCCGCCAGGTCACGGTGAAGCCGATGTCGTCCATGAACGACTGATCGTTGATCTGATCGTCCTTGAGGGCATGCGTCTCGCACGACCAGCCGATCGTGTCGAACGTGCCGATCTCGCGCGCCAGATCCTTGATGAAGTCGGGCGGCGAGGACAGCCCCATCTGCGGCCACGGATCCGCCGGATCCCACGAGATCACGGTCATGTACAGGCGCACCTCGTCCGGCTCGCAGCGCGCCAGGTGCACGCGGGTCGCGCCGCGCGCCTTGATCCACGGCGAGATCACGAAGTCCGGATGGAAGAAGTCCGACCAGCCGCCCTCCTTGATGGTCTGCGTCTCGCCGCCGATCGTCAGCCGGAGCGACTTCTGCTGCTGATCCACGGTGCCGCTCAACGGCACGGTGGTCCACTTGCGCTTCTCATCCCAGTCCTTGTAGTCGAACTTCTTCGCGGTGAGCTCCTTCTTCAACTTCTCCAGCTCGGGTCCGGCCGGCGTCGCGGCGATCGCATGGTCGAGCTGCTCGATCTCCTTGTGCCGGCGTTCCTGCTCGACGAAGTTGACCGGCCCGCGCACCGCCGCCTCGAACGTCGCGACCGAGCTGGCTGGGTCGGCGCTCTTCATCTTGATGCGGAACAGGTAGCCGCCGGTGTCCATCGGCCGCGACCACTCGAAGTCCTGGCTCGTGTACACGTACCAGGTCCCCGCCCCCAGCGCGACGTCGCGGTTGCCGAGCCCGGTGAGCAGGCGCGTGTGCGGGCCCGCCTGCGCGGGTGCGGTCACGGCCGCTTGCAGCGCCACGGTGCGCAGGTTCGCGGCGTCGAGGTAGTCCCAGAACCCGTGCGCCTTCTCGGGGCTCGCCACCGACGGCACGGTGCTCGGCAGCCCGCTGGTCCAGCGATGGAGCCCGTAGCCGATGCCGCCCGCGAGCGCGAGCGCCACCAGCGCCGAGACGGCGATGTTGGCGTGCAGCACGAGCGCCATGATCAACACGATCACGAGGAAGCACAGCACCGCGGCGCCGCCGATGTACAGCTGCCGCTTGCTCGGATCGAACGGCAGCAGCACCGAGGCCGGCGCCTGCACGTCCTCCATGTGGCCGAGGCCGGGACGCACGCCGAGCGCCTTCTCGTACTCGGCCTTGTTGGTGAGCTGGCCGTTCGCGTCGAACTTCGGCTCGAACGACGCATCGTGCAGGAAGCGGCGCATGAACCCGAACACGTTGGTCTTGCCAGGATTGCAACCGGTGTTGATGCATGCCCACGCCACCGGCGATTCGGCCGGATTGCTGCTCAGGAGCTTGTGGAACGTGCCTTGATCGCGCAGCCGCTTCAGGTTGGGCAAGCTGCCGTCGTTCATGAACGTCTCGGCCAGCGTGCCATCGGCGCCATCGAATCCGAGCACGATCACCTTCGGGTGCTCGGCACCGCCCGCGCCGCTCGCGGCGGCGAGCGTCACGGCGAGGACTGAGCACCAGACACGCATGCGGTTCGCACTGATCACACCGGCACCTCGGAAGAAAAGTTGGTGAACCTCGGGACGAGCGACCCCGGTCGGTCCGTCTACCAGCCTCGGTCCCCGCGCGAGGCAGTCCTTTTGCCCTTTGGGCGAGAAAGCCCTAGAATGCCTCGCCATCCAGGCTCGAGCGAAAGCGGGCGATTCTAGGCCGCGCCCCGACAAAGGTCAGCAGTTTTCCGCCCAGGGGCTGGATCGTCTTGGAATGCCGATGAGCCGCGCACCGACCAAGTTGTCGCATCCGCCACGCGAGCCCGGTGTCGCGCGGGGCTCGCTGGTCGTGATCACGATGGGAGTCGCTGGCCTGCTGGTGATCGGCGCCGCCGCGCTGGTGCTGCACAACTCCGGACCGGAGCCATCGGCGCTGCCAGAGGAGACTCGACTCGCGCCGCAGGCGCACGCCGCGCCGGAAGCGCGCCCGGCGCCGGTCGAGCTGCCGCCGCTGCAAGGGCAGGCGCACGATGCCGCGAGCCCGCCGGCGACCGACGACGACGCCGACGTGCGCCGCGACGTGGTGCGCAGCGGCCGGCCGATCGGCAGCCTGCGCAACGCATCGCCCACGGCCACCAACCAGCTCACCGGACGCGTGATCGACGCGATCACCAAGGAGCCGGTGTCGCTGTTCACGGTGCACTGCCTGCCGGCCGCTGGCGGCGACCCGCTCGACCAGATCCGCCAGGGTCGCCGCAGCGGCCAGACGTTCCGCGATCGCGAGGGTCGCTTCCGCGTCGCCTCGCTCGAGCGCGGCCAGTACGCGATCGTGGTCGATGCGCCCGACTACAAGAAATACACGCGCGAGAGCATCGACGTCCCGGGCACGAGCGAGCTCGCGATCGAGCTGTCGCCCGGGGCCTACATCGATGGCAAGCTGAGCGACATGGCGGGCCGGCCGGTGCCCAACATCAGCATCTTCCTGAACGTCGATGCGCGGGTCGACCCGAAGCTGTGGCCGCGGATCCGCACGCGCAAGACCAACGCCCAGGGCTATTTCAAGTTCAGCGACCTGCCGCCCGGGGTGTTCTCGGTGTCGCTCGAACGCGAGCGTAACCCGGACCCGGGCGCGACCTCGCAGGACTACTCGGTCCAGCAGGAGCAGCACGTGCAGCACAACTTCACCATGCCGCTGCGCAACACCGCGCTGTTCACGATCAGCGACGAGCGCGGGGTGCTGCTGAACGGCGCGCACATCCGGCTGTATGACCGCGAGGGCCATCAGTTCAACGGCATCACCGATCAGAGCGGCGAGGCGCAGGTGCCGTACGTGCCGGATGGCAACTACACGCTCAAGATCACCTGCCGCGGCTACGTTCAGCTGCAGGAGAACGTGCCGATCAGCGGCGGCGCCGCGACCGTTCCGATCCGGCGCGTGATGCGCAAGGAGCCATGATCGGCCCCTTGCTTGCGCAGTGGTCGCCGCCAGCTCCGCGGAATGGTCTGCCGCACGGGCGCCGCCGCTCGAGACTTGACTTCTTTCGCCGCTGACACGAGAACTGGAGGCTCGGCAGTGATCCGCTTCTCCTGGAGCTGCAGCATCCCATGAGACTGTGCGTACCGAAAGAGATCGCCACCGGCGAGCGCCGCGTGGCCCTGATTCCCGACACCGTCGATCGTCTGGTCAAGGCTGGCATCGAGGTCTGGGTCGAGGCGGGTGCGGGCCTGCAGGCGCACCTGCTCGACCGCGCGTACGAGGCAGCGGGCGCACGTCTGGAGAAGAGCACCGAGAAGCTGTTCGGCGAGGCCGAGGTCGTGGTCAAGGTCCAGCGCCCGTGGCAAAACGAGGCGCTGCGCCGCCACGAGGGCGACCTGGTGCGGCAAGGCGCGGTCTGGATCGGCATGATCCAGCCGCACCGCGGCCTCGATGCGGTGCGCAAGCTGCTCGAGCGCAACGTCACGAGCTTCGCACTCGAGGCGATCCCGCGCATCACGCGCGCGCAGTCGATGGACGTGCTCTCGTCGCAGGCCAGCGTCGCGGGATACAAGGCGGTGCTGCTCGCGGCGAGCACGCTCGCCAAGTTCTTGCCGATGCTGGTGACCGCGGCCGGCACCATCGCGCCAGCCAGGGTGCTCGTGCTCGGCGCCGGCGTGGCGGGCCTGCAAGCCATCGCCACCGCGCGCCGGCTCGGCGCGGTGGTGTCTGGGTTCGACGTGCGCGCCGCGGTCAAGGAGCAGGTGGAGAGCCTGGGTGCCGCATTCCTGGCGATGCCGATGGGCGAGAGCGCCGAGGGCGGCGGCGGCTATGCGCGCGAGCTGTCGCAAGACACCAATCGCAAGATCCAGGACTTCCTGCTGCCGCACGTGAAGCAGATGGACGTCGTCATCACGACCGCGCAGGTGCCGGGCAAGACCGCGCCGCAGCTGATCAGCGAGGAGATGGTGCGCGCCATGCGTCCGGGCTCGGTGATCGTCGATCTCGCCGCCGAGTCGGGCGGCAACTGCGCGCTCACGCAGGCCGACACGCAAGTGGAGAAGCACGACGTGATCATCCTCGGACCGACCAACCTGCCGAGCACCATGGCGCTGCACGCGAGCCAGATGTTCGCCAAGAACGTGCAGAGCTTCCTCGCCAACATCACCAAGGACAAGCAGCTCAACCTCGACTTCAACGACGAGATCGTGAAGCAGAGCTGCATCACGCATCAGGGTCAGGTGCTGCACGCCGCGACCAAGGCGCTGCTCGAGCCGGCGATGGCGGCCGGGCGCTGACGCCGGCGAGCGCGTCGGTTCGCGCGGCGCGACCAGCGCCGCTGCTTTGCAGGACTGCAATGGGTCGGGCGGGCGCCGTTTCACCGCCTTCGTCGTGGTTCAGCTCGGGTCGCTCGCGTGACGATGGGATGTAGCGCATCCTGAACGTCACGCATCCCTGCCCGCGCGGGGAGATGAGGGCCGGAACGTGCTGCATACCTCGCTGCCACCCATCAAGATCGACGAGCGTACCTTCCTCAAGGAACACTTCCACCTCGCGCCGCTGCCCGGGACGTTGACCCGGATCCTCGCGGTCATCAACTCGCAGAACGGCAATGCCGCCGAGGTCGAGAAGCTGATTGCCACCGACGCGGTGATGACGTCGACCGTGCTCAAGGTGGTGAACTCGGCCTACTACGCGCTCGCCGCGCGCATCAGCAACATTCGCTACGCGATCGCCTACCTCGGCCTGGGCGAGGTCTCGCGCATCGCGCTCGCGCTGTCGGTCATCCGTGGCGTGCAGTCCGCCGACCAGAAGGAGCTGAAGCAGTTCTGGCTGCACTCCTACTTGACCGCGCTCACCGCCAAGCGCGTGGCCAAGGAAGTGCGCCTGTACGATCTCGACGACCTTTACACCGCCACGCTGCTGCACGACATCGGCACGCTCGTCTACCAGAAGTTCTTCCCGCAGCATTACCAGGAGCTGGTGCGCTGGTGCGCCGAGCACGGCCGCCTGCTCGGCGACGCCGAGCGCGAGCTCGGCTTGCCTTCCCATGCACGGCTGGGCTCGCTCCTGTGCGATCACTGGCATCTGCCGGCAGCGGTCAAGCGCGCGTGCGAGTTCCACGAGCTGCAGCACCTGCAGACGCTCACCGAACCGGCGCAGGCCAGGCCGTTCGACATCGTCGTGCCGGCCGCCAACCTGCTGGCCGCGCTCAGCGCCGATCCGCTGAGCCAGGAGCTCAAGGAAACGATCAGCCACGAGGTGCGCCGCGTGACCGGGCTCGACGAGGCCAAGTTCGTGATGCTGATGGGCGACGTGTACGAGCTCAAGCTCAAGGCCGAGCAAGCGGTGACCGCGCTGCTCTGAGCGGCTCAGCGCGGTTCGGTCCGCGCCCGCTCGCCGAGCTTGGCGGACGCCGGTCGTGCGATCGACAGCACCATCAGCTTGCCGTTCACCTCCAGCAGGCGCGCGTCCACCGCGACCGCAATGCGCTCGCCGTGCTTGGTGACGTGCACCTGCGCGATCTCGATGTGCCGCTCGCGCAGCAGGTCCTGCCAGTGCGCGAAGGCGGCGTCCAGCTGCTCGCGCGGCAGCAGATCGAGGAAGCGCAGCTTGAGCAGCTCCCCGCGATCGTAGTGCAGGCAATGGCACGCCGCCGGATTCACGTCGATGAACGGCCCCGGCAAGCGGTCGGTGGTGACCTCGTAGACGAACACCGGGTCGCGCTCGGCCGCGAGCAGCGCGCGGTAGCGCAGGTCGATCCCCTTCACCAGGAGCTCGAGGCCCTTCAGGTCGGTGAGGTCGCGGCCGATCGACTGGAACTCGCTCAGGCGGCCATCCTTGTCGAAGATGGCGCGGCTGGTCCAGCCGAGCCAGCTCGACACCCCACCGCGCTGCTTGATCTCGAGCTCCACGGTCGAGACGCGCTCCTTCCAGCCGAGCGTGGTCAGCTGCTCGTTGAGCCGGCCGCGATTCTCGCGCGAGAACAGGCTGAGCAGGCGCGTGCCCTCGAGCGCCGCCGGGTCACGCTTGCCGAAGTAGCGGCAGAACGCGCCGTTCACGAAGGTGAGATCGCCTTGCGGCGTGAAGCGGCAGATCAGCTCGGTCTGATCCTCGACGATGCCCCGGTACATCGCCTCGGAGATGGCGAGCGACATCTCCGAGCGCTTGCGTTCGGTGATGTCGGTGATCATTGCCAGCGCGCCGACGAACTGCAGCTTGTCGTCGAACATCGGCGCGGTCGAGACCATCGTCCACACGCGCGTCTCGTCCTTGCAGCGGAACAGGAAGTCGTGCTTCTCGGCAATGCCCTTGCGACGCCGCTCGAACAAACGCTGCGCGGTGGCCGCCTCGACTGCATCCATGAAATCGAACAGCGGCCGCCCCAGCATCTCCTGGGGCGCGTACTTGAGCATGTCCGCCATGCGCCGGTTGACGAACGTCGTGCGCGCCTCGGCGTCCAGCGTCCAGATGCCTTCCTGGGCGGTGTCGACGATGCGCCGGTAGCGCTCCTCGCTGGCGCGCTGCGCCTGCTCCGCGACACGCCGATCGGTGACGTCCTTCATGAAGCCCTGGACGGATGGCAGCGCGCCCGGCTCGCGCACGACGATGCGATCGTCGCGCACCCACACCCACCGTCCCTGGCGCGAGCGCATCCGGTATTCCATGGACAGAGAATCGCCGCAAGCGCTCAGGCCGGCGATGCTCGCGGTGATGCGCTCGCGATCATCCGGATGCAGCACCTCGGCCCACAGATCCGCGTTCACCCACTCTTGCTGCGTATAGCCGAGCAGGCGCTCGATCTGCGGGCTCACGTAGTGCGGCTGGCCGTCGTCGAGCGCCGTCGTGTACACCACCGCTGGCACGTTCTCGACCAGCGATTCGTAGCGCGCCTCGACCGCACGCAGCCGCTCGCGCGCTCGGTTCAGCTCGGTGACCTCGATCGACACGGCCAGCGAGCGCACGATGTGACCCACGTCGTCGCGCACCGCAGCGGCCGAGAGCAGCACGTCCACCACCTCGCCGTTCTTGCGCACGAACTGATACGGCACGTTGCGACACGACCCGGTGGCGAAGAAGCTCGGCAGGATCTCGCTCTCGGCATACGATCTCGAGGCCTCGGTGAGGAAGTCGACGGAACGACGGCCAAGGACCTCGTGCCGCTCGTAGCCCAGCACCTCGAGCCAGCGGTCGCTGACGCTGACCAGGCGGCCCTCCCGATCGATCGAGTGCAGCATGACCGGGGTCTTCTCGTACTGCGAGGTGACGTCGTTCAGCTCGGCTTCGCGGTACAGCGTCATGCAGGTCCCTCCCACTCGAGGAGAACGGAGCGCCTCCCATGCCGGTGGGCAAGAGCTGGATTGTACTGCCGCGAAGAATCGCAGGTAAGACGGCAGCCTGCAGCCGGCCGGGCAGCCGCAAAGCGCATGCGCGTCGCGCAGCTCGTGCGCGTCGCGCAAGACCGGACATGACCGCGGCTCGTGCTCAGTGCACGGCCCGCAACGACGGTCGCTCAGTTCTTGGCATTGACCGCGGCGCGAACCGCGGCGAGCGACACCCCGAACATCCGCTGCGCGAACGGCTCGAGCTGCTCGATCGGCGCGTGGATGTGCAGCGTCCGGTGCACGTGCGTGAGCGCCTCGCCCGGCTTGAGCAGCGCCGCCGGCGAGCTGGTCTCGAGCTCGTAGAAGTCGTCCGACGGCGCACCGGTATCCTTGGGCCCGTCGTTGTAGGAATTGGTCACGTCGCCGCCGAACGGGTTCTTCTGCGGGTTCTCCCACATCGAGTTGACGAACCGCTGCTCGCCAGGCTTGAGCGTGAAGCTGACCACGGTGAGCAGGTTGTGCGCGAAGTCCATGCTGCCGATGCGATCGACGGCGCGTTCCGGCGGCAAGCCGATCTTGCTGCGCTTCTGGCCGTCGGCCTTGAACAGGAGCACGGGCGCCTCCGTCATCCGGCGCAGGCGATCCGGCGGCACCTTGCCGAAGTACTCGTCGTTGACGATCGTGCCTGCAGCGTCGCGGCGGTACGGCGCGATCACGTACGCGTCCGCAGCCGCGTGGTACATCCCGAGCACCCACACCGACACCGCGCCGGTGGCCTCGGTCCACGGCGCCTTGCCGACATTGGTGATCGTGTTGGCGGTCTCGAACGCCACCCACTGCGCGCCGCCGAGCGCGCCCACCAGCTTCTCGACCTCGTCTTGCGGCAGCAGCTTGACCACGCGCTTCACGCCGATGTCGAGCGACACACCGCTCGCATTGACGCAGGTCATCTGCCGCTCGAACGTCACCGCATCGGCGCGCACGTCGTTCGCCTGCCACGCACCGGCGCCGAACATCGGCGGGACGATCCAGTTCTTGAGCTCCTGCTTGGCCCCCGGCGGAAAGTAGAGCGCGAACTGCCCACCCTCGGGTCCCAGCCAGAAGCGATCCTCGCCGCCATAGTTGTAGAACGCCGCCTTGCTGGACTCGCCCCTCTGCACGCCGGCGCGGTTGATGTAGCCGCAGCTCAGCCCTGCGCCCGGCGTCGAGGTCATCACCCGACCCTGGAACCTGGGCGACACGACCACTTGCCGATCGAGGGCCTTCAGCACCACCACGTCGCCGTTCGCCTTCAAGAACTCGAGGTCATCCTCGAAGCTCTGCGCGCGCGCTCTCGACCCCATGGCCACCATGGTCAACCAGCCGATGAACGACCACCCCCGCACCATGCGCATGGCTCGTCTCCTTCTACGTGTCGATCCCGCATGCACACCACGCGGGTCATGCTCCACTGGCGAACCGCACCGAGTCGCGGTCCACCGCCGACAGCTGCCGGGCGATCTCGCGCGGCACGATGCCGTGCTCCTCGAGGCGGCCGTCGGCTGCGTCCGACGGCTTCTCGATGATCGCGAGCTCGCCCGCCTCGAGGCGGCGGGCGATGTCCAGCGACACCTCGAGGAACACGATCGTGCTGGCGCGCGTGACGAAATGGAAGCGGCGCGGCCCGCCGACGTCCCTCAGGATCGCGCTCTCGATCGCCGCGCGCTGCCTCGCCGCCGCGTCGCGCCGATCGCGTTCGGATTGCTGCCGGCGCGCCAGCTCGCGATCGCGTTCGGCCTGCTGGCGGTTGCGCGCGGCCGCCTCTTCCTTCCGGCGCCGGTCCGCCGCCTCCACGCCTTCCTTGCCCAGCACCTTCTTCTTCTGCTGCTCCTCCTGGTGCACACGACGGATGTCCTTGTCGCTCAGCAGCCCGGCCTTCCTCAGCTCATCGCGCAGATCGCCCATCCGAACCTCCCTCGACCGCGTGCAGCGTCGTGTTCGCTCTCACGTCACGGTAGGTGTCAAGTCTACCGGATGGCCACGCAATCATCACCACCTCGGCCAACTTCACGTCGCCCAGGCCGAAGGTGAGCACGCGCTCGCTCTGCGACAGGTAGCTCGAGGCGCTGGCCACGCGGTCCCGCTGCACGCGACCCGCCGCCTCGACCGACACCAGCGCGCCGATGCCATCGTGGTTGCTGGCGGTGCCGCGGCACGCAACCCGCAGGAACGCGCCCAGGCGCGGCGCGCGGTTCTCGCCGAGCCGCACCGGCCCGCGATTGTCGATCACGAGCACGTCGAGGTCGCCATCGCCATCGACGTCGCCGCACGCGCAGCCGCGCCCGACCAGCCGGTCGGAGAGCACCGAGCCCGGTTGCGCCGCGACCGGCTCGAAGCACTCGGGCCGCCGGCGGAACAGCTGCGGCTGCTGCCGGTACGGGATGCCGACGGCCTCCTCGGAGCGGCCGACGTGACCGTTGGCGAGGAACAGGTCTTGCCAGCCGTCGAGGTCGTAGTCGAGGAACACCAGGCCAAACGTGAGCGGCGCCAGGGTCGGTGCCTGCAGCTGGAGCGCGGCCGAACGATCAGCGAACGTGCCACCGTGCGTGCGCACCTGCATGGTGACCGGCTCGCGCGTGAAATTGCCGACCGCGATCGCCGGCGCGCCGTCCGCCTCGTAGGTGACGTCGCAGCCCATGCCGGCATGACAGCCGCCGGTCGCGCTGCGCGCCAGCCAGAGCGCAGGCGCCGCATCGCGGAACGTGCCGTCGGCCTGGTTGCGGTAGAGCTGGTTCGGGACCGAATCGTTCGCCAGGAACACATCGAGCCAGCCATCGTCGTCGACGTCGACGATGGCGATGCCGAGCGTCTTGCTGACCGCAGCGTCGAGTCCGGCCGCGGCGGTGACGTCCTGCAGGCCGCCCTTGCCATCGTTGTGGTGCAGCAGCGGATGATCCGCCGGGAACAGGCTCACCGGACAGTAGTCCCTGACGCCGTCGTGCTCGCAGCGGCCGCGCGTCTCGTAGCTCGCTCGCCACAACACGTAGTCGCCGATCACGAGATCGAGGAAGCCGTCCCGGTCGTAATCGAAGAACGCTGCGGCCGTGCTCCAGTGACCCTGGCCGACGCCGGCGCCGGCGGCCGACTCCACGAATGCCCCGTGACCATCGTTGCGGTAGAAGAGATTCGTGCCAACACCGGTGATGAGCAGATCCTGATCGCCATCGTTGTCGTAGTCCGCAGCGGCGAACCCCATGCCACGCGTCACGTCGGTCAGCCGCGCGCTGGCAGTGACGTCCCTGAAGCGCAGTCCGCCCAGGTTGCGGTACAGCTTCATGGTTGGATCGCTGGGCGATGGCGGCCACGAGCAGCCGTTCACCAGCAAGACGTCGAGCGCCCCGTCGCCGTCGTAATCGACGAACCCGCCGCCGCCCGCCATGGTCTCCGGCAGGCGGACCTCGCCGGTCGCACCGAGGTAGGGCGTGAAGGTGATGCCGGCGGCGCGCGCGATGTCGACCAACACGGGGTCGGCGGCCACCAGCGCCAGGATCACGAGCGCAATCACCGGAAGCTCACCGTGACGTCGTTCGACGCGAGCAAGAACGCGGTGGGTCCGGCCGCGTACACGCGGAACACGATGTCCGCCGAGCCGAGCCCGGGCGGCAGCGCACCTGCCAGGACGAAGCGCTCGTCGGCCTGGAAAACGCCGGCGAAGATCATCATCCAGAACGGCACCTGGTCCACCTGCACCGCCCACAGCGTGGCCGCATTCTGCGGCGCGCCGAAGTACGACGTGAAGCTGATGAGGTCGCCTTCGCGCACCACCGGCGGCTGCTCCTCGAGCGTGAGCTCGAGCCCGTGCAGGTAGATGTCGCTCGCGCCGTTGCGGTCGCCGGGAACGAGGTTGCTCGCCTGCGTCGCGAACACCACCAGTCGTCCGTCGCCCGAGACCGCTGCCTCGGGGCTCTCGTCGTTGCCGCCCGCGCCCTGATCGGTGACGCTCGCCATCTCGGTCGATGCGAGCAGTCGGTCGCGCACGAACACGTCCCGCAGGAAGCCGTTGCCGTCACCCGGCGCGAGGTTGTCGGCGCGGCTGCGAAACGCCACGTAACGGGCGTCGGCCGAGATCGCGCCGGCATCGCTCGATCCGTCGCCTTGCGCGCCGCTCGACGAGATGCTCACGAGCTGCATCGCGCTGGTCCACAGGTCGGCCACGAACACGTCCGTCAGTCCGTTCGTGTCGTTCGCCACGAGGTCGTTCGCCTGGCTCGCGAACGCCACGTAGCGCGCATCCGCCGAGATCGACGGCGCGAAGCTGTCGCCGTTGCCCTGCACGCCGCCGGCGCCGACGCTGACCCGGATGGTGATGGCGAACCGCGTGTCGTGCAGGAAGATGTCGCTCGCGCCGTTGCTGTCGCCGGGCACGAGGTTGGTCGCGTCGCTCGCGAACGCGACGTAGCGGCCGTCGGCCGAGATCGCGGCGAGTCGGCTCGAGCCGTTGGCCAGGTCGCCGGTCGAGCTCTTGCTGACCAGCGTGATCGCGCCGGTGAGCCGGTCCTTGACGAAGATGTCGGCAACGTCGTTGGCGTCGCCTGGCACCAGGTTGGTGGCGTAGCTCAGGAACGCCACGTAGCGACCGTCCTGCGAGACCACTGGCACGTAGCTGTTGCCGTTCGCCTCGGTGAGGTCGGCGGCGACGCTCACCCGCTCGGTGGTGCCCTGGTCGAGGTCGCGCACGAACACGTCCCACTCGTTGTTCGTGTCGCCCGCAACCAGGTTGGTGGCGAGGCTCGCGAACACCACCACGTGGCCATCGCTCGAGATCACCGGATCGGCGCAGTAGCTGTCGCCCTGGTTGCCGTTGCTGTCGACGCTGGCGCGCGTGGTGAGCCCGGTGACCAGGTCGCGCACGAACACGTCGGGCGAGTGATTGGTATCGCCCCCGACGAGGTCCGCCGCGTCGCTCAGGAACGCCACCACGCGGCCGTCGGCACTGATCGACGGGCTCGAGCTATCGCCCTTCACCTCGCTGCCGGTGGAGTCGAGCGACACCCGGCGGGTCACGTCGTTCGCGAGCAGCCCGCCCTCGCCCGCGGCCAACGCCGCGAGCACGAGAGCACTGCGCAGCCAGCGCTGCGCCGACGGGTAGAGCGCATCCAAGTCGAGTCCCTCGCGGAGCCACGCCAGCCAGGATAGCCTGGCCGATCGCCAGGTGTCGGCCGGAAAAACTCGCGCGCGGCCAGCATCAGGACGGCGCCGTCGGGCGCTCCAGGTCGAGCAGCTTGCGCTTCAGCGGCAGCCCGCCGCCGAAGCCCACGAGCGAGCCGTCCTTGCCGATCACGCGGTGACACGGGATTACGATCGGCAGAGGGTTCTGGCCGATCGCGGCGCCAACCGCGCGGGTGCTCTGCGGGCGGCCGATCGCGCGCGCGACGTCGGCATAGGTGCAGGTCGCACCGTACGGGATCGCGAGCAGCGCCTGCCACACGAGCATCTGAACTCCGTGCCGCGCGGCGGCAGCAGCGCGAATGTCCGCCGCGTGCCGGCGCAACCTGGCGAGCTGCGTCCGCCGGCGATGCTGTCCGCAGCCACGACTCGGCGCGCGAGACGATGCATCGTCGTGCGCGCGGTTCCGAACCGATCGCGAGCAGCCCCGCATCGCTCTCGAGGATCTCGAGGATGCCGAGCCGGTCGCCAGCGAAGCCAGCGTCGCCGCCATCATCGCCTGATCGCCGACGCACTCTGCCGCCGGCGGCGGACCAGTATCGCAACGAGGGGTAGGTCAACCTGGCAGGCGCCGGCAGCGAGCGACACCGCGGTTCACGCGTCGGGCGCGACCTCGATCTCCTCCCGGTACCACTCCCTGTAGAAGCGCGCCAGATCGGCATCGGTGAACTCGTCCCAGCCGACACAGGTGTCGCGATCGATCATCTTGGCGTCGCACGAGATCGGCACCTCGAGCGCCTCCTGGCGTGCGAGGTTGTAGCGATTGGCCAGGTCTTCCAGCTGCGCCCGCGTGATGCCCGGCCTGGTCCTGACGATCCAGTCGAACTTGCGCCGCAGCTCGGCGTCGCCGAGACGACGGAACCCCTGGCAGAAGATGCCGAGCGTGGCAGCCACGTCACAGATCGAGTGCTTCTCACTCGTGAGGCTGACCAGGTGCTTGCGCAGATCGTCGATCACCCGAGATCGTGGCAGCGTTCTCATGATGCGCTCCATGGCACGTGACCCGTTCTCCCGGGTGGGCGCAAGCGCGGTGCCGACGACTGCGCGCCGCCCGGTTGGAGCCGACGGACGCTGGCCTGCGCAAGGGCGCGCGCTGGCGCGCAGGATCCCTCGCTCGGACGTGGCCCGGGCCGGGAACGTGCGCGAGGAGCAGCACGGTTTGCGCAGACCCTTCGCCCCAATCCCGCGACGCACCTCGGCGCACCCCGTGCTCGGCTTGGCATTGCTGAGCAGGAGCGATTCAAGCTGCCGTCGGTGAGCGGCCCCGAGCCCTCGCTGTTCCTCGCCGGTGCGCTTCAGCGTCTCTGTGGAGAGATACGTGTCTTGACCGTTGGGGGAGCGGCGCGCTCAGAGCAGCTTCAAGAACTCCTCGGGCGTGAGGTCGGCCTGCTTGAGGATCGAGAGGAGCGTGCCGCGCTTCAAATCCTTGCTGTGCTGGGGGACGGTGACGCGGAGTTCCGTGCGGGTCTCGTGGCGGAGGCCGTGGTGCCCGCCCGTCGTGTGGTGGATGAAAAAGCCGGCCCGTTAGAGCGCGCGAATCACCTGGCGTGGCTTCAGGGCCGGCAGCCTGCTCACGATTCGATCCCGACGCTCACCTTGTGGTGGATCGGCTCCGCGCGCTCCTCGGGGATCGGGAGGCCGTCCTTGCGGAGGCTCTCGAGGTAGCAGCGGATCGCGTCCTTGGCCATCTCCTGCGCCTCCTCGAAGGTATCGCCCTCGGTGACGACGCCGGGGAGCGCCGGACAGGTGACCGTGTAGCCGCCTTCTTCGGCAGGCTCGAAGATCACGGTGTAGGTGTACACCTTCTCTGCCATCGGGTTCCTCCCTGGGTACCATCGCGTCCAGTACTCTAGGACACCGGAGACGGTCGTGTCAAACCCCGCCACATGGGTGGGCGTGCGACATCCGCGTGGAGAAAAGCGTCTTCCGGCAAACTCGTGGGGTAGGTCCCTGCCGCAGAATGCCTGTGGATCCGACCCCGGAGGCTGGATGGCAGCCGCTGAATCCGGTGAGCGGACAGAACATGTGCGATCCGGTCATGCGGTCCATCGTGCTCCGCGGTTCGCGCGCATGTCTGCCGGCGCTCGCTCACCTGGGGCGTGGCGCGCCGTGAGTCACCAGAGGAGAAGCGCTCTCAGCTCGAACCCACCCACGAATTCGGCGGAGGCTCGGAGGGCGTGCAGCCGGCGGCCACGAGACCGCAACGCCTGCTGGTCCTTCGGGGCAGTGTCTCGATCCTGGCGCGCAGCGACTCGTGCGTGTCCCTGCGGACCGGCAATCGCTCGCGGCGTGATGACTCCTCTGGTGCACTGTCAATCCTCACCATCGTCGCGAGGGGAATCGCGCAGCTGGGCGCGCAGGATCCCTCGCTCGGACGTGGCTCGGGCCGGGAACGTGCGCGAGGAGCAGCGCTCCTCTTGCTCATTCCCCGTCGCCTGGATCGTTGAACAGCACGGCGAGCTTGATGCTGCCGTGCCCGAGCTGAGGGAAACTCGGCTGCGAGGGATCGCCCGGGTCGAGGTTGGAGGCCGTGTCGTCGGGTGGGAAGATGACCAGCGACTGCAAGAAGGCGAGGATCGCCTCCTGCTTGCCGTCGTCGCCGAGCTGCGCGAACTTGTCGCGCGCCGCAGCGGCTTCGCCGCCGTGACGCAGGATCACCTCGCGCAGGCTGATGCTGCGCCCGTCGTGTCCGTAGGGCGCGGTCGTGCCGACCCCCCACAAGGGCGTCGTCAGGAACTGCGTGCGCAGCGAGCCATCGTAGTTGCGCTCGTGGAAGCTCGACCCGAGGTCATGGCGCTTGAAGTCGGTGAAGATGTTCTCCACGACGAACGGCTCGCCCATGGGCAGCTTCAGCGTCGGGTAGCCGCTGTGATCGTCCTTCTCGACGGTGAGCGTCGTCGCCGTCGCGTACAGCCGATTGAAGATGCCGCGCGCCGCGTCGAACGTGGTCTCCACGTTCGCCACGCGACGATCATGATCGATGGTGAGCTCGGCCATGTGGCACGACGCACAGCCGATGCGATGGAACAGCTTGCGGCCCTTGCGCGTCTGCTCCGTTTCCCGGTCGGTGGCGGGCTTGAAGTAGTTGAGCAGGTAGAACTCGAGATAGTCGACGAGCGCCGCCGGCACCTCGTTGGCAATGCCGTCGTGGTCGGGGTCGGCGCTCGGATCGCTGGTCGGCGGCGCTTCGATCGCGTCGAGCGAGCCGTCGAGGATCATTCCCGACGGGGTGAGCACGCGGCCGCCGGCCGCGGCCGTGGCGAGATCCTGATCCACCGCCTCGAGCCCCATCTCGCCGCGCAGCGCACCGACGACAAACTCGCGGATCGAGATCGTGCCACCGTGACTGAAGAACGGACGCACGCGCAGGTCGGGATCCACGCCCTCGACCTCCTCCGTGTCGACGCTGCCATCCGGGTTCGCCGTGATCCAGCCGAAGTCGATGCCCTTGCTCTCGAGCTTGCGCTTCACCTTGTGCCCGCGACGTCGTGCCTCGGCCTGCGCGTCATCTCTGATCGCGCGCAGATCGGCGGTGATCTCGTCGGCCAGCATCTCCTTGAGACCCAGGCCGAACAGGTGCGGGGCATCGCGGCTGTCGGGCCGCGTGGCCACGTCGCCGCCGCTGCCTGCCGCACCCCGCGGTCGACCATGACACGCTGCACAGCTGTCCGAGAGACCGGCGCCGAGCGCAAGATTGGTGTTGAGATCGCCGAGCCCGTCGTTCACGCGCGGTCCCTGTCCTTGCGCGCGGATGAACTTGCGCTGGAACAGCTGGCGGCCGCGCCGGATCGCACGGAATGGATCGCGGCTGATCAGGAACGACGAAGAATCGGGCGTCATCCAGTCGCCCCGCCCGGCGCCGTATTCCTGATCCAGCGATTTCTTGATGCCGGCCTGCAGGTCGTTTTGCGACTGCGTGTTGTCGACCAGCTGCGCGCTCGCCGGCAGCGCGCTGAAGAGCACCAGGCCGAGCGCCGGCCCGAGGTGATGGAAGCGGTGTTTCAGGCACACGTTCATGGCCTATCCTTTCGCGCAGGGAAGCGCCGCGGCGCCTTGCCGCAAGCGTCGGCTTACGCGACAATGGCGACCGCCGCCGGACACGAAAAACTCGTGGTGGTCACGCCAAGCCGATGGACCCGCTCGACATCACCAAGATCTTGCTGGCGGCCGAGGGCGGCGATCGCAGCGGCCTCGACGACTTGCTGCCCGCGGTCTACGACGAGCTGCGCACGCTGGCTCATGCCAAGCTCGAGCGCGAGCGCCAGGGCCACACGCTGCAGACCACGGCGCTCGCACACGAGGCCTACCTCAAGCTGGTGGATCAGCACGCGGTCAAGTGGCAGGGACGCGCGCATTTCCTGGCGCTGGCCGCCCAGGCCATGCGACGCATCCTCGTCGATCACGCCCGCTCTCACGCGCGCGTGAAGCGCGGGCAGGGTGCCGAGGTCGTGTCGATCTCGGGCGTCCTGCAGCCCGACGTCGGCGAGGACGCCGTCGACGTGCTGGCGCTGGACGAGTCGCTCGCGCGGCTCGCCGAGCTCGAGCCGGTCGCGGCGCGCGTGGTCGAGCTGCGGTTCTTCGGCGATCTGGCGGAGGACGAGATCGCGGCGGTGCTCGACATCTCCGACCGCACCGTGCGCCGCCACTGGCACTACGCCAAAGCGTGGCTCTACCGCGCGCTCAACGAAGGCGGCGGCGCGCCGGCGAAGGGCGGCTGAGCATGGACGGCAGCTCGTCGAGCCGTGCGCGCGCTCTGTTCGATGCCTGCCTCGAGCTCGGCGAGGCGAGCGCGAGTCCTACCTGAGCAGCGCTTGCCAGGACGCCAAGGAGCTGCAGGCCGAAGTCGCCGCGCTGCTGCGAGCGCACGCCAAGGCCGATCGCTTCCTCGAGCAGGGCGCGCTGGCACGCGAGCTGGTCCTGGCAAGCATGACGCAGGACTCGCTGGTTGGCAGCCGCGTTGGCCGCTACGTCATCGAGCAGCTCCTGGGAACCGGCGGGATGGGTGCGGTCTACCGCGCGACCCAGGACCAGCCAAGGCGGCAAGTGGCGCTGAAGGTGATCCGTGCCGGCATCGTCTCCCGCGCGGCGCTGCGCCGTTTCGAGCACGAGGCCGAGATCCTGGGCTCCTTGCATCACCCGGGCATCGCCCAGGTGTACGAGGCCGGCACGCATGAATGGCCTGGCGGGCGCGCCGGCGATGCGCGCACACCGTACTTCGCCATGGAGCTGCTCGAGGGCGCGACCACGATCGTCGATCATGCGCGCACCCGGCAGCTCGACCTTCGCGCGCGGCTCGAGCTGTTCCTCGACGCGTGCGACGCGGTGCAGTGCGCGCATCAGAAGGGCGTGATCCATCGCGACTTGAAGCCGGGCAACCTGCTCGTCACGCGCGAGGGCGCGATCAAGGTCATCGACTTCGGCATCGCCCGCGCCATGGATGGCGATCCATCCACCGCCACCGGGCACGGCGAGATCGTCGGCACGCTGCGCTACATGAGCCCCGAGCAAAGCTCGGGCGACCCGGGTGCAGTCGACACGCGCAGCGATGTGTACTCGCTCGGCGTCGTGCTGTACGAGCTGCTCACCGGCCGCTTGCCGTACGACATCCGGTCCACGTCCATACTCGAGGCAGCGCGCATGATTCGCGACGCCGAGCCGCCCCGGCCATCGGTGGTCGACCGGCGGCTGCCCGGCGACCTCGATGCGATCGCGCTGAAGGCGCTCGAGAAGGTGAGCGCGCGTCGCTACCAGACCGCAGGCGATCTGGCGGCCGACCTCCGCCGGCATCTGTGCGACCAGCCGATCCTCGCGCGCGCGCCGAGCGCGAGCTACCAGCTCGCCAAGTTCGCGCGCCGCAACAAGGTGCTGGTGGGCGGCGTGGCGAGCGTGACGCTCGCGCTCGTGCTCGGCACCTTCGCCACGCTGTGGCAAGCGCGGCAGGCACGGGTCGAGCGGGATCAGGCGCGAGCCGCCAAGGTCGAGTCCGATCGCGCGCGCGACGCCGAGGCCGCTGCCCGACACAAGGCCGAGACGCAGGCCGAGATCGCGCGGCAGGTGGTGGCCTTCCTCGAGGAAACCATGCAGGGCTCGGACCCGGCGGAGAGCCGCGGCCGCGACGTGCCCGTGAGCGAGCTCCTCGACCGCGCCGCGGCGCGCATCGCCAGCGCTTTCTCGAATCAGCCCCTGGTCGCTGCGGGCGTGCAGAGCATGATCGGCCGGGCCTATTACAGCGTCGGCCGCTTCGATGCAGCAGAGCCTCAGCTGCGGGCGGCGCTCGCGAGCCGGATGGAACTGCTCGGCGAGGACGATCCGGACACGATCCTCGCGCTCGGCAATCTCGCCGCACTGTTGTGGCGCAAGGGTGATTTCACCGAGGCGCTGTCGGCGATGCGCCGCAGCGTGCAGCTGTACCAGAAGAACCTGGGTCCGAACGCCAAGGAGACTCTCACGACCAGCGGCAACCTCGCGGTGCTGCTCGAGAGCAGCGGCGCCTTCGAGGAGGCCGAGTCGATCGGCCGCGCGACCACCTCGCGGCTCGCGGAGACGCTCGGCGAGAAGGATCCGCAGACGCTGATGGCGATGAGCAATCTGGCGCACATCAGGGAGAAGCAGCGCGGCTTCGCCGAAGCCGAGGCGCTGTACCGAGCGGTCCTCGCCGCGCAGCGCGAGTCCTCCGGCGACGACAGCCCCGACACCTTGACGACGCTCGCCAACCTGGTCGAGCTCCTGATCGACGTCAACCGGCTCGACGAGGCCGAGACCCTGGGTCGCGAGGCCCTGGCCACGCGCCGGCGCATCCTGCCCGCCGGCCACATCCAGATTGGCGAGTCGCTCACCGCGCTGGCCAAGATCCTGGGCAAGCGCGGCGACAGCACCAGGGCCGAGCCGCTTCTGCGCGAGGCGCTCGCGATCCACCAGGCAGCGCTGCCCGCAGGCAGCGTCTGGACCGCACTCATCGAGCGCTGGCTGGGTCAGTGCCTGATGCAGCTGCCCGGGCGCCTCGACGAGGCCGAAGAGCACTTGCTGTCTGCCTACGACGTGATCGCGGAATCCACCGATCACAGTGCCTGATCGGCGTGTTGCGCTCGCTCGTTGCCCTCTATGCGCGCTGGCAGAAACCCGACGACGCCAGGCGATACCAGGACCTGCTCGACGACGCGCTGCGCCAGCGCTAGAGCGAGAACGCGCCGCGCTCTTCGGGACACGCACGAGTCGCTGCGCGCCAGGATCGAGACACTGCCCCGAAGGACCAGCAGGCGTTGCGGACTGGCACTGCTCGCGGCGCGATGATTCCTCTGGCGCACTGCGCAATCCTCGCCATCTTCACGAGGGGAATCGCGCAGTGTCGCGCGAGACTGCGCACAGTGTGTTCACAGTGCGGGAGTCACATTGTCCCACGGGTTCGCCGCGATTGAGATACTGTGTCTTGTCTGCACGATCGCGACTCGCGCGGCAGTGGGGAAACACACGCGTTGGCCGCACGGAATGCGTCTTGCGCTGCTCGCCGCCGCGCCTGCATCCGCATTCCTTTCACCATGCCGGTTTGACCGGCGCACCGAAGGACTCGCCATGAACGAACCCGCTGTGGGCTCCGCGTGCCCGCTCAAGCATCGTAGTCTCGCCGAGTGGACGCGGCCGCTCACGGTGACGACGGTGACGCTGTTCCTGTTCCTGTCGATCAGCGGTCTCGTGATCTACCTCGCCGGGTTCAGCCTGCTGAACCAGTTCATGGTGCTCGCCCACACCGCGCTCGGGTTCGTGTTCGTGATCCCGTACTCGGTGTACCAGCTGCAGCACTGGCGCGGCGTGCGGTCGCAGCCGGTGACCAACCACAAGGTGCTGGGCTACTCGGCGTTCGTGGCGATCGTGGTGTGCGCGATCACCGGGCTGGTGCTGTCGTTGCAGGCCGCTGCCGGCACGCACGTCAGCTACCTGATGGACCTGCTGCACACGATCTCGGGGTTCGCTGCGTTCGCGATCGTGATCGGCCACGTCGCGTTCCTGGTGGCGATCAACCTCAAGCTCAGGCGCACCGAGCTGGCAGTGCCGATGCGCGTCGCGCAGCGCGGCTTCTTCCTGCGCGTCGGCACCGCGACCGCCCTGCTGGTCGCCGCCACGTTCCTGCTCACCGTCGTGTATCGGCCGTTCGACACGCGCTACCAGCTGCCGAGCGACTACAGCTACAAGTACGGTGCCGAGAAGGGCCCATACTATCCGAGCCTGGCGCGCACCGACGGCATGAAGGCGGTGATGCCGAAGGCGCTCGCCGAGTCGCGCACCTGCGGCGCGAACGGCTGCCACGAGCAGATCGTCGAGGAGTGGACACCGAGCGCGCATCGCTGGGCGTCGATGGACTTCGCGTTCCAGGCGATCCAGCACGTGATGGCCACCAACGAGGGTCCGGAATCGACGCGCTACTGCGCGGGCTGTCATGATCCCGTGGCGCTGTTCTCCGGCAGCAAGAACATCTACGACGCCGACCTCACGTCCTACGGCGCGGACGAGGGCGTGTCTTGCCTGGTCTGCCACTCGATCAAGGAAACCGACGTGAAGGGCAACGCCAACTACGTGCTGGCCGAGCCGGTGCGTTACGCGTTCGAGCTGCAGTCGGGCGCGGTGCCGCAGTTCCTGAGCAGCTTCTTGATCCGCAGCTACCCGAAGCAGCACGTGGCGAGCTATTCGCGCGACCTGTACAAGACGCCCGAGTTCTGCGGCGCGTGCCACAAGCAGTTCATCGATCAATCGATCAACCGCGTGGGCTGGGTGCAGCTGCAGAACCAGTACGACAACTGGAAGGCCAGCCACTGGAACCAGAAGACCGACCCGAATCAGGTGCTGACCTGCCGCGACTGCCACATGCGCCTGACCGCGTCGCGCGATCCCGCGGCCGGCGATCGCCAGGACTTCAATCGCGCGCCGGACGATGGCAAGCACCGCAACCACCGGTTCATCGGTGCCAACCAGTGGGTGCCGGCGTTCCACAAGCTCGATGGCGCCGAGCAGCAGGTCAAGCTCACCCAGGAATGGCTGCAAGGCAAGACCGAGGTGCCGGAGATCAACGACCGGTGGCACCAGGGCGCGGTGGTGGACCTCAAGATCGATGCGCCCGATCAGGTGCGAGCGGGCGACACGCTGCACTACAAGGTGATCCTGACCTCGAACAAGGTGGGCCACGACTTCCCCACCGGTCCACTCGACATCATCCAGTGCTGGGTGGACACCGACGTGCAAGCCGGCGAGCAGGTGGTCTACCACTCGGGCAAGCTGGACGATCTCCACTTCATCGAGAAGGACTCGTTCATCTTCAAGGCAGAGGGCATCGACAAGCAAGGCAACCTGATCGACCGGCACAATCTCTGGGAGATGGTCGGCGCGCGCTTCAAGCGCTCGCTGTTCCCCGGCTTCACCGATCAGGCCGACTTCGCGTTCACGTGCCCGTCGATGAACGAGGCGGCGCGTCCGGCGATGCCGCCACAGCAGACCGAGCACGAGCTCACGGTGCCGGGCGATGGCAAGCGGGCGCTGCGCATCCAGGCCACGCTCAAGTACCGCAAGTTCGACCAGTACTTGCTCAACTACATGCAGGGCGGCAGCTCGGCGCTGACGTCGCCGGTGACCGACATGGTGAGCGTCACCAAGGAGATCCGCGTGCAGTCCAAGTCGACGTCCAGGAGCGACTGAGCTGCCAATGCGAGCGCCGCCCGAGATCGTCGAGGAGTCTTCATGAGCTTACGTCGCAAGCGCATCGTCCAGGCCGCGGCATTCGTCGCGCTCTCGGCGATCGGCATGGCCGCGGTGATCATGAGCAAGCATGCCGCCGACGCGCCGCAGCCGTTCGATCTGCGCGGCAAGGTGGCGGGCCTCACCAGCGAGCTGAGCCGCACCCGCCCCGATGGTTGTCCGGAGTTCGTGTTCACCGACGTGGCCGTCGCCGCCGGCATCCAGTTCGTGCACGGCGGCGGCGCGCGATCGTCGTTGCTGCCAGAAGACATGGGCTCGGGCGCGGCGTTCGCCGACTACGACCAGGACGGCGACCTCGACCTGTTCATCGCCAACGAGTCCGGACCGTACCATCCGGACCAGCCGTACGATCCGGCGGCGCCAGGCCCGGCGCTGTACCAGAACCAGGGCACGGGCAAGTTCACCGATGTCACCGCGGCCGCGGCGATCGGCTGGCGCGGCCTCGGCATGGGCGTGGCGTTCGGCGACTGCGATGGCGACGGCGCGCTCGACCTGTACCTGTCGGCGGTCGGTCCGAACGTGCTGTGGCACAACCAGCGCGATGGCACGTTCGCCGACGTGACCGCGCGCGCGCGCGTCGGCGATCCCGGGTTCGGCGCCGGCGTGACCTGGCTCGACTACGACCTGGACGGCGACCTCGACCTGTACGTGTGCAACTACGTCGAGTTCGAGCTCGACCGGGGGCTGGCCGGCACCACGACGATGCAGTTCGGCACCGCGACGCCGTACACGCTCAACCCGTCGGCGTTCGCGCCGGGCAAGAACTGTCTGTATCGCAACGACGGTGACGGCACGTTCACCAACGTCGCGCGCGAGCTCGGCGTCGACAATCCCACCGGCCGCAGCCTGTCGGCAGCCGCGTGCGACTTCGACAACGACGGCGATCCCGATCTGTACGTGGCGAACGACATCTCCGCGAATGCCTTCTACCGCAACGACGGCGGGCGCGCGTTCACCGACATCACCGCCGACTCCTGGGCCACCGACTATCGCGGGGCGATGGGGCTCGCGGTCGCCGACTTCGACTGGGACGGCGACTTCGACATCTTCGTCAGCCACTGGGTGGCGCAGGAGAACAGCCTGTTCCAGAACCTGTGGAACGACGCCGCGCCGGGAGCGCAGCGCGGCCTGCACTTCATGGATCAGGCCGACATGTACGGGCTCGGTCAGATCTCGCTCATGGACGTCGGCTGGGGCACGGGCTTCCTCGATGCCGACAACGACGGCAACCTCGACCTGTTCGTCGCCAACGGCCACACCCTGCAGGACGAGCACGACTTGAAGCGCCTGATACCACAGCAGAACCGGTTGTTCTGGAACCGCGGCGGACAGCGGGACTTCTTCGACGTGACCGAGACCGCGGGCCAGGCCTTGCAAGCACCCAATGTCGGCCGCGGTGCGGTGTTCGCCGACTACGATCACGACGGCGACGTGGACATCTTGCTGGTGCGCAGCTACGGGCATGCGGCCTTGCTGCGCAACGACACGCGCGCGCCGGGCAGGTTCCTGAACGTCGCGGTCGTGGGCAACGGCAAGAACAGCTGCGCGATCGGCGCGCGCGTGAGCGTGCTCACCGGTCAAGTGCGGCGCATGCAGGAGGTGGGATCGAGCCCCTCGTACCTGTCGCAGAACAGCTACGAGCTCTCGTTCGGCGTCGGCGGTGCCGCCACGGTCGACGAGCTCCTGGTGCGCTGGCCGGACGGCGTCACGCGCACGTTCAAGGACGTCGCCACCAACGCGTTCGTGGTGGTGAAGCCGGACGGCTCGATCGAGTCGCGACAGGTGCGGTCGTGAACGCTCGCGGGCTCGCTCTGGCGGTGCTGATCGCGCTCGGCGCGTGCGATGCCTCCCCGTCGCCGAGCGGGACCTCGGCCGGCGCCGAGATCGCAGCTGGCGACAAGCTCAAGATCACGCAGTTCTGGGCGCTGTACCGGCAAGCGCAGGAGCAGGCCAAGCACGGCGACGTCGAGCTCGCCATCGCCAGCTACCGCCAGGTGCTCGCGATCAGGCCCGACCACGAGGACAGCAACTACAACCTCGGCAACCTGCTCGCGCAGCGGGCGAGTTCGCGCTCGCGCTCGAATCGTTCGACGCGCTGTTTCGCAGCAACCCGCTCAGTCCGCGCGGCCACTATCAGGTGGCGGCGATCCTGGCGTCGTGGGAGCCGGGAGCGCCGGTCGATTTCGCCCGCGCGCGCCAGCACATCGAGCAAGGCATGCACATCAACCCCGAGGAGTCGGGCCCATACTACGACCTCGGCCACCTCGCGCTCTTGTGCGGCGAGAGCGACCGCGCGCGCAGCGACCTCGAGCTCGCGGTGCGCCGCAACCCGAAGGGCTTCCAGGCATCGGCGGATCTCGCCTGGCTGGCGCGCTCGAACGGCGACCTGAAGGGCGCGGCCGCGCTCTATCTGCGGGCGATCGAGCAATGCCGCGGCGATCTGCCGATCGCGGGCGTGCTCGGCGAGGGCGACACCGAGGCGACCAAGCAGCGGTTCCATCCCGAGTCGGATCGATCGATCGCGATCTTCGCCGGGCTGGTGCGCACCTCGCTCGAGATCGGCAGCTATGCCGAGCAGGTGCCTGCGCCGCTGCGCTTGCCGCACGGCTTCACGCTCGAGACGCCAGCAAGCGGCGCCTGGTTCGCGCCGCCGGTCGACGTCCATGGTGCGGGCGGCGGCGCGGTCGCAGTCGACATCGATCACGACGGCGATCTCGACATCGTGCTGGCCGGCTGGCACGACGGCGCCACGCTGCTCGAGCACGATGGCGCGCGCTGGCGCGAGGCGGCGCTCGTGGTCCAGGGCGGGAGCGCGCCGCGCGCCTGGGACGTGATTCGCCTGTCCGGCGACGAGCAGCCGCTGCTGCTCTACTTCGTGAGCGGCGGCTGGGGCGGCCGCGAGAATCGCCTGCTGCGCGCACGCGGCGACGCGACGTTCGAGGACGTGACCGCCGCCGCCGGGCTCGCGGGCGCGCGCGCCACCATGTGTGCGTGCGCGGTCGACGTGAACGGTGATCGCGAGCTCGACCTGGTCGAGGGGCTCGCCACGCGCCACGATGCCGTGCGCGTCTGGCTGCGCCACGCGGATCGGTTCGAGGCCGCGAGCAACGCGGCGATCGACGGACCCATCACGCACCTCGCGGCGCACGGCGCCTCGGTGCTCGCCGCACGCGGGCGCGCCGGGCTCGCGCTGCTCGCGATCGATCCGAGCGGCAGCGTGCGGGATGAGGCTCGCACGCGCGGTCTCACCGGCGCGTCCGGCTGGGTCGCGGCGTGGGTCGACATCGACGGCGACGGTTGCGACGACGTGTTCGCACCCGGCATGCCGAGCTACGAGCAAGCGCTGCGCAACTGGCTGCGATTGCCGGCGGAGGCGCCGCGCGTCGTGTTCTACCGCGGCAGCAGGGAGGGCACGTTCAGCGCCGCGAACGACGCCTTGCTGCAGCTCGGCTCGGTCGTGGACGTGGCCGTGCTGCAGAATGGCAGGCGCTCGGCGCTGTATCTCGCCTGCGGCGGACTGCGGCTCGATCACGAGGAGATGGACGTGGTGCTGTGCATGGCAGCGGACGGCAAGGTCGCCCTGCACGCGCCGTGGGCGCCGGAGCATCTGCCGGGCAAGACGGTGCACGTGCTCGCGGCCGAGCTGACCGGCGATCAGCTGCCCGATCTCTACCTCGCGCGCTCCGGCTTCTATCCGAGCGATCGGCGCGCCGATCGCATCTTGCGCGGGCTCGCGCACGGCGAGACGGCGCAGCGGTAGCGCGACTCTTCGGCTCCTGTGGGATGCTCCTCACGCTCCGGGGGAGACCGCGCCCGCGTGCGCGCGAGGGCGCGCGGTCCTGCGCGCTGCTGCGCAGTTTCGCGCTCGGGCACCCGCCCGGCATGCAGCCGGCCCGCGGTGCGGCGCCGCGGCCAGCCGCTTGCGTGGCTCTGGCCGGAGGCTGTCGGTGCGCGACCCACTACACTGGATCTCGGTCCGCTACAAGCTCGCGCTCATGTTCGTGGGCGGGTGCTTGCTCGTGTTCGGCGTGGGCGGCTACCTGGTCTCGACCTATGCCCGGCGCACGCTCGAGACCGAGATCGTGCGCCGGCTCGAGTTCCAGTGCCAGGCATACACGTCGTCTCTCGACAGCTACCTGCACATGCTGTTGCGGCGCACCGAGGACTTCGCCTCCGACGGCTACATCCGCAGCCGCATGGACGCGCTCGACTCTGGCGCGCCGGACGCCGAGCGGTTGCTCGCGGAGCTGAAGAACCACTTGCGGCACAACAAGCTGCCGCTGGTCGAGGCGTTCTTCGACCTCGGCGCGGTGCGCAGCGACGGCGAGCTCCTCACCAATGCGCGCGACGTTCCGGCGACGCTCGCCGAGGCGCTGGCTCGCGGCAGCGTGGGTCGGCGACGAGTCGTTCTGCAGCGATCTGCTCGCCGCCGACGATGCGACGCGCTTCCCGTTCTTCGTGCTCGCCACGCCGGTGCGCGACCTGCAGGGCCAGCGCGTGATCGGCCGGCTGCTGGCATGGGTGCATCCCGGAGTGTGGGTGGCGCGCAGCCTCGAGCAGACGCGTGCCGCGACGCGCGAGCCCGACCTGTCGGTGGCGCTCAGCCTGCACGATCAGAAGGGCAAGCGCCTGCGGGTGCCGCCGTTCCTCATGGCCGACGTCCGCCCGCGCCCCGATTCCGAAGTGGTGGCATCCGGCTTCGGCCTGCAGCTCGATGACCTACCCGACGGCCGCGTCGCCTGGTTCACGCCATCGCAGGGATTGCTCGCGCAGCGGCTCGAGCTTTCCGGCAATCGCTGGAGCGTGCACGTGCAGGTGCGCTCCGAGAAGGCGCTCGAGCCGATCGCCTTGCTGCAGAGCCGGTTCCTCGTGGTGGGCGCGGTGCTCGCGGCGATCGCCGGCGTCCTGCTGTACTTCCCGATGCGTTTCCTGGCGCGGCCGCTGGTCGAGCTGCGCAACGCGTCGCTGCGGATCAAGGAAGGCGACTACCGCGCGCGCGTGGCCGTCGACTCCACCGATGAGATCGGCGAGCTCGCGTCCGCATTCAACGCGATGGCGCTCGCGCTCGCCGAGCGCACCGCGCATCTCGAGCATGCGCTGCGCGACAACGAGAGCCATGGTCGCGAGCTGCAGGCCGAGCGCGATCGCCTCGATGGCGTGATCCACTCGATGCGCGACGGCCTGGTGGTGCTCGACGGGCAGGGGCAGGTGATCCTGCACAACGCCGCCGCGCGCCCGCTGCTGGCGATGATCGGCAGCGACATGGTGCGTGCGACCGGCCGCCACGTGTGCCGCGAGCGCCCGCTCACCGAGTGCCGCGCCTGTCTGTTCGATCCGCACGGACCGCAGCGCTCGTGCGTGCTCGATGTCGGCGATCAGGTGCTCGAGGTGCACACCACGACGCTCACGCCCGACCAGAACGGCCGCATCGGCCGCGTGCTGGTCGCGCGCGACGTGACCGATCGCATCGTCCAGGACGAGTACCAGATTCACCAGGAGCGGCTCGCGGTGCTGGGCGAGGTGGCAGCGGTGATGGCACACGAGCTCAACAACCCGCTGGCGGCGATCAGCATGTTCAATCAGCTGCTGCGCGACGCCTTGAGCGAGGGCTCGCCGCTGCGCGAGAACGTGGACCTGATCCAGCGCAACACCGAGACCTGCCGCCGCACCATCCGCGAGCTGCTCGACTACGCCACCGGCGCGTCGCCGGAGGTGCAGGCCGTGAACCTGCACGACACGCTCGCCGACGTCGTGCGGTTCCTGCGGCCGCTCAGCCGGCGGGCGAATGCCGAGATCGCCTGGCAGCTCGGCGCCGGCGATCCCGAGATCACCGGCGACGAGATCCACATTCGCCAGATCTTCGTCAATCTGGTGATGAACGCGTTGCAGGCGATCGGCGGCAAGGGTGGCAGCGTGACGCTGGCGACGGCGATCGACGGCAACCATCTGGTGGTGGACGTGATCGACGACGGTCCCGGCATCGCCGACGAGGCGCGGGCGCGGCTGTTCCGTCCGTTCTTCACCACCAAGCCGCGCGGCGAAGGCACCGGCCTCGGCCTGTCGACCGCGCGCCGCATCGCCGAGATGCACGGCGGCAGCCTCGAGCTGGTGGAGTCCAGGCCGGGTCGCACGGTGTTCCGCGTGCGCCTGCGGCGGCGGCCGGCAGCGGCGAGCGACCAGCGATCGATCCTGACGGTGGAGCATACCGGATGAGCGCGAACCTGGAGCGCGGCCTCTGCGGGCTGAGCGTGCTGATCGTCGACGACGAACCGGATCTGCGGCTCGGACTGCGGCGGCTGCTGGCGCCGCTCGACGTGACGATTCGCGATGCCGAGAGCGGCAAGGCCGCGCTGCAGCTGCTGGCGCGTGCCAGCGCGGACCTGGTGCTCACCGACGTGCGCATGCCGGGCATGTCGGGTGTCGAGCTGCTGGCGCAGGTGAAGCAGCACTGGCCGCAGACCGAGGTCGTGGTGATGAGCGGCTACGGCACGATCGAGATGGCGGTCGCGTGCCTGCAGGACGGCGCGGCGCACTTCCTCGCCAAGCCGTTCGACAACCAGGAGATCGTGCGCATCGTGTGCCGGCTCGGGCGCCAGATCATGGCCGCGCGCGAGGACCGCTCGCGCCGCACGCCCGAGATCGTCGCCGAGGACCCGCGCATGCTCGCGTTGCTCGAGCTCGTGGCGCGCGTCGCGAAGAGCCCGGTGGCAGTGCTGATCGAGGGCGAGAGCGGCACCGGCAAGGAGCTGGTGGCGCGCGCGATCCATGCCAGCAGCGCGGCCGCGTCGAGCCCGTTCCTCGCGGTCAACGCCGCGGCGCTGCCCGACACGTTGCTCGAGTCCGAGCTGTTCGGCCATGTGAGAGGCGCGTTCACCGGCGCGGACCGCGACCGCAGCGGCCTGTTCGCCGAAGCGCGGCGGCACCGTGTTCCTGGACGAGGTGAGCTCGATGTCGCTCGCGTTCCAGGCCAAGCTGCTGCGCGTGCTGCAGGAGAAGGTGGTTCGCCCGCTGGGCGGCGCGCGCACGTACCGGTGGACTTCCGCCTGGTGGCCGCCACCAACCGCGACCTGCAGGCGATGATCAAGAACGGCGAGTTCCGCGAGGACCTCTACTACCGGCTGCGCGTGGTGAGGGCGTGCAGATCCCGCCGCTGCGCGAGCGTCCGGGCGACATCGTGCCGCTGCTGCGTCACTTCCTCGCGCGCGCCGCGTGCACCTGGGTGCGAGCAGCGCGGTGCCCGAGATCTCGGCGGCGGCGCTCGCCGCGCTGCGCGCGCATCCGTGGCCTGGCAACGTGCGCGAGCTGGAGACACTGCATGCAGCGCGCCGTGATCGTTCGCCAGGGCAGCTCGATCGAGCCGCATCATCTCGGCTTGCGCGATGCCGCCGTCCATCGCGACGGCGCGGCCAGCGCCAGCGACGACTACGAGGCCGCCAAGCGGCGGGTCATCGAGAGCTTCCAGCGCGAGTTCGTCGAGCGCGCCCTGGAACGCTCGGGCGGCAATGTCTCGCAGGCGGCCGAGACCTGCGGCCTCACGCGCGCCGCGTTCCAGCGCATCATGCGCCAGCTGCAGATCGAGCGCACCTCGTTCGTGTGACGGCGCGCTCGGCGCACCCGACTGCCGCGCCCGCCATGCACTGCCCTGCATACGCCGGTATGCATCGGCGTGCCGCGGCGATCAGCATCGCGGCGGGCGCGGCAGCGCGCCCGCGGCACACGCTTTGAGAACACGGCTCGGGACGAGCTGAAGCGTACAGACCGTGAGCCACATCGCCATCCGCATCGCGCTGTTCCTGACGCTGGCCGCCACTGCCAGGGCGCAGACCGTCTCCGAGGAGGCGGTCCAGTTCTTCAAGCAGAACTGCACGAGCTGCCACACCATCGGCGGCGGGCGGCTGGCCGGACCCGACCTGAAGGACGCGGGCAAGCGCCAGGCGCGCGAGTGGCACCTGCGCTACCTGCAGAACCCCAAGGCGATGATCGACAGCGGCGATGCCTACGCGCAGAAGATCTTCGAGGAGGCGCGCGGCGTCTACATGCCGACCGTGCCGGGCATGACGCGCGACCGCGCCGCGAGCTTGCTCGATCTGATCGATGCCGAGTCGCTGCTCGAGAAGTCCCAGTTCCTCGGCAGCCAGGTGAGCGACCGGCCGCTCACGGCCGCCGACGTGACGGCCGGCGAGGCCTTGTTTCGCGGCGCGACGCGCATCGCCAGCGGCGCACCGCCATGCATCTCGTGCCACACGGTGAACGGCATCGGCGGCTTCGGCGGCGGCTCGCTCGGGCCGGATCTGACCAGCGTCTACGCCCGGCTCGAGGGTCGCAAGTCGCTCGCGGCGTGGCTGTCCTCGCCGCCGGCGCTCACCATGCAGCCGGTGTTCGGCAAGCAGCCGCTCAGCGCGGAGGAAGTGCTGGCGCTGGTCGCGTACCTGAAGAGCGTCGCCGAGCAAGGGGTGGCCCAGGCGCAGCCGGCCGCATTGCAGTTCATGCTTGCCGGGTTGTTCGGCGCCGCCGCGATCCTGGTCCTGTTCGACTACCTCTGGCGCAACCGCTACCGCGCGGTGCGCCAGCCTCTCGTGGAGCAAGCCTCGCGATGAACCACGGCAAGCATCCCTTCATCGACGACTCGGTCGAGCCGAAGACCCGCGCGTGGGAGGAGTTCTACCGCAATCGCTGGCAGCACGATCGCGTGGTGCGCAGCACGCACGGGGTGAACTGCACCGGGTCGTGCTCGTGGCAGATCCACGTCAAGGACGGCATCGTCACCTGGGAGATGCAGGGCCTCGACTATCCCAAGCTGCAACCAGGCATTCCACCCTACGAGCCGCGCGGCTGCCAGCGCGGCATCTCGTACTCGTGGTACCTCTACAGTCCGCTGCGCGTGAAGTACCCGTACGTGCGCGGCGCGCTGCTGGATCTGTGGAAGCAGGCGCGCGCGGCTCACGACGACCCGGTGGCGGCGTGGCAGTCGATCGTGAACGATGCCGAGAAACGCGCGCGCTATCAGCGCGCGCGCGGCAAGGGCGGGCTGCGGCGCGCCACCTGGGACACGGTGCTCGAGCTGATCGCCGCATCGTGCGTGAGCACCATCCAGCAGCACGGCCCGGATCGCATCGCCGGCTTCTCGCCGATCCCGGCGATGTCGATGCTCTCCTACGCAGCCGGCGCGCGCATGCTGCAGCTCATGGGCGGCGTGTCGCTGTCGTTCTACGACTGGTACTGCGATCTGCCGAGCGCGTCGCCCGAGATCTGGGGCGAGCAGACCGACGTCAACGAGTCGGCCGATTGGTTCCATGCCAAGATGCTCGCGGTGATGGGCTCCAACCTGAACATGACGCGCACGCCGGACGTGCACTTCGCCGCCGAGGCGCGGCACAACGGCAGCAAGATGGTGGTGTTCTCGCCCGACTTTTCGCAGGTGTCGAAGTACGCCGACGAGTGGATCGCGATCAACGCCGGCCAGGACGGCGCCTGGTGGATGGCGGTGAATCACGTGATCCTGAAGGAATGGCATCACGCGAAGCAGCACAAGGGCTTCCTCGACTACACGCGCACCTACTCGGACGCGCCGTTCCTGGTGGTGCTCGATGCTGCTGCCGGCGGCTACCGTCCCGGGCGCCTCTTGCGCGCCGCGCAGCTCGCGCAGTACGCGGGCGAGGAGCTCGCCGAATGGAAATTCTGCCAGTGGGATCGCCGCAGCGACCGGCCGAAGATGCCGATGGGCAGCGTCGGTCACCGCTGGGGCAAGAAGCAAGGGCAGTGGAACCTGCTGCAAAAGGACGCGGTCGACGGCAGCGACATCGACGCGGCGCTCACCTTCCTGGATCAGAACCAGGGCGTCGAGCTGGTCGCGCTCGATGATTTCGGCGATGGCCGCACGCTCACGCGCGGCGTGCCGGTGCGCATCGTCGACACGGTGCACGGGCCGGTGAAGGTCACCACCGTCTACGATCTGCTGATGGCTCAGTACGGGGTGCCGCGCGGACTGGCCGGCGACTATCCCGAAAGCTTCGACGACGAGTCGGCACCGTACACGCCGGCGTGGTCGGAGAAGTACACCGGCATCGATCGCAAGACGCTGATCCGGTTCGCGCGCGAGTGGGCGTCCACCGCCGAGCTGACCAACGGCAAGTGCACGGTGATCATCGGCGCCGGCATCAATCACTGGTACCACGCGAACCTGATGTATCGCGCCGCGATCCACGCGCTCATCTTCTGCGGCTGCGTGGGCAAGAACGGCGGCGGGCTGGCGCACTACGTGGGCCAGGAGAAGCTCGCGCCGATGGAGCCGTGGTCCAACATCGCCTTCGCCAAGGACTGGTTCCCGCCGTCGCGCCTGCAGAATGCGCCGAGCTGGCACTACGTGCACAGCGATCAGTGGCGCTACGAGAAGAGCTTCCGCGACTACCACACCGTCCCCGCCGGCGCCAGCGGGCGGCTCTTGCAAGGGCACACCATCGATCAGAACCTGCGCGCGGTGCGCAATGGCTGGCTGCCGTTCTATCCGCAGTTCGACCAGAGCCCGCTCGAGCTGGTGAAGCAGGCCGAGCAGAGCGGCGCGAGCAGCGAGGCGGCGATCGTGAGCCACGTGGTCGAACGGCTCAAGCAGTGCAAGCTCAAGTTCGCGATCGAGGATCCGGATGCGGCCGCGAGCTGGCCGCGCGTGTGGTTCATCTGGCGCGGCAACGCGCTGATGTCGTCGGCCAAGGGCCACGAGTACTTCCTCAAGCACTACCTCGGCACGCACCACAACGACGTCGCGCAGGACCTGGCGCGCGACGCGGTGGAAGACGTGCTGTGGCGCGAAGCGGCGCCGCAGGGCAAGCTCGACCTGGTCGTCGACCTGAACTTCCGCATGGACACCTCGGCCCTGTACTCGGACGTCATCCTGCCCGCAGCCACCTGGTACGAGAAGGCGGACTTGAACTCGACCGACATGCACAGCTTCATCCATCCGCTGTCGGCCGCGGTGCCGCCGTGCTGGGAATCGAAGAGCGACTGGGACATCTTCCGCGCGATTGCGAAGCGGTTCTCGAGCCTGGCGGCAAAGCACTTCCCGGAGCCGGTCAAGGACATCGTCGCCGCGCCGCTCGCGCACGATACGCCGGCCGAGGTGGCGCAGCCCAGCATGCGCGACTGGACCCTGGGCGAGGTCGAGGCCATCCCCGGCAAGACCATGCCGGCGCTCAAGGTGGTCGAGCGCGACTACAAGAACCTCTACCAGCAGTTCATCTCGCTCGGTCCCAAGGCGCGCGAGAACGGGCTGGGCGCGCACGGCACGCACTACGCGATCGCCGACTTCTACGATCAGATGGTGGCGAGCGGGCCGACCACGCAGTGGAACGGCAAGACGTATCCGTCGCTGCGCGAGGCCGTGCACGCGGCCGATGCGGTGCTCACGCTCGCCACGGTCACCAACGGCGAGCTGGCCTACCGCTCGTACAAGAACATGGAGGAGAGAGTCGGCCTGCCGCTCGCCGATCTGGCCGAGCCGGCGCGCTCGGTGCGCATGAGCTACAAGGATCTGCAGTCGCAGCCGCGGCGCCTGCTCAACAGCCCGATGTGGTCGGGGTTGATCGAGAACGGCCGCACCTACGCGCCGTTCACCTACAACCACGATCGCCTGGTGCCGTGGCGCACGCTCACCGGCCGCCAGCACCTGTACCTCGATCACGAAGGTTATCTGCAGTTCGGCGAGCACCTGCCGACCTACAAGCCGAAGCCGCTGCCGTCACAGTACGCCGACCTCAAGTTCAGCAAGGAGGTCGGGCCGAGCGTGATGCTGAACTACCTCACCCCGCACGGCAAGTGGCACATCCACTCGACCTACGGCGACAACGAACGCATGACCACGCTGTCGCGCGGGTGCGAGCCGTTCTGGATCAGCGTCAAGGACGCGGCGGCGATCGGCATCGCCGACAACGACTGGGTCGAGGTGCACAACGATCACGGCGTGGTGGTGACGCGCGCGGCGGTGTCGGCGCGCATTCCGCCCGGCATCGGCATCCAGTACCACTCGCCCGAGCGCACCTACTCGGTGCCGAAGTCGCCGCTGCGTGGCGACCGCCGCGCCGGTGGTCACAACAGCCTGACGCGTGCGCGCTTGAAGCCCAACCTGATGGTGGGCGGCTACGGGCAGTTCACCTACCACTTCAACTACTGGGGGCCGATCGGCTGCAACCGCGACACGCACGTGCTGGTGCGCAAGCTCCCGCAACTGCGCTGGTAAAAGGACCGCAACTCATGGACGTGCGCTCTCAGATGGCCATGATGTTCCACCTCGACAAGTGCATCGGCTGCCACACCTGCAGCATCGCCTGCAAGAACATCTGGACCGACCGCGAAGGCACCGAGTACATGTGGTGGAACAACGTCGAGACCAAGCCGGGCACCGGCTATCCCACGCAGTGGGAGAACCAGGCCAAGTACCAGGGCGGCTGGCAGGTGGACGGCGAGAGGCTCGAGCTCAAGTCGACCGGCAAGAAGCAGATCGTCTTCAACATCTTCCACAACCCGGCCATGCCGAGCATGGACGACTACTACGAGCCGTGGACGTACAAGTACGGCGACCTGTTCCATGCGCCGGAAGGCGACGACCAGCCCACCGCCATGCCGATCTCGCGCGTCACCGGCGACTACATCGACATCAAGGCCGGCCCCAACTTCGACGACGACCTCGGCGGCTCGCCGGTGTACGCGCAGAACGATCCCAACGTGAAGGCGCTGTCGCCCGAGCAGCAGGCGCAGATGTTCGCGATCGAGCGGCTGGTGTTCTTCTACCTGCCGCGCATCTGCAATCATTGCATGAACCCGGCATGCGTCGCCGCCTGCCCCTCCGGCGCGCTGTACAAGCGCGGCGAGGACGGCATCGTGCTGGTGAACCAGGAACGCTGCCGCGGCTGGCGCGCGTGCGTGTCGGCATGTCCGTACAAGAAGGTGTATTACAACTGGAAGACCGGCAAGTCCGAGAAGTGCATCCTGTGCTTCCCGCGGCTCGAGACCGGGCAAGCGCCGGCGTGCTTCCACTCGTGCGTGGGCCGCATCCGCTATCTCGGCAACGTGCTGTTCGATGCCGAGCGGCTCACCGACATGGCCAAGCGTCCCGATCACGAGCTGGTGGAGGCGCAGCGCGAGCTGATCCTCGACCCGTTCGATGAGCAGGTGATCGCCGCAGCCAAGCAGAACGGCGTGCACGACGGCGTGATCGAGTCGGCGCAGAAGTCGCCGGTGTATCGGTTCGTCAAGGAGTTCAAGATCGCGCTGCCGCCGCACATCGAGTACCGCACCTTCCCGATGCTGTTCTACGTCCCGCCGCTCCTGCCGGTGATGTCGACGCGGAACGGCAACGTCATCGACAACTCGCAAGACGATCTGTTCGCGGACATCGAGAACGCGCGCAGCCCGATCAAGTATCTGGGCAGCCTGTTCGCCGCCGGCAACGATGGCAAGGTGCGCTACGCGCTGCGCAAGCAGATGGCGGTGCGCATCCACCGCCGGTCGGTCACCGTGGGCGACGTCAGCAAGGCAGTGGCGGAGCGCGCGCTCAAGGAAGCCGACTGCACCCCGGCGCAGGCCGACGAGATCTATCGACTGACCGCGCTCGCCACCGAGGAGGAGCGGTTCGTGATCCCGCCGTTCCAGCGCGAGATGGCGATCGAGATGCTGAACGATCCACACGAGTGGCGCCAGTCCGCGGGCTTTGGCTTCCGCGCCTCGCCACAAGCCGAGAGGTTGTGAGATGCCGGCACCCACCGAGACACTGGCGGCGTTTGCGGCGCTGCTCGACTATCCGGGGCAGGTCACGCTCGCCGAGATCGAGCAGCTCGCGCGCACCATCCAGGCCGCGGTGCCCGACGCGCGCGCCGATCTGGACAGCTTCGTCGCGTTCGTGCGCGCCTATTCGCCGCCGGAGCTGGAGGAGATCTACACCAGCACCTTCGACGGCAACGCCGAGTGCGCGCTCGAGGTGGGCTGGCACCTGTACGGCGAGGCCTACCAGCGCGGCGTGTTCCTGGTGCAGATGCGCGATCGGCTGCGGCGGCTCGGCATCGAGGAATCGACCGAGCTGCCCGATCACCTCACGCACGTGCTGCGCGCGCTCGCACGCCTGGACGGCGCCGAGCACGATCGCCTGGCGCGCATCGCGGTGATGCCGGCGGTGGCGAAGATGCGCGACGGCTTGCAGGCTCGCAGCAGCGCCTATCAGGCCCTGCTCCAGGCCTTGCTCGTCACGCTCGAGCAGGCGACCAGCGTGAGCGTGGGAGGGAGCTCATGAACGACTTCGTGTGGTTCGGCGTGCTGCCCTACGTGGTGATGGTGGTGTTCTTCCTGGTCACGATCCAGCGCTACCGGCAGCGCAAGTTCACCTACTCGAGCCTGTCCTCGCAGTTCCTCGAGAACCAGCATCACTTCTTCGGCTCGGTGCCGTTCCACTACGGCATCCTCGTGGTGCTGAGCGTGCACGCGCTCGCGTTCGTCGCACCCGCCGGAGTGCTGTGGTGGAACGCATCGCCGTGGCGACTGTACGCGGGCGAGGTGATCGTGCTCGCGTTCGCGATCCTGACCCTGGTCGGCCTGATCAACATCATGCTGCGCCGGCGCACCAACCGGCTCGCGCGCAAGGTGACCACCATCGGCGACTGGATCATCTACGCGTTGCTCTCGATCCAGGTCGTGACCGGCATCGGCATCGCCGTGTTCTACGGCTGGGGCTCGTCCTGGTTCGCCACCTCCGCCGCACCGTGGCTGTGGTCGCTGGTCAAGCTGAGCCCGGACGTCTCGTACATTTCTCCCTTGCCCTGGATCGCCAAGCTGCACTTCGTCAATGCGTTCCTCTTGATCGGCGTGTTCCCGTTCACGCGCCTGGTGCACATCCTGGTGCTGCCCAACCCGTACCTGTGGCGCAAGGAGCAGGTCGTGATCTGGAACTGGGATCGCAGCAAGATCCGCGGCGGCGAGTGAACGGCGAGCGCAACTGCCGCGAGCGGAGGTCGGTCACTGCCGCAGCCGGTCGCGAACGGCGCGCACGAAATCCGTCAGGTCACCGAGGTGGTTTCGCACGATGTCCTTGACCACGTCCAGATCGACGACATCATAGCCGTGCACCAGCACGTTGCGAAACCCCACCATCCGCCGCAATGGGCCGATCAACGATGGCGGAATCCAGCCACACCGGGCCAGGATCTCGAACAGGTCGCGGTTGTTGCGTGGCTCGCCCAACCGAAGATCGGAGATGACGTGGGATGCCACGTCCAGAGCCGCCTGGATCGCGATCTGCAACGTGTGCTCGAGGAACCGCTGCTCGCGCACATCAGCGTCGATTCGCTCCAGCTGGCCAAGCGTGAGGATTTCCTGAACGCAGGTGTCGATGAGAGCGAGCTTCTTGAACAGCAACTCGGTGTCGGTCATGGCTTGCCGGTGCCCGATCGCCGGTAGCGCTCGAGAAATGGTTGGAGATCCCAGTACTCGTTGCGTGCGCGCACCTCAAAGGCGATGCGTCGAGAAGGGTTTGCGTCGACCAGCAAGATCCCGTCACGCAGGACGCGCTTGATCAGGTCGACGGGCGCTCGATTCAAGACCACGAGATCGACGCGCTGGCCAAGCTTCCGGCTGAGATCGTCGGCCAGGTCGATTCCCAGGCCCTCGAGGGTTCGCGGCGGGTTGCATTCGAGGAGCACGCCGACATCGACATCGCTGTCCAACCCTGGCGTACCACGCGCGACGCTGCCGAACAGGTACACGGCGGCCAGCCCAGGTTGCTCTGGCACGAGACGGGCAAGAGCGTGACGCAAGGCATCTTCGATCTTGGCGCGGTCCATTGGTCAAGAGACTAGCACGAACTTGAAGCGGCCTCCAGGCTCCGACGCCTGCACCCGGTAGTGTCTCCACGGAGAGTCGCCCACCGGCTGATACTCATGCGTGGGGAACACGCACCGGGTGGTCTCCTCCGCGAGCGGCTCACTGATCGAGCCGCATCACCTCGGTCAGGCCGAGCGGGTTGCCGCAGCAGGGAAAGCGGCCGATGACGAGTGCACCCGATGCGGTTGCGGTCTTCCGGGTGGCGATGATCTCCAGGCTCTCGTCCAGCACCGGCATCGCCGTGAGCGCCAGGCTGCCACCAGGGCCGGCGCGGTACACCGGCACCGGGCCGCACAGGCGATCGAGCACCAGCTCGGGCACGTCGTCACCCAGGACGTCCGCCACCGCGAGCTGCGCAATCGAGGCGCCGCAATTCGCCGGCACGTTCACCGTGTTGATGCGCGTGATCGTGTCGTTCGCGAACGACTCGTACACAAGGACGTGATAGTCGCTGGTCTGACCGGCGAGATACAGGACCGGCACACCGTCGGCAGACGGCGATTCGATCACCGCGAGCTGGTACGCGTTGGTCTCGTCGAAGGTGGCGGTGAAGGTGGGGTGGAAGGCGTTGTCGCCGGTGCTCTCGAACAGCCTCAGCATGCCTTCGACCCCGAACGCGATCGCCACCTCGCGCGCGCCATCGCCGTCGAAGTCGGCCACCACCGGATTGCCGGGGAAGCCACCCAGCGTGGGGCCGTAGATCAGCGCCATCGAGTCGAGCGGTCGCGACTCGAAGATCTTGAGCTGGCTCGGCGTGCAGTTGAAGTCGGCATCGGCCGTGACCAGCTCGAGCAGGCCATCGCCGTCGACGTCGTCGATCGTCGCGTTCATGTCGACGACGTTGCCTTCCTTGCGCGCGCTCCACACTGGCACCGATGGAAACCCGGACGGCGACGTGGCCTCGAGCCGCACGAATCGGTGGTCGCACGAGCCGATCGCTTGCTCGAGGAACAGGTCGGTCAGTCCGTCCTGGTCCACGTCGCCGATCGCGAGCAGGCCGCCCTGGTCGAAATCGAACGCGAACACCTCGTCGAAGTTGCCGCTCGCATTCTCCTCGTAGAACACCACGCGCCCGGTGCCGCTCGGCACCGGCTTCTCGTGGATCACGACTTCTTGCAGGCCGTCGTGGTCGGCGTCGCCCACCAGCATGTTCGACCAGAAGTCGTCCTGGTGATCGAGCTGGTCGATGCTCTTGAACCTGGGCATGGTGTGGATGGCGGGCGAGCTTGCGGCAGGCAACGGTGGGCACGGCGAATCTCCCGGCCACGGGTGGCGACATGGGAGCGGTCGTGGTCTGCGCGATGGCAGGCGCGGCGAGCGACGACAGGACGAGCAGCGTGCGGCGGGACGACATGGGAGACTCCGAACGGGGCCGCCGGCGAGTGGGCGCTCCGGAGTATAAGACGCTGCCGCATCCGTGTCACCCCGGACGTCCAGCGTCTGCGCCATGACCGCCAGGCCACCGGACCGCGCGGTGTTCGACTGCGCTCGACCGGGGTGCGGGAATGTGATAGGAGTCGGCGGTCACTCATCCGACCGTCAAGCACGGGCTGCGTTCATGCGAAGCTGGTTGCATTTCTTCCTCGGCGAGAGCGGCTGGTCGCTCGTGCATGTCTTGCTGGCGCTCGCCTTCTTGACGCTGATGCTCGTTCTGCACCACGCGTGCAAGCAGCCGAGCGGGCCGAGCGCCGTGCCGATGATCATGATGGGGCTGTTCTACCTCGCGTGGTGCGTGTTCTTCATCGCCAGCCCGATCAACGCCGTGCTCTGGGCGCGCACGCGATCGCTCGGCTGGATGAGCAAGCTGCTGCTCGTGCCGGCGTCGTTCGCAGCCGTCTCCGTGCTGTTCGTGTTCTTGATCCGGGCGTCCGATCCCAACTACCCGCAAAGGCTGCTGCGCGGCCGCGTGCTGTTCGTCCTGTCGTCGATCGCGATCTACGTGCTCAACCTCGCGGCGCTGTGGCTGCATCGCGGGCGCGGATGACTCGGCGGTCGCTGCCGCATGGTGCGCAGAACCACCCGGCACTCCCACCCTCGCGCTTGCCGCGACGGGCTCGCCGCATCCTCGCGACGCGCGGCCCGCGGCTTGCGCGCCCACGGCATCGGTCGTCGAGCGTGCCGACCATGAAGCCGGAGACCCATCATGAACCCGAGAATGCTCGCCTCTACTCGCCTTGCGGTCATGACCTGCCTGGCCACCACCGTGGCAACGGCCATCCTGCTCGCACAGTCGACCACCCGCGTCAGCCTGAGCTCGCAAGGCGCCGAGGGCAACGACGTCAGCTGGAAGTCGGCCATCTCGGCCGACGGCCGCCACATCGGCTTCCTCAGCTCGGCGAGCAACCTGGTCGCCGATGACACCAATGGCATCGAGGACGTGTTCGTGCACGACATGGACACCGGGGTCACCACGCGCGTGAACGTCGATTCCCAGGGGCAGCAGGCGATCGGCTGGGGCTGGGGCTGGTCGCCGCCGGTGCTCTCCGCGGATGGCCGGTACGTGGCATTCGAATCGACCGCGGACAACCTCGTCGCGGGCGACACCAACGACCAAACGGACGTGTTCGTGCACGACATGAAGACGCGCAAGACGACGCGGGTCAGCGTGAATTCGCTCGGTGAGCAAGCCAACGACGGCAGCGGGTTTCCTTCGATCTCGGCCGATGGCCGCTACGTGGCGTTCCACAGCTACGCCAGCAACCTCGCCGCGGGCGACACCAACGACCGCAGCGACGTCTTCATCCATGACCGACTGATCGGCAGCACGACCCTCGTGAGCCTGAACTCGCAGGGCGAGCAGTCCCTGAACGACTGTGTCAACCCCGCACTGTCCGCGGACGGGCGGTGGATTGCGTTCGAGACCAACGGCGGCGACCTCGTGCCCGGTGACACGAATGGGCAGGTCGATGTGTTCTTGCGCAGCCTCGACGCCGGTACCACCACGCGCGTGAGCGTGACCAGTCTCGGCGAACAGGCCGATTTCAACAGCATCAACGCGGTGATCTCCGCGAACGGACGGTTCGTCGCGTTCGAGAGCATCGCCACCGACCTGGTCCCGGACGACACCAACCTGGTCTGGGACATCTTCGTGCACGATCTCGAGACCGGCACCACGACGCGGGTGAGCGTCGACTCGTCCGGCGCGCAGGCGGATCGCTACAGCGAGCTGGCCACGATCTCGGCGGACGGCAGGTTCATTGCCTTTCGCAGCGACGCCGACAATCTCGTCCCCGCCGACACGAACAACACCCACGACATGTTCGTGCACGACTGCAAGACCGGCGAGACCACGCGGGTCAGCGTCAGCTCCAGCGGCGCGCAGGCCAACAGCTGGAGCGGCTATCAGCTCAGCGGCCCAGCCATCTCGGGCAACGGCCGCTACGTCGCGTTCGACAGCAACGCGAGCAACCTGGTCCCGGGCGACACGAATGGCACGATCGACCTCTTCGTGCGCGACCGTAACGTGGCACCGTGCTCGACGCCCGCATTCGCCATCAACTACGGATCCGGCTGGCCGGGCACGCGCGGCGTGCCGGAACTGGTTGCGACCACCGAGCCGCTGCTCTGCGCGCCGGTCGAGATCACGATCGGCAACTCGTCGGGCACCGACACGACGGCCGTGCTGTTCGTCGGCACGAGCAGCGCGAACTACA
>JAXMBY010000008.1:0-128091 GCA_046349655.1 Planctomycetota bacterium
CCAAGGATGCCGCGGCCGGCGACTCGCTCGGCTACTCGGTGAGCGCGAGCGACGCGATGGTGGTCGCAGGCGCGCCCGACCACGAGCACGGCCTGAACGAGTCTGGCGCCGTGCTCGTCTACTCGCTCGGCGGCGCCCCGGCCACCGCTGGCAGCTACGGTCAGGGTTGGCCTGGCACGATCGGCGTTCCGTCGCTCACCGCCGAGCGTGCGCCGGTGCTCGGCAGCACGCTGCCGCTCGATCTGGCGAACTCGTACGGCGCGTCCACGCTCGCCGTGCTGCTCGTCGGCCGGCAGCGGGCATCGTTCCCCACGCCATGGGATGGCACCCTGCTGGTCGGGCCGCGCACGCCGGCGATGCTGCACTCCTTCCTGCGCCTCGCTGCAGGCACGACCGTGCTCTCGCTCGCCATCCCGAGCGATCCCGCGCTCCGCGGCAAGACCTTCACGCTGCAGGCGCTCGAGCTCGACCCCGGTGCATCGAAGGGGCTGTCGTTCACGCCCGGCCTCGAGCTCGTGCTCGGCGACTGCTGAGCGCGGCGCTGGTCGCGCCGCTTGCCGCACCGGGACTAGTCTGCCCGGACCTCCACCGGCATGCGCTGCTCGGGGTCGAGCACGACCGATTCCGGCTCGAACGAGGTGCGTGCCTCGAAAGTCTGTTCGCGGCGCTCGACTGCCACGACCTGGGCGTGACTGCCGCCGGCGGCGCCGCGCAGCAGGGCGGGCAATGACAGGCGATAGGGCGGGCCGGGCTGGCACTGCGTGATGGTGATCGCCGTGACGAACTCGCTGCCCCGAGCGCACGTGCTCCACGCCAGCCGCAGCACCGGATGCTGGCCGCGGTTGTACCACTGGTCGAAGAACCAGAAGAGCGGCTCACCGGCGGCCTGCTCGAACGCGCCGCTGAACCCGCGCAGGTCGGTCACCTGGTCGGCACAGTCGGTGAAGTAGCCGCGCATGCCGTCGAGGAAGGTCTCTGCGCCGAGCGCCGTGCGCAGCATGTCGAGTGCCAGCGCTCCCTTGATGAAGTAGAGCGCGGGCGTGACCCTGGGATCGCTGATGGCGATGTCGCCCGCGCCGCGCTCGAGCAGGCCGAAGTACTGTCGGCGGGTGAAGCGCATGTGCTCGCGCAGCACCTCCTCGCCGCCGCGATGCGCCATGTACAGCGAGTCCGTGTAGCGCGAGATGCCCTCGGCCAGATAGTTGGGCGTGGCCACCTCGTAGGCATTCCACTGGTGCGCGATCTCGTCGGCCAGCACGATCATGCCTTGGTTCGACAGGCTCGTGTTCTTTGGGTCGAGAGTGGTCGCGAACCACACGGCCTTCGACAGCATCACGACCGATTGTGCGGCGAGACCGATGTTGCCCGCCTGCAGGTCCGTCTCGACCAGTGCCAGCTTGGGAAACGGATAGTCGCCGAACACCTCGAGGTAGAACGCGAACACGTCCTGCACGATCGCCATCTTCTGGTTCGCGAACCGCTCGTCCTCGGGCAGATAGTAGATCGTGATCCGGGTCCGATCGTCGGCGCCGAGCTGTTCGAGCGTTCGGTAGCGATGGCAGGCAAACGGGTACGGCAACAAACCCGAGCCGCGCTCGGAGTGCCAGTGATACGTGGTCCAGCCAGGCTCGGCGGGCACGGTCTCGACCAGCTGTCCGCTGCTCACCGCCAGCTCGTCATCGGGCACGGTGAGGAAGATGTCACCGCCTCGACCCTGGTAGCGCACGTACGGGTAGTAGGGGATGTGACTCGAAAACGAGCCTCGTTTGGCATCGATCTGGCCGAGCGAGAAGGGCTGGTTGTCCTCCGGATTGGTGGCGCTGCCGGTGAAGCTCTCGTCACGGTAGCGCACGCGGAGCTCGAGCGGTCCGGCGCCGGCGCGGTCCGGGAGCGGCACCACCAGGCGCTTCGTGTCGAACGCCTTCGCCATGCCGGCGTCGCCGTCGTACTGGTAGCCGCGCACCGGCTCGCCGTCCGCTTCGACCGACAGCACCGTGCCGTCGAGCAGGTCGAACGTGATCGACTCGTGAGCCGCTGCCGGTCGCGACACGGTGATCGTGCAATCGCCCTCGAGCATGCTCTCCCTCGGATGCACGCGCACATGGATCTCGTGATGCAGGATCTGCTGGCCGGCGGCGAGCGGCAACACGGCGAGCGAGAGGCACACGAGCGCAATGCGACCAGCCATCGATCGACGCCTCCGGATGGGGCATGCTCCTCGAGCAGTTTCGGCAGTTCCGCGCACCGCAGTCTCGGCGGCGCCTGGCGTGAAATCAAGGTCGCAGGCTGCGGTCACGACCGACCGCGCACGAACGCGGCGAGCACCAGCCCCGACAGCAGCCAGCCCACCGCCAGGCTGGCGATGTTGACCAGCGTGTGATGCAGCGGGAATCGATGCCAGTTCCAGTCGGGAACGCGGCAGGCGACGCCGGCGGCGATGCTGCCGAGCACCAGGAAGGCCACGCGCTCGGCGTAGCCGAGGCCAGCCGTGTGCGTCAGCATCCAGGCGAAGATCAGCGACACCACGAGATTGCCGGCGAACGCGAGGCACAGCAGCTTCGGCAACGACGGGTAGCCCGCGCGGGAGACCACGGCGAACACCACCGGCCCGTGCTCGATCTTCTGCCAGACCGCGCGATCGATCGCCGCGCGCTGCTCGGCCGTTGCGCCGGCCGGGTGCTTCGGTTCGGCGGGCAGTCCGTAGATGCCCGAGCCGGGTGCCTGCTGGTCGAGAACGCGCGCCACCATCGCCTCGTCCTGGAACTCCTTGAACAGCATGCGCTGCCACGGCAGCACCATCCAGGAAACGGCGCTCCACGCGAAGAACACCAGGCTGGCGATCGTCACGCCCAGGAGGAAGCTCATCATCGGTCTCCTTTGGAATACGCGGACTGCGTTGCGAGCGTACCCGTGCCGATGATGACGTGCCGCGACCCTCGAATCTTGAACGAATCAGACATCGATGGCCACACCGAGCGAGGCGCGCATCCGATCCGGTGTCTCTTGCGTGAACTCGAGGAAGTCCCGGCACAGGTGGCTCTGGTCGGCATAACCGCAGTGCGCCGCGATCAGGGCCCACTGTCCGCGCCGCGCGCGCATTCCCAGATCGAACGCTCTCTGGAATCGCGCGATGCGCTCGAACAGCTTGGGAGAGATGCCGAACCAGCGCTCGAAGCACCGGTCGAGCTGGCGGGTCGAGAGGCCGACCTCGCGCGCGACCGCGGCGATGCTGGTGCTCGCCGATCCCAGGTGCAGCAAGGACGCGGCCTGCTCGACGCGCGGATCGACGACCGGCGCCGCGTCGAGCGCGGTTTGCAACGCATGCTCCAGTGCGCCCTGGCTCCCCGACGCGACCAAGGTCGCCACCGCGTCCGCGAGGCGCCGCGCGAGCGCCGGGACGAGCGCGGTGCCGTCCGCGGCGCCGTTGCCGAGGCACGCCGTGTCGCGGGCGAAGAGACGCATCGCGCCGGCGGGAGTGAGCCGCACGCCGACCAGGCGCGAGCGGCCATGGTAGGCCACGCCGAGCGGCCTGGTGGCGAGGCCGAGCACGGTCACCGGCGACGAGCGAATCACACGCCCTGGCTCGACCGCGAGGCAAAAGGCACCGTCCACCGCGAAGACGATCTCCACGCAGCCATCGGGAACGATCCGGCCCTCGCCACCTGGTGATTGCGCGGCGATCCAGATGCACTGCACGTGGCGCGAGAGCTGCTTGCCGGGAGCGCGCTCGTGAAACGCCATGCCGTCTCTCTCCACCGGTTGCTCGCTCGAGCAGGTCGTGGCGGAACGCGCTGATCAAATCAAGCTGCGGGCGCACCGTCCAGCGGCTTGCCTCGCGGCCGGGCGGGTGCGCCTGCGCCGGGCGGATCCGCAAGATCCCGAAAACGCACCACGACAACATGGCGAGCAACGGTACACTCCTTCGCCGCGGCTCGGTTCGCGGCTCGCGCCGCCAGCACCAGACAGGAGGGGAACATGGCTACCGACGTGCAGTTGACTGCCCGCACGCAAGAGTCTGCCCGACTGCAATCGCCCCTGCAGACCGGCATGCCGAGCTTCGTCCAGCTCGCCGTCTTCTTCGTCTTGATGTTCATCTCCATCGTGCTGGCGATGCTGGTCGGACGATCCGAGCCGGGTCTGGCCGTGATCGTCGGGTTTGGCGGCTTTCTCGTCTCGTCGTTCGCGGCGAGCGCCATGAAGGTGGCCAACCAGTGGGAGCGTGCGATCGTGCTCCGGCTCGGCGAGTTCCGCGGCATTCGCGGGCCGGGCTTGTTCCTCGTCACGCCGATCGTGGATCGCGTACGCATGGTCGATACGCGCGTGCTGACGCACCACATCAGCAAGCAGGAAGTGATCACGCGTGACAACGTGCCCGTGACGATCGACAGCGTGTTGTTCTATCGGGTGGTGAGCGTGGAAGATGCGGTGATGAAGATCCAGGACTATGCCTTTGGCATTGCCCAGCTCGGGCAGAGTGCACTGCGCGACGTCGTCGGCGGCATGACGCTCGACGAGCTCCTGGCCGAGCGCGAGCAGATTGCCCGACTGGTCGAACAGCACGTGGAGAAGGACTCGAAGGAGTGGGGGTTGCATGTCACCGGCATCCGGCTCCAGGATATCGACATGCCGGAGGAGCTGAAGAAGATCATGTCGCGGCAGGCGGGTGCGGAGCGCGAGAAGCGAGCGACGATCACCAAGGCCGAAGGCGACAAGCTGGCGGCGGAGAATCTGGCGGCGGCAGCGGCCATCATGAAGGCCAGCCCAGGCGCGATGCAGCTCCGCACGCTGCAGACCATCGATGGGCTGGGCCCCAGTGCATCGAACACAGTGGTGCTGGCGGTACCGATCGAGGTCATGGATCTGGCAAGGCGGCTGCGTCCCAAGTGAGCAGCCGTCGGCGGCAGCTCGGCCGCGGATCGCGGGCCCCGTCCACCAGGCGCGCGCCGAAGCGCCATTCGAGGCGCGGCGAGGGTCGGTGGCACCGAGATTGGTGGTCTCGGTCCGCGCCCGCCGCCAGGTTGGTGTCATGCGCCGATTGTCTTGCCTGTTGACACGGTCGGCCTGCTCATGGAAAAGTCGTGGTCGCTGTCTCCTCTTGGCCGCCGTGTCCCAGCCGTGCTTCCCAGTGATCGGGCTGGCACACAGCGGTGGCTCGCCCTCTCGCAATCGAGCCTGTTCAGCGCTCGGGGTTCGAGCTGTGGCTCGAACGACCCTTTGCTCTGCTCTGCTCGGGTCCTCCGTGGACCCGGCCCTGGACCAGTTCTCGCAGTACAGGAGATCCCGCGATGCATCACGTCCCAATCGGCAGGCGAACCGCGCTGGTCGGCTTGCTCACCCTCGCCGTCACGTCGGTCACGCTCGCCCAGACCAATTGGTCGATCGAGGGCAGCAAGCCATCGTACGGCGAGTACAACGCGCCGGCATGCCTGGTCGCCCCACCACCGCCTTACGCGGTCAATCCACCCCCGGTGCCCGGCGGCGGCTGCCCGACATTCGGCATGTTTCCTCCGCTCTCGTGCCGTGGCGGCGGGACCGGGGTGGACAACAACGGCAATTTCCTGAGCGGCGGCCCGGCCTTTCCGGTGGTGATCAACACGGATGGCTTCACCATCACCATGAGCACGCCAGCCGGAGCGTACGTCAACTCCTGGCCGGTACCTCCGGGTGCGATCCTGCCGGGTCCGATCAGCGGCCTCGACTACAACAGCGCAACCGACGTCATCTGGATCTCGGATGGATTCTTCTGCGCCGGCCTGGGCCTGGTCCCCGGCTGCCCGATACCGCCGATCGCGTTCCCGCCATTCCCGATTCCGAGCTGCTCCGGCGCTCCCACGTGCGGTCTCGGCTACAGCCCCTGCACCGGAACCCTGTGGTCGTGCGATGTGGCTGGCGTGGTCACCAACTTCACCACCGCTGGAGGCTTCTTGTCGTGCTTCCTCGCGTCGCCGCCGCTCGCGCCCATCTTGACCGGGCTCACCGTCAACAGCACCAACGGCAACATCCAGGTCACGGACGGTTTCCTGGTCGCCGAGTTCACCCCGGCGGGTGCGCTGGCGGTGCCAGGCGCGTTCTACCTCGCCGCCAATCCGTATCCGATTCCCCTCTGGGCAGCCCCGGTGGATGGGCTCGGGTTCTCGCTGCGACCCCAGAACTACGGTGTCGGCTGCTCGCCGATCGGTCCACCGCCGACGATCATGTTCGGCGGCGGCTATCCATTCGCCGGCAACGGCGGCTTCACCGTGGGCGAGACCGGGGCGGCGCCGGGCGCCATGGCGTTCCTGATCTTCAGCCTGACGCGTGCCTGCCCGCCGCTGCCCATTGCCGGTTGTCCGGGCACTGGCCTGTGGATCGCACCGCCGTTTGGCGGCATCTTGTTCGTTGGCATCGTCGGCGGTGGCGGCACGGTGGTGGTGCCGGCGCCGATTCCAGGGGCCGGAGCATGTGGCCCGCCAGTGGGTGTACCGATCTACCTCCAGTTCGTGAACAAGGGTGGGCCGATCCCGCCTGGGAAGGTACAGCTCACCGACGCGCTGTCATTCACCATTGGCGCGATCTGACCTGCTGAGCGTCGAATGGATCCTGAGCCGGGAGCCGAGTGCCTTCCGGCTCAGGATCGGCCGGGTGACGTGATCCATGTCCGCCGGTGCTGGACCCAAGTCTTCACGCCGACCAACACAGTATCGCCGCCTGACCTCACGACTGTCATTGGCGTCGATGGCAGATCAATCACCGTCGAACTCGCATGACGACGTGGCGGGCGGCGGTTAGAATCCCACGCCGCCATGCTTGCCTGTGGAGGTCGACGATGACTGTCCTGCGCGTGCCGCCGGCCGCGGTGCTGCTGCTGCTCGTTGCCATGCTCGCCTGTGACCGCGGCAGCGCGCCGGCCGCCGGCAGCGCTGGCAAGATCCGGCTTGGGTTCATCGTCAAGCAGCCCGAGGAGCCGTGGTTCCAGCTCGAGTGGAAGTTCGCCGATGCAGCTGCCGCGCAGCATGGCTTCGAGCTGATCAAGATCGGCGCGACCGACGGCGAGAAGGTGCTCGCGGCGATCGACAACCTGGCCGCCAGCGGTGCGCAGGGGTTCGTGATCTGCACGCCGGACGTGCGGCTCGGGCCGGCGATCGTGGCGCGCGCCACGAGCCATGCGCTCAAGGTGATCGCGGTCGACGATCAGTTCGTCGGCGCCGATCAGAAGTTCATGACCAGCGTGCCCTACCTCGGCATCTCGGCGCGCAAGATCGGCGAGGTCGTGGGCGATGCGCTCCACGCCGAGATGCAGCGGCGCGGATGGGCCGCCGCCGACACCGCGCTCTGCGTGGTCACGCTGGACGAGCTGGATACGGCGCGCGACCGCACCGACGGCGCGGTGGCGGCGCTCACGCGCTTGGGCCTCGCCGAGGATCGCATCTTCAAGACGCCGCAGAAGAGCGCCGACGTTCCGGGTGCGTTCGACGCCACCAACGCCCTGCTCACGCAGCACGGCGACGTGAAGCACTGGCTGATCTGCGGCCTGAACGACAACACCGTGCTGGGTGCGGTGCGCGCCATGGAGGGCCGCGGCCTGGGTGCGGGCGACGTCGTCGGGATCGGCATCAACGGCACCGATTGCATCGTCGAGTTCGAGAAGCGCACGCCCACCGGCTTCTTCGCCTCGGTGCTGCTCAGCGCACGCCGCCATGGCTTCGAGACGGCGGCGATGCTGTGCCGCTGGGTGAAGGACGGCGTGGCACCGGCGCTCGACACGCGCACCACCGGGGTGCTCATCACCCGCGACAACTTTCGCCAGATGCTCAAAGAGCAAGGCATCAGCGACACGTGAGCGAGGCCGAGCCGCTGCAGCTCGAGTTTGCCGGCGTCAGCAAGCGCTTCGGCTCGGTGGCGGCGCTGCGCGATGTGAGCTTCGGCGTTGCTGCTGGCAGCGTGCATGCGCTGCTCGGCGAGAACGGCGCCGGCAAGTCGACGCTGCTCAAGATCCTGAGCGGTGCGCTGCAGCCCACGCGCGGCACGCTGCGCATCGCCGGTCGTGCGCAGGTTTTTGCGTCGCCGCGCGCGGCGATCGCGGCGGGCGTTGCCGTCATCCATCAGGAGCTGCACCTCGTGCCCGAGCTGTCGGTGGCGGAGAACCTGCTGCTCGGTCACCTGCCGGCGCGCTCGGGCATCGTGCGTCGCGCCGAGCTCCGCGCGCGCACCCACGAGCTGCTCGAGCGCATCGCCCTCGATCTCGATCCCTCGACCAGGGTCGCGCAGCTGTCGATCGGCCAGCAGCAGATGGTGGAGATCCTGAAGGCACTGTGCCGCGGGGCGAGGGTGATCGCCTTCGACGAGCCCACGAGCAGTCTGTCGCTGGGCGAGACCAGGCGATTGTTCTCCGTCATCCGCGCGCTGCAGAAGCAAGGCCACGTGATCCTGTACGTGACGCATCGCCTGGACGAGGTGTTCGCGGTGTACGACGCGGCCACGGTGCTGCGTGATGGCGAGCACGTGCGCTTACGCGCGACGCTGCAGGGCGTTGCCCGCGACCACCTGGTGCGCGCGATGATCGGCCGCGAGCTGGGCGGGGTGTATGCGTATCGCCCGCGCGCGCGGCGCGCCGCGCTCGAGCTCGACTCCGTGCTCGGGCCGGGTCTCGTCGAGGCGGTCTCGCTGCAGGTGGCGGGCGGCGAGATCGTGGGCATGTTCGGCCTCGTGGGTGCCGGGCGCACCGAGCTGCTGCGCATGGTCTTCGGTGTCGAGCGGCCGCGCCGCACGATCCGCGTGGCGGGCGAGCCGTGCCGTCCGGCGGCGCCGCAGGACGCGATTCTCGCCGGCGTGTTCTTGTGCCCGAGGATCGCCAGCAGGAGGGCATCGTGCCGATGCGCTCGGTGGCGGAGAACATCAACCTGTGCGCGCGGCGCCGGAACGCGCGCTGGCGCTGCCTCCTCGATCGACGCTGGGAGCGCGCCAATGCCAGCCGCCAGATCGAGAGCCTGCGCATCAAGACGCCATCGCTCCGTGAGCTCGTGCGGCATCTCTCGGGCGGCAACCAGCAGAAGGTGATCCTGGCGCGGGCGCTGTCGGCGCCGGTGCGCGTGCTGCTGCTCGACGAGCCGACGCGCGGCATCGACATCGGCGCGCGCAGCGAGATCTACGAGATCATCGCCACGCTCGCCGCGAGCGGCATCGGCGTGCTGCTCGCGTCCAGCGATCTGTGCGAGGTGCTGGGGGTCGCCGACCGCGTGCTGGTGATGCGCCAGGGGCGCCTGGTCGGCTGCCTCGAGCGGGGCGAAGCCACGGAGGAGAGCGTCTTGCAACTTGCCTTGCCGCGATCGTTGAAGGCACCCGCGTGAACCACGAGGCTCGTCCGCCATCGCCTGCCCGTCAGGTCGCCGGCGTGTGGGAGCGCGCCGGCATGCTGGGCGTGCTCGCGCTCCTGGCCGCGGCCTGCGCGCTGCTGGTGCCGAACTTCGTCTCGTGGGTGAACCTGCAGGGGCTGCTGCTCGCGGTGTCCACGGTCGGGCTGGTGGCGTGCACGATGCTGTTCTGCCTCGCCTCTGGCAATTTCGATCTGTCGGTGGGCTCGGTGGTGGCCTGCGCCGGTGTGATCGCGGCGGTGGTGATGAATGCCTGGCACAGCGTGCTGCTCGGCGTGCTCGCGGGAGTGATCTCGGGCGGCGTGGTCGGATTCCTGAACGGGCTGGTGGTTGCGAAGGCGCGGATCAATCCGCTGATCACGACGCTGGCGACGATGCAGATCGTCCGCGGGCTCGGCTACATCGTCGCCGACGGCAAGGCGGTCGGCATCGGTCGCGAGTCGTTCTTCGTGCTCGGCAACGCATCGCTCGCTGGCCTGCCCGTGCCGGTGTGGCTGTGCCTGGTCGCGTTCCTGGGATTCGGCCTGCTGCTCGAGTGCACCACGTTCGGGCGCAACACGCTCGCGGTCGGTGGCAACGAGGAAGCCGCCTGGCTCGCCGGCGTGGATGTCGCGTTCGTGAAGATCGCGATCTTCACGCTGCAAGGACTGGTTGCGGCATTCGCCGGCGTGGTGCTCGCGTCGCGCATGACCAGCGGACAGCCGATGAGCTCGCAAGGCTTCGAGCTCGAGGTGATCTCCGCCTGCGTGCTCGGCGGCGTCTCGCTCACCGGCGGCGTCGGCAGCATCGGCTGCGTCGTGGCCGGCGTGTTGATCATGGGCGTCGTGCAGAACGCGATGAACCTGCTCAACGTGCCGCCGTTCTATCAGTACGTCGCGCGCGGGCTGATCCTGCTGGGCGCCGTACTGCTCGAGCGGCTGAAGCAGCGTGCCGGCGGAGCGCGCTCGCCCAGGTGCGGTGCGCGATTTGCCGGCAGGCTCGCTGCCGCCAAGCGACAGGAGGTAGACGTGTTCAAGCACATCCTGGTGCCGCTCGATCTGGCCGCGAAGAGCGGCCGGGCGCTCACGCTCGCCCGCCGGCTCGCCGAGCTGTCGCGCGCGCGCGTTTCGCTCCTGCACGTGGTCCAGGAGATCGACAACCTGGCGGGCAGCGAGGTGCGCGAGATTTATCGGCGCTTCGAGAAAAGCGCGCGCCAGAAGATCACGCCCATGGTGGGCAAGGCATTCCGCGGCAGCGATCTGGCGGTGAGCCTCGACGTGCTGGTGGGGGTGCCGGCGCGCGAGATCGTGCGGTTCGCGCAGTCGCGCCGCGTCGATCTGATCGTGATGCCGTCGCACAAGGTGGTTCCCAGGGATCCGGCGCGCGGCTTCGGCACCACCAGCTACAAGGTCGGGATCCTGTGCCGCTGTCCGATCCTGCTGGTGAAATGATCACGCTTTGCGGAACAGGGCGCTGTAGGTCAGGGCGACGCTGTTCGCCTTGCGGAACGTGACGACGCGTTGCCTGAGCGTGGCGCGCACTGCCGGTGCTTCGCCCTGGATCGCCACGAGCTCGAGCCCGCATGCGCGCGCCGCGGCCGTGAGATCGCCGGGCGGGATGAACAGCGCCGGATCGTGCGTGCCGCGCGGCACGACGTGGAGCAGCGACTCGCCGAGGTGGACCGCGACCAGCCGCGCGAGCCAGGTCTTGTTGAGCGTGTTGACGTAAAGGTGCCCGCCACGCTTGAGCAGCTCGGCGGCGTGAGCGACGGCCGGCCGGTAGTCCGGCAGGTGCTCGAGCACATCGGCGGCCAGCACGACGTCGGCGATTGCCGGCCGCAGCGGCACCCGCGTGATGTCGGCGCGAGCGTAGAGCGCGTTCTTGCTGCCGCGCCGGTGCGCCGAGCGCAGGCTCTCGAGGCTCACGTCCAGGCCGACCACGCGCGCGCCGAGCGCGCACAAGGGCTCGCTCAGCAAGCCGCCGCCACAGCCGAGGTCGACGACCAGGCGATCGCGCAGCCTGGCGCCGAGCCACTCCTGCACCAGGCTCAGGCGGAATCGATTGAGCTGCTGCAGCGTGCGGAAGCGCGGCGAGCGCGGATCCCACCATTCGTGGCCGTGGTGCTCGTAGATGGTGAGGTCGTTGCGCACGTCGCTGGCGGTCCCGAGAGTGGCTGGAGCGGGAGAGAGTACTACGCGCGAGCGCTGCCCGGAAGGTGGGCGAGCGCGTGTTCGGCCGAGGGGGCGAACAGCAGCGCGTTGTCTTTCTCTCGCGTCGGTGGTATGTTGTCGGCACGGAAAAGCGTGAGCGCGTTTCGGACTAACCTCCCCTACCTTCTCCCACCTTTCCACAGTGCCCGTGTCACGTGAGGTTTCTCACGGCACGCGCCCTGATCCTCATCGCGCCGCGGTGCGAGGCGCCCGCGCGATCCACAGAGAAGACTGATTTCAGCAATGGCAAGAAAACTGTACGTGGGCAATTTGAGCTTCGGCACCACCAGCGAGCACCTGCAGGCCCTGTTCGCATCGTTCGGCAAGGTGGATTCGGCGCAGGTGATCATGGATCGCGACAGCGGCCGCTCGAAGGGATTCGGGTTCGTCGAGATGTCGGCGGACCAAGAGGCGGACGCGGCGATCGAGGCCTTGAACGGCAAGGAGCACGACGGCCGCGCGCTCACCGTGAACCAGGCTCGACCTCAGTCGAGCGGTGGCAGCCGCCGTGAGTTTGGCGGCAATCGCTTCAGCCGGTGATGACTCCCGCCGCTCGGCGCCGCATGCTGCGAGCATGCGCGCGCCGCGCAGTGCGGTGTGCAGAGGAACCAAATGATCGAACAAACCCAAACCAGGGCGCGTCTTCCGGCGATCACCTCGGACCGATGGCATGTCGTGCATTCCCGCTGGGCCACAGCGCCAGCCTTGCAGCCCTTCGAGCGCTGCATCGTGAGCGAGCACGATGACCGCAAGCAGGCCGTGGATGCTGCCAAGGCGCTGCTGCTCTCGCTGCGCGACCGCACCGGCGATCGGCCGATCGAGCAACGCGATCAGGTGTTCGTGCGGCGCCCGAACTTCAAGTCGCTCGCGTTCGCGCGGCGCCGGGAGCGCAAGCGCGCCTGACGCCTGCCTCGACCGCGTTGCGACCGTGGCTCATGGCACGCTCACCGCCTTCTGCCGGGGACCGCGGCGGCGGAGCGTCCAACGTGTCGTCTGCGTGACCGGATGCTCGACCCCGCGCCCGAGCAGCTCGAGCAGGTCGGACACCGTGATGATGCCGGCGAGCTTGCCCTTGTTCAGCACCGGCAGGCAGCCGATCGATCGTCCACGCAGGAGATTTGCCGCCTGGCGCACGGTGGTCGTGGGCTTGGCCGTGACGGCGTAGTGCGTCATGAGGTCGCCCACGACCTTGCCCTCGCGGAACGCATTGCCATGGCGCCCACCGAGGTCGCGGTCGGAGACCACGCCCACCACCATGCCCTGGCGTAGCACGACCAGGTGATGGATGCGCTTCGAGCTCATCTTCGCCCATGCCGCCTTGGCCGGCATGTCGATCCCGATCGTTTGCACATCGGCGTTCATGATGTCTTGCAGGCGCATCGGATCTCCTCTCTGCAGAGAAACGGGTCCGGCCGGTTCTTGAGCAATGCGCGTTCCGCTTGCACGGACGGCAGGCGCGGCGCGGGGTCGGGCGCGGCGGTGCCCGCCAGGCAGGTAAAACCGACGCACGTACCGCGCGGAAGTCGCCGGCGGCGCGCGCGGCCGTTCTGGCTTGGGTGCGCACGCCGGCGCATGCTATGAAAGGCGCCGCACGCACCCACTGCGAGGAGCCGGACCCTTGGACTTCGCCGATCTGCGTCACTTCGTCTCGGTGCTCGAGCGCGAGCACGAGCTGTGCGTGGTCGACGCAGAATGCGATCCCGTGCTCGAGATCGCCTGCATCGCCGATCGCGTGAGCAAGCTCGAGCCGGCGTTGAACAAGGCGCTCCTGTTCACGCGCGTGCGCGGCCACCGCCTGCCGGTCCTGATCAATGCGTTCGGCAGCGAGCGCCGCATGCAGCTCGTGTGCGGCGTGCGCTCGCGCGCCGAGCTCGTGACCCGCGTCGGCGGACTGCTCGACGAGCTGGAGGAGCCGCGGCGCTCGGTGCTCGAGAAGCTGAAGGCCCTGCCGCTGCTCAAGCACCTCGCCGGCTTCTTCCCGCGCTACGTCAGCGGCGGCGCCTGCCAGCAGATCGTGCTGCGCGGCGATCAGATCGACCTCGACCAGCTGCCGCTGCTCACCACGTGGCCCAAGGACGGCGGGCCGTTCGTCACGCTGCCGCTCGTGTTCACCAAGGATCCCGAGACGCACAAGCGCAACTGCGGCATGTACCGGCTGCAGCGCTACGATCCGCGCACACTCGCCTATCACGTGCACACGCACCACACCGGCGCCGAGCACCTGCGCCGTGCCAGGGCGCGCGGCGCGCAGCACCTCGAGGTCGCGGTCGCGATCGGCGCCGATCCGGCGACGGTGTTCTCGGCGGTGGTGCCGCTGCCGCCGGGTCTCGACGAGATGCTGTTCGCGGGGTTCCTCAAGCAGTCGCCGGTGGTGATGACGCGCGCGGTGAGCGTGGCGCACGAGGTGCCGGCGAACGCCGAGATCGTGATCGAAGGCATCGTGCCGGTGGACGAGCTGCGGCGCGAGGGACCGTTCGGCGATCACACCGGCCACTACTCGCTCGCCGATGACTACCCCGTGCTGCACGTGACCGCGGTCACCATGCGCCGCGACCCGATCTATCACGCGACCGTGGTCGGGCCGCCGCCGCAGGAGGATTGCTGGATGGGCGCTGCCATCGAGCGGCTGTTCCTGCCGCTGATGCAGAAGCAGCTGCCCGAGGTGCAGGACTACCGCTTGCCGTTCGCCGGCGTGTTCCACAACCTGATGCTGGTGAAGATGAGGAAGGACTACCCCGGTCAAGCGCGCAAGGTGATGCACGCGATCTGGGGCCTCGGGCAGGCGATGTTCACCAAGGTGATCGTCGTGGTGGACGAGCAGGGCCCCGACCTGCTCGACGATGCCGGCGTGCTGCGCACCCTGCTCACGCGCCTCGACGTCGCCCGCGACCTCGAGCTGGTGCTCGGTCCGGTGGAGACGCTCGATCATGCCAGCCGCGCGCTGCACTTCGGCTCCAAGGTGGGCATCGATCTCACGCGCGAGTTCGCCGCCGAAGGCGCGCGCGCCCGTGACGCGCGCGCTCTCGGCGAGCCCGACCGCGATCGCGCCCTGCGCCGGCTGCGCGCCGCCGTTCCGGCGGTGACCGACCTGCGCTTCCTGCACGCTGGCGAGCTGGGCGGTGCGACCTTGCTCACGGTGCAGAAGCAGCGCCCCGGCGATGCCCGCCGCGCGATCCGCGCCTGCTGGGACTTGCTGCTCGGCCTGACCGAGCGCGTCGTTGTGTTCGACGACGGCGAGAGCCTCGAGCGCGAGCCGCGCTTGCTCTGGCTGCTCCTGTCCAACATCGATCCCGAGCGCGACCTCGAACGCAGCCTGCACGTCGAGACGTTTCCCTGGGGCGGCGAGCGCGTGCGGGTGCATCCCTCGCGGCTCGGCGTCGACGCCACGCGCAAGCGGCGCGACGAAGGCTTCGCGCGCGAGTGGCCCGACGAGCAGACCTACCCGCCGGAGCTGCTTCATCGCGTCGCCGGCCGCTGGCGCGAGCTGGGACTGCCGGGGCAGCCGCCCGGGTGACGGCCGTGCCCGAACCTGGAGCGAATGCGGACGGGGCGTCGGTGCTCCGAGCCACGTCAGCGCGCCACGAACTCGTCGCCGATGCGCCACTGGTCGTGCATGCCGAGCGCCACCATCTGCACCCGCACGCCGTCAGGCTCGGGCGTCACCCGGCAGAAATGAAACGGGCGCAGGCTCTTGCCATGGAATTCGTCGCGATGGCGGCGCAGCCAGCGATGCGTGCGCAGGCGCTGGCGGGGTCCGCCGCCGCCGCCCGAGACGATGAAGTGCTTGTCGGCGTGCACGAAGTGCTCGTAGGCATGCGCGTGGCCGGCGAACAACAGCTTGCCCTTCTCGGTCTCGAGGAACGGCGCGACGAACGCGCGCGCGACGTCCTGCGAGCTCGACACGATCATGCTGTTCGTGTACGGGGGATGATGGCAGCACACGACGATCGAGCGGATCGCCGCGTCCTGCTCGAGCGCGCCGAGCTCGGCGCGGTACCACTCGTGCTGTGCGCCCTGCTCGGTCTCGCCCAGCCAGGCGAAGTTCGAGTCGAGCAGCACGATCGCGCTCGAGGCAAGTCGGATCGTGCTCCAGCGCCGGCCGCCGAGCTCCGGGAAGCGCGCGAAGAAATGCTCGAGCGCACGTGCGTCGCCGTTGTAGTCGTGATTGCCGAGCACCGCGTAGAGCGGGATGCGCGCGCCCGTGATCGCGGCCGTGAACGCATCGAAGCGCTGCCACTCGCGCAGGTCGCCGCGCGCCACGAGATCGCCGAGCATGATCACGAATGCGGGATGCTGCTGCGCGATCTCGTTCAGCACCGCCCGCCGCGCGCCGTCGTTCTGCTCGCGCAGCAACAGCCGCTCCGCGAGCAGCGTGCGCTGGACATCGCCGACGACGATGAACGTGCGCCCGGATGGCTCGTGCGGTGGCAGTGGTGCGCTCACAGCTTGAGCAGGTATGCGCGCAGCTCGAGCTCGAGCGAGCCGAGCTGCTTGCCGACGATCTCGAGGAACAGGTCGGCCGCCTCCCTGGGCGACGCCTTGCCCTGGCGCTGCGATTCCGCGCCGAGCGCGGCGCCGAGGCACATGTTCTCCCAGCGCTCGAACGCGGCGCGCACGTCGTCCTTGGCGCCGGTGCGCAAGAACCGCACCAGCACCCAGGCCTCGGCATAGAAGCGCTCCGCCTTCTGCTTGTCGGTGGTCATGAGATCGTGCGCGTCGCTCTGCAGCAGCTCGGCGAGCGGGATGAATCCCGCCTCGCTCTGCAGCGGTGTGATCGACGCGCGCTGGATCAGTCCGCCGAGCTTGAGCTGTTTGCCGTCCCAGGTGAACGCGCCGCGCCCGCCGAACGTCTCGGCGAAGCCTTCGCGGTACCAGCTCGGCATCGCGCTCGCGCTGACGTGGAACTGGAACAGGTGAGCCACCTCGTGCAGGGTGATGGCGAAGATCTCGTCGCGCGCGCCGGCCTCGCCGCTCACCACGCACACGTTGCGCCGACCATCCGCCAGCCCCGCGGCGACGCGCGACGCGGCGTGGCCCGACGCCTCGCAGTATGCCTGGAAGCTCGCGCGCTGCTGGAACACGAACACGTCCATGCGCCGGGTCGGCCGCCCGCCGCACTCTTCCTCCAGGAACGGCAGTTCTGCCTCGGCGATCGCGAGCACCTGCTGCGCCTCGTCCGCGCTGCGCTCGGAGCGCACGCGCAATCGCTCCGAGGTCGCCTCGGACACGTCCTTGATGCCGGGCACGAGCGTGAGGAACGCATCGCGCAGATAGCGCGCGCCATTGATCAGGATCGACTCGTTGCGAAAGGTGTTCGACAGCTCCGCCGGCACGGTCGCCGCGCCGAGCATGATCGATCCGCGCTCATCGAAGACGAGCGGCAGGTCGCGCGTCACGAGGATGGCGCGAAACTCCTCGTATGCTCGTTGCTTGAGATCGAGCGCGAACGCGCGGGTCGCGAGCCTGATCGCATCGCGCTCGAAGTCCTCCTCGAGCTTCTGCACGCGGCGCTGGTACTGGTCGAGCAGCTCCCGCGAGGGGTTCTTGCGCTTGAACTTGAAGAACGCGTCCTCGAACCGGCGCATGGCCGCGAGCGGGCGCCAGGCGCTGGGGTGCTCGCCGCGCGAGACCTCGACCGCGCGCAGGAACTCGGCCGCGGCCTGGGCCGCGAGGCCGGCCTTGCGGCACCAGTAACCGAGCTCGAGATGGCCCTGTCCGGCATCGATGAGAGCCTTGCGCGTGTCGGCCTCGAGCCGGGCGATGGCCTTTTCGTCCGCGGGCGCGAGCGCCAGGGCGGCGGCGAGCCCAGATGCGAGCACGATGCTCATGACGGATCCCCGATGTCCAGGTCTGGCGATCAGGATTTGACTCGAAGTCGCCGTCGTGCGCCAGAGGCTCTGGCGCGGCCCTCAACCACCATCCTGCTGCAGGCGCTCGCGCACCGCGGCTTCCCGCGGCGGATCGCCCGGTTCGAGCGCGAGGTAGCGCTCGTAGTGCGGGCGCGCGCCGGCCTGGTCCCCTTGCGCCCAAAGGATGTTGCCGAGCCGCAAGTGCGCGGGCGCGTAGCGCTCGTCGAGCTTGACGGCGAGCGCGTACAGCTCGCACGCGCGCGCGAGCTGGCCGGTCCTCTCGTGGCACAGCGCGAGATGAAAGGCGGCGAGCGCGCGATCGGGGCGCTGCTTCAGCACCTGCTCGAGAACCGCGCGCGCCTGCTCGTACTCGCCCAGGCGCGTGAGGCAGACGCCCCGCATCTCGTTCACGATCGCGTTGTCGGGACTGCGCTCGATGATGTGCTCGAGGATCACGCGCGCGCGCTCGAACTCGGCGCGCTGCATGAGCCACTGCGCCTGCGCTTCCAGGTCGAGCAGCGGCGCCATGTCCTTGGGATCGGGGCCGCGGTCTCGCGGCCGTCGATCGCCCGCGGTGTCGACACGTAGCCGAGCTTCTGCAAGGCCTGCTGCGCAGCGGCGTAGGGACTCGCGGTCTGCGGCTTGAGCGCGGCGCGTGCGGCGGCGATCGCGCGCAAGCCGGCGGCGAGCTGGGCCGCGCGCTCGGCGGCGAGGTCGTGCTGCTCGTGCGGGTCGCGCGCGAGATCGTACAGCTCGGGCCTGGGCGCGGCGATCACCTTCACCTGGTTGCGCACCAGCGCGTGCAATGCGCTCCACCCGTAGGACAGGTAGGGCAGCATGGTCTCGAGCGCGAGCGGCGGATCGTCGGCAGCGCCGCCGTGCAGCTCGCGCACGAGGCTGCGGCCGTCGAGACCGCCTGGGATCTCCGCACCCGCGACCTCGCACAGGGTCGGCGCGACGTCGAGCAAGCTCACCAGATGCTCGCAGCGCTGGCCGCGCGGCAGCGAACCGCCGGCGATCACCAGCGGCACACGCATCGTCGACTGGTAGAGGAAGATGCCGTGCGTCGCCTCGCCATGCTCTCCGAGGCCCTCGCCGTGATCGGCGGTGATCACGATCACCGTGCTCGGGTCGCGTGCGCGCGCGGCCACGATCAGGCGGTCGGTCTCGGCATCGGCATAGCTCACCTCGCCCAGGTACGGCTGGTCGTGGAACCGGGCCGCGAACGGCTCCGGCGGCTGGTAGGGAAAGTGCGGATCGTAGAGATGCACCCAGCAGAAGAACGGCCGCTCGGTGCGCGCGGCTCGCAGATGCGCCACCGCCGCAGCGACGGTCTCGCCTGCGGGTCGCTCGAGGTGCGTCGCCGACAGCCCAGCGTCGTCGTAGTGGGCGAAACCCTGTGCCAGACCGAAGCCGCGCGCCAGAACCACGGCCGACACGAATGCGGCGGTGTCATAGCCGCGCGCTTGCAGGATCTCGGCCAGCGTGAGCGCATGGTCGTCGAGCGTGAACAGGCCATTGTCGCGCACGCCGTGGCGCGCGGGATAGAGTCCCGTCAGCAGGCTGGTGTGCGCGGGGTGCGTGATGGGCACGGGCGTCGCCGCGCGCGTGAACAGCACGCCGTTCTGTGCCAGTGCGTCGAAGGTCGGTGTACTCGCCTTGCCGCCATACGCGCCGAACGCATCGGCGCGCGCGGTGTCGATGGTCACGAGCAGGATCGACGGCGGCCGCTCGTGCGCGGAGCACGCCACGGTCAGGAGCCACAGCGCCGCGTGCGCGCCGATGCGCACCCGCCGGCCTCGCTCGACGCTTCGCCCACGCAGCGTGGTCACGGCTTGCGGCGCAGGAACTGGCCGATCTTCTGCTTCCATCGTGTGAACAGGGTGCCGCGCAGCAGCTGCTCCGTGAGCGTCGCTCGCGAGCGCGAGAAGTTGTCGTACACCGTGCGCAGATAGGGGCTGCTGATGTCGGACAGGGTTGCGAACAGTCCGCGGCGCACGATGTCGTCGAGCGCCGCACGATAATGTCCCAGGATGTGCCGATCGAGCAGCTTGCTCGCGACCGTCGCGCCGGTCCACGCGCCGCGGCCGAGCGCCGCCACCTTCTCGAGCGCGAACATAGCCATGGTGCTCGACACCTGGAACAGGCTCGCCCGCTCGCGCTCGGCGATCTGGTTCATCTCGGCGAGCAAGCTCTCCAGCTCCTGCCTGGGCAACAGGCGCGTCACGTCCAACGCGCCGAGCGCGGCGCGCGTTTGCTCCAGCGTCTGCTTGAGATCGTTCACGTTGAGCGGCGGCGTGTCGAACAGGCTGGCCGACGTCGCGCTCGCGCGGTTGAGCGCGCGCAGGAGATCCTCGGTGTGGTCGATCACCGAATCGCGCTCGATCAGCCCTTGCTGGCGCAGCTCGCCGGTCAGCTCGTGCAGGAACGCGCTCGATCCGTACGCGACGTCGGCCACGATCGCGAGCAGCCACAGCGGCGACACGTGCAGCGTCGCCAGCCCGGCCATGTCGACGAAGTTGCCGACCGCCTTGCGCGCCAGGAACTGGTCCTGGCTGCCGTCGGCGCTCGCGGCCTCCGGCGGCGCGTCGCCGACCCTGCCAACTTGCTCGACCAGGAAGCTGAGCGAGCTCTGCACCAGCACCTCGTAGGTCTTGCTGCTCTGGAACGAGCGCGGCACGATCATGCGCGCGATCTCGCTCACCAGGCCGCCGGCGAGGTTCACCGCGCCGCGCGCCGCACGCTCGGGAACCGAGGCGGCGTACAGGAGCAGCGCCGCGATCTCGTCCGGCTTGCCGGCCGGCGTCTCGATCCAGAACTGCTGGCACGGCTCGCAGCGATGCGCGCTCGCCGTGTCGACCACGCACGCGGTCATCGGCGCACGGCAGCTGGGACAGCGCACGGCTCCCGGCGCGGCTGATTCGTGCGCCAGCAACCACGAGCGCACGCCGGTCGCGGCCACGAGCAAGCCATGATGCTGCGCGCACTCGAACCGCGGCGGATCCTGCCGGCGTTCGAGCGGCGTGGCGCATCGCGGACAGGGTGGCGATGGCGGCTCGGTGTTCATCGACGCCAAGGATACGCGAAACCCCGTGGCGGTGGCAGCAGGTCGGCGAATCGCGGTCAGTCGCGCACGGCGCGGTCGGGCAAGTGCCGGATCGGGTCCTCCTTGCGATCGAGCGTGGCGAGGCGCAGCAGCGCCAGCCCGTCGCCGGCCGCACCCAGCATCAGGTCGACGCCGTGCTCGGTGTTGCCGCTGCCGCGCTCGGTCGTGCCGCGCGCCCACTTGACGCCGTTGCCATCCGGTATCGCCGTCTGGATCAGATAGTCGCCGGCGCGGTGCGCAAAATCGGCGAACTCCTGCTTGCCGGTGGCGCGGTAGAGATCGCAGAAGAAGTCGACCACGCCGCCCACGCCGCAGCAGAACGCGGGCGGGAACTTCGGCGGCGGTGCGGCGCCGTCCGTGCTCTCCGGCGGCGCCTGCGCCATCACCCAGCGCGCCGACGCGAGCGCGACGTCGAGGTAGCGCTGCTCCTTGGTCTGCTGGTGCAGCAGCAGGAACAGCCGTGCGGTTCCGGGGGCCGTGGCACCAGCCGCCCATGGTGCGCCTGGTGCGTGCGAGCGTCGGCCACCATGCCGTCGCCCTCGGCGATGGTTTGCTCGAGCACCCACGCCGCGCCGGCGTGCGCGGCACGAGCGCAGTCCTGATCGTGTGCGGCTCCGGCCACGCGCGCCAGCGCGTACGCGACGCCCGCGGTGCCGTGGCTGAAGTTCACGTACGGCATGCCGAAGGCCATCTGCGTGCGCCACGACAGCAGGCGCCGCCCGGCATCCTCGCCCGGCTCGGCGACCGCCTGCTGGATCAGCCAGTGCGCTGCGGCGCGCGCGGCCTCCACGAACCGCGGCTCCTTGGTCTCCTCGCCGAGATCGAGCAGGAACAGGACCGTGCCTGCCGCGCCGAAAATGATGTCGACCTGGCGGTCCCAGGACAGCTGGTCGTCGCTCTTCTTGCCGCGGGCGATGATCGAGTCGGCCACCTCGACCGCGGTCGCCAGCGCGTCCTCGTCGCCGCGCAGCCGCGCGCGCGTCAGGAACGCCTGGCCGATGCCTGCGTCGCCCAGGTACAGCGACGTCGCACCCTCGGGCATGGCCCGCGTGATCCACGTGAGCGCGCCCGATGCGGTCTTGCTGCGCGCGGCGAGCAAGCCGTTGGTCGCGGCATCGGCCAGCGCGCGTGCGCGCGCGTCGTCCAGCACCGCCGCCGCGTTCTCGAGGAACAGGAGCACGCCCGCCGTGCCGCCGTAGATCTGCGCGCCTTGCACGCCCTTGCCCGCCGCCTCGGGGAACACCACCGTGTCGTCGTGCTCGGTCGAGGCGATCGCCTGGCGCGCGATCCAGTTGACGGCGCGCTTGACCGTGGCGCGCACCGGATCGAGCGACTGCAGATCTGGTGCCGGCAGGGCAGCGTCGGACTGCGGGCACGCCAGGCGGATGGCGACGAGCAGGGTGATCATGAAGGCACTCCGGTCGGGTTCGCGAGCGAGCGCTCGGTAGTAGCACGCCGGCGCCCGGGTGTGCAAGAGCGTGCCGCGTCCACCGTGGCAAGCCACCCCGGGGCAAGGCAACATGCACTCGCTCCGGTCCGCGCGCGCACGGCAATGATCCTCCTCGGGTGGCCCGTTTCGCGTCGGTGAGCTCGTGTCCCCGGAGGAGATTCCCATGACCAAGCCAGCCATCCTTCTGGCCCTTGCCGCGCTCGCGAGCGCGTGTGCTTCGCCCGCGCCGCCGAATGCGGATAGCACCTATGCGTCGGGCGAGTCGCTCAGCCTCCTGCTCGACGATCCGGTGCCCATCCGCGGCGCGGAAGACGATCCGGCGACCGTCGCCATCACCGTGAACGGCAAGGTGCGCACGACCATGCTGCTCCGTCCCCATACCGCCGCGAGCACGGTGACCTTGCGGTCGCTCGGCCAGCTGCCGGCAGGCGCCTCGGTCCAGGTCATCTACTTCTCATACCGCGAGGGCCTCGAGCCATCGACCAAGACCGCCTACGCCGACCACGACTTCGCCGTGACGCAGATCTCGCTGAAGCATGCCCTGTGCACGATCACCGACAAGAACGACCCGAAGCACCCGGCGGTGATCAGCCTCGATCGCAGGATCGTCCATGAGCCCAGCACGACCATCATCGCTGACATCTACTTCGAGACGAAGGTCAAGCTCGTCGGCGATGGCGACCCCGAATCACGATCCGGTACCGGCCGGGCGTGGCGCTCACCATCTTGCCGTCGACGGAAGCGACGATGGCGATCAAGACAGCCAAGGGTCCGGTGAAGATCCTGCCGCGGTCACGAACGTCGTGGATTACGACATGACCTCTACCGTGCCGACCACGCTGGCCGTCGATGACAAGAACTACTTCCTGGCGCGACTGCCGGACGAGGAAGTGTATGTCATCTCCCGGGGATCGTGGGGGCAAGTGCGGCCGTACACGGGCGTGGTCTATCAGTTCAAGGTGCGCGGCGCGCTGCCAGCGGCCGGCGTCACGTGGGTGCCGCCGTACTCCTGGACCGAGCTCGGCGGCAATCTCGAGTGGGGCCTCGACGTCGGCGCCGCTGCGGACTCGCTCACCGCCAGCGTCGGCGACGAAGACGAGATCGGCACCACGGCGCTCCTGCTCGGCACGTCCATGAACTGGAACGCGCTCAGCTTGCAGGCGGGCGTGGCGCGCTACGAGAACGACGCGGGGCACGAGCGGCTGAGTCCCTACGTCGGCGTCACGGTCGACATCCTGAAGATCATCGACTCGCTGCGCAGCAACACGGCGAAGTGAGGCGCGACGGCAGGTCCCTGCGCCGCGTTGATCGGGCTTCGACACGGTGTCATGGGCTCGCCGTTGAAGCGCATGGCGGTGGGTCGAGATCGCCGCACATCGCTCGATGATGCGCCGACCAAGACGGCGTGATGAAGAGGGCGGTCCTGGTGGTGCGCCGAGGTCGCGATCGACGCCCATCACGATCGCATATCGTGCCCGACACGCCGACAGCGAGCCATCGCCGTGCTGTCTCCTGTTGTCCGCCTTGACGCTCGCAGCGATCGTGCCGTTGTCCGGCGGACACGATCGTGCGAAGATGAGCGGCGACAGTTCTTTTCTGCGTAACCGACCGCGCCCGCTTCCGTGTTCCTGATCGAGGAGGTGGCAATGGCCTCCAGGCGAGATCTGAGATCGGCCCCCGAGTCGCACATGACGTACGCCGACTACGTGGGATCCCCGATGACGGGAAGCGCTACGAGATCATCGACGGGGTTGTGTTCGTGAGCCCGGCACCGGCACCGGAGCATCAACGCGTGCTCGGCCGGCTCTACCTCGTCCTGGCAGATTGGGTGAGGAGACATCCACCGAGCGAAGCGTTCCTCGCCCCGATCGACGTGATCCTGAGCGACGACACCGTGGTGCAGCCGGACTTGCTCGTGGTGCTGGATCCACACAGCGTGTCCGGGAGAGGCATCGAGCGGGCACCCGCGCTCGCGGTCGAGATCCTCTCGCCGACCAGTCGTGAGCGCGACCGTACGCTCAAGCGTGAGCGCTACGGCCGCGCTGGCGTGGCGGAGTACTGGGTCGTGGATCCCAACGACCGCACCATCGAGCAATATGCCTCGCTGCAGATCGCGGGCTCGCGATGCACGCGACCTGGAGCGTGGCTGACAACCTGCACTCGGTGGCTCTGGATGGCCTCGTGGTCCCGGTGCGGGCCGCGTTCGAGGACGGGTGAGCGCGGCATGCACCCGCTGCTGATGAGTCGGCCTGCGTAGACCCCACTCGATCTGCTGGAGGGGCGTTGGTTGGGAAGTGACTAACGTACCGGAGCCGGTGACCTTACCGGAAGAGGATCGTCACCGGGTTGGTCCAGTGTACACAATCCGATTGACCGAGCGCGTAGCCCCTGAACACGACCTCGAGTGGTCCGATGCCAGGGGGAACGACGCCCGAGATGACGAAGGACCCATCTGCAGCAAAGGTGCCTGCGGCCAGGAGGACCGAGATGGAAAGGCCGTTGGCGTCGACTGCCCAGAGAGAGGCAGGGGTGCCAAGCATCCCCGAGTACTCGATGAGCGTCAATGTCTGGCCAGGCACGACGGTGGGAAGGTTGGCGTTGAGTGTCAAGTCGGGTCCAGTCACGAAAATATCAATGGTATGGTTGGTATCGTCGGCAACCAGACTGGAATGCCAACTCTCGAAAGTAACGAATCGCCCGTCGGCGGAAATGGAGGGCACATCGGACCAAGGTTCGGACCACAGTACGGTGGCAGAGTCGGTGTTCGTCGAAGCCGTGCTCATGAGCCATGTGGCACCAATGACGCGATCATGCAGAAACACATTGCTACAGCATGCCGTGTGTGGAGCGAGCGTACTAGATGAGCTACTGAAACTGACGTAACGGCCGTCATCAGAGAGAGATGGGCAAAGACTGCTGAAATCACCTTGTGTTCCGTCTGAGCTCACGCTCACGATCGTGGTGTGGCCCGTATTGCGATCGTGTACGAAGACATCGTTCACCTGATTCAGGTCCCCAGAAACGAGGTTGGTGGCGCCGCTCGTGAACGCTACATAGCGACCATCATGAGAGAGCGATGGGTACCAGCTCCAACTGTTCCCGTCACGCCCGGTCGAGCTCACGCTAGCCAGCTCGGTGAGTCCGGTAAGAAGGTCGTGAACGAAGACGTGCATTTCCTTTGTCGTTCGACCGGTGATGAGGTTCGTTGCCAAGCTGTCGAACGCTACGTAGCGGCCGTCGGCAGAGAGTGAGGGCGAGGAGTAATAGCCGCTATCACCATCTCCCTGGCTGCCGGCAGAGTCGACGCTTACGCGCGTCGTCACGGCCGTGAGTCGGTCGTGGACAAAGACGTCCCTGGCGTTGTTGGTGTCGTTCGCAACGAGATTGGTGGCCAAACTGTTGAATGCCACGTACCGGCCGTCAGCGGAGATCGAAGGGCGCCAGCTATCGTAGTTACCGGCGTTTCCCGCGGAGTCGATGCTTACCCGCGAGGTGCCACCGGTCGAGCAATCGTGCACGAAGACATCACTGGCAGAATTGGTGTCACCTGATACGATGTTGTTGGCGTAGCTATCAAGTGCGACGTACCGCCCGTCGGCGGAAATGACACCGCCGCCGCTAAAGTCGTTTGCTTGATGACCGGTAGAACTCAGATTGACGCGCGTGGTCTCACCGGTGGCGCGGTCGTGGACAAAGACGTCCGGGACGGAATTGGTATCACCCGGAACGAGCTTCGTTGCATAGCTCAAGAAGACGACGTACCGACCATCAGCAGAGATGGTCTGATTGTTCCAGAATTGGCTTTGGTTGTTTGACTGGTTGCCCGCCGAGTCAACGCTGACCCGGGTCATCGCGTCGAGGGGGGACGCTGTGCGCTGAGCGCGCGCGTGACCGGTCAGCGCAACACCGACCATGGACCCAACGAGTGCTGTACTGGCAATCCGGTATTGCGGCAACTTCATACGTACCTCTTTCGTGGCCCAGGCTCCGTGTGGAGGGCTGTGACTACATCTCAAAGAGCCCATGCTGGGAGGCATGGGACAAGTTTTTCGCAAGAGACGTAAGTGGTTACCAGAAACGTAGATGGATCTGACTGCATGCGACGTCGTCCAGGCTGAAGTCGTCCCTTCGATCGTGGAGCCTGGTTGTCCGTGGCGATGAGTGCCGCCGCCGTCTGCTCGCGGCCTCGACCTTGCTGCGTTCTCGAGGTGCACGCTGATGAGCTCCAGCGCCGCCGCCGGTTCCGTGCTTCACGCTCGCTCGCCGCTATGCTAGAAACCGTGCGGGCCGATCGACCCTGCGGCGTTGGCGCAGACGGTGCGATTCCTTGCGCGAACTCCCCACGAGCCAGAGCCTTGATCCCCCCAGCCGAAAGCCGAACCGGCGCCTGGACGCTCGCCTTCTTGCTCGTGGCGATCACCGTCTGGGCGTACTTGCCGGTGCTGGACGCGGGGTTCGTCAAGATCGACGACGACAAGTACGTCGAGAACAACCGGCACGTGAGAGCGGGGCTGAGCGCGAGCTCGATCGAGTGGGCGCTCACCAGTCATCACGCCTCCAACTGGCACCCGCTCACGTGGTGGTCGTTGATGGCAGACGCGCAGCTGTTCGGGCCAGGACCCGCGGGCTTCCATCGCACCAACCTGGTGCTGCACGCGGCCAACGTCGTGCTGCTCTTCTTCGTGCTGCTCGCGGCGACGCACGCGGCGCGCTGCAGCGCGCTGATCGCCGCGCTGTTCGCGATCCATCCGCTGCACGTCGAATCGGTGGCGTGGATCGCCGAGCGCAAGGATGTGCTGAGCACTCTGTTCTGGCTGCTCACCATGGCGGCGTACCTGCACCATTGCCGGCGGCCGTCCTTCGCCCGCTACGCCCTGGTGCTGCTCTGGTTCGCGCTCGGTCTGATGGCGAAGCCGATGCTGGTGACGCTGCCCTTGGTGCTGCTCTTGCTCGATGCCTGGCCGCTCGCTCGCCTGCACCTGCGCCAGCCGGGCTCGCTGCGGCGTGGGTTGCTCGAGAAGCTGCCGCTGCTCGGCCTCGCCGCGGCCTCGTCCGCGGTGACGATCTGGGCGCAGCGCGCGGGCGGCGCGATGGCAGAGCTCGGCGCCCTGCCGCTCGCGTCGCGCCTCGCGAACGCAGCGCTGTCCGTGTTCCGCTACCTGGGAGCGACGTTCGTGCCGCGTGGGCTCGCCGTGTTCTATCCGTATCCGAGCGAGCTTTCCCCGGCCGGCGCTGTGGCGGCGGCCGCGGGCCTGGTCGTGATCACGGCCATCACGCTCTGGCAGTGGCGCCGCCGGCCCTGGTTCCTGTTCGGCTGGCTCTGGTACCTGATCACGCTGCTGCCGGTGGTGGGCATCGTACAGGTGGGCGCGCAGGCGATGGCGGACCGCTACACGTACGTGCCGTTGATCGGCGTGTTCGTGATCCTGGTGTTCGCCGCGGCCGCGCTCGGCGCATGGCTCGGAAGCGGCGCGCGCCGCGTCGGGGTAGCGGCTGCCGTGCTGGTGGTGCTCTGGCTCTCGTGGAGGGCGCACGAACAGGCAGAGCTGTGGCACGACAGCGAGACGCTGTTCCGCCACGCGCTCGCGAGCACCCGGGACAACTACTTCGCGCATCACAATCTGGCGGTGTCGCTGCTGGAGCGCGGTCAGCACGCCGAGGCGACGCAGCATCTCGCCGAGGCGCTTCGCATCCAGCCGAGCTATCCTCTGGCGAACATCTGCTACGCGGGTGAGCTGCTGCGGCGCAAGCAGCCCGCCGCGGCGATGCCATTCCTGGATCGTGCGCTCGCGGCGTCGCCGCGCGATGCCGATGCGCTGGTGAACCAGGGCATCGCGCTCGCCATGCTGGGCGATGTGCCTGCCGCCGCCGCGCGGTTTCGCCGCGCGCTCGAGATCGACCCGGAGCACGATGGCGCGAAGCAGAACCTGCGCATTGCCGAGCGCAACTTGAACAAGCAGGCGCACTGAGCGGCCGGAGGATCAGCGGCCGCCGCGCTTCGCCTTCTTCGCCGCATCGAGGTAGCCGAGCGCCTCGAGCGCGCGCCGGGTCTCCTCATCGATGGCGCGCTCGGGGTCGTCCTTGAACGAGCGGTCGAGCGAGCCGAGGTAGGCGGCGAGCTTCGCGCCCATGCGCCGCGCGCGCTCGCGATCGTCGCCCAGGCGGTCTTCGAGCTCGTGCGGGTCGGCGCGCAGATCGAACAGCTGATGGCGGCCCTTGCTGTTCCACACGTACTTGAACGGCATCTCGATCAGGCAACGGAAGTCGCCGAGGTCGCTCGCGAACTCGAGCGGATAAACCTCGGCGACGATGGGATGCGTGACGGCGGTGAGGGCCTGCCCCTGGATGTCGTCGGGCACGCTCAGGCCGGCGCTGTCGAGCAAGGCGGCGAACACATCGGTGAGCTGCACCGGCGCTGACACGCGGCCGACGCGGCGCGGCTGCGCGGCTGCTTGATGATCAGCGGCACGTGGATCTCGGCTTGCGTCACCGAGCGGCCATGGCCGAAGCGGCCGTGCTCGCCCAGGAGATCACCGTGATCGGCAGTCACCACGATCAGCGTGTCGTCCCATCGGCCGGTTTCCTTGAGGAACGCGAACAGGCGCCCGACGTGCTGGTCGGCGAACCAGATCTCGGCGTCGTAGAGCGCGTTCGCCGCCTGCATCGAATCCTGCTTGGCGGCGGCCGGCAGCGGATCGAAGAAGCGCTCCTTGGCTGCGGGCGGCGGCAGGTAAGGTGCGTGCGCATCGTAGTAGTTGAGGAACAGGAAGAACGGCTGCGATGCCTGCTGCCGCAGCCAGGCGATGGCCGCATCGGTCACCTCGTTGGCAGGCCGACCGTTGACGTGGTTGATGCCCTGGTCGTCGTAGGTGGCGAAGCCCGCGTCGAGCCCGAAAACGCGCTTGAGCCACGGGCCTGCGACCACGGCGTGCGTGGCATAACCAGCCTGGCGCAACCGCTCGGCCAGAGTGACCTCGCCTCGATCGAGCCCGCGCGCGCGGTACTCGCCGAGATCCTCGTCAGGCAGCGCCGCGGCGAGCAGCAGCGGGCCGTTCTTCGCGTACTCGGCGCCGTGTGCGGTGGGCAGCTTGCCGGTGAACAGGGAGGCGTGTGCTGGCAGCGTCCAGCTCGATGGCGAGATCGCGTGTTCGAACACCTCCGACTCGGCGGCGAGCGCGTCGGTGCTGGGGCTCACGCCGCCTGCGTGACCGTAGACGCCCAGGTGATCCGCGCGCGTGGTGTCGAGCGTGATGAGGACGATGCCGCGCGCGCGCGGCGGCGGCTCGGCGCTGCAGCCGGCGCACATCGCCGCCATGAGCAGGAGCGAACCGACACGGAGACAGAGTGGCATGGGCGGGATCTGGACCTTCTTGGTCGTGTTGCGCGCGTGCATCGGACCGCAGGCGATTCTATCCCTGGCCGCTGGCAACGTAAAGACTGGCTGGCACCTGCGCGCGCAGTGTTGCCATCGCCACCGTTCGATCCCGGAACGCGCGTGCGCACCGGCCGGCGATTCGGCCTCGCGTCTTTCGCGCGGCGTGCCGGCCCACTACCATGCTCCGGTCCGTCCCGCCCGCAGCGATTTCGATTGCTCCGATCGAGCTGTCGATGGAGAGGAGACGCGATGAGAGACCGTACTTGCTCGAGAGCGAGGACGTGCTTGGTGCTGGCGGGCTTGCTCGTGCCAGCGCTCGGCGCGGCGCGCGCGCAGACGCCAATCTCCTACATGCTCTACGATCCGCTGCCTTCGCCCGATGCCGAGTTCGGCCGCGACGTGCACGTCGCCGACCTCGACGGCGATGGCGACAGCGAGCTGATCGTGGGCGCGCCAGGCAAGATGGTCGGCGCGGCGGAGCGAGCCGGCGTGCTCGACATCAAGGTGGGACCGATCGACGGCCTGCCGGGGAATCACGGCTGGATCTCGATCACCGAGCCGGTCCTTGGGCTGGCGAGCGGCCCCCGGCAGTGGGACCAGTTCGGGTTTCGCGTGGTGAGCGCGGATTTCAATGCCGATGGGTACACCGACCTCGCCGTGTCGGCTCCCGGTGTGTATCACGACCAGGCGCGATTCGGTTCGCCGCCGCAGGGCCACTGGGAGCAAGGCTCGGTGTTCATCCTGTTCGGCCCGTGGCGTTTCGATCGAGCCATCCCCTACGCCGCTGCCGCGGAGGTGGTCGAGGACGTTCTGCATCGCAACAACGACTTCAATGATTCGCGCACTCTGTTCCCCGACCGATTCGGCTGGCGCATCGCTGCCGGGGATGCGAATGCGGACGGCGCCGCCGATCTCGTGGTTGGTTCGCCGTACAGCGAGGTCACCGATGGCGGCGTGCACTATTACAACCAGGTGGGGGAGGCCTATCTGTACTTCGGTCCAGCGTTGGCGAGCTGGATCACGCTCGAGCTTCCCGCCACGCACAACGACCCATCCGGTTCGTATCCGAGCTTGACCGACCGTCTGTGGGGCTGGGACGTGGGCTGCGGCAACATCACCGGCAGCGGCCAGGACGAGGTCGTCGTCGCCGCCTACAGCGCCGAGAACCCGATCGGTCCGATCTACGTCCCGAACGCCGGCTGGGTGCGCGTGTTCAGCGACTACTCGTCGGTGCCGCCGTCCGGCTTCGCGCGCGTGTTCGACATCAGGCGGCCCGCGGGCGACGTCATCAACATGAGCTTCGGCTGGTCGTTGGCGGTGGGGCGCTACGACGGCGATGGTTACGACGACCTGGTCGTCGGCGCGCCGTTCGATGGTCTGGACCCGCTGCGGGGCGAAGTCAACGTGTTCTCCGGCGGCGCGTCCTTCCCCGCGCAGAGCTTCGCCTTCGACCGCGGCGCCGCGCCCGGGCAAAGCATGGACAAGTTCGGGCTCGACGTCTGCGTGCTCGACGATCAGGACGGCGATGGCCTGGCGGAGCTCGTGATCGGTGCGCCGTTCTTCAGCGACGGCTCCGGCCTGGTCCAGCGGCAAGGTCCGGGACGGGTGTTCACGCGGCACAGTCAGACCGGATCGCAGGACGGCATCGACGATCCGAGCCCGGAGATCATTCGCGGCGAGCGCTACGGCTGGGGCTCGGCGTTGTGCGCTGGGCGTCTCGACGGCAATGCCGCGCTCGATCTCGTGATCGGCAACCCGCGCGCGACCAGGCTCGGGTTGGCGAAGGCCGGCGAGATCCGCATCGTGGTTCATTGACGCGGATGCGGCGTGATGAGCCCGCTGGCCCTGCGTCCTTGCTGCTGGCCGCGCAGCCGTGTTCAAGCAGGTGCTCGCGGCCGTGCTATACTTCGCCCGGGCTTCACGAAAGGTACCGTCGATGTTCGCTTCTCGCCGCGCCGCGATCGCCGTCATGACCGGCATGCTCTGCGGCAGAGGTCTGGCCCTGCTCGCGCGCGCCGCACCGTCGTGCGCGCTCCAGGGAAAGTCTGTGCGCGCACAGCTCAAGGAGCTGCGCGCACGCAGCATCGCGCGCGCCATCGAGTTCGTGACGCACTACCAGGGCACCGAGCCCCACTTCCCGCTCTTGCTCGATTGCATCCGGCGTCGCTTCGCGATCCCGGAGCTGGTCGGCATGACGTTTCGCTACGACCGTCTCCTCGAACGCGCGCAGGGAGAGATGCGGGCGCGGCTGCGCGTGCTGCGCCGCGTCCTCGATCACGAGAGTCCGCTCAACCCGGCGGACCTCGACGCGATCGACATCAACAGCCTCGATGGCATCACCGCGCGCGCGCTGCAGTGTGATCGCGTGCCGCTCGAGCCGGGCTTTGCCGAGCGGCTGAAGAACGCAGTGCTCGAGACCGATTACGGCGCGACGCATGTCGCGCTCGCGCTGCTGTGGATGCGCGAGAATGCCTGCACGCTCGAGCTGGGTCCGACGTTCGAGACGGATCTGGTCGAGCGCATGGCGAAGCTGCTCACGCTCGACGATCGCATCACCGACGTGGAGGTCGAGTCCGCCACGTTCCTGTATTGCATGGGACACGGCGACCGCGTGCCGAGCGTGTTCCTCGACCTGGTGGTGGCGAAGCAGCTCGAGGGGGGCGGCTGGTCGAATGACTCGGTCGCGCATGCGGGCGTTCCGCACTGGCACACGAGCGCGCTCGCGCTCTGGCTGCTGCTCGAGGCGGAGCGCGGCACCAAGGCGACCATGCTGCCCAGGTGACGTGCGGTCTCACAGGTCGAAGTAGCCCTGCTGCCACAGGTCGACGCTGAGCGGCAGGAACTGGCGAGTCTTCGCATCGTAGCCGAGCACGGCCGGTTGCTCGAGACCGTTCCACAACCGGTAGCCGGCGATGGCGCTGAAGATCAGGCTGTAGTAGCCGGTCACCGGCCGACCCTGGGCATCGTGCGAGACCAGCCCCGTGGACCGCGTGCGCTCGAGCCAGTAGGCGAGCGACTGCTCGGCGCTCGGACGCACGCCGAACCACAGCGACTCGGCGTAGTAGCTCGGCTTGCCCATGGCAGCGAGGTTCGCCGGCACGGCGAGCACGTGGTGGAGCGGCAGCAACAGGCACAGGCAGAGCGCGCCGGCGGCGAGCATGGTCCTGCTGCGCTCGAGCGGCGCGCCTGGATGCCGTCTGGACAGGCTGTCCGCGGCGCGGTGCCAGAGCACGGTGAACAGCACGTACACGCCCGCGAGGAAGCCGCTGCAGCGGCGAATCCCCGGGTAGCTCGCGGACAGGTTGGCGAGCAGCAGGTGGCAGCCGATCAACGACCAGGCGATCAGCACGATGCCGCGCGAGCGTTGCTCGCGCACCAGGAGCAGGCTCGCCAGCACGGTCAGCGCGAACGGCGTCACGCCCAGCAGCGACGTGAAGTCCGGCTGCGGCAGCTCGAAGTAGTAGAAGCTCTGCGCCTTCACCAGCACGTCGTGCAAGCAGAACAGGACGGCCAGACCGAGCGTGCGCGGGTCGGCATCGAGGCGACCGCCGCCGTGGAACAGGCCGGCGCCGGTGTGCGCGTCGGCGATGAGCTGCGGCCGGTTGCGTAGCATCACGATCGCGACCAGCAGCGGGGTCGCGAACGCGAGCACGCCGCTCAGCACCGGGCCGAACCATCGGCGCCGCGGTCGCTCCTGGCGAGCGCGCCGCTCGAGCCATAGCTGCAGCGCCACCAGCGCCGGCAGGTAGAACAGGAACGTCGGGTAGCTGAGGCACGCGATCATCGCCACCAGCCACAGGCTGGCCTGCAGCACGAGGTGGCGCCGCTCGTGCGCGCACAGCGCCAGCCAGGCGCAGATCGGGAAGAAGCTCAGGTCGGTGCCGAACGGCGTCTGCAGCGTGTGGAAATAGAGCGCCGTGGGCGAGAGCGCGAACGTGATCAGCGGCACGGCGGCACCGAGCGGCGACAAGAAGCGGCGCAGCACGCGCCACGCGCACACGAGCGCCAGCGCCTGCAGGCACAGTCGCACCCACTTCGCGGTGTGCAGGGTGAAGCCGACGGTCTCGTACACCAGCAGCAGGATCGCGTACCAGCCGACGTTGCTGTTGCCGTCGTACACCAGGCGATGCCGGAGCCAGAAGACGTCGCGCACCGATTCGGCCAGCTCCTCGGCCCTGATCTGGAACAGCGACTGGCTGATGAAGATCGCCTGGACCGCGAGCACCGCGAGCAGAACCGCCACGGACAGGATCCGCGTCATCGAGTGCGTTTCCGAAGGGAAGGCAGGCGCGGCGGATTCTATCCCTCGGCGCCGGCGAGGGCAAGGCGAGCGATGGCGCTGCGGGCGCGAGTGCTCGACGCGACGCGGCGCGCCGGTCTACAATGTGCGCGCTCACCACTCTGATGCAGGAGCCTCGAGGTGCTCGTGGTGCTCGCCGCTCTCGTGTTGGCCGTGCCCTTGATCGGTGCGCCTGGCGATCTCGTCGACGACGATCGCGAGTCGGTGCACCTGAAGAGCGACCTCGCGCGCGACCAGCGCGACCTCGTCCATGCGCTGGCGACCGACACCCGGCGGCGGGTCGAGGAGCTGCTCGCCCGGATCGGGCTCAGCCAGAAGAGCACCGGGCTCACGCGCTTGCGCGTGTACGCCGCCGAGGCGGACTTCGAGCAGCGCCGGCGCGCCACGACCTCGGTGCACCACCAGTGGGCGGCGGCGTTCTTCGACGCGGCCAACAACGAGGTCGTGACCTGCTGGCAGGGAGGCACGGACGCCGGCCGGCGCGCGCTGCGGCACGAGCTGACCCACCTGGTATTGAGGGAGCACGCCAAGAACCCGCCGCTCTGGTTCGACGAGGGGCTGGCCGAGTACATCGGCAGCCGCCAGCACGATGCGTTCGGCGATGTGCTGGTCACGGTGGACCGGAGCCACCTCGAGACGCTGCGGTCCGCATTCGCTGCCAACCGCATCTGCCCGCTCTACCAGCTGATGGAGCTGAAGGAGATCGAGTTCTACGGGCGCGCGGGCACCAAGAAGCTGCCGTGGGATCGATCCATCACCTACGCCGAGTCGTGGTCGCTCGTCTACTTCCTGCTGCATGCCACCGCCGCCGAGGATCGTGACTTCCTGCAGCTCGTGGTGCAGCGGCTCGAGAGCGGCAGCTCGAGCCAGAGCGCGTTCAAGAAGCACCTTGCCGATCTCGATGAACGGTGGCGCGAGCTGGTCCGCCGCGACGACCTCATCCGGCTGGATGCGGTGACCTTCGCCGCGCGCCGCAGCCTGGACTACGGCGACCTCGCCCGGGCGCTCGCGTCGGCGAAGCTGGCAATCGAGCTCGACCCGGGCCGGCGCGCCGCGTGGCGCGTCGTGGCCGAGGTGCACTTCAAGCAAGGCCGCTTCGCGGATGCCGCGCGCGCCTGCGAGCACCTGCTCGAGGGCCACGACCAGGACCTCGCCGCGCATCTGTGCCGCGCAAGAGCCTTCCTGTCGCTCGCGCGCGAGATGAACGAGCCGTCGTACGCGCTGCAGGCCATTGCCGACGGACTGCGGGCCGCCGAGCTGAGCCCGCTCGGCGCGCGCCACGAGGGGCTGATCATCGCGCTCGATGCGCAGGAGGCGCGCGGCGACTTGAAGGGCGCGCTGCAGACGTGCCGCAAGGCGCTCGCCATGGAAGCGTTGCCAGACGACGTGAAGCAGGCCCTGGCCGAGCGCGAGTGGCAGCTCATGCACAAGGCAACCCGGTAGCGCATTCATCAGCCGCGCGTTGCCACTGCTGCGGCGCCGTTATACTCTGGTCGCACCCTGAGCTGGTCATGGTTCGCCGTGCGTTTCTCACCGAGTGGCATGCCCATGAGTCGGATCCGCCTGGTTGCTCTCCTGCTCCTCCTCGATCTCGCCCTGGTCGCCGAGAACGGTGCCGCGCAGACGGGCGGCGGCTTGCCTCCCGGCGTGACCCGCGAGCAGATGTGGCCCGCGCCCACCGCCCGCGACTGGCAGAAGCCCTGCCTGGTCCACTTCGAGCGCAGCTACGAGGACGCGGTCGCGGTCGCGCAAGCGACCGGCAAGCCGATCCTGGTGTGCGTGAACATGGACGGCGAGATCGCGAGCGAGCACTACGCGGGCGTGCGCTATCGCCAGCCCGAGACGGCGAAGCTGTACGAGCCGTACGTGTGCGTGATCGCCTCGGTCTACCGTCACAACCCGCGCGATCACGACGAGCAGGGACGGCGCATCCCGTGCCCGCGCTTCGGCAGCGTCACCTGCGGCGAGCACATCGCCATCGAGCCCGGCCTGTTCGCCAGGTTCTTCGATGGCGAGCGCGTCGCCCCGCGGCACATCGGCGTCGAGCTCGACCAGCAGGAGATGTACGACGTCTATTACGCCTGGGACACCGACACGATCTTCCACGCCTTGCGGGACGGCATCGCCAACCGGCCGGTGCCGCCCAACGTCGTGCGCGGCGACCGCCCGATCCTGGAGCGGGTCGCGAGCCGCGACAGCGAGGACCGCACCGCGGTCGAGAGCGCCTACGACCTTGGCGATGCTGCCCTCAAGCGCTCGCTGCTCGAGGCGGCGCTCGCGCACCCGGAGGCCGCGCCGGTCGACCTGCTGCGCCTGGCGGTGTTCGGCTTCGACACCGACTTGAGCAAGCTCGCGCGGCGGGCGCTCGCGCAGGTGACCGATCCAGCCGCGACCGATCTGATCGGCGAGGCGCTGCGCGTGCCGATGGCAAGACCGGAGCGGGAAGCGCTGGTCGGCGCGCTGCAGCGGATCGGGCAGTCGTCACCGCGCGCACGCATGCTCGCGGTGGTGCACCAGGGCCTCGCCAGCCGCTCGCAGGCGGTCGATGTCGAGCGCTGGTCGCAGGCATTGCACGAGGCGCCGGCGATTGCCGAGGACGCGACCGTGATCGCCGCGCGCATCGAGAACCAGGCGAAGGTGATCGAGTCGAACGATCCCGCGCAGCACATCGAGCTGGCGGAAGCGTTTCTCGCGCGCGCGCTCGAGCCCGACACCGAGCCGCAGTTCGCGCGGCTCCTGTATCTCGATGCAGAGAGCCGCGCGCTCGATGCGGAGCGGCTCGGCGCCTACGGCTGGCGCGTCAACGCGGCGATCGCGGAAGCCGACTTCCATCTCGGCAAGCTCGAGGCAGCGCACGCGCGCGCCGAGCGCGCCGCAGGCCTGCTGCCTCCGGACGTGTCCGGCCGCGGCGCGATGATCGTGCTGGCGCTGTTTGCCGAGGCGCGCTGGCAGCGCATCCGCAAGGCGATCCTGGACAAGACCGATTGGCCGGCCGAGTGGCTCACGGACCTGAACGCCGCCTACTCGGTGCTCGAGCAGCATCCGCTTGGCACCGACGCGCAGGTCGCCGGCCACCACGATCTGCTCAAGTACCTGGGCGCCCTCGGCCAGGCGGCGCAGGTGCTCGACGCGGGCCTCGCGCGCTTTCCCGAGTCAGCGCTGCTGCACGAGCGCCTGCGCAGCGCGATCCTCGCCGAAGAAGGCGTGGGCGGGCTCGAGCCGCGCTACGAGGCGATGCTGAGCGCCCGCGACGCGGCGCCCGGCCTCGAGGCGCTGGCCGGCTACGCATCGCTGGTGGCGGCCGAGCTCGAGCGTCGCAGCGCGCACGAGCCGCAGGCGCTCGCCGCCTACGATCGCGCGATCGCTCACTACCAGCGCAGCATCGCGCGGCTGCCGGAGAGTCGCGCGGTCGCCGATCACTACATCGCGCTCGCGCTCGCCGGTCGTGCGCGGGTCGCCTACGAGCAGAACGATGACACCGCCGCGCTCTCCCAGCTGCTCGAGTCGTTCGCGCGCAAGCCCGAGTCCGCAGCGACGCTCGATGGTCTCGGCATCTCGCCCGTGGCCACCGCGCAGATGCTGCTGTCGCGGCTGACCGAGCGCAATCAGCAAGACCTCGCCAGCAAGCTGCAGGCGGCACTCGACGCGCTCGACCCCGAGCTCTTGCGTCCCCCCGCGTTCGAGACTCAGGGCCCGCCGCCCGAGCGCGGTCCCGGCGCACGCCGGCGCACTCCCGGCGGCGGCTCTGGACGATGGTGATCGGCGACCAGGCGCCAAGCGCGAGCCCCGTGGCACTGCACGCGTGACAGCCTCGCCCGTGCCGATTAGACTGCCGCGTCCAAGGAGGCTCCCATGCCCTGGATCCGGGAACGGCTCACGCGGCGCGAGGTGTTGCGGCTCGGCGGCAGCTCGCTCCTGGGGCTCAACCTGGCGAGCCTGCTGCGGGCGCAGGCCAGGAGCGCCGCGGTTGCGACCAGCTTCGGCTGCGCGAAGAACGTCATCCTGCTCTACCTGCAGGGCGGGCCGAGCCACCTCGATCTGTGGGACCCGAAGGAGAACTGCGCGCCCGACATCCAGAGCATCTACAAGAAGATCGCCACCAACGTGCCAGGCATCGAGCTCACCGAGAACCTGCCCCGCCTCGCGCAGGTGATCGACAAGGTCACGCTGATCCGCTCGATGGGCTACACGCCCAACGGCCTGTTCAATCACACCGCCGCGATCTACCAGATGCTCACCGGCTACACCGCCGACAAGGTGAGCCCCTCGGGCCAGCTCGAGCCGCCGACGCCGAAGGACTTTCCCAACCTCGGCAGCGAGATCGTGCGGCTGAAGCCGCCCGATGTGCCGATGCTCGCGTTCGTGATGATGCCGCGGCCGCTGCAGGAGAGCGGCGTGATCGGCAAGGCGGGCACGGCAGGATTCCTCGGCCGCGCCTTCGACCCGTACTTCCTGTACCCACCCGGCGATGATTTCGACGCCGGCAAGATGGACCGCATCCGCGCCGACGATCTGGCGATCCGGCCCGAGCTGTCGGTGGCGCGGCTGGAGCGCCGCATGCAGCTGCGCGAGCAGCTCGAGGCGGCAGTGCCCGACGTGGAGAAAGCGGTCGCGAAGCAAGGGCTCGACGACTATGCGCAGAAGGCGATGGCGCTCGTGGTGTCGGGCCGCGCGCGGCGTGCGTTCGATCTGAGCGAGGAGCGCGCCGAGCTGCGCGATCGTTATGGCCGCCACCAGTTCGGACAGTGCTGCCTGCTCGCGCGCCGCTTCATCGAGGCCGGCACGCGCGTGGTGCAGGTGAACTGGCCCAAGGTGGCGAACTCGGACCTGCACTCGTGGGACATGCACACCGGCTTGCCCGCGCGCATGCCGCTCGCCGCGCCGATGCTCGACTCGGGCCTGTCGACCTTGCTCGGCGATCTCGACGAGCGCGGCCTGCTGCACGACACGCTGGTGGTGGCGGTGGGTGAGTTTGGCCGCAGTCCGAAGCGCGGCGTGTCGACGTCGGGCAACGAGAACGACAAGGACGGGCGCGATCACTGGCCGTACTGCTTCACCGCGCTGATCGCCGGTGCCGGCATCAAGCGCGGCCACGTGCACGGCGCCTCGGATGCGACCGGCTCGGCGCCGATCAAGGATCCGGTGCATCCGACGCAGCTGCTCGCGACCATCTACCACGCGCTCGGCATCGACCCCGCCACGATCGTCTACAACCACTTGAACCAGCCGCGCGAGCTGGTGCAGGGCCAGCCAGTGGAGGCGCTGTTCGCATGATGCTGCCGCTCTGCATCACCTTCCTGCTCGGCGCCGACGGCGTGAAGCCGGTGAGCTTCTTCCGCGGCGTGCGGCCGATCTTGCAGAGCCACTGTGCGGGCTGCCATCAGCCGGCCAAGGCGGGCGGCAAGGTGGTGCTCACCGGCTACGACGAGATCAGCGCGCACCGCTCGCTGATCGTGCCCGGCAAGCCGGCGGAGAGCGAGCTCGTGACGGTGCTGCTCGAGGACGGCGACCGGCCGGCCAAGATGCCGAAGAACGGTGCGCCGCTCGCGGCGAACGAGATCGCGGTGATCCAGAGCTGGATCGCCGAAGGCGCGGTCGACGACACGCCGGCGGCCGCGCGCACGCAGTTCTCGATGGAGCAGCCGCCGACGTACGCGCAGCCGCCGGTGGTGACGTCGGTCGACTTCTCACCCGACGGCAGCCTGCTCGCGGTGTCGGGCTATCACGAGGTGCTGCTGTTTGACCACCACGACGGTGGGGCGGCGCTCGCGGCGCATCTGGTCGGTCTGTCGGAACGCATCCAGGCGGTGCGGTTCTCGCCCGACGGTGCGACGCTGCTTGCGGTGGGCGGCTCGCCGGCACGGCTCGGCGAGGTGCAGCTGTGGCGCGTGGCCGAGCGCAAGCTGCACCTGTCGGTGCCGGTGGGGTTCGACACGCTGTACGGTGCAGCGTGGTCCGACGACGGCAAGCGGATCGCGTTCGGCAGCGACCACATCGTGCGCGCGCTCGACGCCGACACGGGCGAGCAGGTGCTGTATCAAGGGGCGCACGAGGACCTCGTGCTCGACACCGTGTTCTCGCATGACGGCAAGTACCTGGTGTCGGTGAGCCGCGATCGCTCGATGAAGCTGATCGAGGTCGCGACGCAGCAGTTCATCGACAACATCACCAGCATCACTCCGGGCGCGCTCAAGGGCGGCCTGATGGCGGTCGCGCGCCAGCCGGGTTCGGACCTGCTTCTGTGCGGTGGCGCCGATGGCACGCCCAGGACCTATCAGATGCACCGCACCAAGGAGCGCAAGATCGGCGACGACTACAACCTGGTCAAGGCGTACGCCGCGCTCGACGGTCGCATCTTCGCGATCGACTGGAGCCCGGACGGCAAGCGCTTCGCGATCGGCGCGAGCTTGCCTGGCGGCCGCGGCGAGATCCGGCTCTACGCTCTCGACCAGGACACGCCGCTGTGGCGGCTGTCCACCAGCGGTGCGATCTATGCGCTCAGCTTCCATCCGAGCGGCCAGGTGATCGCGGCCGGCGGCTTCGCCGGCGACGTGCTGCTCTTGAGCGAGTCGGGCGCCATCCTGAACCACGCCACGATGATCGGGAGCTGAGCCATGAGCGTGCTGGGCATCGCGCAGGAAATCGTCTCTCGAGATGTGGGCGTCTCTGAGGATGCGAGCCAGAATCTTGGGACCAACCGTCTCGCGATCGTGGAACGCGAACAGCAGCGTGCGGCCGTCCTGATGCACCAGGAATCGATGACTGCCTCGAGATCGCAAGATGACGAAGCCGTGATGCAGCAGCATTCGCAGGAGCTTCGATGCCTTGAGCGATGGGAGATCGGACAAGGCTCAGACCGCGACGCTCACGCGGATGGTGATCGGGCTCGGCTGGATCGGTGGCTGCTTGCCAGCCTTGAGCGTTTCCTTCAGGAAGAACCGCAACGCAGATCTGATCCGGCGCACGGCTTCCGAAGGCGTGCGGCCATAAACGTGGCAACCAGGGACGCCCGGAACGCTCGCGATGCAGCGCCCGTCTTCTTCGCGATCCAACACGACGGTGTAGGTGGCCTTCATGGGAACCTCGGCGAATGCTCGTGGGCCCAGTGTGCCGCCGTCGCGCTCGAGATTCAAATGACCGATGCTCCTGCTCCTGACTGCTACGTCGTGTACGCCACGCGGCGACTTGCGGTTGGCGGCCAGGGCGATGCTGTGAGCGAGTCGGGCGCCATCCTGAACCACGCCACGATGATCGGGAGCTGAGCCATGAGCGTGCTGGGCGTGCTGGTCACCACGTTGCTCGCGAACGGACCAAACACGAGCGCGATCACCGCGGTCGAGAGCTGGCCGGCGAGCATCGAGCTCGGCAATCGCTTCGAGTCGGCGCAGCTCGTGCTGATGGGGCGCTTGCCGGACGGCGCGCTGGTCGACGTCACCCGCGATGCGCAGCTCGCGCCGAGCGACCTGGTCCAGGTGACCGAGCGCGGGCGCATAAGACCGTTGCGCGATGGCGCCGGCACGCTGAGCGCCAAGGTGGGGGAGCACGAGGTCGCGATCCCGGTGCGCGTCGATGGCGTGAGCAGCGACTACGCGCCGAGCTTCGTCAACGACGTCCTGCCGTTGCTCACGCGGCTGGGCTGCAACGCCGGGACGTGCCATGGTTCGGCGAAGGGCAAGAACGGATTCAAGCTGTCGCTGCGCGGCTACGATGCGGCATACGACCACGAAGCGCTCACCGACGATCTCGCCGGCCGGCGGTTCAACCGCGCCATGCCCGAGCAGAGCCTGTTCTTGCTCAAGCCCACCGCGAGCGTGCCGCACGAGGGTGGCAAACGGCTCGACCTCGGCAGCAAGGAATACGAGCTGCTGCGGCAATGGGTGGAGCACGGCGCCAAGCTCGACCTCGACTGCCCGCGCGTGGTGTCGATCGACATCGTGCCGAAGGAGCCGGTGATCCCGCTGCCGGCGATGAGCCAGCAGATGGCGGTGCTCGCCACCTACGCCGACGGGCGCGTGCGCGACGTCACCGCGAATGCGGCGCTCGAGGTGAACGATACCGAGGTGGCGACGGTCGACGCGGGCGGGCTGGTGAGCGCGGTGCGCCGCGGCGATTGTGCGGTGCTGGCTCGCTTCTCGGGGCGCTACGCGGCGACGCGCGTGCTGGTAATGGGCGATCGCCGCGAGTTCGTCTGGCAGGAGACGCCGGAGCGCAGCTTCATCGACGCGCTGGTCGACGCCAAGCTGCGCACGACCAAGACCCTGCCGTCCATGCTGTGCAGCGACGCCGACTTCCTGCGCCGGATCACGCTCGACCTGACCGGGTTGCTGCCCAGTGCGCGCGACGTGCGCACGTTCCTCGCCGACACGCGGCCCTCGCAGCAGAAGCGCGACGAGGTGATCGAGCGACTGATCGGCGGCACCGAGTTCGTGGCGCACTGGACCAACAAGTGGGCCGACCTCCTGCAGGTGAACTCGAAGTTCCTGGGTGTCGAAGGGGCGGCGCGCCTGCGCGATTGGATCGCGCGCGCGGTGGCGAGCAATCTGCCCTACGATCAGTTCGTCGCGCAGATCCTCGATGCCAGCGGCTCGACGTTCGACAATCCACCGGCGGCCTACTACAAGGTCCTGCGCCAGCCGGACGTGTGCATGGAGAACACCACGCAGCTGTTCCTCGGGCTGCGCTTCTCCTGCAACAAGTGCCACGATCATCCGTTCGAGCGCTGGACGCAGGAGCAGCACTGGCAGCTGGCCGCGTTCTTTGCGCAGGTGGGACGCGAGAACGTGCCGGGCTCGCCGCTGATGCCGCAGGCACTCGACAACCGCCCCGACGACGAACCGAAGGCCGTCGAGGAGCGCATGTTCGACCGCGATGCGGGCGAGGTCAAGCATCCCAATCGCGGCACCGTCGTCGCGCCGGCGTTCCCGTACGATCACGCCGGCATGGTGCCGGCCGACGGGCCGCGGCGCGCGCGCCTGACCGCGTGGCTCGCGAGCGCTGACAACCCGTACTTCGCCAGGAGCTATGCCAACCGACTGTGGAGCTACTTCCTCGGCGTCGGTCTGATCGAGCCGGTGGACGACATCCGCGCCAGCAATCCGCCCACCAATCCCGATCTGCTCGATGCGCTCGCGCGCGAGCTCGTCCATAGCGGCTTCGACACGCGCCACATGATGCGGTTGATCTGCCAGTCGCAGACCTACCAGCGCGCGCTCGCCACCAACCGCTGGAACGAGGACGATCAGCTGCACTACGCACATGCGTACGCGCGGCGCCTGCCGGCGGAGACCTTGTTCGACGCACTGCACCAGGCCACCGGCCACAAGCCGCGCGTGAGCGGCGCTCGCGCCGGCACGCGCGCCGACGAAATGCTCGACCCGAGCGTCAAGCCGAGCGACGGGTTCCTCGAGCTGTTCGGCCGTCCGCCGCGCGAGAGCGCATGCGAGTGCGAGCGCTCCAGCGGCGTGTCGCTCGGTCAGGCGCTGAGCCTGGTGAACGGGCCAACGCTCGCCGAGGCGATCGAGGATCGCGGCAATGCGATCAGCGACCTCGCTGCCGACGAGCAGGACGCGACGCGCATCATCGACGAGCTGTACCTGCGCTTCCTGTCGCGGCCGCCGTCGGCGGACGAGCGCGAGCGGGCGCGCGGCGCGTTCGCGGTGAACAACGCGGCGAACGTCGCGGCGCTGCCGCCCGCCGATCTCGCGGACTATCAGGCGCGCCGTGCGAGCTTCGTTGCCTCGGTGCCGAAGGTCGAATGGCACCTGCTCGACGGGCTGACGGCGACGTCAGCCGCGGGCGCAACGCTCGCGCCGCAGGGCGACGGCTCGGTGCTCGCGAGCGGCACGCGGCCCGAGCGCGACACCTACACGGTGCTCGCGTGGACCAAGCTCGAGAAGATCACCGGCGTGCGGCTCGAGGTCTTGCCCGATGCATCGTTGCCGCAGCATGGCCCGGGCCGCTCCGATTCTGGCAACTTCGTGCTCGGCGAGCTCAAGCTCACCGCGATCGGCGCCCGTGGCCCGCTCGGCGGCAAGCAGGTCGCGCTCGCGAACGCGTCCGCCGACTTCTCGCAGGACCAGTTCGCCGTGGGCGGCGCGATCGACGGCAAGCCAGAGACCGGATGGGCGACCTACCCGCGGCCGAACATGGTGCATCGCGCGGTGTTCGAGACCAGCGAGGACATAGGCGGCGAAGGCGGCACGCTGCTCGTGTTCACGTTCGACCAGCCGTTCGGCGGCGCGCACACGATCGGCCGGTTCCGGATCGCCGTGAGCACCTCGGCGCGGCCGGTGCGGTTCGTCGATCTCGCCGACGACGTGGTCGCGGCGCTATGCCTTCCGGCCGCCAGCCTGACCGGCGAGCAAGAACAGCTCGTGCACGGGGCGTTCCTCGGTACCGCACCCGACCTGGTCGAGCGCATGCGCCTCGCCGCGGCGCAGGACCTGGCGTGGGCGCTGGCCACCAGCCCCGCGTTCCTGTTCAACCGCTGAGGCGGCATTCTCGCCACGGGCTCGCGGACGCGACGGACGGTGTTGCTGCCGCTGGCGATGCTTGCTCGAGCGCGAGCTTCGCCCTGGATGCACAGCCGATCTCGCGCAAGCGGTGCCTGCCGCCGACCTTCATCGCCAGTGATCCGCCGGTGGTCGTGCTGCTCGGTTGGCGAGCGCGGCTGGCTCGTGCGTGCTGTTGCATGCGGCCGTTCGTGGAGTACTCTTGGCAATCTCAAGGGAAGGAGCCAGACCCGCGTGACGGACTTTCCCGACCGCTCCGAACCGAGCGTCTCACCGGCAGCCGAGGAAGCGTTTGCGCAATACCTGCAGCGCATCGACCGCGGCGAGCAGCTCTCTTTCGCCGAGTTCGTCGCGCAGCACCACGACATCGCCGCCGACCTCGATTGCCTGCAGCGCCACTGGCAGGCGGTGAAGCGCTTGCTCGCGCGTCCCGCGCACGAGTCGCTCGCGGATCTCCTGGCGCGGCACTTCGGGCCCCAGGTCAATCCGAGCGTGACGCTCGAGGCGGAGGGCAAGAGCGCTGGCAACCTGCTCGAGCGGCTCGCGCGTCGGGGGCAGCCGTTCGGCCGCTACCGCATCAAGGACGAGATTGGCCATGGCGGCATGGGCGTCGTCCTGCGCGTGTGGGACGAGGACCTGCGCCGGCACCTGGCGATGAAGCTGGTGAAGGAGGCGCCAGCAGCCGAGCGCGTGCCGGGCCACGAGCGCGATCAAGAGCTCGCGAAGCTGTACCGCTTCCTCGAGGAAGCGCAGATCACGAGCCAGCTGGACCACCCGGGAATCGTGTCCGTGCACGAGATCGGCCTGGCGCCCGAGGGTCTCGTCTACTTCACGATGAAGCTGGTGAGGGGCGAGGACCTCGAGTCGATCTACAAGCTCGTGGCGCGGCGCGAGTCCGGCTGGAACTCGACGCGCCTGTTGACGGTGCTGCTGAAGGCGTGCGAGGCGCTCGCCTATGCACATGATCGCGGTGTCATCCATCGCGACCTCAAGCCGAGCAACATCATGGTGGGCCGTTACGGTGAGGTCTACGTGATGGACTGGGGCCTGGCGCGCATCCTTGGCCGCGAGGATCGCAAGGATCTCCGCGTCCGGCCGCAGGAGTCCGCCACCAGTGTGCAATCGGAGCGCAAGGACAGGACCGAGAGCGATCCGAACTCGCCGCTCTACACGATCGACGGCAAGCCCCTCGGTACGCCGATGTACATGCCGCCCGAGCAGGCAGCTGGACGGCTGGACGAGATCGGGCCGTGGTCGGACGTGTACGCGATCGGCGCGATGCTCTATCAACTGCTCGGCGGCCGCCGCCCCTACGTGCGCCCGACCGAACGCGTCGACGGGTACACGGTGCTGCAGCGCGTGCTGGCAGGTCCACCCGAGAGGATCGCCGCGCTCGCACCCAGGGCCGCGCCCGAGCTGGTGGCAATCTGCGAGAAGGCCATGGCGCGATCGCCCCACGACCGCTACGCCACCACGGCCGCCCTGGCCGATGATCTGCGCGCCTACCTCGAGGGTCGCGTGGTGCGCGCGCACCGCACCGGTCCGATCGTGGAGCTGACGAAGTGGGTGCGCCGCAACCAGGCGGTGGCAGCGTTGCTGGCGGCGCTGATCATGATGCTCTTGACCGGCAGCATCGTCGTTGCCGGCGTGCAACGCCGCAAGTCGATCGTCGAGCGCGATGCCCGCGTGGCTGCCGAACGCAATCTGTTCGAGCGATCCGTGGTGCTTGCCGTCGCGCGCGCGGACGAGCTGTGGCCGGTGCATCCCGACCGGGCGAAGGCGATGCGAGAGTGGCTCGATGAGGCGCGGCGATTGATCGAGAAGGAGCCGCAGTATCGCGCCGAGCTCGGCGAGCTGCGCCGTCGCGGCCGTGCCATCGATGCCGAGCCGCGCCGGGATCGAGAACGCGAGCGGGTGAGCGACCGGCTCAAGCACCAGCGCGAGATGCTGAATGCCATGCAGGTCAACCTCGGCCGCGCGCGGCGTGACAGCAGCGAGGAAGCCAGCGGCAACGCTGCGGTGCTCGAGCACGAGATACCGTTCCTCGAGAGCGAGATCCGGGACCTCGAGCTCGACCTCGCCGCGCTGCAGCCGTGGGAGTTTGCGGACGCTCACGATCGCGACGAGGACGTACGGCTCGCCACCGTCACGCGCCATCTCGAGCAGCTCAGCCGACCCGGCACCGGGCTGATCGCGCAGGTGGCCGAGCGTCTCAACCAGGCGGAGACGTTGACCGAGCGCTCGCTCGGCGGCGCTGCTGCCCGCGCCTGGGACGACGCGATCTCGGCCATCGCCGACGTGCAGCAATGCCCGGTCTACGAGGGGCTGACCATCGATCCGGAGCTCGGCCTCGTGCCGCTGCGCCTGAACCCGGACACCGGGCTGTGGGAGTTCTGGCACGTCCTCTCGGGCAAGCGGCCGAGCCCGAGGAACCGCAGCGACTGGATCATCGCACCCGAGACTGGCCTGGTGCTGATCCTGATGCCGCGCAAGCGCTACACCCTCGGCGCCAGCAACAAGGCCGGTGCGGCGCACTACGATCGGCAGGCCAGCAGCTTCGCAGAGTGGCCGGTGCGCGACCTCGAGCTCGAGCCGTACTTCCTGTCGCGCTACGAGCTGACGCAGGGCCAATGGCGCACTGCGACCGGGCACCTCGCATGCCGGTGTCCGGCCGGCTCGCTCGCGAACCAGCAGCAGCGCTGCGTGAGCGCGACGCATCCGGTGGAGAGCGTGAGCTGGGCCGACTGTGATTCGGTCCTGTGGCGCTGGGGCCTCGAGCTGCCGACCGAGTCGCAGTGGGAAGCAGCTGCGCGCGCACAGACCTCGACTCCGTTCTGGTGGGGGACCGAGATCGCTGCGCCGCCGCGACTCAACTTCTACGATCGCGGCGCGGCCAGGGCGGACGGTGGTGGGAACGGCCCCGCAGTGGACGATGGCTGCATCATCCACGGCCCCGTGGACGCCTTCCCCGGCAATCGATTTGGCTTCCAGGGCATACTCGGCAACGTCTGGGAGTGGTGCCGGGACTGGTTCGTCGCCGGCGATCAGCGAACCTACGAGCCGGAGACCGGCGAGTGCGTCGCGGAGCTGCGGCAGATCAAGACATTGCGCGGGGGCAGCTTCCGGAGCGTAGCCTTCGAGTGTCGGGTGACGTACCGGCGTGCCCAGGACGTCAAGTACGTCGAGTGGGACGTCGGCGTGCGTCCTGCGTGCCGGATCGTGCAGTCGCGCTGAGGAGCGTCGCTGCTCTCGAGCGCATTTGTGAGTCGTGCTGATGGCCCGCGGGCGTCAGCACCCAGAGAAGGGAGACAGTCCCATCATGAAGCTCGCCTACGTGCTGTGCGCGGCTCTGGTGTTTGCCATGCAACAGGATCATCAGGTCGAGATGCGCCAGGGGGCGAAGATGTTCGTGCACCTGGGCACGGCCGAGTGCTACGTGGTGATCCGGCCACAGGGGACGAATCTGTTCAACTTCGAATGGAGCTCGATGATGGTGAGCTCCGAGCCGGCGCTGCAGCTCAAGCTCACGACCGAACGCAGCGATTCGACCTTGGGCATGTCGCCGCCGCCAGGGACACCCACGCCCATTACCGAGGCGGATACCTTCCTGCTCACGCTCGTGTACCACCTGGAGTCCAAGAGCATGACCGCCACCCTGAAGCGCGGAGCGTGGACGCTCTGGAGCGTGACGCCGGCGACGACGCAGGCCAACTACAGCGATCAACCCGATTTCACGCTCGCGACGACGCCCCTTCCCGGCACGCACACGCACGAGCTGACCATCGTGTACAAGGGCATCGCCGTGATCCTCTACGTCACCTGAAGCGGGCACGCGAGCCGCGGTTTTCAACCACGTTGGTGCCGGTGGCGATCGCAGTCTGGCCATCGCCCATGCTGTGCTCCGCGCCGGGTTCCGCAAGATACTCGGCGCGTGCGTGATTCAACGAAGCCTCGATCTCGCACGGCCTTCTGCGGCAGCACATCTCGAGCGGCAAGACGCCGCCACCGGCTTTCATCGCGTCGCACGACGAACGCGGGGATTGACGACGTGGAGGCGGTGCTCCATCATCGCTGCCACCCGACGACAGCCAGGAGAGCCGATGGCCCGACCAACGATCCCGGTGAACGGATTGCCCAGAGCAACGCAGTGCGACCTGCGGCGGCGCATCGTCCTCTCGGTGCTCGCCGCGCGTCCCCTGCACGATCGCCGCGCGCAGGTGACGACCCGGGTCTCGATTGCGTCGAACGGGACGCAGAGCGACCGCGACACCTCGAGGGCGCGTCTCTCCGCCGATGGTCGCTACATCGCGTTTTCCAGCGCGGCGACCAATCTCGTTGCGGGGGATACGAACGGCGTCGAAGACATCTTCGTCCGCGACCGACTCACGGGCACCACGACGCGCGTGAGCGTCGATTCGCTAGGAAACCAGGCGAACGGCGAGAGCATCATGTGCAACATCTCGGGGAACGGTCGCTACGTGTGCTTCCAGAGCCTCGCGTCGAATCTCGTGCCCGGCGATACGAACGCGACCGTTGACGTGTTCGTGCACGATCTCGTGACGGGGAGCACCATCCTCGGTAGCGTGAGCTCCGACGGCGAGCAGGCCAACCTGCATAGCGAGCTCCCTGGCTTGTCGCCGGACGGGCGATTGCTGGCATTCTCGAGCTTTGCCTCGAACCTCGTCCCCGGCGACGGCAACTCCACGATCGACGTCTTCATTCGCGACCTGGTGGCTGGCGAGACGTTGCGCGTCAGTTTCACTTGGGACGGCAAGGAGTCGAACGGCATCTCCACGTCTCCCGTGATGTCCGCCGATGGCCGATACGTCGCCTTCGAGAGCGATGCGACCAATCTCGTGCCCGGCGATACCAATGGCAGGCGAGACATCTTCGTGCGCGATTGTCGGCTCGACGACACGATTCGCGTGAGCGTGGACTCGAGCGGCGGCCAGGGTTACGAGCATTGCTACAACCCGGAGATCTCCGGTGACGGCCATCTTGTCACCTTCACCAGCAGGTCGCGCCTGGTGCCCGAGGACTCGAACGGCGGCCTGGACGTGTACATGCACGATCTCGTGACCGCACAAACGGTCCGGATCAGCGTGTCGAGCGACGGCGAGGAGGGTAATGGGGAGAGCGCCGGCGCTACCCTCTCACGCGATGGTCGCTTCGTCGCCTTCTCGAGCTCCGCAGGCAATCTCATCGGCGGGGATACCAACGGGGCGGAGGATGCGTTCGTGCGCGACCTGAGGACCGGCGAGACCAAGCGGGTCAGCATCGCCACGTCCGGTGCGCAGGGCGACGGGTTCTCGTACGCCGCCGATACCAGCGCCGACGGCTCCGCGATTGCATTCATCAGCGACGCGCGCAACCTCGTAGAGGGCGACACGAACAACGAGGGAGACGCGTTCGTGCATGACCGTGTGGCGCTCCGCACCAACGGCATCCCGAGCGCAGGGCAGCCGTTCTGGTTCACGTTCTTCAATGCCAATGCCGGCCAGATCGGCAACCTCGCAGTCGTGTTCCTGTCATGCAGCGGAACGGGTGGATTCCTCCTGCCCAACGGCGAGACCCTGCACGTGGACTGGGACGCTTGCACCCGAGTCGGGTTGCAGCTGATTCCGTTGCTGAGCGCGACCGTCGATGCGGACGGCAATGCCAACACGCCGCCGTTCGTGTTTGGGGACGTGGTGCCCGGCATCACCATCTACTGCGCCGCGCTCACCTACGACCAGGTGAGCAATGCCATCGAGTCGGTGACCCCACCCATTTGGTTCGAGACTCTGTAGCGCTGCACTTGCGTTCGCCAGCCGCCGTTGAACGAGACCCGATGTCGTCCTCGCGGAGGCCCCCGCAAGCGCTACGACCTGGTGTCGAACGCTTCAAGGCTCTCATGATTTTCGCGTATCTGATCGTATACTTTCACGCATGTCTACCAAGGAACGTCACATCAAGCAGCCGCTGGATCTTGCTCTGCGCCAGTTTCGGGTGGTCGCCGTGGGGGGCGCCCGACAGGTGGGCAAGAGTACCCTGGTCGAGACCCTCCCGGGTCGGCACTTCGTCACACTCGACGACCTGAGCGTCCTCGCCGCTGCACGTTCGGATCCCCAGGGCTTCATCGATGCGCTCCCGACCCCGGCGACCATCGACGAGATTCAGCGTGTCCCGGAGCTGCTGCTCGCGATCAAGGCGCGCGTGGATCGCTCGCGCGAGCCAGGCGCTTTCCTGATCACCGGGTCGTCGCGCCTCGACACCATCCAGGGCATCCGCGAGTCTCTCGCGGGGCGGATCGCGCTTCTCGAGCTGCGTCCCATGACCTTGTTCGAAGGCCGAGGGAATGCGTCGCCTGTGATCCTCGAGGAGCTCGACGACGCACGAGATGCGACGGCCGCCGCTGCGCTGTTCGCCCGCGTCCGAAGACCCGAGCGCGTCGGCGGCGAGCAGGTCCTGACCGGGGGATTCCCGGAACCCTGCCTTCATCTGAAGGCTTCCGAACGTGAGGCGTGGCTCCGTGAATACCGCCGAAGCTACGTCGAACGCGACGCCCCCGCAGTCGTCCGAGTCGAGGACGTTCCGCAGCTCGCGCGGTTCTTCCTTGGCGCAACCGCCACCACGGCACAGCTGCTGAACCTGACGAACCTCGCCCGCGACACCGGCGTATCGCCCGATACGGCTCGGCGCTGGATCGGCCTTCTGGAAGCCACGTTCGTCGCCGAGCGTCGGCTGCCGCTGTGGCGCAACCTGCGCACGCGGCTGGTGCGCTCACCCAAGCTGTACCTGTGTGATTCGGGGTTGGCAGCGAGCACGCTCGGCTTGCACGACTGGAATCCAGCCGAGCACAATCCCTTGCGCGGACATCTGCTCGAGACCTGGGTCCACCAGCAGCTCGCAGCCCTGGCCGAAGTCGCGGATCCACCTTTCGAGCTGTCCTTCTTTCGCACCCACGGCCAGGAGGAGGTCGACTTCGTTCTCACGCGGGGCCGGCGTGCGATTGCCATCGAGGTCAAGCTCGGCGCGACCGTACGTCCCGAGGACGCGCGTCCCCTCGAACGGTTCGCCGAGCGGCTCGGCAAAGAGTGTCGCTACGGCCTCGTCCTCTACTCGGGTCACACCGTGATCCCACTCGCACCTCGCACCGTTGCGGTGCCGCTATCCGCGTTCTTTGCGATGTGATCAGCCCTCCGTCACTCGCACGGTGAACGTGGCATCGCCCGCGGGCCCGCGCTCGATTTTTCGTGTCGCAACGTGCTGCGCCTCCGGATCGGTCCGGGCAGGTGTGTTTTCCTCTTGGGCTCACGATCTGGAGGATCGAGACATGGTGCGCATACACGCTTTGACCCTTGGCTGCGCTTTTCTGCTCGCTGACGCAGCACCGGCCGGGACCAAGCTCTTTCAGGTGCTAGGCGATGGCTCCGGCGACCTGTGGGGGCATTCGGTTGACGGTGCCGGCGATGTGAACCAGGACGGTTACCGCGATTTCATCGTCGGTGCGCGGGACGGATACGTCCGCGTGCTCTCGGGCAAGGACGCAAGCCTCATCCATCAGTGGACCAAGAGCAGCGACATCGACGCCGTCGCCGGTGTGGGCGACGTGAACGGCGATGGCTACGACGACGTCGCCATGGGCGGAGCGAACATCGTGTGGGTGTACTCGGGCAAGACCGGCCAGCTCTACTGGAGCGCGGTGCTGGCGACCGGCGGCGACTTTGGCTTCTCGATCGCAGGCGCCGGCGACGTCAACGCCGATGGCTATGACGACGTGATCGTGGGAGATCCGTACTCGGACGCGGTCAACACCGACGGTGGTCGGGCCTACGTGCTCTCGGGGCTCAACGCAGCCATTCTCTACACGCTCAACGGTGCCAGCTACCAGGGGTACCTTGGCTATTCCGTGAGCACGGCGGGCGACATCAACCGAGATGGCTACGACGACGTCCTGGTCGGCGAACCGCACCTGTATTACTTCGTCGGCTACACCGGCGCCATCTATGTGTACTCGGGGAAAGACGGCGCGGTGCTCGGCTCGTTGACCGGACCTGGCGGATGGTTCGGCTTCTCGGTGAGCGGAGGTCAGGACACGAACCAGGACGGCTGGCCGGACTTCGTCGTCGGTACGCCCTATTTGTTCGAGAGCGTGCCAGGCAAGGCGTTCCTCTACTCGGGCAAGACCTTCAGCGTTCTGCACCAGTGGGTCGGCACCGAGAACGGCGACCTCTTCGGCTGGTCGGTGAGCCTGTCTGGCGACGTGAATGGCGGCGGCTTCCCCGACGTCATCGTGGGCGCACCGGAAGACAGCTCGATCTACTATCAAGGGACCGCCACCATTTTCTCGGGGTCGAGCGGGACCGAGCTCACGAAATACTTCGGCAATGGCTGCGACCGTTTTGGCGACGCGGTGAGCGACCTCGGCGACCTGAACCACGACGGCCACGCCGATGTGATCGTGGCCGATCCGTCGAACGACTCGCAGTTGACCAACCGCGGCGACGTCTTCGTGTTCTCCGGCAAGGACTACGACGCCAGCTGGATCAACTATGGCAGCGGCTGGCCAGGGACCAACGGCGTTCCTTCCATCACGCTGAGCGCTGACCCCGTGATCTGCTCGACGATCGATCTCCAGATCGGCAACTCACGCGGCTCGCAGACGGTCGGCTCGCTGTTCGTCGGTCTCGCCGAGGGATCGATCCCGACCAACCTCGGTGGCACGCTGCTGGTCGCGCCGCCCTGGACGATCGTCACACTGCCGATCCCGGCAGCCGGGGTCAACCTGCCGGTGCAGGTCTTGTGCGACTCGGCTCTGCTCGGGCTCTCGGTGTACTTGCAAATCCTCGAGAACGACGGCGGCGCCTCGTCGGGGGTTTCGTTCAGCAAGGGGCTGAAGGTCGTGCACGGACTGTGAGTTTTCCGCACGGGCTCGGGGGAGGCGATTCTCCTCCGAGCCCTGCTCGCTTTCGCGAGCAAGATCTGCCAGTGCGCCCGACGGTTTCCAATACTCACGGTCCGTCGAGGATTCGCGAAGGCCTGGGGACCCGCGCGCTCACGGCACCCGCTGCGGCACCGGCGGCGGGTTCACGAGCTCTGGCGGCCCGGGCATGTCTTCGTCGAAGTAGCCCTGTGGGCGATCCTTCTTGCTCCCTTCACCGTCCTTCTTGCCCTGCTTCTCGGGTCGTGGCATCCATGTGCCGTCCGGCATGATCAGCATGCTGCCGAGATCGAGCGAGCCCTGCATCCGGCTGGCCAGCTGGTCGAGCAGCTCTGGGATGCTGCCCGAGTTCGGGGAGAAGCCGCTGCCGCTACCGATGCCGCCGTCCTCCGCCTCGAAGCCAGCATCGGCTGGGTTGTGGAACGGCCCGATGCCTTGCTGATGCTGGGTCAGGTAGCGACCGAGTGGCGTTCTCTCGAAGACGGTGCGCCGCTCCAGCGGCCCGCCCTTCTGCTTTGCCAAGCTCTTCAGCATATCGATGTCGCCGGGTGGATCGCCGCGGCCGTCGTCGGGGTTGGGATTACCGGGGCCGATCTGATGGTAGTCGGAGGCATCCTCGCGCATGTCGCGATCGAAGTGGCCCTCGCCGAACGCGGCTTCCGCATAGATGAAGCCGGCCGTGGCGGCAATCACGAGCCACCAGACTTCGTCGCCGAAGCGGCCGCTTGGGTCTACCAGCGTGTGCGGGTTGTTGCCCACATAGGTGAAGGCGCTGCCGAGGTTGTTCGCGTCGCCCCAGACGCCGATCGGGTCGCGTGTCAGGAAGCGTCCGGCGCGGTGGTCGAGGTAGCGCGCGCGGCAGTAGGAGAGGCCGGTCGCCTCGTCGTAGCGATGCCCGGTGAACAGGAGCGGATTGCCGATCCGCGAGCCGGCGATCGGTGAGCCCGCGCCGTCGAAGAACGACGGCGCGCCGAAGTCGCCATAGTCGTAGCGCTCGACCACCTCGGTGGAGCGGGTCAAGGCGCGCACGCTGCCGAGCGCGTCCTGATGGTAGAAGTAGCTCCTCCCGTTCCGCACCATCATCAGCACGTCGTCCAGCCCGGCCGCCGTAGACGTACTGCGCCTCAACGCCGTCGCTCGTCCGCTCCTCGACCGCCTGAGCGCCGAGGTAGTAGAAGCGGTGCGGACTGCCGGCGGACGTCTCGATGCGCCGGCCCAGCGCATCGTAGCGATGCTTGACGTCGCGGTGGGGGTGCGCAGCTCGACCATGCGATCGCGGCAATCATAGACCGCGGTCTTGATGCCCCACGCGGTGAGATTGCCGTTCGCGTCGTACGATCTCGCATCGAACGGCGTCTTGGTGTACTGGTTCGATGCGAGGTCGCCGCCGACCAGCGTGTACTTCCCGGGATCGATGCTGCCGGTGACGCGCGTGCGGTTGCCCGCACCCGTCGAGCTCGTAGCCGCTCTCGGTGACGAGAGCGCCCGCCGCGTTGAAGCGCTGCGTCTCGACCAGACGGTGCCGCGCGTCGTAAGTGTACTCGGAGCGCAGCGCCGGGCCGCCGGGGGTGGCATCCTGCAACAGCGTGCGGTTGCCCATCTCGTCGTACTCGCTCTTCCACACGCCGATCGCCTGCCCGGACACCTCGTGGCGCACCTCGTCGAGGAGCTGCCCGGCGGCGTTATAGAGGTAGCTGGTCGTGGCCGAGGGATACGAGCGCCGCTCGACGCGCGGGCCGATGTAGTCCCATCCTGGCGATCAGCGTCGCGTTGGTCAGCGAGATCGGGCGATCGAGCTGGTCATGATCCCAGTGCAGGGTCTTGCCGCTGGGGTAGACCGCGCGCAGTCGGTTCCCGACCCCGTCGTGATCCATGGTGAACACCTTGCCGTTCTGCGACTCGGAGACCAGGTTGGAGAGCGAGTCGTGCGCGAACAGGACGATCGAGTCGTCGTCGTCCGCCCGCACCAGGCGCGAGCACCCGTCGTGCTCGAAGCGCTCGAACGTGGTCTGCGCCGAGACGCCCGGTCCGGGCGACGCTTGAGAGCCAGTGCGGCGGCCGAGCAGGTCATGGACGAACATCGTCTGCGAGCCATTCGGGTCGAGCATCATCGTCACGTCGCCGCGCGGGTCGTGAGCGAAGGTCCGCGTCGTGCCATCGGCGGCGACGATGGCGGTGACGCGGTCGAGGGCGTCGTAGCGGTAGCGCGTCACATTCGAGCCGTCGTCGGTGCGCGCCGTGAGCCGCGAATCATCGTCCCACTCCTGCCGCGTGACGATGTCCGTTGCGTCGCTCTGGCTCGCGCCGTTCTGGTTCATGTCGCGCACCTCGGCCACCAGGCGGCCGATTCCATCATGCTCGTAGGTGGTTTCGTTGCCGCGCGCGTCGGTGACGCGAACGCGGTGGTCGCGCGAGTCGTAGCCGAACTGCAGCCGATGCCCGGCGTTGTCGGTGGTGGCGATGTGCCGATCCTCGGCGTCGTACTCGTAGGCGGTGACGTACACGGCGTCGCCGCCGCCGAGATCCGAGCGGTGGTGCTCGGTCTTGACGGTGACGTTCGAGCTCGGGTCGTAGGTGAAGGCAACCCAGTTCCCCTTCGCGTCGACGCGCGTGCTCTCGCGGATGGCGGTGTCGTACGCGCACGTCTCCTCGTTGCCGTTGTCATCGATGCGCGCGACGACGCACGAGGCGTCGCTGTAGCGAGTCTCCGAGATCGACAGACCGTCGCCCAGAGGCGCTTGTGTGCGCGGATCGAAGTGCTGGCGGATGATGCGCGTGCACCGATCGAGCGGGTCGTACTCGAACGCTGTTTCCTGGAGCCGCACGTTCGAGCTCGAGCCCGGGACGTCGGTCAGCTCGCCTTGCACGATCCGGCGCACGAGGTTGCCGCTCTGGTCGTGATGCCGCTCCTCGGTGTTGCCCATCGCATCGGTGGTGCCCACCAGGCGATCGTAGCCGTCCCACGTCATGCGCATCTCCGCGGGCGTGCCTTCGATGCCCTCGAGCGTGCGCACCACGTTGCCGTTGCCGTCGTAGTCCCACTGCCGCGTCGACTGAAGCGCATCGCCCTCGGCGCAGATCTCGTGGAACCAAAGGTCGCGCTCGTCGACCACGATGCGCACGGTGTTCGTCGCCTGATGGCCATTGGTCGCCTCGCCCTTGCGCACCAGCGTCAGGTTGCGATCGGCATCGTAGCCGTACTCGGTGACCACCGCGTGACCGGAGTCCACCTCCTGCGTCACGCGCGTGACGTGGTTCAGGATCTCGTACTCGAAGCTGGTCGTGAGGTGCGTGTTGGCTTGAACCTGGCCTCGGTCGTCCACGTTGAGGATGTCCGTGCGCACCAGGTTGTCGTTCAGGTCGTACGAGAGGTCTGTCTCGTAGCGCACGCTCGCCCCGCCGAGCGTCAGCTCGCGCGAGCGCCTGCGCACCACCTGGTCGAGCGCGTTGTAGATGAACAGACGATCGTTGCCTCGCGGATCGACGACCCGCACGGGACGTCCCAGGGCGTCGGGCTCGAACTCGGTCGTCAGCCGCAGGTTCTCGGCGTCGACGATCCGGCTCTTGAGATAGCCGTTGCGTGCACCGTCGCCCACGCCGAAGTACGTGGACTCGTCGGTGCGGCACCATCCCGCGCCGTTGTCCGGCTGGGTGTGGAGGATCAGCTGGCCGAAGCTGTTGTAGGCGAAGCTCTCGCGCGCGCCCGGCACGGCGAGCCGCGTCTCGATGCGATTGCCGCGCGCATCGTAGTCGTGCTCGGTCGCGTTGCCGCGCGCATCGACGTGCCGCGTGACGAACGCAGCGCCGCCGAAGCCGGGCAGGTACTCGAAGCGCTCGCTCAGCGCCGCCTGATCTCCTGGCGGCACGTGACTACCGGGCAGGCGGCGTACCTCGCGCACGTTGCCGCGCTCGAGGCGCGAGGCGGGATTCGACTCGTAGAGCCACTCGGTGATGTTGCCGTTGGGATGGATCTCGCGCACGAGCCGCGCGTCCGCGTTGTACTCGTAGCGCGTCTGGAAGTAGGGAGGATCGCTCGGCCGCACCGGGTTCCTGGGGCGATTGTCCTGCTCGGTGGTCGGCGAGTCGGGATCGGCGCGCCCGGTGAAATCGCAGCGGCGCACACAGGTATTCTCGTCGTCGTACTCGGACTCGCAGACATCGCCATTGGCATCGTTCACGATCACGCGGAACACCGGGCGGCTGGCCGGATCCCTGAACTTCATCTTCGGCAGAATCCGCACCAGCTCGATCGAGTCGTCGTCGGCGCCTGCGCGCTGTCGCTCCACGCGGTCGAAGTCCGGATCGCCGGGATCGACGCTGTCGTGATACTCGTTCCTGAGCCACGTTTGTCCCTTCGGATCGGTGACCGTGAGCAGGTTGTGGTTCAGGCGCGCGTCGGCGAAGCCCGTGCTGTACGTGTAGACGGTGGTCTTGCCCGAAGGGAAGTCGTTGCCGTTCGGCGTGCCGATCACCACCGGCGAGCGCACCGAGCGCAGATCGCCGTGCGAACCACCGGCGTCCCCATCCTGGTAGTGCTCGTAAACGACCTGGCGACCGGTGAAGTCGGTGACTGACTGCAGCAGACCATCCGCCCCGTAGGCGAGCGCGAGGTCGCGCCCGAGCGTGTCGGTGATCTTGACCAGTAAGCCGAGCTGGTCGTAGTTGAACGTGAGCGCGTTGCCGTTTCGATCCTCGCTGCGGACGATGCGTCCCGCGGTCGCGCTGCCATCCAGCGTCGCGAAGATCCAGCGGCCGTGGTCCTCGAACTGAAGCTCGAACGTGCCGTCGGCGAGAAAACGTCCCGCGCGGAAGAAGCCGTCGCAGCCATAGACGTCGCCCGCCTCCAGCTGGTAGACGTCGGCCCGCGTGTTGCCGTCGTGCAGACGCATGGCGCGCGGCTTCTGCGGCCATGTGGCACCGGGCGGCACGCTCTCGATCCAGATGTTGTAGGAGAAGTCCCAGCCGTGGCCGAGCGCCGTCTGTGGTCCCACGCGCGAGCGGTACTTGCGCGCCCAGATGAGGTCCAGTCCACGCCCGGCGATGCGGAGGTCGACCGCGCTCAGATGGAACTCGGCCGAGTGCAGATACACGGTCGGGAGGATCGGGTCAGGTGGGAACGCGAGCGCGTGGACGGGATCGGGTGGATGGACCGGATCGGGCGGAAAGGCACGTCCCCGGTGGACCGGATCCGGTGGATAGGCGCTCGCGGGTGAGATCGGATCGGGCGGGTAGGCGCACTCTGGCGAGATCGGATCTGGTGGATGCGCGCCCGGCGCCGCCAGCGGCGCCTCGGGAGGCGCCTCGAACTCGCGAAGCGTCGCGCCCGACTTCTGCTCGCCGTGCGAGCCGAGCAGCGAAGCACTGGTGAACGTCGTCAACAAGAGCCCGCAGGCAGCGAGGATTGCGCGGTTCATGGCTCGGCTCCTGGGATGCGGAAGGGCAGTCTTCACCTTCCCTATCCAGGTCGCGGCGCCACCTGTGGCGCGGCGAGCCGAGAAAATTCCGGATTCTTCGCGCACCGCATGGTGCTGGGCGATCGTCGCGATCCACTGCGTGTCCAAGCGCTGGCGACCGGGTCGGCGCCGGTTTCGGTGCGCATGGGTTTCGACCGCCCGCCGCGCTGCTGCAGCAAGGTCATCGATGCAACCGAATGAACCCGAGGGCGGCCATGCGGTCGAAGTCCGAATCCTTGCTCCAGAGAAGTGCGTCGTTCTCTGCGGCGATCGCAGCGATCAGGAGATCGGCGACGCCAAATCGATCGCCCGCTCGAACCGTCGGATCGATCCACTCATCAATCCGCTGCCAGGTCGCCGGCGTTGGGATGAGCACCGGCAGCGCGGTTAGCACGCGACGGATATTCGCATAGTCACGGGGTCGAGTTCCTGACAGGATCTCGATGCGCACGGGCGCCGCGAGCACCACCTCGTCGCGGTCCAGCAGGCGGAACAGCTCCGTCGCCTCCCGGCTCGTACGAGTTCTCAGAGCTTCGATCCAAACCGATGTGTCGACGCAGATCATCGGCGCCGTGTCGGTCGACGACGCGACTTCGATACGTCGATCTCGAGCTGCACGTTGCCGATCATCGACTTCAGCTCCTCGATACGATGCCGGCGAATGAATTCCTTGAGTGACAGGATGATCGTGTCCGTCTTGGATTTGAACCCAGTCACACGCATCGCCTCGACGAGGAGATCCTCGGGTAAGTCCAGTGTCGTGCGCATACGAGTGATCGTAGTTTGTATGCTCCTGGATGTCAAGTCGAGCGTGAATCTCATGCCAACCCCATCGAACAATCGATGCGTCGTCTCGAACACCGCGTCCGCCAGAAGCCATGGCTGTCGATCGCCTTGAAATCGCGCTTGCTTCTCGTCCGAGAGCACGTACTCCCACAGCACCTTGCCGTCTCAGTCGAGCTCGCGCACTCGGCCCGCGATGCCGCTGCCGAAGAACTCCGGGTTGTCGTCGATCCGCGATTCGACCACAACGTCTTCGTTGTCGAGGAAGCGCCTACAGCGTCTCGAACCAGACCGGCGACGTGGCCGAGACGATGGCGTTGCCGACGGGGTCGTACGTCAGCGCGGCACAGCACCGCGCGCCTTCGCCGTGGTCGGACCGGGCACTCAGCGACGGGAGTCCGCGCGCCGCGAGCCGGCCGGACCCGAGCTCGCCTCGCGACTTCGAGCTTGCCCTTGAACTCGGCGCAGGCGCGCCCCACTTCTAGCGCATGCCACCCATCTACCCGCTGCGCAGCATCACGTTCAGCGTCGATCTGCTGTTCCGGCCGGTCACGCACGATGCGAAGAAGCTGCAGCGCATCCATAACCTGCTGTTCGCCGACCTGATCGCATCGTACGTCAACTTCGCGGCGATACCGGGCGGCGCGCAGCTGAGCAATCCGCAGGTGCGGCGGCCCAGGCCACGTCGACCACGCTGTTCTTGCCCGATCGCGTGCGGGTGCAGGAGCATCACACCGGCATCAGCAACGAGGACTTTCGCGCCAAGGTGGAGCGCATCGCCGAGCACTCGCTGCGGCATCTCGAGATCCCGGCGTTCGTGGCGCAGCAGGTGGTGGTGCAATCGCTCGTCAACCCGCGCCGCGCGACCGACTCGCGCGAGGTCATCGCGCGCTCGATCTGGCACATCGCTCCGGACGACTTCACGCCGCTCGGTCGCGCCGCGCAGCTGCTCGGCTTGCGCCTGGCGTTCCCGCAGACGCCGGAGGCGCCGGGGCTGTTCAACGTGCGGATCGAGTCTTACGGGCTCGATCCGCGCGCGCTGTTCCTGGAGAACGTCGGCGTGTTCGGCGCCGCGATCACGCTCGAGAGCCTGGCGCAGGTGGCGGTCAACATGGAGTCGACCTACGGTTTCATGCAGGAGCACGTGCTGCCGTTTCTCGCGCGCTTCGACACCGTCGTGCCGTGACCCGTCATCATTGCTTGCCGGCGAGGAACTGCTGCGCGCCCCAGGCGTTGCCGAGCTGGGCGAGGCACGCCGCCATCTCCAGCCGCAGGCGTGGGTTCTTCGGATGGGCCTTGGTCAGGTACTGCAGGTTGTTGAGCACATCCGCGAGCAGGCCGCGCCGGCGATAGAACTGCACCGCGAGCAGCGCGCGCTGGTCCGACGTCTTCACCTCCAGCGCGAGCAGCCCTAGCAGCTTGAGCTGCAAGCCGACCACGTCGTCGGTGGCGATGGCGAAGTCGGCCCAGTCGGCGATCGAGTTGCCGTCGGCGTCGACCAGCGTCCAGCGATAGCTCTTGCCGCGCTCGAGCGCGAAGTGCGGCGGGGTGTAGGGCGCCTGATCGGCGACGTCGAAGGTCGCCACATCGCCCTGGTCGCCAACGATCTTGATCGTCACGCGCCGCTCCCTGCTGGTCGACTCCCAGAGGAACGTCGGCTCGCGCGCGACCAGCGTGGCTCGCGGCGTGATCTGCAGGCGGCGCTGGTCGTCCGCGGTCGGATTGCCGCCGGAGCTCGCGAGCGCCTGCAGCTCGGCGTCGGCGTACGGCATGAGGTCGTCAGCCGTGAGACCGGCAGCGGCGAGCCCGTCGGCGCGGCGGACACAGCTCGCGGCGTCGCTCGCGCGATCCTCGAACAGCGCCTGCGCCGCTTGCTCGAGCGAGGCGCGGCGACTGCAACCCAGCAACACAACGGTGATCACGAGGGCATGATGGCGCATTGGCTCGGCTCCCGGGGCGTGGCGCGGTCATTATGCGCAGCCGGCCGCCGCGTCAAAGCTTGCGCGCGCTAGCCGATCAGCGCCTTGAGCACGAGGGCGATGCCGACGCCCGCGGCGGCGGCCAGCATGAGGAAGATCGGCGAGCGGCAGAAACGGTGCGCGGTGGGGTGACCGCTCGCGCACGACGCCAAGAAGAGCTCGCCCTGCGCGAGCGTGGCGAGCTGCGCCGCGCAGTGCGGGCAGTCGCGCACATGCGTCTCGATCACACGCGCCTGCTCGGCGGGCAGCGTGCCGTGCAGCGCGGCGCGCAGGCTCGGTTCGGGAACGTAGCGGCAGAAGTGGCTGATCTCTGGCGTCGCGGTGTTCACGGCCAAGAGATCGTCGCTTGGCGCCGCGAGCTTGACCCGTGCAGCTTTCGGACTCGGGCATGTGCAGATGTGAGCGGCGCGCTCGCACGCTGCGCCATGCTACCGCTCGAGCGGCGTGGCGTGGCTGTGAGGCGATCGTCGCGCGCGGGTGGCGCCGTCTCGCGTCGAGACCGATTCGTTTGCCCGCGCTCGGCGCTCTGCCTAGAATCCCGGCGCTGCGGTTCGTGGGTGCGAGCGGCGCGTGGCGAGGATCATCTTTCGTGCGAGCTTCATCGTGACCAGGAAGACCAGAAAGGAACCGGGCCGCAAGCCGCCGAAGGCCGCGGCGAAGAGGGTGGCGGCGCGCGACGTGAAGCGAGCACAACGCCGAGCGCAGGCGCGCGTGCCGGCGGCGCCGCCGCTCGCGCGCGCGGCGGTGGTTCCCGCTCCCGCCGCCGAGGCCCCGCGCGCGGCGCGCCGCCGCGCCACGGCCGAGTCCATGGCGCAGAGCCAGCGCGAGATCTCGGTGAGCGAGTTCTTCACCAAGAACCGCCACCTGCTCGGGTTCGACAACCCCCTGAAGGCGCTGCTCACCACGGTGAAGGAAGCCGTCGACAACTCGCTCGATGCGTGCGAGGAGGCGGGCATCCTGCCGAGCCTGCACGTCGAGGTGCACGAGCTCGCGGAGGAGCGCCATCGCGTGGTGGTCGAGGACAACGGCCCAGGCATCGTCAAGGGCCAGATCCCGAAGGTGTTCGGCAAGCTGCTGTACGGGTCGAAGTTCCATCGCCTGCGGCAGTCGCGCGGCCAGCAGGGCATCGGCGTCTCGGCTGCAGGCATGTACGGCCGGCTCACCACGGGCCAGCCGGTCAAGATCACCTCGAAGATCGGCAAGGGCCGTCCGGCGCACTACTTCGAGATCGTGATCGACACCGCGAAGAACGTCCCGCTGGTGCTGAAGGACGAGCCGGTGCCGTGGGACAAAGATCACGGCACGCGCGTCGAGATCGAGCTGCAAGGCACGTACAAGGGCGGCCGGCGCTCGGTCGACGAGTACCTGGAGATGGTGGCGATCGCGAACCCGCACGCGGAGATCACCTACCTGCCGCCGAAGGGCAAGGCCAGGGTGCGCTACGCGCGCGCGACCGACGAGCTGCCGCGCGAGCCCGACGAGATCAAGCCGCATCCCTACGGGGTCGAGCTGGGCGCGCTGCAGCGCGTGCTGCAGGAGACCAAGGGCCGCACGCTGCGCTCGGCGCTGCAAGCGGAGTTCTCGCGCGTCAGCGGCAAGGTCGCCGACCTCATCATCGCCGCCGCCGAGGTCGAGGGTGCGATGCGGCCGCGCGACCTGACGCACCAGCAAGTGGAGCGACTGCACCAGGCGATCCCGCGCGTGAAGATCCATGCGCCGCCGACGTCGTGCGTGGTGCCGATCGGCGAGGATCTGATCCGCAAGGGTCTCGAGCGCGAGATCAAGGCCGACCTGTACGTCTCGAGCACGCGGCCGCCGGCGGTGTACCGCGGCAACCCGTTCCAGGTCGAGGTGGGCCTCGCCTACGGCGGCGAGCTGCTCGGTCGCGAGGATGCGGACGACGAGGACGCGAACCTGGCCGACAAGGCGGAAGGACAGTTCGGTCCGATCACGCTGCTGCGCTTCGCCAATCGCGTGCCGCTGCAGTACCAGCAGTCCGCGTGCGCGATCTTCAGGTCGGTGGTCGAGACCAGGTGGCGCCAGTACGGCCTGAGCCATCCGCGCGGCGGCCTGCCGCAAGGACCGATGGTGTTGATCGTGCACATCGCCTCGGTGTGGGTGCCGTTCACGAGCGAGTCGAAGGAAGCGGTGGCGCACTATCCCGAGATCGTCAAGGAGATCAAGCTCGGGCTGCGCGACTGCGGCCGCAAGCTGTCGATCTTCCTGCACAAGCGCGAGCACGAGCGCAACGAGGCGCGGCGCCGATCGATCTTCGAGATGTACATCGGCGAGCTGGTCGAGGCGCTGCATCGCCTCACGCGCAGCGACCGGCGCCGGCTGCAGAAGAAGCTCGAGGAGCTGGCGCGCCGGCACACCGGCGTGGCCGACGACGATCCGGTGGTGCCCGCCGCGGGCGCGGGCCGGCCGCCCTCCGAACCCAGGCCCGAGGACGACGACCGCGAGGAGTGATTCATGGCAGCGCGCAATCGAGGCACCGCCAGGCACGTGCTCACCAAGCTCACCGGGCTCGGAAAGCAGACCGTGCACGAGGTCGACCGCAACCGCAATCCGTCCGTGGTGATCCCGGTGCGCACGCTGTCCAACGTGTCGTTCTCGAAGCGGCGCTCGATCATCGAGCTGGGCCGCCAGAAGCAGAAGCGGTTCTTCTGCACCGTGGCAATGGCGCGCAAGTTCATGCAGACGCATCTGGTCGCGGCCGAGTTGAAGGAGCTGATCGAGTCCGGCAAGACCACGAGCATCCGCGACCTCTACTACATGATGAAGCACACGATCGGCGATTCGAAGCAGAACACCTTCGAGGAGCAGGAGGAGTCCGACCCGATCATCGAGGACCTCGAGGTGACGATCGACTCGCTGCGCGAGGAGCTGAACCTGTTCGCGTCCAATCGCGGCTCGATCGCCGGCGAGCTCACCATCGTCGACGGCGGCGATACCGTCGACCTGCGGCGCGTGGGCACGGCCGGTCACGCGATCCCGTCGATCGTCGAGCCGGACGTGATCGAGTTCCGCCGGTGCGACGCCAGGTTCGTCCTGCTGGTGGAGAAGGATGCGGTCTGGCGGCGCCTGAACGAAGACAAGTTCTGGCGCAAGCACCGGTGCATCTTGCTGCACGGGCAGGGCATGGCGCCGCGCGGCGTGCGCCGCCTGCTGTACCGCATGGTGAACGAGCTCGAGCTGCCGCTGTACGTGCTGGTCGACAACGACCCGTGGGGCTTCTACATCTACTCGGTCGTCAAGCAGGGCTCGATCAACCTCGCCTACGAGAGCATCCGCATGGCGGTGCCGCAGGCGCGCTTCCTCGGTCTGTCGTCGTTCGATCAGGAGGCGTGGGAGCTGCCCGCCAACGTCACCATGAAGCTCAAGGACCAGGACGAGCGGCGCGCCAGGGAGATGCTCGCGTATCCGTGGTTCCAGAAGAAGGAGTGGCAGCAGGAGATCCAGGAGATGCTGCGGCGCGGCGTGAAGCTCGAGATCGAGGCGCTGTCGCGCAAGGGCATCTCGTTCATCTCGGAAGAATACATCCCGCGCAAGATTCGCGACCAGGACTTCCTCGTGTGACCGCGCGCGCCCCCCCGCGCCGCGCGCTCGCTCGAGGCGCCGCGCGACGGCCGTCCGACCGAGGCTTGTCTTTTGTCCGCTCGCGGTTATGGTCGATGGCCGAGGTGCGGGGAACTGGCCTGCGCGTGGCCCGTAACATGGGAACCCGAGCGGCCAGCGCGGCGTTGCCGCGGCCATCCCTTCTCCCCATCGAGGTGCGTGCATGTCGAGCGTCGTGTCCCTGTTGCTTGCCGGTGCGAGCCTGTTCGGGAATGCCACCGGCGACGATTTCACGCTGCGCAGCTTCGATGGCACCTTGGTGTCGTTGCGCGAGGGCGAGCCGCGCGCGACCGTGCTCGTGTTCACGTCGGCGGAGTGCCCGGTGGCCAAGCTGTATGCGCCGCGGCTCGCCGAGATGGAGCGCGCCTACCGCAGCCAGGGCGTGCGCTTCCTCGCCATCGACGCCAACTTCCAGGACGACCCGGCGAAGGTGGCCGCCGCCGCGCAGCAGGCGGAGATCGCGTCCTCGGTGCTGCTCGATCCCGATCAGACGGTCGCCGACCGCTTTGCCGTGAAGCGCTCGCCGGAGACGATCGTGCTGGATCGCGATCGGCAGATCCGCTACCGCGGCGCCGTGGACGATCAGTACGGCGTCGGCGCTGCCAAGGACCAGCCGACCGCGCGCTACCTCGGGGATGCGCTCGATGCGGTGCTCGCTGGTCGCGACGTCCTGGTGCCGACATCGACCGTTGCGGGCTGTTTGCTGGGCCGCATGCCCGACTCGCTGCGCAGCCAGCCGCTCACCTTCTACCGCGACGTGCTGCCGATCGTGCAGCACAACTGTCAGGTGTGTCACCGTCCGGGCGAGATCGGCCCGATGCCGCTCATCAGCTACAAGGACGTGGCGGCGTGGGCGCCGATGATCGTCGAGGTGATCGGCCAGGGTCGGATGCCGCCGTGGCACGCCGATCCCGTGTACGGCCAGTTCAGCAATCGCCGCGGGCTCACCGATCGCGAAAAGGACCAGCTGGCCAGGTGGGCGGAGGCGGGCGCGCCCGAGGGCGATCCGCACGACGCGCCGCCGCCGGTGAGCTTGACGCAGGCGGAGTGGCACATCGGCGCGCCCGATCTGGTCCTGGCGATGCAGAAGCCGTTCAGCGTTCCCGCCCAGGGCACCGTCGACTACAAGTACTTCCGCGTGCCCACCGGGCTCGAGCAGGACCGATGGGTGAGCGCGATCGAGGTGAAGCCAGGCAATCGCGGCGTGGTGCACCACATCCTGGTGTTCGTCGAGGAGCCCAGGCACCGCCGTGAGAGCCTCGACCAGTTCCAGGGCGGCCTGAACGGCTACTTCGGCGTGTTCGTGCCCGGGCAAGGTCCGGCGATCTACCCGAGCGGCATGGCGAAGCGCTTGCCCAGGGGATCGAACCTGATCTTCCAGGTGCACTACACACCCAACGGCACGCGCGCGGAAGACGTCTCGTCGGTCGGGTTCCGCTTCACCGACGAGGAGATCACGCAGCAGGTGGTGACCCGCGGCATCTTCAACCTCGGCATCACCATCCCACCCGGCAAGCGCGACGTCGAGTTCCGTGCGAGCTACACGTTCGACCAGGCCGCGTCGCTGCTCGATTTCTTTCCGCACATGCACCTGCGCGGGCAGTCGTTCCGCTACGAGCTGGTGCAAGGCGAGCGCCATCGCACCCTGCTGTCGGTGCCGAAGTACGACTTCCGCTGGCAGCACCTCTATCGGTTGGCCGAGCCGATCCCGGTCGAGCCAGGCGACAAGATCGTCTGCACTGCCGCCTACGACAACACCAAGGGCAACCCGAACAACCCGAATCCAGCGGCCACGGTGCGCTGGGGTGATCAGACCTGGGAGGAGATGCTGCTCGGCTACCTCGACTTCGTCGTCGATGAGTGAGCGCGGGCACGATACGCTGGGGGGACAACCATGCTGGCTTCGCTTGTGTCGCTGCTGCTGTTGCTGGTGATCACGAACAGCGAGCCCGCGCCGGCGCCCGACTTCACGCCCGACTTCACGCCCGACTTCACGCCCGACTTCACGTTGAAGAGCGCCGACGGCAGCCGCGTGTCGCTGCACGAGGGCGAGCCGCAAGCGACCGTGCTGTTCTTCCTCGCGACCAGCTGCAAGGTGGCGAAGGCCGACGCGGCCAGCGTCGCCGCGCTCGAGAAGCAGCACCGCCGCCGCGGCGCGCGCTTTCTCGGCATCGACTCCGCCTACCGCGAGGAACCGGCGCTGGTGAACCAGATCGCCGCTGCTGCGGGCATCATGTTCCCGGTGCTGCTCGATCCCGACCAGCGCATCGCCGACCGCTTCGGGGTCAAGCGCGCAGCCGAGGTGGTGGTGCTCGATCGTGCGTTCGCGGTGCGCTATCAGGGTGCGGTCGGGTCGAGCAAGGGCGGCCTCGCGGATGCGCTCGAGCGCGTGCTGCGCGGTGATACGGCCGCGATCGCGAAGAACGAGGCCAAGGGCGCGCCCTGGAAGCGCATGCCCGATGCCGAGCGCAAGCGCGGCGCCACGTTTCACAAGGACGTGCTGCCGATCCTGCAGCAGAACTGCCAGGTGTGCCATCGTCCCGGCGAGATCGGGCCGATGGCGCTGGCGAGCTACAAGGACGTGGCGGCGTGGGCGCCGATGATCACCGAAGTGGTGAGCCAGGGGCGCATGCCGCCGTGGCATGCCGATCCGCGCTACGGCAAGTTCAGCAACCGCCGCGTGCTCACGGACGAGGAGAAGGAGACCTTGCTGAGCTGGGCCGATGCGGGCGCGCCCGAGGGCGACGCCAGCGATGCGCCGCCGCCGGTGGCGTGGCCGCAAGCGGAGTGGCACATCGGCACGCCGGATGTGGTGTACGAGCTGCCCGAGCCGGTCGCGGTGCCGACGCAGGGCACGCTGCCGTACCGGTACGTGCGCGTGCCGACCAGGCTCACCGAAGGCAAGTGGATCCAGGCGGTCGAGGTGAAGCCCGGCAATCGCCGTGTCGTGCACCACGTGCTCGTGTTCATCGAGACCGAGGAAGAGTATCGCCGCACCAAGGGCGCGTTCTCGCCGATCACGGCATCCGAGGTGAAGGGGCACGTCGGTGTGTTCGTGCCTGGCCAAGGTCCGGCGATCTACCCGCTAGGCATGGCGAAGTTCCTGCCGCCGAACAGCAACCTCGTGTTCCAGCTGCATTACACGCCGAACGGCGTCGCCGAGACCGATCGCTCGTCGATCGCGCTCAAGTTCACCGACGAGGAGCCGAGCCAGCAGGTGGTCACCGAGGCGATCCTGAACCTGGGCATCCAGATCCCACCCAATCAGAAGGGCGTCTCGTTCACCGCCGAGCAGACCATCACCAAGCCAGCGAGCTTGCTCAGCTACTTCCCGCACATGCACGTTCGCGGCCAATCGTTCAAGATCGATCTCGTCAGCCATGGCCAGACGCGCACGCTGATCTCGGTGCCGCACTACGACTTCCGCTGGCAGCACGTCTACCGCCTGGTCGAACCGCTGCCGGTCGAGCCCGGCGACAAGATCGTTTGCACCGCCACCTACGACAACACCAAGAACAACCCGAGCAACCCGAACCCGAACGCCACCGTGTACTTTGGCGAGCAGACCTGGGACGAGATGTTGGTGGGATACCTCGAGTACGTCATCGACGAGTGAAGCAGGGCGCCAAGCTCCTTCATGTGGACGATCATCCTGCTCACGATCTCGAACGTGTTCATGACGTTCGCCTGGTACGGCCACCTCCGGTTCAAGCAAACCGCCCTCTGGAAGGTGGTCCTGGTCAGCTGGCTGATCGCGTTTGCCGAGTACTGCTTCCAGGTGCCGGCCAATCGCATCGGCAGCGAGCGGTTCACGACCGCGCAACTCAAGGTGATCCAGGAGATCATCACGCTGCTCGTGTTCTCGGCGTTCTCGGTGCTGTACCTGCGCGAGGCGTTCAAGTGGAACTACCTGGTCGGGTTCCTGTTCATCGTGCTGGCGGCCGTGTTCATCTTCAGGAAGTGGTGAGCGATGGCAGTGCGCGAGGTCCTGCTGCTCGGCAATCCGCGCTTGTACGAGCGCTCGCTCGCGGTGGAGCGCTCGGACCGTGATGCTCTGGAGCCATCGCTGGTCGATCTGCACGACACGCTGATGGATTTTCGCCGGCGCTACCAGGCCGGCCGCGCCATCGCGGCGCCGCAGATCGGCGTGTTCCGGCGGGTCGTCTACCTGCATCTCGGCGAGCCGATGGTGATCATCAACCCCCGCCTCACGCGCACCAGCCCGGACCTGATCGAGGTGTGGGACGACTGCATGTGCTTCCCCGATCTCCTGGTGCGAGTGCTGCGGCACCGTGCCTGCCGGCTCACGTTCCACGACGCGAGCTGGCGCGAGCGGTCGCTCGATCTGGAAGACGATCTCGCCGAGCTGGTGCAGCACGAGGTCGACCATCTCGACGGCGTGCTCGCGGTGTCGCGCGCGATCGACGCCCGCTCGTTCGCGCTGCGCAGCGAGCGCACGCTGGTGCGCCGCTTCACTTCTTGACCGCGCGGCGATAGCGCGCGAGATCCGCAACGATCGCCGCCAGCGGCACGTCGGTGCGGTCGGCTGGCCACAGCCGCACCGCCTCCTCGCCCGCGGCCACTGCCTCGGTGAAGTGGCCGTTCAGGAACTCGGCCTCCGCCAGCGTGCTGAGCGTTGCTGCGTTCTGATGCTGGGTGAGCGAACATGCCTCGCGCGCGAGCCGCAGGCCGATCCCGCTCGCGTCATGATCGGGCGAGTGCGGCGCGACGAACGACCAGGCGAGGTTGTTCAGCCTCGGCGCCAGCTCGGTGCGCCGGCTCGCCGGCAGGTACTGGTCGACGATCACCTCGGCATCGCTGACCCGGCCCATGCGCACCAGATCGCTCACCGCGGCGAGCCACTCGTCGTCGCCTGGCGGCCGCACCTCGTTCAGGAGCGCCGCCATCGTCCTGGCGGCTGCACCGTGCGCGAGCAGGAGGCGCGCGGATCACCGCCAGCCGGCTGTCATCCAGCGCCAGCCAGCGCAACCCGGCGTGGCCGAACTGCTCTCGCGCCACCGCCTCCTCGCCGCGCTCCGCGCTCGCGAGCGCGGCGAGGAACTCGCGCTCGGCCGTACGCCTCGGGTCCTGCGGGTCGAAGCGGATCGTCTCGAGGTGGCCGGCATCGTCGTAGCAGATGACCCGCGGTGCGCGCGGGTCGTCAAGCTCGAGCTCCACCGGGTAGGAGTGGTTCGAGAGCAGGCGCCGCGACCCGTCCTGGTGCACGATCATGGTGGCGTAACGGCTCGCGGCCGAGGCCGTGCCGACGATCCACTCCGTTTGCCGGTCGCCATCCAGGTCGGCTGCCAGCACGGCAGTGACGAATGCACCCGGAAAGCTCTCGCGCTGGCGGATCTGGCCCGCGGCATCGAGGGCGATCAGCTCGTCGTCGGTCTGCAGCACGATGGTGGCCGCATCGGGCGAGGTGTCGAACACGAAGAAGTTGCGCACCGTCACGCCGACGTCGTGCTGGGACCGCAGCCGACCATCCGCGGAGCATACGCTGAGCTGTGACCGCCACGTGGTGTCCGCGCGCGTGGATTGCGACAGCAAGATGATCTCGTCCTGCCCGTCGCGATCGAGATCCGCCACGTACGAGCTGACCACCGCACCCTCGGCGGCGATGGCGTGCCGTCCGCCCAGTGCGTCGAGCAGCTGCGCGCCGCCAGGATCGGTCACCGCCAGCACGCCGGAGCTGCGCTCGCCGGAGTGCACCGAGGTCAGGCTGCCCACCGGCGCGTTGCCGGCGAGCTCGATCTGGAACTGGATCGAACGGTCCGCCTTGAACGAGGTGACCTGGCCGCGGCGCGTGCCCACCACCAGGCAACGCTCGCCGGCGTCCAGATCGACCACCGACATGGCCGTGACCTGATAGCGCCGCGGATCTCCACCCAGATCGCTCACGTAGCGATCGAACAGGATCTCACCGTCCGCGTTCACGACCAGAGCGCGACCGTCTGCGGTTCCCACCCCCAGGAGCTCCAGGCCATCGCTCGAGAACGGCACGCGCGTGAGCAGCACGATGTTCTGGTTCTTGAGATCGAGCACCTGCTGCGCACCGTCGGTGGTGACCCGGTACACGCGGTGATCGGTGAGCGTGCCGGCCATGAACTCGACCACATCGGCGTGCAGCGGAACATGGACCGGCAAACCGCGCGGCACCGGGGTCATGGTGCGCAGCAGCTGCGCACCGTCGCGCGCGAGCACGATGAGGTCGCCCAGGCTATCCGAGAGCGTGATCTCGGCGCGCGCGTCCTCGTCCAGATCGATGCTGGTGAGCCGCAGCGTCTCCGGCACGGGCGCGACGAACAGCGTGGCGTTGCCGACCTCGAAAACCTTGAGCTCGCTGGTGTTGGTCATCACCACCAGCTCGTCGCGGCCGTCGCCGTTCAGATCGCGCGGCAGCACGAGCCTTGCCATCGAGTCGAGCTCGCAGCGCGGGATGCCGTCGCCGCGATACACGGCGACGCGGCCCTCGTACGTTGCTGCCACGATCTGGGGCGAGTGGTTGCCATCGAGGTCGGCGGTCACCAGGTCGCGCACCAATCCCGGCGTCGCCACCTCGAACAGCACGCGGCCACGATCGTCGAGGCCGACCAGCGAAGCGCGATCCGTCGCCACGACGATGCGCGCCGTACTGTGCGGTCCCCCTCCCGCGAGCAAAGTTTCCGCCGTGATGCCGAAGTCGAGATGCTGCTCGAAGAGCCGCTCGCCCTGGTGCGTCCAGCCGACCAGGATCCGCGGCCAGCTGAACCTGAGGTCCGTGATCAGGGCGACGACGCCGGCCTCGCCGGGCGCGCTCGTGTCACTCGCCAGCACGGCGCTGATCTTCGTGCCCGGGCTCGCCTCGTAATCCCACAGCAGCTCGCCGCCGATCTGGAATGCTCCGAGCTGTTCGTTGCTCCAGGCGATCATCGCGTCCTGGTGATCGCCGCCGCTCGCGACGCGGGTGGCGTGCGCGAACGCGCGCTGGCCTGCCGCGAGCGTGGCGGCCGCCTCGTCCTCGAGGATCGGCACCTGGAAGAAGCGGCTGGCGGGGGTGTCCAGCGAGCTGTTGGCTTCCTTGAGCAGCGCCGTCAAGGCGCGCGACGTGCCTTGCTCCATCGGCACGATGTCCTGCACGCTCCACGCACCCAGCGCCGAGCGCGTGAACCGCGGCGTCAGGTGGTGGTCGTAGGCGACGACCGCGCCCTTGCTGGTGCCGGCGATCAGCTCGCGCCGATGATCGCCTTCGAGGTCGGCGGTGATCAGCCGCGTGATCGTCTGATCCTTGCCGGTGACCAGCGATCCCTCGGCCTTTGCCACGCCGCGGCTGTCGTAGATGCGGATCGCACCGGACGGCTGCGCGACGATGATCTCGGGAATGCCATCGCCCTCGAGGTCGTCGATCAAGAACGTGTCCTCGGTCAGCGGCGTGCTGCCGAGCGGCGCCGACTCCGTGATCGGCGGCAGCCACAACGCCGCCACCGTGCGCCGGCCCTTGATGACCTCGATGTCGTCGTACTCGCGCCAGTCGTGGTTGCGCATGCGCCCGACGACGCGGTACTGGCCCACCGGCAAACGAATCGGCGCGTCGCTGGGAAGCGTGAGCTGCTGGATCACGCGATCGTTGCCGTCGCGCGCCAGCACCTGCACCTGGATGCCTTCCTGCAGCCCCTGCAGCACGAGCTCGCCCGTGTCCCACGAACACGGCAGGCGCACCTCGCGACCCGCATCGGGGACCTCGACCAGGAGCTTCTTGGTCTGGAATCCGCGCAGCTCGAACGTCGCCTCGTAGTGCCCGGCCGGCAAACGCACGTTGTTGGGCGTGAGATACTTGCCCTGCTCCTGGCCATCCTTGCTCACCGTGACCGCTGCGCCGCTCGGATCGGAGTCGAGCACCAGCCGACCCAACCCGCTCACCAGCGTGAGCTGCAGCGTCTGCGGCTCGCCCCGGTGGGCGGTGACCGTCATCGGCGCGCTGGCATCGAGCCCGTGCACGGCGCGCACGGTGTGCGTCCCTGGCGGCACGCGCACGACCACCTCCGTGACCGTGGCGCCCAGCCGGCGTGCCTCGCGCCCGTCGATCCAGATCACGGCTTCCGCGACGTCGCACTGCACGCGCAGGAAGCTGCCGAGCGTCCACTGGTAGACGAGCCCGGCGGTGACCAGCACGAGCAAGAGCGCGCCCGCGGTCACCGAGCCGCGATGCCGCTTCGCGAGCTTGAACATGCGCGTGACCGGCGACGCCGGGCGCGCCGCGATCGGCCGGTACTCGAGCAGCGCGCGCAGGTCGGCCGCGAACGCGGCCATGCTCGGGTAGCGCCGCGCCGGGTCCTTCTCGATCGCCTTGAGCACGATGGTCTGCAAGTCGCGCGGGATCAGCGGGTTGAACCTGCGCGGCGGCGGCGGCTCCTTGCTGCTGATCTTCTGCAAGATCTCCTGCGAGCTGTGTCCCTCGAACGGCCGCCGCAGCGTCAGCAGCTCGAACAGCGTGACGCCGAGCGAGTAGATGTCGGTGCGGTGGTCGATGCCGCCGCGCCGCGCGATCGCCTGCTCGGGGGAGACGTAGTCGGGCGTGCCGGCGAACTCGCCGGTGAGTGTGATCGACGGCAGACCCTGCTCGCGCGCCAGGCCGAAATCGGTGAGCACCGCGGTGCCGTCCTCGCGCACCAGGATGTTGGACGGCTTCACGTCACGATGGATCACGCCTGCCTCGTGAGCATGGTCGAGCGCGTCGGCGATCTGCACGATCAGCCGGCACACGGTCTCGATGTAGGTCTTCTTCCACACCGGCAGCGCGGCGCGAGCCGGTCGCGGGCGCTCCTCGCGACGCTGGGCAACGTCGCTCTGATTCAGCTGCATGTGGTGGCTGACCGCCGCGCCGATGGTCTCGCCGGTCAGGCGATCGAGCGGCTGGCCGCGCAAGTGCTCGATGATGCGGTCGAGCGCCGTGCCCTCGACGAACGCCATCGCGAAGTAGTGCGTGCCGCCCTGCTCGCCGACCGAGTGGATCTCGACGATGGCCGGGTGGCGCAGGCTCGCCGCCGTGGACGCCTCGCGCCGGAACCGCTCGACCGTGTCCGCGCGCAGCGTGAGATGCGCCGGCAGCACTTTCAGCGCCACGTGCCGGCGCAGCGACAGCTGCTCGGCCAGGTACACCACGCCCATGCCGCCGCGGCCCACCTCGCGGATGATGCGGAACTCGCCCAGGAGCTCGCCGCGCACCCCGCCCTTGACCCGTCCCGACGTGCGCCGCCGACCGCTCTTCAGGATCTCCGCCGTGGAGATGAACTCGCGCACCCGCCGGCTCAGCTCCGCCCGCAGTGCGCGTGGCTCTGCAGGAAGCCGTCCACGTCGGGCTTCTCGCCCTCGTACCACGCGGCGGCAAACTCGGCCAGCGCGGTCTCGATCGGATCGTCGTCGGCAGGTTCGGGAACGGTTTCGATCATGATCGGCCGAGGCGTGGAGCCACTCGATCCAGACGCAACTCGTGGCAGAGTCTAACAATCTGCGCCCGGTCAGCTAGCCCGGACCGGCCGCAGGCGAGGCGGGCTTGCGAGGCGTGCACGGCCAGGCGGGTGCGCAGGGCGGCGAGGACTGTGCCAGGTGGGGCTCGGCTCGCTGCCAAGAGGGGCCGCGCCGATGCGAACGGCGTCCATGACATGGCCAGAGCACGAGGCGTCGTTCAGACGGATGGCGGCGCCGCGCGAGCGCGTGATCGGACAGTCGCGGAAGGTGTTGCGCGAGGCGGGCGTCGTCGCGTCCGTTCCTGAGCACGCGGGCATCAAGCCGCAGGCAGCGCTCCGGTCCCGACACGCCACCAGAGGAATGCACCCGCGAGTGAATGCGCAGGCGACGCGTCCAGCGATGGCGCGCGCGAGAGAGGGTGTTCCTCGGTGGGACGATTGCTGCCCGCTCCTGGCGATCGTTGCGGTGGAGAAACAGGCTCGCGTGTTGACGGGCGCCACCGTGGTCGGGCACGATCGTGCGGGTGTCGGGAGTGACCCCAAGGTGCCCTCGGAGTCGATTCGCATGAACAGGATCTGGGCGGCCGCCGCGCTGGTCGCCGCGCTCATGGCCGGCGCTGCGCTCGGCGGCAACACGCTCGCCGTGGTGATCTCGGTGCCGGAATGCCGCGGCGGTCGCTACCCGCTGCCGATGGCGCGCGACAATGCCGCGCTCATGCAAGGCGTACTCGGCGAGGGTCTGCAGCTGCCGGCGGACCACATCGTCACGCTGAGCGGCGCGGACGTGACCAAGTCGGCGGTGCGCGCGCTGCTGCGCGATCAGCTGCCGGAGAAGCTCGGGCCGGACGATCTCCTGCTCGTGTACTACACCGGCCACGGCACGTTCCGCATGATCGCCGGCGTGCCGGTGCGCCTCTACCTCACGTTCGATGCGGCGCAGCGCGCCGGCGCGACCGGCGTCGGCGATCGGTGGGAGGACGACACGGTGTTCACCGATCTCGAGCTGCGCGACTGGCTGAAGCCGGTGCATGCGAAGGGCGCGAAGACGTTGCTGTTGCGCGAGTGCTGCTTCAACGGCGGCGGCTACTCGGCCGAGCTGCAGCAAGCGTCGCTGGCGCCAGCGGCGGGCAATCGGCTCGATCAAGTGGCGACCTACGAGCTGTCGGCGTGCTCGTTCGATCAGGCGGCCTATGCGACCGTCGATGGCGACCGCACGCTCGGCGTGTTCACGCTCGCGCTCGCCCGCGGCCTGCGCAGCACCGAGCGCGTGCTCACGCTGGCGGACGTGGCGCGGGTGATCGACTCGGAAGTGCCGAGGATCCAGAAGCTGCAGACGCCGAGCTTCGGCGGCAGCGAGCGCGAGCAGTTCGCCAGGCGGGTGCTGGTCGATCGCAGCCGCATGACGCTCGTGGTGCGCGCGATCGATGCGCTCGATGGCCAGGAGATCCTCGGCGCCACGGTCGCGCTCGAGGGTCGCGCCGCGCTCACCACGCCCGCCACCATCGTCGACCTCAATCGTGCCGTGCGCCGGGTGTTCCCGTGGATCGAGCAGGCGGGCTACATCGCCGAGCCGCATCAGGTCACGCTGAGCGACACGCTCGCCGTGCAGGAAGTTCAGGTGCTGCTCGAGCCGAGCTACGCCGAGATCACCGGCACGGTGCACGCGAGCTCGGGCGACCTGTCGCGCGAGGTGCGGGTCGGCTTCGAGCCCACCAGCGAGATCCCGGCGCGCACGCGCCTGTTCGATGCCGAGGTGACGCCGGCCAGCGACGGACGGTTCACGTTGCACGTGCCGGCGGGGATCCTCGGCCGCGTGGTCGTGTTCGATGCGGGCCGGTTGCTCGCGCGGCGGGACGTGAGTGCGGGCGAAGCGCTGCAGCCGCGCCGCGCGTTCGATCGCGAGCGGCAGCAATCCGTCGCGCACGCGCCCTACGATGTCGGCCAGCTCAGCATCGATCTCGCGACAGCGCCGGTGGCGGTGCCGCCCGCCAGCGAGTCGAAGGCCGCGTTCCGCCTCGCGGACCTGCTGCTGCCGCCGCGGCACGTCGAGGGCTTCACCTATCGCGGCAAGAACCCGCAAGGCCGCTACGTGTACGTGCATCAGGCCACCGGCATGGAGTTCCTGTATCTCTACGGCGGCAAGTTCACGATGGGGTCGCCCGCGGACGAGGCCAGCCGCGAGGACGACGAGGAACAGCACGAAGTGTCGGTGTCGCACTTCCTGGTGGCGACGACCGAGGTGACCAATGCCGTGTGGCGCAAGACGATGGGCGGCGAGGCCAAGGAGGGCGAGGCGGAGGACGAACCGGCCACCGACATGACCTGGCACCAGGCGCAGTCGTTCTGCGCGAAGCTCGGGCTGGCGTTGCCCACCGAGGCAGAGTGGGAGTATGCGTGCCGCGGGTTCGAGGCCGGACCGTACGCGGGCGAGCTGAACGAGATCGCCTGGTACTTCGGCGACTCGTTCGGCATGATCCGGTCGGTGGCGAAGAAGCGGCCCAACAAGTACGGCCTGTACGACATGCACGGCAATGTCGCGGAGTGGTGCGCGGACTGGATTCGAACTATCCGGCGGGTGGCGACCGATCCCACCGGGCCCGCGATCGGCGTGCAGCGCGTGTGCCGCGGCGGCAGCGCATGGACTCCGCGGCCATGCCGCTCGGCGCGCCGCGACGGCATCGACGGCCGAGCGCGTGCGGACGTGGGCTTGCGGCCGGTGAAGCGGATCACGGACTAGCTGGCCGTGCGCACAGTGCGTGCGCGGAAGCAATCGCGTCACGGTTCCGGGCTGGTGTGTCGCGATCCTCCTCGAACGCTCTTGGGAGCACGGCTTCAACATCGTGCTGCACGCGAGAATGAGACTGGGGACGACCCCGCAGCGAGCGTGAGCGCCCTACCGCGACGTTTGGCAAAAACACGGCGGGGTCGGCTTCAGCATCACCCTGTCCGCGGTCACCGCCCATCGACCCACTGGATACCGTCCATGGTCGTCGATCGCGACGATCGTGGTGCGCATCCCCGACCTGAACGCGACGCTGCTCCGGATATCCTCTGGCAGAACGTCAGCAGCCGGCACATCATCAAATGCAGAGTTCGCACGCCATTGCTGGCACAACCACGTTGTTCGCGAACAGCTCTATGCGCGGTGCAGCACTCCTCACCCCGCGCGCGCTTTCCCGCCTGGATGAGCATCAGCAGTGCCGCCCGGCAAGGGCTAGGCAAGGGCTGCCGGGTGGAGCCTGGTTCGGCATCACCGTCGGCAGAAGTGGTCATGAGATTGATCGAGTTCGATCGGAGGCGCACTGATGCATCAGATTCGAAGCCCAGCTCATTCGTTTCTGGATCATTCGCGCACTTCGTCGACCCCGAGTCCGGAGGTCATTCCGGGAGAGCGGTACGGCTGGGGCTCAGCGCTGTGCGTGGGTTTCTCGACAGCAATATGGCCATCGATTTCGTGATCGGCGACCCGCGTGCGACAAGGTTGGGGTTCTCCAAGGCAGGTGAGATCCGAGTCGTGATCTACTGACGTGGAAGAGTGGACCATGATCGATTCCGAGGTCGTTGACTGGGAGGCGTCTCATGACCGCGCACCGTATTGGGTTGGTCGTCTTGCTGGCGGCGTTGTCCACGTCGGCCGAAGCGCAGCGGGTGCTCTTCAGCTTCTCTGGTGACAACCTGGGCGATCAATTCGGGTTTGCTGTCGCCACGGCGGGCGACGTCAACGACGACGGCCTTCCTGATATCCTCGTCGGTGCTCCGAACCACTCGTGCGGGGGCTACGCGTGTGCTCGAGTCGGGATGGGTCCTTGCTGTACACGTTCTTCGGCGACTGCGACGACCCCAACATCAGGGTGATCTGTTATTCGATCAGCACCGCGGGCGACGTCGATCGCGATGGCCGACCGACATCATCGTCGGTGCCCCTGACGACCTCGCCGGTGGCGATACCGGCAGCGCCAAGGTGTTCTCCGGAAAATCCGGCCGCTATACACCCTGACGGGTCTTCCCGGCGACATGGCTTTCTACGGCAACCGTGACCGGTGGCGGCGAGCTGGATGGGGACCTGGCGAGCGACGTCCTCGTATCGGCGCCGGCGGAAAACCTGGATGCTCTGGTGGGGCCGTGTACGTGATCTCGGGTCGGAACGGTGCCACCATTGGCAAGCTCGCTGGGCCACCTTGCCTTCGCGGGCCTCTGTCTTCTCAACGATGTCAGGCGACGGCATTGTGGAGATCGTGGTTGGCGCAATCAACAGTGGCCAACGGGAAAGGTCACGGTGTTCTCGGGCAAGGATCTGAAGCCCCTGTTTGTCGTGGATGGCTACGGGAACGATGCTTCGGCTTCTGTTTGTCCGACGTCGGCGACATCGATCAGGACGGCCTCGACGATTTGATCATCGGTTCTGCCGACCTCGATCCCAGCAGTGCAGGGCGTGCCACCGTGGTCTCGGACGAGACGGCAGCGTCTTCCACGTTCGTCGGGATGCACCCAAGGACCAGTTTGGCCGCTTCGTGGCTGGTGTCGGTGATGTCAACGGCGATGGAATCCCCGACGTGCTGGTCGGGACGTTTTCCCCGACGGACGTCCCGGTTACGCGCGCCTGTTCTCGGGCCGGACCGGTGCGCTCCTGTACCGTTTCGAGGGAACGCGCTCGGACGACTACTTCGGTTCGAGCGGCAACGCGGTGGGCGACCTCGATGGGGATGGGCTCGCCGACCTCATCATCGGCGACCAATCGGCCCGCATCAACGGGGTTTCCGTCGGCGCCGCGTACGTGTTTGCCGGCAGTGATGTCTACCTGAACGCTTATCCGCGACGCAATCTGCACGCCGGGGACTCGGTCTCGGTCACCATGCGTGAGCGCCAACCGGGAGAGCCTTGCTTGGTTGCGCTGACGGCGATCGGCGGAACGCTCACGTTTGCCCCATTGGTGACCGGAGTGATCGATCCGACGGGCACGTTCACGGTGAACGGGGTGGTGCCCTCCGGGTGGTCGGCCACCACGTTCACGTTGCGATCATTCGTTCTCGATGCGAGCGGCCTGATTCACGATTCCGAGGACGAGGTAGTGCAAATCAAGTGACGGGCGAACGTTGGCGAACGTGGTGGCTCGAGACTCTCACTACCTCGGGCCCGATGCTCACGGCGCCTGCCAGCCACGCCGTGGCGCGCGAGCGCAGGGACGGCAACCCGCCATCCCTGCGCTTGCCCGGCGATCCCGCCGCCTACTTGGTCGCAAAGCGGTTGTAGCAGAACCGCTCCCGCTCGCGGCCGAACACGGCGAAGCGCGGCGACGTGTTGGCGCCGTTGCCGCCGTTCTGCAACACGTGCCCGCTGGCGGTCCACACGCGCTGGCAGCCGCCGAACTGTCGGATGCGATTGTAGTCGCCCCACTTGTTGTCGTTGGGGCCGTCGTTGCCGGCCTCGACCAGCGCCACCTCCCAGCCGGGCGGCGAGCCGTTGAAGTCATCGTCGATGCCGACGTAGTACGCGGGGTAGTTGCCGCCGCCGGACAGCCATGCGGCGATGCCGAGGTAGCCACGCGTATCCGGGCACGCATAGCCGTAGATCCAGGCGAACGCGGAGTTCCAGATGTACGGCCGCCCCATGTAAGCCTTGGTCTGCTGGCTGAACGTGGCCGATTCCACGTACGGGTACGAGAACCCGCCGCCCTCCCTCACGGTCCAGAAGAAACCGATCAGGCCCTGCGCCACCCAGCCGCCGTTGATGCGGTCATCGAGGCGCTGGCAGGCGTCGGTCCCGTCCGGGCTCGGACAGTGCGCGCTGCCGCGCGAGGTGCCGGACCACGCCGCGATGTTGATGTCGTTCCAGGAGTAGCTGCCGCTGCCCTGCGTCCATGAGTAGATGCGCAGCGTGTCGGTGTCCACGTGCGAGCCGAGGTACATGATCACGGTCGCACCCTGCACGGGGGTGAGCGTGAACGAGTCGGTGCGCCCGAAGTAGTTGTAGCCGAATCCCTGGCAGAAGCGGATGGCGTCGAGCGGCCAGGCCAGCACGTCGGTCTCGACCCAGAAGCCCGCAGAGTTGAAGCGGTTGGTGGCGATGTACAGGAAGTTCGTGCCCAGCGCGATGTGCGGGTAGTCGAACCAGGTGTTGATCCAGCCGGCGTTGACCTGCTCGGTGTAGATGTCGTAGAAGCACCACGTGGCGGCGCCGTCCGACGAGGCTCCGAGTCGAAACCGGTTGCGGCCGTTGCCGTCCGGAACGCCCTGGCGATACCACAGGAACAGGTCGCGCGAGGCGTCGTAGATGACCTCCTGGTCGCAGCAAAAGTCCGCCATGTCCGCGTACGGGTTGATGTAGGACCAGGTCGTTCCGCCGTCGGTGGATCGCGCTGCGTACCAGTTGCCGGTGTAGAAGATGTACTTGCCGGCGGCGGCATGCGATGGCTCGCCGACGTTCGATCGACTGGCGCTGGCGGGCGTCACCGCGCGATCGGTGAAGATGATGAAGTCCTTCGGTCGCGTAGCCACCCACCACCGTGGGGTTGCCGTCCGGGCCGAGTGGCGGCATGCGCCCGAGCGGCGTCGGTGGATAGTGCTGCGAGTCGCTGAGCTGTTCGGCGAGCGTGCGCTGCGCGAGCGGCGGCTCCGGCGGATATGGGTACTCGGTGAACACGTAGAACTCGGGCGGCCCTACCGCCGCCGACAGTGTCGGCGCCTCGAACCCCTGGTGCTCTGCCGTGGCGATCTGCGCGCGCGCGCGCGTCGAGCACAGGCCGGCGGCAAAGACGCCCATGCCCGCGATCATGAGAAACCGGTTCATGCGATCCCCTCCTGCATTGCCGGCCCCGCACGCGTGCGTCGGGCGCCTCGCAACGCGGACAAGCTCTCACAGCGCCACTTCCCTTCATGGCGGAATGCTGGTGAGAGACGCGCCCATCATGAGGGTCTGGCTCGCGCGGGTCAACATGCACGAGCGCGGGTGATCGGCGCGGCACGGACGGCGATTGCGCATCGTGCGATGGCAGCTGCGCACGACCTCGCACGCGAGATCGTGGTCGCGCCTTCTCACGCGCCCGGCATCGGGTCGAGCCCGCCGAGCGCCGCTGCCGGTACCGGCACGAGGTCGCGCAGGATGCGCTCCTCGATCACGCCGATCGTGCGCGGCTTGAAGTCGCGCAGCCAGCGGTCGCTCTGGTAGAGGTCGTGCGTCACCTGGCGCTGGTGCGCTGCATCACGGAACTCGCGCAGCCACAGGAAGCGCTCCGACCCGGCGTGCGTCGCGGTCCACCAGCCGAGCACGCGCACCCCATGCTCGGGCATCAGCCGGCGCACGTCCTCGAAGAACGCGAGCATCTTGCCGGTGGTGCCCGGCGCGAGGCGATAGTGGCGCAGCTCGTGGCAGCCGCGGTCGCGCGGACCCGCGGCGAGCTGTGAGACATCGCGCGGGGCAAGCTCGAGCGCTTCGATCGCCGCGACCATGTCCGCCACCGCGGCGAGCTTCTCGAGCCACGCCGCTGCCTTGGGGGTCGCATCGCCGGACGCGCGCAGCCACACGAGCGCGTCGGGTCGGGCGGCGTCGCGCCAGGCGCCCACCAGCGCGATGTCCGCACGGCGCAGAGCGGCATGATAGTCGCGCTCGCCGTCGGCGTGAAAGAAGCGAATCAGCTCGTCCACGCTGCGGCCGGCGCGAACGCGGTACGTGCACAGCTCGTGCACGTCAGCCGCCCACCCTGGTCTGCTTCGGCTCGGCCGGCTTGCGCTTCGCTTCCGGGCGCGGCGCGAGCGCCAGCCGCTTCGACACCACCTGGCGCCACTCGATCGGATGGAATGACTGCTCCGAGACCTTGATCGAGCGCGCCAGCACGGTGCGCTTGTGCTCGTGCAGATGGAAGCGGCGAATGATCTTCGCGACCAGCGCGGCATCCGCGCCGGCGGCAATGATCGCCTGCTCGCTCATGTTCTGGTCGACGTACATCTGCAGGATGTGATCGGCGCTCTCGTAGGTGAAGCCCATCTCGCCCTCGTCGGTCTGGCCCTCGATCAGCTCGGCCGTGGGCTTGCGCGTGACGATCGACTCCGGCAATGCGCGCAGGCGCGCGAGCCGGAACACGTCGGTCTTCCACACGCTGCCGATCACCGCGAAGTCCGATGCCATGTCGGCGTGCTTGGTGCCGTAGCCGAGCGCGACCTCGCTCTTGTTCGACGTGCCGAGCACCAGCGCACCGTGCGCGCCCGCGTGGTTGTAGAGGATCTTCATGCGCTCGCGCGCTTGATCGTTCGCCTTCTGCAACGGCGCCTGCGCCCAGGGATAGCGCGCTGCCTCGACCGGGGCGTCGATCGACACGACGTGATGCTTGATGCCGAGGTCCTTCACCACCAGATCGGAGTCGCGCATGGTGCGCTCCGAGGTGAGTCCGGTGCGCGGCATCATGATCACCTCGACCGCGTCCGGGCCGAGCGCGTCGACCGCCACGTACGTCACCAGCGTCGAGTCGATGCCGCCCGACAGACCCAGCACGACCTTCTTCACGCCGCACTTGCGCACGTAGTCGCGCACGCCGAGCACGAGCGCGTTGTACATCTCGCACAGCTCGGCCGTCGCCTCCGGCGGCGCGGCAACGCCCAGCCGCCTGGCGAGCGGGGCGAGCTCGCGCTCGAACCCGTCGCTCGGCGGTTCGCCGAGCACGGCAACGCTGCGTTCGCGCGTGCGCAGGTCGCGCATGCGCGCGCGCTCCACATCGTCGAGATCGACGTCGCACGTGAACAGCCCGGCGCCTTCGCTGCGGTGCAGCTCGCCGGCGAAGTCCTTCGGCGACGCATGCAGCGAGAACGTGCGCAGCAGGATCTCCTCGAACGGGTTCACCAGCATGCCGTGGCCGTAGTAGATGATCCCGTCCTGGCCGGCGAACTGATTGCAGAACACGCTGAAGATCTGGTTGTCGCCCGAGCGCGTGCGGAACATGCGCTCCATGTGCGCAATCTTGCCTCGCACGTAGGGCGAGGCGGAGATGTTGACGGCGATGTGCGCACCGTTGGACGCCTGCGACTCGGGCAGGCCGGGATGCCACGCATCCTCGCACACCGTCACGCCAAGGCGGCCGAGCCGCGTGTCGAACAAGCCGTCGTCCTCGCCCTGGCGGAAGTAGCGTTTCTCGTCGAAGATCGAGTAGTTGGGCAGGAACCGCTTGTGGTGCACGCCCAGGATCTTGCCGCGCTCGATCACCGCCGCCGCGTTGTACGGGCCGCGATCGACGAACCCGACCACCGCCGCCGTGTGCCGGCAGGCCGCCACCACCTTCCCGAGCGCGGCCTGGTTGGCGTCGACGAATTCGGGGCGCAGCAACAGGTCGAGCGGCGAGTAGCCCGGGATCGCGAGCTCGCCGAACACGACGAGGTGCGCGCCTTGTGCCTGCGCCTCGTCGAGCAATGCCGTGATCTGCTCGACGTTGTGCTCGAAGTCGCCGATGGTCGGATTGGTTTGCGCGATCGCGATCCGGCGTGCATGGGCCATGATGGTCGGGTGCTCCTCGGGGAATCCGCTGGCGATTGAGAATCTATCGGAACCGACCGGCGTTTGCCCCTCAAGATTCTAGCCCGCAACGGGTTGAAGCGAAGGGTGGGAGGCCGCGCTAGCCGGCACCGATCCTGGCGATGGCGTCGTTGACCGCCGCCACGCACGCCTGCACCTCGGCGACCGGGTTGTCGGGGCTGCCCTCGAACTCGATGCTGAGCGAGCCATCGGCGGGGAACTTCGTCTCGCGCAGCGCTTTCAAGAACGCCGCCACGTCGAGGTGTCCCTTGCCGAGCACGATGTCGGCCGCGTTCGCCTTCTGTTCGGCGAAGTCCTTCAGGTGCACGCCGAACACACGGCCCTGCAGCTCGCGTGCAGCCTTCACCGGGTCCTCGGCGGAGCGGATGAAATGGCCGGTGTCGATGCACGCGCCGATCATCGGATGGCGGCCCTTCACCGCCTTCACCACGTCCGCGATCTTTTCGTAGCGGCTGCCGGGTCCATGATTGTGGATGGCGATGCGGATGCCGAACTCTGTCACGAGCTGCTCCAGGCTCGCGAACGACTCCGGTTCCGGGTCGGCGCTCAGGTTGGCGATGCCGGCTGCCCTGGCGACCGCGAAGATCTTGCGGTTCAGGTCGGCGTCCTTGCCGAAGGCGTTCACGCCGTGCGCGTTCCAGGTGAGGTCGAGCGCCTTCAGCCGCTTCAGCATGCTGGTCACGTGTCCTGGCGCTGGCTCCATCCGGAAATGCTCCGGATAGAGCTCGACGTAGTGCAGCTTGAGATCGTTGCGAATGATCTCGAGCGCCTTCTCGACCGGGAACTTGCGCAGCGTGTAGCTCTGCAGGCCGATCGGGAACGACCCGCTCGCAGCCTGCGCACCGGCAAGCTGCGGCAGGTCGAAGTAGGTGGCGCCGGTGGCGGCGGCGGCGGCAACGAGGAACGTGCGGCGGGAGGGCTGGTGCATGGAGCTCTTCCTCGATCGGGTTGGGATCGGGTTGGGATCGGCTGGGATCGACGCCCGTGCGCCCGGATCATACCTCGCGCGCAGTGCCCGCACCACGCGCCGGGCAACGGCCGAGGGGGCGCAACGGCGCCCCCTCGTTCGAACCGCACGGCCGCACGCCGGTCACTTGCTGGCGCTGGCCGCGAACACGACGTTCAGGTCCTTCACCGTGAGCTGCACGCTGCTGCTGCCCGGCTCACCGTATCTCTCCCTGCCGGTTTCCTCGCCTGCCTCGTGCTGCCGCTTGCCGGCACTCGGGCAGACGTGCAGATAGAGATACGCCTTGCCGTTTGCCACCAGCTTGAGCGCCTTGGCCACGTCCTCGGGCTTCGCTGGCATCGCGCTCAGGCGCGCCGCACCTTCCTTTGCGAGCGCCACCTTCTCGCCGTCCGTGCCCTCGACGCGGGAGTGTCCACGCGCGGTGTCCTTGTCGAAGCGACCCTGGTCCCTCTGCGTCAGCTCGCGCCGCGCGGCCTCGGCCAAGGCGTTTGCCGAAGGCGTGCCACCGGTCTTCACCCCGATCACCTCGAACGACAGCACCTTGTTGTGCAGCTGGTTCGGCAGAATGCGGCAGTCGCACATGACCACTGCGGACTCGCTGCCGCGGCTCGCCTCCTTGTCCGTGCGGTCGGTGTCCTGGTCCTCGGTTTCTTGTTTCCCCCGGCCGCTCGCACCGGTGTCCATGGTGCCGTGCTCGAGGCGCTCGATGTCCTCGCGCGTCAGCTCTGGCTCTGACGCGATGATCGCCTGGAACACCAGACCCTGATCCGCGCCGGTGAGCGCGCCGGTGGGCTTCGCAGCATCCTCACGCGCGGAATCCGTCTCGCCGCCGGCCGCCGGGGCCGCGTTGCCGTTCTCGATGTTGCCGGAGATGCAGAAGCCGACCACGTCCATGCCGGCCTGGTAGCTCGGCAGCTGCTTCAGGTCGATCGGCGCTCCCATGATCGTGCTCGGTCGCGTTGGCAGCGGCGCCTGCTCGAGCTTTGCCACCGTGCTCGAGGCGTCGAGCAGCACCACGTCCTTGCTGGCGCTCGCATTCCGGTTGTCCTTCGTCAATGCCTGGCCCGGCGTCGGCGACTGCGCGAATGACACCGCGATCGACATCGCCGCCACGGCCAATACGAAACCCCCATGAATGACTGATCGCATGCGCGTCTCCTGATTGTTCTGCGGAACCGGGGCCGGAAGCTTGGCGTGCCTCTGCAAACGCGCGGCCGACGCGCGCACCGATGCGAGCGACTGCGCGCCGAGAGTCGCCGCCCACGACCCGGTCCGCGCATGTAGTCTTTGCCATGGTGGTGGCGTTCTTTGCTGCTCGCCGCCCGATGCGCCGATGTTCCCAGACCCTCGCCGTCGGTACGATGGGGCGGGCGCGATGGCCAGCACACCACGATGCCGGAGGAACCGATGGATCGGCGAGCATTGATTCGCGAGTACAAGGAGAGCCGCCGGCCGATGGGCGTGTACCGCGTGCTCAACAAGCTGAGCGGCAGGTCGCTCGTCGGCGCGAGCACCGACCTGCCGGCGATGCTGAATCGCCAGCGCGCACAGCTGCGCATGGGAGCGCATCGGAATCGCGCGCTGCAGAGCGACTGGAACGCGCTCGGTGCCGATGCGTTCGCGTTCGAGGTCCTGGACACGCTCAGCGTGCCGGCGCGCCCGGACTACGACCCGAGCGAGGACCTGCGCGTGCTCGAGGAGCTGTGGCTGGTTCGCTTGTCGCCGTTCGACGAGCGCGGCTACAACGCACGGCCCGCAGGCCGGTGAGGAGCGCGCAGCGCGGCGACGCCGCCCGCTACGCGAGCGGCTTCTCCGATGCTGATCCGCCGCCCGCTACGCGAGCGGCTTCTCCATCTTGTCCGCGAGCCAGCGCAGCACGTGATCCTTGCCGACGCGCACTTGCTCGAGCGAGTCGCGGTCGCGGATCGTGACCGTGCCGTCTTGCATGGTCTGGCCATCGACCGTGACGCAGAACGGCGTGCCGGCCTCGTCCTGGCGGTAGTAGCGGCGGCCGATCGCGCCCTTGTCGTCGAAGTACGCGTTCATGTGGCGTTTCGCGTCGCGGTAGATCTGCGCGGCGGTGTCGGGCATGCCTTCCTTGTTCACCAGCGGCAGGAACGCGGCCTTGATGGGTGCCAGCTTGGGATGGAAGCGCATGAACACGCGCTTCTGCATGATGCCCTTGGCGTCGGGCTTCTCGTCCTCGGTGTACGCCTCGCACAGGAACGCGAGCGCGCCGCGGTCGGCACCGGCGGATGGCTCGATCACGGTGGGGAGATAGCGGTAGGGCGGCGCGTACTTGACCTTCTGCAGCTCGTCCCTGGCGAGCGTCGCGTGGCGGTCCTTGTCGACCTCCCACGCGTCGTCGTCGAAGTACGACAGATCCTTGCCGCTGTGCTGCTGATGCTGCGTGAGATCGAAGCAGCCGCGGTGGGCGACGCCCTCGAGCTCCTGGAATCCGTCAGCGAACGGAAACGCGTACTCGATGTCGGCGCAGGCGCGCGAGTAGTGCGCGAGCTCGTCCTTGAGCTGATCGCGCAGGCGCAGCTTCTCGCTCTTCAGCCCGAGCTTGACGTACCAGTCGAAGCGCGTCTTGCGCCAGAACCGATACCACTCCATCGACGTCTCGTCGCGGCAGAAGAACTCGATCTCCATCTGCTCGAACTCGCGCGAGCGGAAGGTGTAGTTGCGCGGGTTGATCTCGTTGCGGAATGCCTTGCCGATCTGGGCGATGCCGAACGGCACCTTCACCCGCGAGGTGTCGACCACGTTCTTGTAGTTGGCAAAGATGCCTTGCGCGGTCTCCGGCCGCAGGTACGCCTTGTTCTCCTCGTCGCGCACCGCGCCGACGTAGGTCTCGAACATCAGGTTGAAGTTGCGCGGCTCGGTGAGGTCGCCGCCGCAGTTCGGGCACGGCGTGGTGGGATTGCCTTGCTCGGCGGCTAGCCTCAGCATCAGCGCATCGACCGACGTCAGCGACGCGAGCAGCGGTCCGACCTGCGCGAGCACCACGTCGGGCTTGCGTACCAGGGCCATGCCCGGTGCTTGCTTGCGACCCCTGGTCTCCGCCCATTTCCGGAGCGCGTCCACGCTCGCGCCGCGCGCGTTGAGCTCGCCCAGGCTCTGGTACCAGCCGGTCTCCTTGATCGCGTCCATGACCTGGTCGGCGCGGTACAGCTTCTTGCACTGGCGGCAGGTCTGCATCGGATCGCTGAACCCGCCCACGTGACCGCTCGCCACCCAGACGCGCGGGTTCATGATGATCGCGCAGTCGAGGCCGACCATGTCGAGCTCGTGGCCGTCGGGACCATCCGGTGGGTTCAGCACCATGTCGTGCCACCACTGGTTCTTCAGATTGCGCTTCAGCTCGACGCCGAGCGGCCCGTAGTCCCAGAAGCCATTGATGCCGCCGTAGATCTCGCTCGAAGGAAAGATGAAGCCGCGCCGCTTGCACAGGGCGGTGAGGTTCTCCATCAGCTTGGGATCGGCTGCCATGGTGGTGTCCTTGGGGGCGACGAAGCAGGGAGAGTTTACCGGCGAGGCTGATCGGACTGCGCACAAATTCGGCGCGCCGCGGGCGGCATCGCCAGCCCGGATCCACTGCGGTCAGAGGACGGCATTGACCAGCGCGTGCAGCGCGAGCAAGGCGACGATCGGGCCGCGCGCCGAGCGATCCAGCTCGAAGCGGCGGCCGAGGAAGTCGGCCAGGCACGTGTACGCGAGCGGCAGCACGGCGATCAGCGTCTGGCTGCTCGGTGACCCGCGCACCAGCGCCACCAGCGCGAGCGGCACCGCCACGCCGAGCGTGAGCAGGTGGTGCCCGTGCAGGTAGAGCTCCCGCTTCGCCCACACCTGCCAGGCGAGCGGCAGCGCGAGCGCGGCCGGGACGCAGCGCAGCAGGCGGATCGGCGGCAGGGCGGCGGCGTCGCTGCCGGGCCACTGCGGGAACACCCGGCCGGTCATGACCACGCTCAGCGCGACCACGGCGAGGGCCTGGATCGCGAGGTACCTGAACACGTGCTTCAGGCCGAGCCGCAGGCGCAGGGCGACCGGCAAGGGCAGGTCCATGCAGTCGGGCAGCTTGGCGCGCGCCAGCGCCAGGAACACGATCGCGGCGACGCACGGAAACGCGAACCCGATCTCGAAGTGCCGCCGCGAGCGCGAGCAGCGTCGCGGCCGAGCGCACACCAGAGCAACGACCGCCGGGCGAGGTAGCGCGAGAAGGCGAGCAGCGCGAGCGCGAGCGTGAGCGCGAGCAAGGCATGCGGTGCCGCCAGCGTGAAGCGGTCGATCAGGTTCTGGTCGAGCGTGATCCAGCAGATCGCGATCAAGGCGGACTCGGCGCCGGTGCGGACGCTGGTGGTGCGGCTGAGCAAAATCGTGAGCGCGAGGAACATGACGAGCGAGAGCGCCCGGGCGGCCATCAACAGGTGGCTCGGGTCGGCGAGCAGAGCGATCACGCGGCGGCCGAGCGCGAGCGGGCTGCCCTGCGCGGCAGCGAGCTCTTCGGTCGGGTGCGGGCCGAAGCGCGCGAGCACCGGCGCCCAGGAGAGCCACGCGCTCGCGGGCGGACCGGCGCGCGCCGCAGCGGGAACCGCGTCGCGATGCAGGAGCGCATAGGCGCGGCCGAGCTCGACCTGCTCGGCGTCGGTGATCGGCATCCGCTCTGCGGCCGCGTACCAGCGGGCGCAGAGCTGCAGGAGCAGCAGCAGGGCAGCCGCGCCGAGGAACAACGCTGTTCGTGAGGAGCCTCGGGAGGACATTTTGACTTCGTGACCGCGCCGGCTAGGGTGTGCCGACACTTTCGACTTTCGGCAAGCGCGCTGCAACCGACAAGTCCGGCAATCTTGCAACTCCGGCGAGGGACCATGGCGCGACGCAGCGATCGTCTCGTGCGGCTCTTCCTTGACTATCAGCGCCTCGAGCGCGAGCTCAACCTCAGCTGGTGGCAGGCGGCGACCACCGGCGACGCGGCGGCGTATGCACGCCACGAGCTGCTCGCCAACCAGATCGACGAGCTGTTCCTCGACCAGGCGGTGTTCGCCGAGGTGAGCGAGCGCCGCAGCGCGCGCGATCCCGATCCGATCACGGCGCGCGAGGATGACCTGCTGTACCGGCTGTGCTGGCCGCGCCAGGTGGAGCGCGGGCTGCTGGTGCGCATGAACCAGCTGTCGACCCAGGTGGAGCAATCGTTCGCCACGTACCGGCCGCGCCTGTGCGGCCGGGAGGTGAGCACGAACGATGTCGATCACGTGCTGAAGAACGCGACCGACGGTGGCGAGCTGGAAGCCGCGTGGCGCGCGAGCAAGGCCGTGGGCGCATGCGTTGCCGGGCCGCTGCTCGAGCTGGTGGAGCTGCGCAACGTCGCGGCGCGCTCGCTCGGCGCGAGCAATTACCATGCGCTGCAGCTCGCGCTCAACGAGCAAGACGAGGCAGAGATCCTCGCGCTGTTCACGCGCCTCGAGGCGCTGACCCGAGAGCCGTTCCGCGTCGTCAAGGCCGAGCTCGATGAGCGATTGGCCGAGCGCTGCCGGGTCCGCACCGTCGATCTGCGGCCCTGGCACTACCAGAACCCGTTCTTCCAGGAAGCGCCGGACGTGTTCGACGTGAACCTCGACGCGGCCTTCGCCCAGCACGACGTGGCGGCGCTCGCCGCGCGCTACTATCAGTCGATCGGGCTCGATCCCGAACCGATCCTCGCGCGCAGCGATCTGTTCGAGCGCGACGGCAAGAACCCGCACGCGTTCGCGATCCACATCGATCGCCAGGGCGACGCGCGCGTGCTGCTCAACGTGCGCCCGACGCAGCGGTGGATGGACACGATGCTGCACGAGCTGGGTCACGCGCTGTATGACGTGGAGATCGATGCCGGGCTGCCGTTCCTGCTGCGATCCCCCGCGCACACGTTGACCACCGAGGGCATCGCCATGATGATGGGGCGCCAGGCGTACACCGTGGCGTGGCTGAGCGAGCGCGCGCTCGCTCCCGCCGGCCGCGCCGCGGCCTGCGATGCCAAGCTGCGCACGCAGGAGCTGGTGTTCTGCCGCTGGGCGATCGTCATGCTCCACTTCGAGCGCGAGCTGTACCGCGATCCCACCCAGAACCTGAACGAGCTGTGGTGGCAGCTGGTCGCACGCTATCAGCTGCTCGAGCCGCCAGCGCAGCAGGACGAGCCGGCGTGGGCAGCGAAGATCCACCTCGTCTCCTCACCGGTCTACTATCACAACTACATGATGGGGGCGCTGTTCGCCCGCAGGTGGCACGCGGCGATTGCGCGCCATCTGGGCGTCGCACCGCAGCACTTCTCGTACACGGGCTGCCAGCAGGTCGGCGAGTTCCTGATCGATGCCGTGTTTCGTCCCGGCGCACGCCAGCACTACGATGACCTGACGCGGCACGCGACCGGATCGCCCTTGACCGCGGACGCGTTCGCCGCGGAGTTCGTGGCCGAGGTGCGGTGATGGTGCGCGCGAGGCACTGGTCGCTGGTGGCGGCATGCTCGCGGCGAGCGTGCTCGCGGCGTGTGTGCGGGGCGATCGGTGTGCCGGCCGGCGCGTCGCCGCCGATCGCGCTGCCGATCGCGATTGCCGACCTGCGCAGCGAGCGCTACGGCATCTGGCCGTTCGGCATCCATGGCGGTGGCCACCCCGAAGGGCACGGCGGCTTCGATTTCGAGCTCTGCGCGCCGGCCGCGATCCGCGCGCCGCTCGACGGCGTGATCGCGCGTCGCAGCGACAACGAGACGTTCGCAGGTCAGCAGGACCTGTGCATCGAGGCGGGCGAGCTGCGGGTGCAGATCGGTCATCTGCGTGACATTCCCGACCAGTGCCGCGCGGGAGCGATGGTCAAGCGCGGCGACCTCCTCGGCCGTCCGGGTGCGGTGAACGACGGCGAGTTCCACATGATCCACTTCGCCGTTCAGCGCGACGGCAGCCCCGAGCCGTACGGCGAGGAGTGCCCGCTCAGCACCTTCGCGGCCGCCGACGCGCGCGCCCTCGAGACGTTCTACGCCTCGGTGCCGGCGGCGCACAAGGATGCGTTCGAGGCGGCGCTGTGCAATCCGCGCCGGCTGCAGGACGAGGATCCGCTGGTCGGAGTGTGGTTCCCGCTCACGCCGAATGAACTGCTGCCGCGCGTGCTCACGCTCACGCCGTTCGTGGAAGCGCCGCACGGGCGCCGCGCGCTGCTGATGGGCAAGGCGCGGCTTGCCGACCGCGGTCGCTGGCAGCGCGCGGCGGACGGCGCCGGGCTGGTCTCGGCCGCGGTCTGGCCGACCATGCGGGTCGCGCTCGATGGTGCGACGCTGGTGGTGTCGGCCGGCGATGCCCACCATGCGCTATCGCCGCGACGCGTTCGCGAGCCTGCGCTACTGAACGAGCACGCAGCGGCGGCCGCTCACATCGTGCTCGAGGCGCGGCCGGCGGTCTTGATGCCCGGCACCTTGGCGATGGCGCGCGTGCCATCCGGCCGGCGGAAGTGCAGGAACGGCAACGCCAGCCCGAGCGGGATGCCGTAGTAGGCGAGCCGGTAGATCAGCAAGCCGGCGCGATCACGCTGTCGGCCGTCATGTTGCCGTGCATCGTGTAGACGAGGATGCCGGCTGCTTCGAAGATGCCGAGGCCGCCGGGAATGAACGACACGGTGGAGGCGATCACGCCGGCGGTGTAGCCCGCGGCCAGCAGGCCCGGGTTGAGGTCGGCGCCGACGGCGCGAAACCGAAGTACACGGTGAGCAGCGAGAAGAACCAATCGGCGAACGTGAACAGCACCAGCAACAGCGTGGCACCCTTGCGCTGCAAGGCGATGTCGCAGGCGCGATCCAGATCGTCGAGGAAGGTCTTGTGATCGAGCGCCGGGCCCTGGTGCCAGCGCGAGCGGATGCGGTGAATCAGGCCGAAGATCGAGTTGATCGTGCCGTGGCGGTGATGGCGGCTCCAGATCACGAGCACGATCCAGAACGACACGGCGACGACGATGCCGAGGCCGATGATGGCGGCGGTCGATTGCGCGGCGTTCAGATCGCCATGGAGCACGAGGTAGCCGAAGCCGAGCGCACAGATCAGGATGGTCACCGAGTTGGACGCGGCGGTGAACAGCGCGAGCGAGGCGATCGCCTCGCCGCCGCGCATGCCCTCGCGCGCGAGCAGGTGCGCCTTCAGCGCCGCGGGACCGAGACCGCCGGCTGCCATGATGTGGTTGGCGAGCGCCGACGCCAGGTTGATGTGCATCGCGCCCAGCCACCTGAGGCGCGCTCCCGCCGCCCACGTGGAGGCGACCATCGACCACGACATGGCGATGTAGGAGAGCATGGCGCTGGCGATGCACAGGACGACGTGGCGGATCTCGGCGGCGCGGAGTCGATCCCACAGCTTCGGGCCATCCACCCAGATGTAGATGCCGAACGCCACCGCGACCGCGAGGATCAGGATGCGGCGCGTCCAGGACGGTCGCTTGTGCACCTCCGGCGGCACCGGCACGACCTCGTTCTGAATCGGCGTGGGCTCGAGTTGCTGCACCATGAGCACCTGCAGTGAGCCTAAAACAGCTATATTCCTCGGCTGCCAGCGCTTGTGCAAGTCCCCTCGCTGGCTGGCGGCGCCAGAAGTCTAGCAAGCACGAGGCCAGTGACGCGATCAAACCCTTGACCGGCGCCACGTTCCGGCCGGGCCTGGCGGCTGCACGGCGCCCGCGAACGAGGCGGCTTTCGCGTGCAAGGGTTGGTATGTGGACACGGGGCCGGGCAGAATGGCGTCCGAACCGAGGACCTCAGGGAGAACCTACCTTGGGCAAGCGCCATTCCCGCGTCGCGATGCACCCGACCCTCAGCGCGAAGGCCGCCGTGGTGATCATCCTCGCCATCATCGGCCTGCTGGTGGTCCTGATGCTGCTTCGCTGACCTAGTCGGAGGTCGGGTCCGAGAGCCGCCGCCAGGTGTGCGAGGCGTCATCCTTCTGCAGGATCCAGGTGACGCCGGTGCGGCGGTCGAGCTTGATCGTATTGCCGTCCCGATCCGTCGTGAACTGATAGCGGCTGTCCCGATCGCTCGAGTCGCCGCGCCCGCCAAGCGAGAAGACGCAGGCCGTGGACGAGAGCAGAGTCACGAGCGCCAACCCCGCTGCCGTCCATCGTTTAACGCTCATTCAACACCTCCGTGTGCGCCCGGAAACGCGGCGTCGTGCCCTTTGGTTCCCGGGGGCCATGCGCGCGCGGCGCGGCCGGCCTCGGCTTCGATTCGGGCCCAGCCCGGCGGGTCACTTCGAGGTGGCGCGCAAGAGCGGCGTGAAGTAGCGGTAGTAGACCTCCAGCATCAGCACGCACAACGACGTCGTGTAGGATCGATCGCGGTCGTCGTCGCCAGCATAGCGCGCATAGATGCACAGCGGCCGCCACGAGCCGTTCTGCTGCTGGGCTGGTAGCAGGGTCGCCTTCAAGGCCGTGTTCCATTCCTCCCAGTCGCTGCCCCCGCGCACGAACGTGGCAAGGGTGGCGTAGTACCAGAAGTAAGGATTACCCGCGGCCTGGTTCACGAACGCCGCCTCGCCGCGATACGCATACTCGCGCGGCCTGCGCTCGCGGATGAACTCGAACCCGCCGGTGATCGCCGGCTCGGTGTGGTCGAGCTCGCCGAGCAAGGACAGCGCGAACAGCGCGGCCGGAGTCGAGCCGGGCAGCGTTGCGTACGAGGAGCGCAGCCGGGACGGATCGTGGTTGTAGCGGAACGCGCCGATCTCTGCATCCCAGCAGTTGAGCAGGAACGACCGCGCATCGCGGAACGACTGCTCGGGGATGTCGAGGCCGCCAAGGCGCGCCGACTTGAGCGCCATCACCTGCCACGCCGAGATCGACGCGCGCGGCCACCGATCGAAGACGCGGCCGTTCGGATAGAAGTAGCCCCAGCCGCCGTTGTCCTTGCGGTCGCGGCGATTCTCGTGCTGCTCGGACAGGATGTGGTCCACGGCGCGCTCGAGCGGCTCGCGCAGCTCGGGCGCACGCGTGATCGCATAGCACTCGGCGAGCGCGTACGTCGCGGTGCCGTGGCTGTAGGCGCTGGTGAAGCCGAAGTGCCCGGACCGATCATCTTGCACCGACAGCAGGAACTTCACCGCGCGTGCGGTCACGTCCGAGTACGGCGTGCTCGACTGCGGCGTGTGCCCCGCGCCGAGGAATGCGAGCAGGCAGAGCGCCGTCTTGCCCACCATCACCTGGCCGTACTTGTCGTCGTCGTCCTGCGAGCTGCCCCAGCGGCCGTCGCGATTCTGGATCGACGCCAGGTACTGCAGGCCCTGCGCCACGGCGCGCTCGGTCTCCGCCGAGCCGCCGTAGGTCTTGATCGCGATCTGCTTCTCCTCGCCGAAGCGCCGGCTGTAGACGCCGAGGTCGCGCGCTGGCGGCGCCGGCGCCGGGCGCTCGACGTCGCGCGGCACGAGATCGACCTTGCTCGGTTCGGGCAGCGGGTCGAGGGCGAGGTCGGCGTGAAAGCGCTCGAGCGCCGCGACCGGCGCGCGCGCCGAGACCTCCCGCGGCGCGAGCCCGCCCGCGCCCGCGAGCGTCCCCGTGCCGCTGCCACCTCCGCCTGGCGGCGCTGCCAGCGGCGCCATGGGCTCGCCGATCGAGGGGAGCGCGGCGCGCACCACCGCGGGCGCGCCGGGTCGCTCCGGCGCGGCCGATGCGCCACTTCCCGCCGGTCGGGCCGATTGCGGCGCGGCCTCGCGCTCGAGCGCGGGTGGTGCCGTCGCTTGCGCCGCCAGGTCGCTCGTGCTCGCACCCGGCAGACCGGAGGGCGACCCGGCGCGCTGCAGCTCGATCCCGCGGCCCGAACTCGCCACCTCCCTCGGGGCAAGCGCCAGGCCGGAACCGGAGGCGCCCGGTGCGTCACCGCCAGCGCCGGCTCCGAGCCGCGCCTCGGCCGGCGCGCTGAGCGCGACCTCGAGCGAGGCCCCGGCTCGCTCGAGCGCTGGCGCGCCGCGTGCCTCGCCGCCTGAAGGTCCTGCGTCGGCAGAGCGGCCGATGGGCGGCGCGCGCCCTGGCGTGAGCGCCGCGCCGCCATCGCCCGCGCCATTGGTCGAACCGGGGCTCGAACCGGGGCTCGCAGCGGGCGCGCGGCCGAGCTCTCGAGTGCCGTCGCTGGCGGCGATCGCCGCCGGAACGGGCGCGAACCGAGCGCTGCTGGCGCCGAGGATGGCGTGGTCCTCGTGCGGTGCGGCCACCGCGACGCCGCGGACGCCCAGGCCTGCGCCGGCACCCGCGCTGTCGCCGCTGGGCAGGGGCGTTGCGCCTGGACCGCGTGCGGCCGCCTCGAGGCTGCGCTCGCTGCGGCCGACCGGCGCCGCCGCTGGCGACGCGATCCCGGCGGCGAGCTCGCCGGCAGGGCTCCCGGCGCTCGCCGGGCGCGCGGGCGCCGGCTCGGCATGCCCGGCGAGGAGCGTTGCCGCGCCCAGCTTGAGCTCGGGCACGCCCTCGTGCGCGCGCTCGAGCGGCTCCGTGAACAGGACGCGCGCCGTGACCGCGCTCGTGCTCTGCGGCTGGTCGGCCGATGCGGTGCGCGCGGCGCCGTAGCTCGGCGGCTCACGATCGAGCGCGAGCGCCACGTTGCCGGGCACGAGCTCCTCCCCCGGCGCGTCGCTCGCCGCGCGGCCGACCGATTGCGCGAGGGCGGCGAGCTGCTGCTCGCGGAAGCCCCGGCCCTGCCCGCCGCCGCCCGCCTCCGCCACCGTGCCTGTGCCCTCGAGCCGCACCCGGAAGCTCCTGGGTGCAGCGCGCTCGTCGCTCAGCTCGGTCTTCACCTCGACGCGTCGCATCCACAGCATGAACAGCACGTGCACCAGGAGCGACAGCAGGATGCACTTGGCGAGGAAGTCGAGCGTCTGGAAGCGGCGCGCGAGGTAGGCGAACAGCGCCGCGAGGAGCAACAGCGCGACATAGGTGAAGTCGGAGAGGCCGAGCGGCCGCAGCGGCTTCTTGAACAGCTCGTGCGTCGTGGCGCGGTAGATGTCGAGGTGGCCGTTGTCCCGGCTCGATGCGAACAGCAGCGAGAAGCCCTCGGCGGCCGGGCAAGGCGAGCGATCGTCGGCCTGCGAGTTGAGCGCCGCGACGTTTTCCGGGGCGAGCAGCTTGCCGTGATCTTCCAGGCTGCGCCACAGATCGAAGCCACCGATGCCGCCGGCGCGGTTCGAGGCGAAGAACACCACCATGCCGTCCGGCGAGAATCCCGGCTCGCGCTCGTCATCGCTCGAGTTCAGCGCCGTGAGCGGCTCGCTCGCGTGGTAGCCATCGGTGGTGGCAATGGCTCGATACAGATCGTAGCCTGGGCGCCGCCCCCTGCGGTCGGAAGCGAAGTACAGGTCGAGCGTGCCCGGACGGATTGCCGGATCGACCTCGTTGGCCGCGGTGTTGACGTCGCCAGGGAGCGGCTCGGCGTCGCCTGCGCCATTGGGCGTGAGCGGCGCGCGGAAGAGGTCGAAGCCACCGCGGCCGCCGGCGCGATTCGAGGCGAAATACAGGTAGCGGCCATCGTCGCAGAACGGGCTGATGTCGTCTTGCGCCGAGTTGAATGGTGCGGGGTGGCCGGGCTGCGCGACGCCTTCCACGATCGGTGCCATCCAGATGTCCGCGTTCGCGCCGACCTCGCCCACCTCGTAGAACATCCAGTCGCCGGCATAGGAGAGCGCCGGCCGCGTCTCGTCATCGGCGGAGTTCGTGGGCTGGCCGATCGATTGCGGCGTGTCCCACACCGCGTAGCGGATCGCGTGCGACTCTGGCTTCTCGCTCACGCCATCGGTGTAGCGCGAGAAGAACGGCACGTACGGGCGCAGCCAGCCGACCGCGGTCAGGAACCCGGCCAGGAACACACACAGCGCGATGAGGATCTTGCGCACTTCGTCTCCTGTCGGGTGGCGGCCAGCGGGTTGCGCCTACTCCGCCGATCGCAGCCGCTTCTGTGCGTCGGCCGCGAACGCGCTCCTCGGGAAGCGCTTCAGCAGCTCCTGGAACTGCTGCAACGCCTTGTCGCGCTCGCCTTTTTCCTCGAGCAGGCAGCCGGCGCGATACAGCGCTTCGCCGACCTCCTCGTCGTGCGCGTACAGGATCGCGACCTTGAGGAACTCTGCGAGCGCGCCCTCGCGGTCGCCCTCGTCGCGCGCCATGCGCCCGATCGCGAGTCGGGCGCGTGCCGCGAGCACGCCCTTGTCCTTCTCGACCACGCGCGCCAGCACCTGTCGCGCCGAGCGCTTCTTGCCGGTCTTCTCCAAAGCCTGGCCGAGGCACAGGTCCGCCTCGCACGCGTTCGCGAAGTCGGGGAAACGGCGCTGCAGGTCCTCGAGCGTGGCGACGCTCGCCTCGGCACGATCGGCCGCTAGCTGCGCCTGCCCGAGGCGGAACAACACGTTGCCGAGGCTCTCGCTGTGCGGATGGTCGTTTCGTGCGCGCTCGAGCCAGGTGATCGCGTCGTCCCATTGCTGGTTGCGATAGGCGGCCTCGCCGGCGAGGAACAGGCTCTCCGCCGCGAGCGGATGCGAGGCGTCGAGCTCGGCCGCGCTCTCGAACTGCTTGGCGGCATCGGCGAACTGCTCGCTGTCGAGCGCAACCCAGCCGAGCTTGTAGAGCGTCTTGGTCTTGAGGTCGCGATCCTCGCCGCACTTGCTCAGCGCGCGCAGGTAGCAGGCGCGCGCGGTGGCGTGATCCTTCGCGTCGAATGCGAGCTCGCCGCGCTCGAATGCCGCGTTGGCAGCGAGCAAGGGCGACTGCGCGGCTGCCTCGGCGCGCTCCAGCGCCGCCGCGCTGCCGCTCGTGTTGCCTTGCTTGCGCAGGACCACGCCGAGCTCGAACGATACCCGCGCCGCCGCATCGCCCGCGAGCTTCGCCAGGCGCTGCTGCAAGAGCTCGGCAGCTTCTGGCTCGCGGCCGGCGTCCTCCAGAGTGAGCGCGGCCAGCAAGGCGACGTCCACGAGCTCCGCACGATCACCGAACTCGCGCGCGTACCGGGCGATCGTTTCGAGCGCGAGATCCGGTTGCTTGCTCTGGCGCGCAAGCGCCGCGCGCAGCTCGAGGCCCTTCGCCCGCAGCTCGGCCGCGTCCTGCCGCGCCAGCAACTGATCGATCGCGGCGATGGCGCCGGCGATGTCGCCGGCATCCTTGAGACACCAGGCGCGCGCGTAGCACGCCTGCGGCACGAGCGGGCTCTCGGGCAGCTCGCTCATCAGACGCCCATAGGTGGCCTGCGCGCTGCGCGCGTCATGGTTCGCCTCCTGCGTCTCGGCGAGCAAGAACAGCGCACGGTCCGCGAGCGGCGTGCTGGTCCCCGCCAGCAGCTGGTTCAAGCAGCGCAGCGCCGCATCGAGATCGCCCTCGCTCTTCGCCACCCGTGCCATCAGCAGCAAGCCGTCATCGTAGAACGAGCTGGCGCGGTACCTCGCCAGGTGCTGCTCGAGCAGCGCCCGCGCCCGCGCGGAGTCCTTGCGCGCGACCGCGCACTGCGCGGCCACCAGCGAGCCCTCGGCTGCGAGCGCGTCGTCCGGGAACTGCGTCACCAGATCCTGGAAGGCGGCCTGCGCGCCCTCGGTGTCGCCGCGATAGTAGCGGCACCAGCCGATGCGCGAGAGGCATCGCGGCGCATGCTTGTTCGCCGAGTCGGCCCGCATCACGCCGGCGAACAGCTGCTCCGCCTCGTCGTAGCTCTTGCGCGCGAACTGTGCCTCGGCCGCGACCGCCATCGCATCCGCGAAGTAGTGGCTCTGCGGGAATCTGGTGATCAGCTCGTGGCTCTTCTTGAGCGCACGCTCGTGATCACCGGCGTTCAGCGCGGCGAGCGCTGCCGACTGCAGCGCGTAGTCGCCGTTCTCGCCGGCGGCGGCCTGCTCGTAGGTGCGCGTCGCCTCTGCGAACTTGCCCAGGTCGAACAGCGCGTCGCCCTGGGCGCTCTGGATGCGCGCCTTCAGCGCAGCATCGTCGCAATCGCGCAGGGCGCTGGCGAAGGTCTTCAAGGCGTCGTCACCGCGCCTGGACTTCGCCTGTGCGGTGCCGAGCCAGTACAGTGCTTCGGCGCGGTCCTTGCCCGTGGCGCCGGTCGCGAGCTTCTCCAGCGGCATCATGGCGCCAGCGGCATCACCGCTCTTCAACAGGTGAATGCCGCACTGCAGCAGCGCTTCCTTCGCCAGCGGGCTCTGCGGGAAACGCTCGGTCACCGTGCGGAACAGCATCGCCGCACGCGCCGCGTCGTTGCGTGCCGCGGCCGCGTAGCCCTGCGCGAGCAGCGCATCGTCCGCGTAGTCGCCGGCGGTGATCGCCTGGAAGTACTCCTCGGCGTCGGCCGCGTGCTCGGTGTTGAGCGCGCACTCGCCGCGCAGGTACCGCATCTCGTCGCGCGCGCTGTCGCTCGCGTAGGTTTGCAAGAATCGATCCAGCGATGCGGCCGCGCCGGCGAAGTCCTGCAGCTTGAAACGGCTCCAGCACAAGCCATACAGCGCCGGCCGCGCGAAGTCGGCGACGTCGAGCAGCGTGGCGTAGAGCTCGGCCGCCGCGGCGAACCGTGCCCGGCGAAACTCGCACTCCGCCTTGAAGAAGCGCGCCGGCCTGGCGAGCTCGTGAGCCGGATCGGTGAGCACCACGTCGAACGCTGGCACGGCCTGCTCGAGGTCGCCCTGCTGGTAGCGGCATTGTCCCTTGCGCAAGCTCACCTCGCGCCAGAAGGGGAAGTCCTTGCCGAGCCGCACCAGCTGATCGAGCTCGCGCTCGGCATCGTCGAAGCGCTTCAGCTCGAACAGCGACAGCGCCAGTCGATAGCGCGCGACCCTGGCCTTGTCATGGTTGGGAAACTCGTTCAGGAACGCGGCGTTCTCCTTGGCCGCCATCTCGTGCAGGCCGCGCTCGAACAGACCCGCTGCATAGCTGTAGCGTTCGTCCGCGGACTGGCCCTGGCACAGGAACACCGCGAGGGCGAGGAGCAGAGCGTGCATGATTCAGCCTCGGAAGCCCCGTGCGCAACGGCTGCTTCCCGGGAAACAGATCATGAGGGACATCGCGTCTGGCGAGCGGGCGCCTGACCGGTACGCCGGCTTTCCGCGGGGTGTTGGTGGATTTTCTCACGGCCGGCGAAAGCTCCGCGAGGCGGCGCACCCGCGGCTCCACCACGGCAGCGCTGCGCTGCCCGCTCCTGGCCAGCGCCGCTCGAGCCTAGGGTCTCTGGTTCGGGTTATGGTAGGCCTAGGTGGTCTCCTCGAGGACACGCCGCCGTCATGAGCTCGACCGCCAAGCCTCTGGATCGCCTCGTGCTCGCGTTCGCACTTGGCTTCCCGTCGCTGCTGACGTGGACTTACTTCGTCGCGCTCGCTGGCCATGGGACGGCGCGCATCGCCTACGCCGCAGGCAAGCTCCTGCAGTTTGCCTTGCCGGTGGGGTGGCTGCTCGTCGGCGGCTGGCGCGCGTCGCGACCGAGGCTTCACCTGCACGGCGCTGGCGCCGGACTCTGCTTCGGTGCGCTGGTCGCCGCGGCGTTGCTCGTTGCCCATCATGGCGTCCTGAAGCACCACCGGTTGCTGGCGCCGGCACCGGCGTTGATCCACGGTCGGCTGCACGATTTCGGTCTCGACTCCGCCGCCGGCATGCTGGCGCTCGCGGTGTTCTACTCGGCGGCGCACTCGCTGCTCGAGGAGTACTACTGGCGCTGGTTCGTGTTCGGCGAGCTCGCGCGACGGCTGCCGCTCGCCGCCGCCATCGCACTGTCGAGCGTCGGCTTCATGGCGCACCACGTGATCCTGATCGGCCAGCTGCTGCACGACTTCGGCTCGGTCACGTGGTGCCTGTCCGCGGGCGTGGCGATGGGCGGCGCCTTCTGGGCGTGGCTGTACCGGCGCAGCGGCTCGTTGCTCGCACCCTGGCTCAGCCACGCGCTCGTCGATGCGGCGCTGATGTACGCCGGCTACGACCTCGCCTTCGGCAGCCTGCGGTGAGCGGCCCGCGCCTCAAAGCGCGAGCCTCTTCTGCACCGCGCTCAGCGCGTGCGTCGCATCGCTCTTGCCGCCGAGCGCGGCCACGGCCGCTGACTCGAGCGCGTCCTCGATCGCGAGCAGCGCTTCCAGCTCCACCTCGATGCGCTTGCCGGGGCTGAGCACGCGCTCGCGCAGCTCGGCGCCGCGCGCTTGCCGGTCGACGTCGAGGTACGCCATCAGCACGCGGCCGAGGTCGGCCTGGGTGTTCGCCATGATGCGCGCGAGCGTGGCGATGCCGGTGTGGTTCACCACCTGGTTCACCGCCACCGTGGCGATGATCTCGCCCTTGAGCGGGTGCGCGCCGAAGTGCTGGGCGTGGCGGTCGCGCAGCTGCTTGGGAAAATAGGCATGCAGGAACGCCGTGCCGAGCGCACTGCTGGTGAGCGGCGTCTTCATGGCCTCGCGGAACACCCAGTTCTTGGTGCGGGCGAGCAGCACGGCGAGCGCGGGCCGCGGGATGCCGCGCTCGCGCGGCAGTGCGAGCAGCTCGTCGCGCGTCGGCAGCGCGTCGTCGGCTCGGTTGGCGAGGCCGGTCGTCACCATGTTCTCGATCAGATCGACGAACTCCTCGTAGCGTGCGGCGCTGCGCATCCCGTCGAGCGTGAGCGCGCGCGCCTGGTTGCGGTTGTCGGCCAGCACCAGCTCGCTCACCTCGTCGGTCATCGCCCGCAGCAGAGCGTTGCGCTCGTTGCGGTCCTTGATCGCGCCGCTCTGCAGCAGCACCTCGAGCAAGATCTTGATGTTGACCTCGTGGTCCGACATGTCGACGCCGCCGGAGTTGTCGATGGCGTCGGTATTCACCATGCCGCCGCGCAGGAAGTACTCGATGCGCGCGCGCTGCGTGAGACCCAGGTTGCCGCCCTCGGCGATCACCTTGGCGCGCACCTGATCGGCGTTCACGCGCACGCGGTCGTTGGTGCGATCGCCGACGTCGGCATCTTCCTCGCTCGAGGACTTCACGTAGGTGCCGATGCCGCCGTTGTAGAGCAGGTCGGCGTCGGCCATCAGGATGTGGCGGATCACTTCCTCACCGCTCGCCTCCTCACGCTCGAGCTTGAGCAGGCGGCGAGCTTCCGGGCTGAGCTGGATCGACTTCGCGCCGCGCTCGAACACGCCGCCGCCCTTGCTGATCAGCTTGGCGTTGTAGTCCTTCCAGGTCGAGCGCGGCAGCTCGAACAGCCGCTTGCGCTCGGCGAAGCCCGCCCGCGGATCCGGGTTTGGATCGAGGAAGATGTGGCGGTGGTCGAACGCGGCCACCAGCTTCGTGCTCTCGCTGCGCAGCAGGCCGTTGCCGAACACGTCGCCCGACATGTCGCCGATGCCGGTCGCCGTGAACGGCTGCGTCTGCACGTCCACGCCGAGCCGGCGAAAGTGGTGGATCACGCACTCCCACGCACCGCGCGCGGTGATGGCTTCCTTCTTGTGGTCGTAACCGACGCTGCCGCCCGACGCGAACGCGTCGCCGAGCCAGAAGCCGTATTGCGCGGAGACCTGATTCGCGGTGTCGGAGAGGTGCGCCGTGCCCTTGTCGGCAGCCACCACCAGGTACGGATCATCCTGATCGTGGAACACCACGCGCGGCGGATGCGCGACGCTGCCATCGACCAGGTTGTCGGTCAGATCGAGCAGCCCGGAGATGAACTGACGGTAGCGATCGATCAGGTACTGATCGAGCGCCGGCCGCGGCGGCACGTTGCCCTTGAGCACGAAACCGCCCTTGGAGCCCACCGGCACGATCACCGAGTTCTTCAGCATCTGCGTCTTCATCAACCCCAGGATCTCGGTACGGAAGTCGTCGTGGCGATCGCTCCAGCGGATGCCGCCGCGCGCGACCTTGCCGCCGCGCAGGTGAATGCCCTCGACCAGGCGCGAGTGCACGTAGATCTCGTACAGCGGCCGCGGCGACACCATGCCCTCGACCCTGGCGCTGTCCACCTTGATCGAGAACACGGCCCGCTCCGGCCTGGTGAAGAAGTTGGTGCGCACGCCGGCGCGCACCAGGTTGTCGAGCGCGCGCAAGATCTCGTCGTCGACGATGTTGGCCACGGTCTTGAGCGTCTGCCGCACGTCTTCCTCGCAGGCGCGTATGCGCTGGTCGCGGCCAGACTCCACTGCCGGGTCGAAGCGCGCGACGAACATGCGGAAGATCTTGGCGGCCACGGTACTGTTGCGCAGCAGCACGCTGTTGATGGTGTCGGCGTTGTACGCTGGATGGATCTGCAGCAAGTGATTGCGCAGCGTGCGCAGGATCTCCACCTCGCGCCAGGTCAGGCCTTGCAGCAGCACCAGGCCGTTCAGCGAGTCCTCGGTGGCGCGCTCGTCTTGCAGCGCGCGCAGCGCGTCGCGCAGGCGCTCCTCGCCGGCGATCATCGAGGCGATCACGTCCTTGCTCGCATCGACGCGCAGGCGCGACAGGTGGCAGACGCGCCGCTCCGGCAGCGCCAGCGGCATGCTCAGCTCGTCGCGCGGCAGCAGGCTCAGGTTCTGCAGCGTGCGCAGCGTCTCGGTCAGCTCGAGCCGGCGCGGCGAGAAGATCTTGAGCAGCACGGTCGTGTCGGTCTCGGGCAGGATGGCGATGTCGAGCCGCTCCAGGTTCTCGAAGCGGCGCACGTCGCCCGGCACCTCCTCGGGCCTGGTGGTCTCGCGGTACAGACCGCTGCGGCTGTCGAGCCGCACGTAGCGCTTGAACAGGCGCCGCCCCTCCACTCGCCCGAAGGCCTGCTCCAGCTCGACCGCGACGCGATCCTCCCAGGTGGTGATCACCGCCGCGGCCAGCTCGCGCACGCGCTCGGGATCGATCGGCTTCTCGAGCGTCGCATGGTCGAAGTAGTACACCAGCACGCCGCTGTTGCCGCAGTCTTCCCATGTGTGGTACGAGATCGGGCCAAACGTGTCGGCCAGCACCTGCTTCAGCTCCTCCTCGGCCTTGCGCGAGTAGCGCAGATCGGAGAACGCGAGGCACACCGCCGTGTAGCCGTGACCCTCGCGCGTGCCGATGGCGATCTCGTCGTCGCTCGCCATGTACACCATCTGGTCGATGATGCCCTTCAGCGCCTCCGCGTCGGCGTAGAACAGCTCGCGCTTGGGGAAGTGATTGAAGATCGCGCGCGTCTCGCGGCTCGCGTGCGAGTTGGGCATGGCGCCGCTGTGCGCCGCGATCCAGTCGAACTTCTCCTTGAGCAGCGGGATGTCCTCGGGCTTGGCGGCGAGCGCGCTCTGCGCCAGCCGGCCGAGCAAGAACGTGACGCTCTTCAGCGAGCCATCGCTCGACCAGATGCGCACGGCGATGTCGTCGAGCGGCTCGAGGTGATGGATCGCCGAGACGCCGGTGCAGTAGTCGATGTCGACCAGGCGGTCGTCGCCGGCAGCGGCCTGCGCGCGCGTTCCCTGCCGCAGCGCGAGCCCGGGGAACACGACGCTCACCAGCTGCGGATCGCGGAAGGCGCCGAGTGCATGGCCGGGATCGGGTCGCATCACGCCGTCTTGCACGCGGTAGCGCTGCATGCCGAGCATCACGTAGTTGTCGGCGAGCAGCCAGTCGAGGAACGCGCGGGTGGTGTCGGTAGGGCAGCCGCCCGCGCGCCGCGCGCGCAGCTCGCCGTGCAGCGAGCGCACGGTGCGTCCCATCTCGCTCGCGTCCTCGGTCGCCAGGAACACGCTCTTCAGGACCGCGCCGGTCTTCTGCTCCAGCTGGCGCAAGCGTTCGGGCGCCTCGACGCGCTCGATCCGGAACTGGCAGAACAGCTCGCACGACCCGTCCTCGCGCGCGTTGCCCACCCACGTGATCCGCTCCCACTGGCGGCGTACCCGGAACATCGGGTGCACCGCCGAGAACACGTGCAGCCCTTCCTTGAGGAAGAAGTTCTTCAGGCTCTCGAACAGGAACGGTGCATCCGGGGTGTGCGTCTCGACGATCGTGCACTCGCGCGCGCCGGCATCGGCGCGCCCGGTGACCGCCTCCTCGGCGTCGTTCAGGTTGTGCACCGCCACGTGCAGCCCGGGCACGCCGTGGAATTCCTGACCCTGCGGCGTGGGGGTCTCGGCGACGAACGCGAAGTACTGGCGCACGCGCGCCGCCAGCGCCGCCGCGTCCAGCTTGAGCGCGATCTGGTCCGGCATCTCGGTGAAGGCGATGCGCGCGAACGCGAGCAGCACGTCGCGCTGGTCGGGTCGGGCCTGCTGGGCGAGGAGCTTCTCGATCTCGGCCAGCATGGCCGAGCGACGGGCGGGGTCGGCGGTGATCATCGGCGGCTCGAACAGTGGGTTTGGTCGCGCGCAACAAGACGAACCGCGGGTGATGCTACACCAGAGGCTGGCGCCGTTTCCACCGGTGAACTCCGAAACGTGGGCCCGCCACGCGAGTTGGGATCGTGCTCGCGCCGGCATGCCGCATCGCCGACACAGCCCTGGAACGATCCGGTTACCCGCCGCGTACCCCGCCGCTTACAGATTGGGGTTAACACGCGCTCGCCTGCGGCGTCGAACGGCCGGCTGTGACGATCAGGCCGCGCCGTGAGACGCCGATGACCGCAATCCGAGCCTGCCAGCAGATGAGCGAAGAGCTCGACGATCGCATGCTGATCCTGCGCGCCAAGCGCGGCGATCGCGAGGCCTTCGATCAGCTGGTGCGGTCGCATCTGCCGCGCGTCTACGGATTGCTGAAGCGCATCGTCGGCAATCACGAGGACGCCGAGGACCTCGCCCAGGACACCTTCACGCGAGCGTACTTCGCGCTGCAGGGGTTTCGCGAGGACAGCGCCTTCACCACGTGGATCTACCGCATCGCCGTGCACCTCGGCCGAGATCTGCATCGGTCGCGGCGACGCAAGCCGCCGCCGCTCTCGATCCACCGCCTCGCGCCCGGGCAGGCGCTCGCCGCGCCGGCCGCCAGCCCGATCGAGGTGACGTTGCGCGGGGAGCTGGCCGCGGGCGTCGCCGCTGCGCTCGAGCTGCTGCCGTATCGCTTGCGCGTGGTGCTCGTGCTGCGCGTGTTCGAGGGGCTCGCGTACGCCGACATCGCGCGCGTGGCTGGCATCACCGAGGGCACGGCGCGCGTGCAGGTGGTGAAGGCGCGCCAGCTGCTGATGCGTGTCCTGCAACCGATGTTCCGGGAGCAATCGCCATGAGCTGCGCGCACGCACGCAAGCTGATCCAGCGCGAGCTGGACGACCAGAGCTCGATCGACGACGTGCTGTGGCTCGACCAGCACGTGCGCGGCTGTCCGGCGTGCGCCAGCGCGCGCCGCCGCGGCCGCCAGCTGGAGGAGCTCCTCTGGTCGCTGCCGGTGCCTGCCGCGGGGCGCCTCGACCTCACCGGCTCGATCACGCGCGTGAACCGCGCGATCGACGCCGGCATTGCGGCGCGGGCGCGGGCACGCACGCGGCGGCGACGCCGGTGGTGGATGGCTGGGCTCGCGGCCGCCGCGGCCGCAGCGATCCTGCTCGCGCGCAGCGATTGGCCGCGGCGCGCGCGCGCGCCCGCGCCGGGTCGGGCGATGCTCGCCGAGCCAGAGCCATGGACGGCGCCGGCGCCCAGCGCGCCGGTCGGCGATGACGAACGCGAACGGCTCGATCACAAGCGGCTCGAGGCGATGCGCGATCGCGTGCGCGACCTGTTCCAGGAGTGCATGACCGATCTCGCGGCCGGCGCGCCGCGCGCCGACGTCGTCCTTTGCGCGCAGCGGTTCGACGCCGGCGCGCGGCTGCATCGCGCCGGCGGCTGGCCGGTGGTGCGCATCGTCCAGGGGCTGGTGCGCGATCCGGATGCGGCCGTGGCGCGCGCCGCAGTGCGGTACCTGGGGGTGCGCGGCGACACTCTGGCGATGGAGACGCTCAAGGATGCGTTGCGCGTGCCGGCAATCCAGGCCGATGTGGTGCGCGCGCTCGGTGATGCCGGCGATGCTGGCCTGGCAACGCTCGCTCTGGCGCTGCGCGATGCGAGCCTCGAGGCACTGGCCCTCACGCAGCTCGCCCGGCAGCGCACCGCGGCGGCGGCGCGCGTGATCGAGAAGGAGATCCAGCGCGCGCGTGAGGCCGGTCGCGCGCCGCAGCTGCTGCCGTGGTTCGACGCCCTGGCGAGCATGGGCGAGGTGGCGGTGCCGAGCTTGCTCGAGCTCGCTGCCACGAGCGAGCTCGAGCCGCTGGCGATCGGCGCGCTCGCGCACACCGACGGTGCTCGCGCGGGCGTCGCCGGGATCGCGGCGGAAGCCGGCGCCAGACCAGGCGTGCTGCTGCCGGTGATCGGCGAGCTCGGCGTCGTCGCGGCGCTGCCGTATGTGGAGCAGCAGTGCCGCGCCGGCGCAGCGCGCGACCAGGCGCTCGCCTGCCTCGCCGCGCTGGGAGGCCCGGATGCGCTGCGCGTGCTCGTGCGCCTGGTGCAGGGCGGCCGGTTGCTGGCCTCGCTGGCAGCCAGCGTCGCCGCGCCGATCCTGGACCGGGATGCCGAGGCGGCGACCAGCCTGGTCGATGTGCTGGTGGGCGACGGCGACTCGGCAGGCGCGCGCGTGCTGCTCGATCTCCTGACCGAGCGGACCAGCGTCGCCTCGGTGCCCGCGCTGGTGGCGCTCGCCCGCTGCGACCTCTTGCACGAGACCGAGCGTGAGCGCGCGGTCGCCGCGGTGGCCGCGGCCGGCACGCGCGAACAGGTGGGCGCGATGCGGAACCTGCTCGCCGGGGCGTTGCCCAGCGAGCATCGCTTCGCCGCCGCCGTGGTCGCGTCGATCGCCGCGCTCGGTGGCGACGCCGCCGCGGAGGCGTCGGTCGCCGATCTGGCGCGCGACCGTGGCGTGGAGCTGTCGCGGCGTGCGACCCGGCAGCTGCTCGACGGCATGAGCTCGCGCACTCGCATTGCCCAGGTGTTGAAGCCCGTGATTCAGTCCCAGAGTCCAAAGACCGGAGGTCCTTGCCGATGATCCTGCTCATTGCCGCTGGCGCGTTGCTGGGTGGGCCGCGTGCCGATGCCACGGCCTCGGTGTGGCGCAGCTACGATCTGTCGCACCTGCTGCCGCAGGTGGATGCCGGCGAGCCGCAGGAATTCCTGCTGCCTTACTCGCCGCTCGGAACCGAGGTCGCCGCGAGCGCCGAGACGTCGTCGGCCGACCCGGGACGCGTGGTCGATTCGATCATGCAGCTGCTCGGCGCCGAGTTCCAGTACGAGGGTCGCAGCATCCAGCCCGAGGGCGACCGCCTGTTCGTGGTGGCGCCGATGTCGGTGCAGCAGAAGGTCGAGCGCATCCTGGCCGCGTGGGAGCAGGCCTTCGCTGCTGCGCTCGACGTGAGCCTCGACGTGGTGACGCTCAAGGCGCGGCGCGACCTCGGCAGCTCGTGCGTGGTCAAGGCGAGCGACGCCGATCGCATGCTGGCGAGCGTGAAGGACGCGATCGAGCGCAGCTCGAGCCATCGCCTGCGGCTCATGCCGGGTCGCACCGCGGTGGTCGACGCCACCAGGCACTTGACGTTCGTGCGCGGTTACGACGTCGAGATCGCGCAGAGCGCCGGCGTGTCCGAGCCACACCTCGACCAGACCCAGGTGGGCACGCGCCTGCTGCTGCGCGGCGTGCCCGTCGCTGGCGGCATGGCGCTCGCCCTGTGCCTCAAGCGCGCCGATCTGAACGGCGACGTGAAGAGCCGGGACTACCCGATGCTGCAAGGCCTCGCGAACGACCACGGTCTCGAGCTGCGCGAGGTGGCGCGCATCATCCAGAGCCCGGACGTGACGTTCCACTCGACCGTGCTCAACACCTTCGTTGCCGATGGCAGCGCGCTGTTGCTGAGCTCGGGGTTCGACGTGACGTCGGGCCGCAGCCAGGAGCTGGTCGTGATCCGGCTGCTCGGCAATCGCCCCGAGGTGCTGACCGCGGTGCGGGTCGAGCAGACCGAGCCAGACGCGCAGCCGGTGACGATGGAGCTCATGCTGCTCGATGCCGAGCAGTTCGACGTGCCCCGCTGCGTGTTCGGCGCCGCGCTCAGCCCGCGCACGAGCGGCCTCGGCTACAGCCTGGCGCCGGCGAGCGACGAGCCGCCGTTTGCGGCGGTGAGCTTGAAATCGGCCGACTATGGCCGCTGCGTGGAGCTGGTGCACAGCGCGTTCCCCGCCCGCGAGCTGAACGAGGCAGCGCCGCTGATCGCGAACGTGAGCCGGATCCCGCTCGCCGACGATCAAGGCGACCTGCGCACCGCCGTCGACCTGGCGGCGAAGCCCACGGTGCGCAGCGTCACGCTGACCTTGCGGCACGCCGGTTCCGCTGCACCCGTGGCGCAGGTGTCGCTGCCGGTGCGGCTCGAGCAGGAGAGCGGCGGCGTGATCGGCGTGGAGACGCTGATGGTGCGTGGCTACGAGGTCGAGGTCGCGAACAACTCGACGATCGCCAACGCGCGCACCACGGCGGTGGTGGACGGCCTCGGCTACTGGCTGCGACCGTCGCTCAACATCGCTGGCAACCTCGTGCTCGATCTGCGCATGAAGGCCAACCTGCGCGTCGATGCCGGCGCCGCCGTCGACCTCAAGGGCTCGTACTACAGCAAGATCGACCTGCCGAGCTTCGACACGCTGTGGCTCGACGAGCGCTTGATCTTCGCCAGCGGTCAGAAGGAGATCGTGCTCGGCGAGTCGCCGGGATCGGTGGCCACGAGCGGGCTGTCGCTCGCGGTAGCGGTCGATTGAGCGCGCGGGCGCTGCTAGGTGCTGACCAGTCGCTCGCTCACCGACCACAGCTCGTCGACCAGGGCGCGCTCGAGCGCCATCGGCGCCGGCGCCGACTTGCGCAGCCGGTCGAGATAGGCTCCCTGCAGCTCGTCGCGCGGCCGCTGCAACGCGCCGAGGGCTGCAGCGGCCCCATCGCTCGCGGGCTTCAGCAAGAACCTGAACACGCGCATGACCTTGCTCAGCAGGTCGTCGTTCTGGTCCCAGATGCCGGTGTTGAGTGCGCCCGGGTGCAGCGCTGCCGCGGTGATGCCGCGTGCGCCGTGGCGTGCGACCAGCCCCGCAGTGAACGAGACGTTGGCCATCTTCGCATCGCAGTACGCCTGCACGCCGCGGTACCTGCCTTCGCCGCGCGCGATGGCCTCGATCGGAGCACGAGCGAGCTTGCCGGCACGATGCGCGTCCGAGGTGATGTTGAGGATCGATCCGCGCGCGGCGGCCAATGCGTCCAGCAATCCGAGCGTGAGCGCGAAGTGCGCGAGGTGATTCACCGCGAACGTGACCTCGAAACCGTCGGGCGTGCGCTCGAGCGCGGCGCGATACACGCCAGCGTTGTTGATCAGCACGTCGATCGCGGCGAACTGGCCGCGAACGCGCGCGGCGAGCTGCTGCACGTCAGCGAGCCGGCGCAAGTCCGCGATCTCGAGGTGCAGCCGTGCTGCTGGCAGGTCGGCGACGATCGCGCTCCGCGCTGCGGTTCCGCGCTGCCGATCGCGGCATGCCATGATCACGCTCGCGTCCAGCCGTGCCAGCGCGCGCGTGATCGCCGCGCCCACGCCGGAGTTCGCTCCCGTCACGAGGCAGACCTGGCGCGACCAGTCGATGGGGGCGATGGCCGTCACGACCGCTCGACCACGTTCTCTCGCACCGGCTGCAAGGCGACGGCGAGATCGGCACGTGCCATGCCGAGCCGAGCGGCGCGATCGCGGAACTCTGCCAGCGCCGTCATGTGCGCGGGGCCGAGGTCGTGCTGCACGCAGTGCTCGAGGTAGTGCATCATGCTCGCGAACGGCAGGTCGAGCTGGCTCGCCGCCGCCGTGGCGATGCTGCGCAGCGCCGCGCGGCCGGCGGCGCGTGCCTCGTAGAACAGGTGCTCGCGACCCTGCAGCTTGGCGCCGGGTCGCACGATCCACACCGCGTACACGAACGGCAGGCCGGTGTGCTGCGTCCACTGCTCGCCGAGATCGACCACGGTCGCGAACGATGCGCGCGCCGTCCTCAGCGCCGGGTCGCCGATGCGCAACGCCAGATCGGCCTCTACCTGATGCAGTTCCGCGGTGGGCGCATCGTAACGGATCGCGAGCGGCGGGCGATGGTGGAACTGCTCGAGCACGATGCGCGCGAGCGCTTCGCCGCTGCGCGACGAGGTGTCGAGCGACAGACTCTGGGCCGCCTCGATCGGGCGCCTGCCGAACAGCAGCACGCTCTCGACCGGGCCGCGCGAGGCGACGCCGAGGCCCGGCAGCATGCGGTAGCCGTCGCGGCGAAACAGCTCGATCGAGGAGACCAGGGCGATGTCGAGATCGCCGGCGCGCAGGCGCTCGATCAATGCCGCGGGAACATCGGTGTCGAGGAAGATGTCCGAACGGCGCTCGAGGCCGTGTGTGAGCGGGCGTGCGTTCAGGAACGGAACGATGCCGACGCTGAGCGGCGCCATGACTCAGTACCGCTTCAGGCGCGTGTACAGCGTGTCGCGCTCGACCGGCGCACGACCGGCCTCGCGGATCAGCGCGATCAGCTGGTCGCGGGTCACACCTTGCGGCGTGGTCGCGCCCGCGTCGTGCGTGATCTTCTCCTCGATCACGGTGCCGTCGATGTCATCGGCGCCATACCACAGGGCGACCTGCGACAGCGGCAAGGACTGCATGATCCAGTAGGTTTTCACGTGATCGAAGTTGTCGAGCATGAGCCGCGCCACGGCGATGACGCGCAGGTCGAGCTGTGCGCTCGGTCCGGGCAGGTGCGCGAGCGCGGTGTGCTGCGGATGGAAGGCGAGCGGGATGAACGTCAGGAAGCCCTGGGTCTCGTCCTGCAGCTCGCGCACCAGCAGCAGGTGCTCCACCAGCTCCTCGATCGTCTCGATGTGCCCGTACAGCATCGTCGCATTGCTGCGGATGCCGGCCCGATGCACCGTGCGCGCCATCTCGATCCACTGCCTGGCGTCGAGCTTGTCGGGAAAGATCTCGGCGTGCACGCGCGCCGACAGCACCTCGGCGCCGCCCCCGGGGCACGAGTCCAGCCCCGCTTGCTTCAGATCGTCGAGCACCTCGTGCACGGTCTTCTTGCCGATGCGCTTCAGCCACTCGATCTCGATCATCGTGTACGCCTTGACGTGCACGTGCGGGCGCTCCTCCTTCACCACGCGCAGCACGTCGAGGTGGTACTGGTACGGCAGCTTCGGATCGAGGCCGCCGACGATGTGGATCTCCTGCACGTCGGGCGCGAACTCGTCGCGCACCTTGGCGCGAATCTGGTCGAGCGACATGCGGTAGCCGCCTGCCTCGCCCGGCCGCTTCGCGAACGCGCAGAACGAGCACGTCAGCACGCAGATGTTGGTCGGGTTGAGGTGGCGGTTGAAGATGAAGTAGGCGTCGTTGCCGTTCTTCTGCTCACGCACGTGGTTCGCGAGCCGGCCGACCGCGTGCAGGTTCTGCTCCTTGAACAGCGCGACGCCGTCCTCGTAGCCGAGCCGCTCGCCCGCGTGCACCTTCGCGCTGATCTCGGCCAGGGAGTGGCGGCGGTCGGATCGCACTAGCATGGTGTCAGGCTCTCCCGCTCGGCGGCGGCGCTGCGGTCCTCGATGATCTCGTAGAACATGTTGCGGCGCATCGGCACGAAGCCCGCGTCGACGATCGAGCGCTCGATGTCGGCGATGCTCATCATGCAGTCGGTGCCGGCCGAGCGCACCACGTTCTCCTCGAGCATGGCCGAGCCGTAGTCGTTCGCGCCGTAGAACAGGCCGAGCTGCGAGATCTTCTCGCCCTGCGTGATGAACGACGTCTGCAGGTTCGCCACGTTGTCGAGCATCAAGCGCGAGATGGCGAGCGTGCGCAGGTACTCGTAGCCGCCCACCTTGGGCAAGGTCAGCTCCGCGTCGCCGCCGGGCTGGAAGGTCCACGGAATGAAAGCGGTGAAGCCGTGCGTCGCGTCCTGCAGCTCGCGCACGCGCAGCAGGTGCTCGATGCGTTCCGCGCACGTCTCGACGTGCCCGAACATCATGGTCGCGGTGGTCTTCAAGCCGCGCTCGTGCGCCGCGCGCATCACCCCGAGCCATTCGTCGGTGGTCGCCTTGTGCGGCGCGATCAAAGCGCGCACGCGGTCGACGAGGATCTCCGCACCGCCGCCGGGGATCGAGTTCAGTCCGGCGGCGATCAACCGATCCAGGACCGCGCCGATCGGCAGGCGCGAGACGCGGCTCAGGTGCACCACCTCGGGCGGCGACAGCGCATGCAGATGGATCCGGTAGCGCGCCTTGATCGAGCGGAACAGGTCCTCGAAGTAATCCACGCCGAGCTTCGGGTGGTGGCCGCCTTGCATCAGGATCTGCACGCCGCCGACGCTCAGCACCTCCTCGATCTTGCGGAAGATCTCGTCCTTGGACAGAACGTAGCCTTCCGGATCGCCGGGCAGGCGGTCGAACGCGCAGAACGAGCAGCGTGCCACGCACACGTTGGTCGGGTTGATGTTGCGATCGATGATGTAGGTCACGTAGCGCTCGGGGTGCTGGCGCGCGCGCACCCGGCTGGCGAGCTCGCCCAGCCACGGCAGGTCCGCCACCTCGAACAGGCGCTCGCCGTCCTCGCGGCCGAGCCGCTCCTGGGCGTCGACCTTGCGCTCGATGGCCTGGCGCAGCGCGTCGTTCGAGGGGAGGCGGTGGATCATGGAGTCTGGCTCCGGTTGTGGGATGCGCTTTATAGCGCACGGTGCCGCCGGAAAAAAGGGCACGAGCCGGCGGCCTTGGGCGATAGGATTCGCGCCGCCCGGTGCTTCTCACGGCCGACCGGGGAGCGAGCTCGCCTCATGAACCGCCGACGTCCTGGAACGCACGTGCGTCCGATCGTGTCCCTGCTGCTCGCCATCGGTTGCGGCACCACGGAGGCGTCGCGGTTCTATCTGCTCACGCCGATGCCGGCCGCGGCCGAGCAGGCACGCGCCGACAGCGCGGGCCCGGCGATCGTGCTCGGTCCGCTCGAGATTCCCGAGTACCTCGATCGGCCGGAGATCGTCACGCACGATGGCGGCCCGATCATCGCCCTCGCCGAGTTCGATCGCTGGGCCGAGCCGCTGCGCCAGAACCTGGCGCGCGTGCTGGCCGAGAACCTGTCGGCGCTGCTGCGAACCGAGCGGGTCATTGCCTTTGCCGACCGTAGCACGCAGCCCCGCGACTGCGACGTGCGCGTGAGCGTGGTGTCGTTCGACGGCGTGCCGGGCGAGGCCATCACGCTGGTGGCGCGCTTCACGGTCGTACGCCACGCGGACAGCGAGGCGTCCATCATCCGCAAGGCGGTGATCGTGAAGCCCGCCGGGCCGGGGCGTGACTTCGCGACGTTCGTTGCCGCGGCCAGCGCCGCGGTGGCCGAGCTGAGCCAGGAGATCGCCGCCGCGATCCGCGGCTGAGTGAGCTCACGGACCTGGCTTGCCCTTCACCAGGGCTTCGGGGTGCTGGCTGATGTACGTGGCGAGCGCGTTGAACGAGTCCATCGCTTGACCGAAGCTCTTGAGCGCATCGCGCAGCTGGTACATGAACGGCGACTGCGGCGCCGCGGTCGCGTCGAGCGGCCCGAGGGCGTCGCTCGCGCGCGCGAGCGACGCGCGCGCCGACTCGGATAGCTCGTGCAAGCTCGTGGCCAGCGGATCGCCGTGCGCGTCGATCTTGCGCGTGAGCTCGCGCGCGTCCCGGGCGACCTGGTCGAGGGTGGTGGTGAGCGTGGCGACCCGCTCGTCCATGTCGCGCACCAGCTGGCCGGTCTCCTTCGCCGCGGCCTCGATGCTCGCGCTCACCGGGCCAACCTTCTCATCGGCGCGACGCACCAGGCTGCGCATGTCGTCGAGCAAGGTCTGTGCGCGCTGGCCCAGGTCCTGCGCGATCACCTTCACCGCCTGGGCGCTGTCGTGAACCGCGGTGAGCGTGCCGCGCACCTCGGTCGAGTTGATGATGTGCTCGATGCCATCGAGCGACGCCACGAGCTTGTTGGCGATATGCTCGAGCGGCACCTTGCCCAGGGCTTCCGAGATCTCCTCGAAGCCTGACGTGATGGTGGGCAGCTCGGGATACTCGGGCTCGAATCCCAAGTACACCGCCGGCTTGTCGGGGTACAGATCGAACGCCACCAGCAGCTGACCGGTGACGATGCTCTGCAGCTCGAGCCTGGCGCGCAGGCCGCGCGCGATCAGGGCGGCGACGCGGGTGCGCATGTCGGCCTCGGTGCGCACGCGCTGCTGGCCGGTGCCGCGCGGCTCGGCGACCCGATCCGGGTCGATCTCGATGAACACCGGGATGCGCAGCTCGGCATCCGCGCCCTCGGAGCGCAGCTTGTAGTCGACCACGCTGCCGACCTGCACGCCGCGGAACGTCACCGGCGCGCCGATCTGCAGGCCGGTGACCGAGCCGCGAAAGTACAGCGTGTAGCGCACGCTGCGATGGAACAGGTGGCCGCTGCCCAGGGCCAGCACGGCGATCACCGCCAGCGCGGCCGCGCCGACGACGAACGCTCCCACCGTGGTCTTGCTCACGCCGTTCTGCATCGCCATCGCCACGGCTCCTTTCCGATCGGCCTGGTTCAGCCGCCGCGCTCGCCGCGCGTGAGGAAGCGCAGCACCTTCGGGTCCGGCGGGTTCTCGAGCAGCCGTCGCGGCGGACCGCCCGCGATCGGCGTCCTCGACTCGGCATCGAGGAAAACGGAGTTGTTGCCGATCGCGAAGATGCTGGCCAGCTCGTGCGTCACCACCACGACGGTGGCACCGAGGCTGTCGCGCAGCTCGAGGATCAGATCGTCGAGCTGCTTCGCGCTGATCGGATCGAGCCCGGCCGAGGGCTCGTCGAAGAACAGGATCTCGGGATCGAGCGCCATCGCGCGCGCCAGGCCGGCGCGCTTCTTCATGCCGCCGCTGATCTCGGCTGGATAGTAGTCCTCGAAACCGCTCAGCCCCACCAGCGCGAGCTTGAGCGCCACGATGTCGGCGATCGCGCGCTGGTCGAGGTCGGTGTAAACCGCGAGCGGCGTGGCCACGTTCTCGGCGAGCGTCATCGAGCTCCACAGCGCGCCGCTCTGATAGAGGATGCCGAAGCGGCGCATGATGCGCGCGCGCCGTTCCGCGCCGACCTCGAACAGGCTGTCGTCGCCGTACAGGACGCGGCCGCTCGCCGGCCGCTGCAGGCCGACCATGTGACGCAGCAGCGTGCTCTTGCCACAGCCGCTGCCGCCCATGACGATGAACACGTCGCCGCGGTTGACGGTGAACGAGAGATCGTGCTGGATCACGACGTCGCCGTACGCCATGGTGAGATCGCGCACGCTCAGGTAGGGCGTTGCTCTGCTCATGCGCGTGCGTTCCTTCGCTCAGATGCCGAGCACGTTGCACGCCACCGTGATGATGGCGGTGGCGACGATGATGCTGACGATGCTGGTGACCACCGCCGAGGTCACTGCCTGGCCCACCGCGGACGCGCTGCGGCCGCACTGCATGCCGCGCAGGCAACCGGCGAGCGCCACCAGCACGCCGAACACCGCACCGTGCACGAGACCGATCACCAGGTCGGCGAGATGCACCGACGCGCGCGTCTGGTTCAGGTACTGTTCGATGCTCAGGTGCAGCATGCCGACGCCCACCACCAGCCCGCCGAGCACGCCCATCAGGTCCGCGTACAGGCACAAGAGCGGCATCATGATCGACAGCGCCAGCATGCGCGGCAGCACCAGGAACTCGATCGGCGAGAAGCCCATGGTTCGCAGTGCGTCGATCTCCTCGTTCACCTGCATGGTGCCAAGCTGCGCCGCGAACGCGGCGCCGGTGCGCCCGGCGATGATGATCCCGGTCATCACCGCCGCCATGACCCGCACCATGGCGATGCCCACGAGGCTCGCCACGTAGATCTGCGCGCCGAACATCTCGAGCTGCACCGCGCCGACGAACGCCAGGATCAATCCGACCAGCACGCTGATGAGCGAGACGATCGGCAGCGCGCTCGCGCCGCACCGCGCGCAGCGCGAGCCACAGATCGACGCGCCGGAAGCGGGCCCGGCCGCGCAGCAGGCTGAAGAGCGCGGTGGTGGCCTCGCCGACGAACTCGAGCATGTCGCGCGCGCCGCGCAGCGCGGCAAGCGCGACGATGCCGACGCCCGCCAGGAACGGGGCCGCGCACGTGCGCGCCGCGCGACGTCGTGCTCCGGCACCGCGCGCGCCAGCGCGAGCAAGCGCTGGATCGCCTTGCGGCAGGCCGTCGGGCACGAGGACGAGCGCCCGGCCGCGGGCCAGCTCGTAGAGCTCGGTCAACCAGGCGAGGAGGCTGCTGTCCCAGCCGGCCAGCTGCGACGCGTCGAAGGTGAGCCGCGTGACGCTCGCATCCGCCCCGAGCCTGCGGCGCAGCTCGGCGAGATCGGGTCGCTGCCGGCAGAGCTCCACTCGCCTGCGAGGCGCACGCACAGGGTGGCGTCGCTGGCCAACGACAGCGCGATCGCGGGCGGCGCCGGCGGCGAGGTCTTGCATGGCGACCACACGGGGAGTGCGCCAGCTGCGGTGGCGCGTTCCTGCTGCGCGGCAGCAGCAGCGCGCGCTCATGATGCCGGCGGCGCCCATCGTGGCCAGCAAAAACCGCCGTCGACGGTGTGCGCGTGCCGCCGCGGGCGCGGCGCCGCAACGAGCCCGCGGCCGAATCTCTGGTTGAACGACGTGCTGGCCCTGGCTATCCTGCGCGGTTCGATTGCGCGGTTGCATATCACTGGTCCGGGCGGGCTGCGATGCTGGCGAATGGACACCTCGGGAAAGTCCTGCGGGGGCGTGGGCCTCTCGCCCGGCATCGCCATCGGCCCGGTGTACTTCATCGACACCGAGCTCGCCAGCACGGCGCAGCGCTCGATCGCCACCGACGACGTGGGGCGCGAGGTGCGCCGGTTCCGCAGCGCGGTGACCGAGACGCGCAAGCAGATCACCAGCGTCAAGGGTCGGGTCGAGCGCGCCGCGTCCGAGCAGGAGGCGCGCATCTTCAGCGTGCACCTCTTGATCCTCGACGATCCGGCGTTTGCGGACGAGGTCGACGAGCTGATCAAGCGCGACCGCATCAACGCGGAAGCGGCGGTGGCCCGGGTTGCCAAGACGTTCGAGGATCAGCTGCTCAGCCTGAACGATCCGATCCACCGCGACCGCGCCTTCGACATCCGCGACGTGACCACGCGCATCCTGCGCATCTTGCTCGAGCGCGAGCAGGAGACCCTGTTCACCAACCGCGAGCCGTTCGTCATCTGCGCGCGCGAGCTGCTGCCGTCGATGACCGTGTCGCTCGACAAGGACAAGCTGCTCGGCATGATCACCGAGGTGGGGGACGTACTCGCACGCGGCCATCCTGGCGCGCACGTTCGGCATTCCGGCGGTGAGCGGCATCGAGAACATCGCGCAGTACGCGCTGCCGGGAACGCGTGGTGGTGGATGGCAGCTTCGGCCGGGTGATCATCGATCCGACGCAGGAGCAGACGTCGGTCGAAGAGCACAAGCGCGCCGAGTTCGAGCAGGCGGCACGCGGTCGCTGTCGAGTCGACAAGGCACCGGCGCTGACCAAGGACGGCACGCCGCTCGACCTGTACATCAACGTCGAGAACTTCGACAGCCTGCACACCGACGAGCTGGAATCGGTGGCCGGCATCGGCCTGTACCGCACCGAGTTCCTGTTCATGGATCGCGACTCGTTTCCGTCCGAGGAGGAGCAGTACGCGTTCTACCGTTCGGTGCTCGAGAAGGCGAACGGCCGAGTGGTGACGTTCCGCACCATCGACATCGGTGGCGACAAGCCGCTGCGCTACCTGAAGACGCCGCAGGAAGACAACCCCGCACTCGGCTGGCGCGGGTACGCATCTCGTTCGAGTGGCCCGACATGTTCTATGCGCAGCTGCGCGCGCTGATCCGGGCGTCCGCGCATGGACCGATGCGCATCTTGCTGCCCATGATCACCGCGCTCGAGGAGGTGTTCCGCGCCAGGCTGATCGTCGCCAACCTCGCGGCTGACCTGCGCGCGGAGGGGTGCGCGCTGGGAAGGCCGGTCGAGCTCGGCGTGATGATCGAGGTGCCGTCCGCGGCGCTGATCGCCGATGAGCTTGCCGCCGAGGTGGACTTCCTGTCGATCGGCACCAACGACCTGGTGCAGTACGTGATGGCGGTCGATCGCAACAACCTGCGCGTGGCGCCGCTCTATCAGCCCTGTCATCCGGCGATGGTGCGCCTGCTCACGTCGATCATCGAGGCAGGGGCGAAGCATGGCCGAGGGGTGTCGGTGTGCGGTGAGATGGCCGGACGTCCGGAGTCGGCGCTCTTGTTGCTCGGCCTCGGGCTGCGACAGTTCTCGATGGCGCCGCCCAGCGTGCCGGTGGTGAAGGCGCTGCTGCGATCCACCTCGATCGCCGCGGCCTGCGACATCGCCGCCGCCGTGCGCCGGCTCAAGACTGCGCCGGAGACCGAGGAGCTGCTCGCGCGCGAGGTGGCGAAGCTCGGCAGCTCGGCGTCGTGAATCCGGACGCCCGGTCTTGCGACGTTTGCACGTGCCCGCCGACAATGCGCTTCAGCTCTACCACATTGCTTACCGAAGAGAGCCTCGGATGGCGTGAGGAGGAGAGTCGAGAGGGATCTGACCGGAGGAAGAGCTGTGAAGGGTTTCTCGATCCGCGAGCTTCACGGGCCTGATGTCGTCGGCATCACCCTTCTCGACAAGTACTTGAACTACGACATCGCCGACCAGCTGAAGAACCAGCTCAAGGACACGGTCACCGAGTGGCAGCAGCGCGGCTGCCGGCACTTCTGCTTCGATCTGAAGAACGTGAGCATCATCGACAGCTGCGGCGTGTCGGTGATGATCGCGCTGCACAACTCCATCCTCGGCAGCGGCGGCCAGTGCTACCTCGCGCACCTGACGCCGTTCATCCGCCGCATCTTGCGCATGATGCACCTGGACGGCTACTTCCGCGTGTGCGACTCGGAAGAGGAAGTGCTCGAGCTCGCGGGCGCGCGCGTCTCCTGACTCGGTCGCGACAAAACTCGCGCTTGCGCGGGTTTATGGCAGGCCATGGTGCTCGGCGCGGCGAGAATGCGCCGCCGGTTGCGCGCCCCGCGCCGCCCTCACCCTGCCATTGCTTCTCCCGGATGAATACGCTTGAATAGCCCCTTCAGCCTCGGGGGGCGGACTCGGACACGCGAGTGCCCCAGGGAGGGTTTCCGTTAATAGGAGGTCCCATGGGCCAGTTCAGACTCGCAGCGGCGTTGGTTCTTGGTCTCTTGTCGGCGGCGTGCTCGACGCCGGAGAGCAGCTACAACCGAGCGCCGGAATGGGTGCGCAAGGCAGGCGGGTTGTACGATGACGGCGGCAAGAGCGTCATCTACGCGGTGGGCATTGCCGACAAGAGCCCGTCGATCCAGTGGCAGCAGACCATGGCCCTCAACAACTCGCGAGTGGAGATGGCGCGCGTGCTGCAGACCTACGTGCAGGCCATGATCACCAACTACATGCGCAGCGCGAAGGACTACTACAACGAGCAAGAGACCGCGTCGCTGGTGCAGAACACCGAGGACGTGAGCCGGTCGATCACCCAGGGCGCGATTCTCGGCGCCCAGCAGATCAATTCCTACAAGGACGAGCGCGACGGCACCCTGTACATGTTCATGAAGCTCGACCTGAACAACGACTTCATGAAGACCTACTCGGAGAAATCCAAGGCCGCGCTGCGCGAGCACTTCGCGAAGTACTCGAAGGAGCTCAAGGAGGATGCCTTGAACGAGATGGACAAGGCGATCCAGGGCTCGATGCAGCAGATGCAGCAGGAAGCGCAGCCGTACGCGACGGCTCCGGCGCGAACCAAGTGACGGGTTCGCAGCGCGGCCTGCTTCGCCGTTCTTGATCCGGTCGATGCCGCACGCCCCCGACGCGAGGCGTGCGGCTTTTCCAGGAATCGACTTCGTGAAAAGCGCCGTCCTTCCTCTGGTCCTGGGTGCTGCGCTGGCCTGCGCGGTGGCGCGCGTTCCCGATTGGGTGGAAAACCCGCCGCGCGAGTCAGGCTACCGCTACGCATCGGGTCGCAGCACGTCGGCGTCCCGCGTGGATGCGCGCGAGGCGGCAATCCACAGCGCGGTGCGCGACCTGGCGCTGCAGAAGGGAGTGTATGTCGAGGCGACCATCGAGGTCGTCGAGACCAGCACCGGCGTGAACGCGGTGATCCACTCGAAGCAGGGCACGAGCCACACGATCTCCGGCATCGAGATCGTGAAGACGCAGCAGGTTCCGCGCGCGGAGTCGTCGCTGTTCGAATACTGTGTGCTGCTGCGCATCAGCGAACAGGAACTGTTCCGGTGACGCAAAACCGGTCATGGTCGCGCACCGTCGCGGCGCGCGACTGTCTCACCTGAAAAACGTCCACTCCCTCGACGTATCTTCAGCCCTCGGCGCGGCTTTCGCACTCAGGCGAATCAATCGATCCTGCCGATCTTCAAGGCAGCCGCGGTGGTCTTGTCTTCTCGTCGCACGAGAAATGCGCTGGTTCTTGGACGGTTGGGGGCGGTCATGGAAAAGAGCGTGCTGATCATCGATGACGACAAGTGGATCGTCATGTCGACGCAGATGGTGCTCGAGGCCGAGGGGTTCAAGGTGATCACGGCGCTGTCCGGGAACGAAGGCCTGCAGCTCGCGAAGACCACGCATCCCGCGGTGATCCTGCTCGACATCATGATGCCCGGCATCGATGGCTGGGAGACGCTCGAGCGCCTCAAGAACGACACCGACACCGCCGACATCCCGGTGATCGTGTTCACCGGCCGGGAATCCCAGCAGGGCGCGAGCAAGTCGCAGAAGCTGGGCGCGGCCTCGTACCTGCGCAAGCCGTTCCGCCCTGACGTGATCGTCGAGACGATCCGCCAGCAGATCGAGCAGTCCCACACCGTCGAGCAGTGAGCGCCCCACCGCGATCCCGCGCCCTGCCCTCCTGGTGATCCTCGCCGCCGCGGCGGTGGCCAGGCGGCGCCATGCTGTGTGCGCCGGCGCTCGTGCTTGCGTTTCTGCCAGCGCCCCGGGATCATGCTGGTTCCGCACCGAGCAACCGAGCCGCCAGGCGCCGCACCGATTTGGCAGGCGTGGGCGATCGGGCCGTTCATCGTGGCAAGACATCAGCGCGCGTGCCGAGCAAGCCGCGCACGAGTCACGAGCTCCCGCCGGCGCGGTGGCAAGGCAACCCACTTTCTCCCTGCGCGAGGTGATCGATGCTGGTGCTGGCCGTGCTGTTGACCGCGTCCTCCATCATTCCGCAGCTGGCGCCGCAGGCGCCGCAGCAGCATTCGGCGGTGCGCGCCGAGCCGCGGCCCGATGACTGGTGGCAAGCGCGGCAAGCGAGCATGAACCAGCGCGTCAAGCAGGGCGACGTCGGCCTCCTGTTCATCGGCGATTCGATCACCCAGGGCTGGGAAGGCGACGGCAAGGAGGTGTGGGCGAAGCACTACGCCGCGCGCAAGGCGGTGAACCTCGGCATCAGCGGCGATCGCACCCAGCACGTGCTGTGGCGTCTCGACCACGGCAACGTCGACGGCATCAAGCCCAGGGCGGCAGTGGTGATGATCGGCACCAACAACTCGAACGGTGCGGACAACACCGCGGCCGAGATCGCCGATGGCATCGGCGCGATCGTGAAGAAGCTGCGCGAGAAGCTGCCCGAGACCAAGGTGCTCGTGCTGGCGATCTTCCCGCGCGGCGAGCGACCGAATCCGCAGCGCGACAAGCTCACCGAGGTCAATCGGCTCGTCGCCCGGCTGGCGGACCAGAAGGCGGTGTTCTTCCGCGACATCGGCGCGCAGTTCCTGGCCGCCGACCAATCCCTGCAGAAGGAGATCATGCCTGACTACCTGCACCTCTCGCCCAAGGGTTACGCGATCTGGGCGGAGGCGATCGAGGCAGATCTCGCCGCGCTGCTGGGGGAGAAGCGGTCGTGAACACGCAGCCCGCGCGCGGCATGCGCGATTTCCTTGCCGCCGACGTGCGGCGGCGCGAGCACGTCGTGAGCGTGATCAAGGGCGTGTACGAGCGCTACGGTTTCGAGCCGCTCGAGACGCCGGCGGTGGAGAACCTCGAGACCCTGATGGGCAAGTACGGTGAGGAGGGCAATCAGCTCATCTTCAAGATCTTGAAGCGCGGCGAGCACGAGCACACCGGCGCGGCCGACCTCGCGCTGCGCTACGACTTGACCGTGCCGCTGGCGCGGGTCGTGGCCGAGTACCGTGCCACGTTGCCGCGCTTCTTCAAGCGTTATCAGATCCAGCCAGTGTGGCGCGCGGACCGGCCGGCGCGCGGTCGGTTCCGCGAGTTCTATCAGTGCGACGTCGACGCGCTCGGCTCGCGCTCGGTGGTGGTGGAGGCCGAGCTGTGCGCGGCGGCGAGCGAGGCGCTGCGCGCGCTCGGCTTTCGCGACTTCGCGATCCGCTTGAATCACCGCCAGGCGCTCGCGGGCATCCTGGATTCTTGCGGGATCGAGGCCGCGCGTCACGGCGAGGCGCTGGTTGCGCTCGACAAGCTCGACAAGATCGGCCGCGAGGGCGTGGCGCGCGAGCTCCTGGAGCGGGGCATTGCCGAGCCGGCTGGCGCGCAGCTGCTGCGGTTCTTCGGCGAGCTCGCGGCGCTCGCGCAGCACAGCGAGGCGATGCTCGCGCATCTCGCACAGCTGATCGGCGGGCACGAGGCGGGCATGCGCGGGGCGCAGGAGCTGCAGCAGATCCTGCTGCTGGCCGATGCTGCCGGCGCCGGCCCGCACCTGAAGATCGACCTCAGCCTGGCACGTGGCCTGTCCTACTACACCGCCGCGATCATGGAGGTGAACGTGCCCGATCTGGCCGGCAGCCTCGGGGGCGGCGGGCGCTACGATCACCTGGTGGGCATGTTCCTGGGCGAGGACGTTCCGGCCTGCGGATTCTCGCTCGGCCTCGAGCGCATCATCGTCGTGATGACCGAGCGGCAGATGTTCCCGCCCACCGTGGTCGCGACGCCGGCCGACGTGATGGTCACGGTCTGGAACGAGGCCGAGCTCGCGGGCGCGCTCGCGCTGGCTCAGGAGCTGCGCGCCGCCGGCTTGCGCACCGATCTGTATCCGGAGGCGGACAAGCTCGGCAAGCAGTTCAAGCATGCCGCGTCACGCAACATCCCGCTGGTGGCGATCGTCGGCGACGACGAGCGCGCCCGCGGCCAGGTCACCATCAAGGACCTGCGCACCGGCCAGCAGGTCACCGTCCCCCGCGCCTCCGCCCCGCGGATGTTGAAGAGGGACAGCGTAGACTGTCCCTGATCATCTGCCGAAGGCGTGGTCCAGGTCGGTGCTGGCGGTGGCTGCTTGGGCTTGCGCTTCGAGCAGCGCGACCCTGGCGGCGATCTCGTCGCGCTGCGCGAGCAGCACGGCATCGTAAGTCACTTCGCCCGCCTCGAACAGACGTTCGCTCGCCTCGAGCAGACGCTGGCGCCGCTCGGCGAGCGGCCGCGCATGCAGCTGGAGCATGTCTTCGGCGCCGCGTGCCCGGGCAATCACGTCGCTCAGCTCGGCATGGACGCGCCGCACCGAGTCGTCCCAGTGCGCGGCCGCCGCAAGCAGTGCGGCCTCGCCCTCGTCCTGGGCGGCGCTGCCAGGATCGAGGATCGGCAGCGGCAGCTCGACGGATGCCACGCCGAGATCCTGACCGCTGCGGCGGTAGCCGCCGCTCAGCGTCGGCAGCAAGGACAGCCGCGCTGCGGACAGGTGCGCGTTCGCCAGCGCCGCCTCGTAACGCGACCGCGCCGCCGCCACCTCGGGACGCGCCGCCACCGCCGCATCGATCTGGCATCGCGCCGCGTCGATGCGTGCGTCCGAGAGCGCCGACATCGGCTCGGCGAGCACCAGCGGCACCGCCTCGCGAAAGCCCAGCAGGAACGCGAACGCGATCTCCTGCAGCAGCGCCTCGAACTGCGCCGCTGCCAGATTGGACTCGGTCTCGAGCCGTTCCGCGGTGGCGCGCTCGACGTCGACCGGAGCATTCAGCCCGACCGCGACGAGACGCTGCACGGCCGCCTCTTGCCGCGCTGCCGTGGCGAGCAGCTGCTGCTCGAGCACCACCCGCGAACGTGCCGCCGCGAGCGCGTCATAGGCCTGCCACACCCTGGCATGCAGCGCTCGCTGCTCGGTCGCGAGTTCCGCCGATTCAGCCGCGACATTGGCCTCCGCTGCGGCGACGCGATAGGCGCGCGCGAACCAGTCTTCCAGCGCCGCGCTGAGCGAGAACGTCTGCTCGAGCCCGGCGCTCGACGCGGTGCGCGCGAGCGCGAAGTTCTCCCACGTCGCCGAGAACCGAGGGTTGCCACCCGCGCGCGCCTGCCGCAACGCCGCCTCGGCAGCCAGCTGCCGCGCGCGCCACGCCGCAACGTTCTGCGTGCTGCCGAGCGCGAGCTCCACGCAATCGGCGTGGCGCAACGGCTGCGCGGCTTGATCCGCGCTCCAGCCGAGCTCGATGGTCGGCTCGACGACGCTGGCACAGCCCGCGGCAACGCTTGCCGCCGCCACCCACGCAAGCGCGCCCCGCACCCTGGCCGGCTTAGAACCCATGCGCTTCCTCCGCTCTGCTCAGCCGGCCGCGTGCGAGCGTGGCACAGCCGAGCGGCACGACGATCAGTGTGAACACCGTTGCGGTTGCCAGCCCGCCCACGACGGCGATCGCGAGCGGGCGCTGCAGCTCCGAGCCGGCGCCGACGCCGAGCGCGAGCGGCAGCAATCCAACGATCGCCGCGAGCGAGGTCATCAGGATCGGCCGCAGGCGCACGCCGGCCGCATGCAGGATCGCATCGCGCTCGGACTGCCCCTCGCGTCGCAGCTGCTGTGCGTACTCGATGAGGATGATGCCGTTCTTCACCACCAGTCCGACCAGCATGATGAGCCCCATCCCGGAGCTGATGTTGAGCGGCACGCCGGTGAGCTCGAGCGCGAGCAAGCCGCCCACCTGACCGAACGGCAGCGCGAGGAACATCACCAGCGGCAGCACCAGCGAACGAAACTGGATCACGAGCAACAGGAACACCAGACCGGCGCCCAGACCGAACACCACCAGCAGATTGGCGAACGCGGTCTTCTGGCTCGCGGCCTGGCCACCGAACTCGACGCGCACGCGCGGATCACGCACCAGATCCATGACCTGCGCCTCGACCGCCTGGCTCGCCGAGCCGAGGTCGCGGCCCTGGACCTGCGCGGTGACGCGCACCATCGGCGTCTGGTTCTCGCGCTCGAGCTCGTTCTCGCTCAGGCGTCGCTCGTAGTGTGCGACCTCGCTGAGCGGGATCGGCAGGGCGCCCGCAGCGGTCTGCGCGTTGAGCAGGATGCGCGGGCCATCTCCCTCGACGGTTCGATCGGCCCGCCAGCCCGAGCCGTAGCGGACCCGCACGTCGATCACGCGTTCGTGCTCGAGGACGCTCGTGACGACGTCGCCGAGCAGCTGCGTCGTCGCCTCGGCGGCGATCGCCGCCGTCGACAGGCCATAGCGGGCCGCGCGCATCGCCTGGGGATGCCACACCAGCTCGGGGCTGCCGAACGACACGCCGCTGGTGACATCGACCACGCCTGGGATCGCGGCGATCCTGGACGCGACGGCATCGGCGGCCTGCTGCAGTGCGGCGTAGTCGGCCCCGAGCAGCTTCACCTCGATCGGCGCGGGGTTGCCGGACAGGTCGGCGATCGTGTCCTGCATCACCTGGATGAACTCGACGCGCGCCTGCGGCACGTCATGGCCGATCCGGTTGCGCACCGCGTCGATCACCTCGAACACGCTGCGCTCGCGCCGCCGGCGAGGCTGCAAGCCGACCAGGAAGTCGCCGGTGAACTGCTCGGTGGCGAAGAACCCGAGCTCGGCGCCGGTGCGCCGCGAGAACGACGCCACTTCCGGCGTCGCCGTCAAGATCTGCTCGATCCGGCGGCAGGTCGCGTCGGTCTGCTCGAGGCTCGAACCCACCGGCAAGAAGTAGTCGAGCACGAACCCACCCTCGTCCATCTCCGGCAAGAATCCGGAGCCGAGCCCGCGCAAGCCGGTGACGCCGAGGATCAAGAGCATGAGCACGACCGAGCAAAGCAGCACCGGATGCGCGAGCATGCGACCGAGCACGCGCGCGTAACGCTCCTGCAGCGCCACCATGAAGCGGCGCGGTCGTGCTGCCGCCCGCGGCCGGAGCTTCGGCAGGAGCATCATCAGCGGCGAGTACACGAGCGACACCAGCGTGGACGCCAGGATGCTGATGCCGAGCGACAGGCTCAGGCTGCGGAAGAACTGGCCCACCACGCCCTCGAGGAACACGAGCGGCAGGAAGACGACCACCGTCGTCAGCGACGAGCCAACGATCGCGCCCACGACTTCCTG
>JAXMBY010000009.1:0-123474 GCA_046349655.1 Planctomycetota bacterium
ACGCGGCCAGCATGGTTGAAAACGCGGTAGCCGACCGGACCGTAGTACGTGGTCGGGCTCGAGCCAGCCGAATGCGTGAAGCGCAGCTCGACCAGCCGCTGGTCACCGAGCTTCGAGTAGTAGGTGACCGGCGTGTACGTGTTCGCGGTCGAGGTGAACGGCCGTCCTTGTGCATCGTAGGTGTGCGTGGTCTTGCGATGCAGCTCGGTCCCCGAGCTGGAAAAACCCGTCGGGATGCTGACGTTCTCGAAGTCCTGGCCGGCCCCGGTTTGCCCCGTGTCCGCGTCCTCGATCAGCTTGGTCAGCTGGCCGTTCGTGTACTCGCGGTAGGTGATGATCCCCGCTTCCGACTTCTCGAAGGCGAGCGTGCCGTCCGAGTTGAAGTAGCGCTTCTTCGTCTCGGACGAATTCGAGCCGTTGTTCGCGGTCGTGACCGCGGGCTCGGTGGTGTCGATCTGCTTGAGCGCGAGCTGCAGCCGATTGGTCGCGTAGAACGTGCTCGAATAGGACCAGAGGTTCGACCCCGACGTGCCGGACGTGACCGCGGTCGTGTAGTCGCGGTCGCTCGCGATCACCGGCCGCACGACCGTGGACTTGGCCTCGCCGCCATCGAGCTGGTAGCTGGCGAAGCTATAGGTCCACGAGCGATCCAGGTAGGCGCTGCCGCTGGTGCCGGTCTTGTACTTGCGGTCGGCCGAAAAACCCTCCGTCGTGTTGCCGCTGCCGACCAGGACGTAGGCCCACACCAGGCCCGCGCTCGTCGATCGCGTGAAGCTGGCACTCGAGTGCGTGTAGCCGGTCACGTTCGCTCACGTTCGCGGGCGTGCTGACCTCGGTGATGACGCCCTTGGAGTTGCGGTCGACGTAGGTCGCCCAGAAGCTCGGCGAGGGGTTGGTGTTGTCGGGGTCGGCGTCCGTGATCACGCGCGAGAGCGGTTGAAGGACCTCGTCGAAATACTGGGTCACGTAGCTGCCGTCCGGCCGCTGCACGATCGTCCGCAGGAGAAACTCGTCCTCGTCGTAGGCCGACGTGTCGTTCGAGTAGCTCGGGTTGTCCTCGTACTCGAGGAAGTGTGTGCCGTTCGCGCTGCCCGAGCAGTTGCACTCGCCGTTCAGCCAGAACTTGTTGATGCGATGGCTCGAATCGTACTCGAAGTAGGCGGCGGCGTAGGGCTCGAGCGTGGCGCTCGAGGCGGCGCGCAGATCGGCATCGGCGATGTCGCCGTCCGACGAGAAATCGTAGTTGCGCACGCCTTCCGCATCGAACACGTACTTCAGATGGTCGTCGTGGCCGGGGTTGGTGGACGCGTTGAAGGTCCCCTTCCAGTAGCGGTAGTACCGGCGCTTGACGACGTCCACGCCGGAATCCGTGAGCGGCGTGGTCACCTTCACGAACTCGAGGTCGCCAGCGCTGCCGTAGGACGTCGAGCCGTCGTAGTAGGTGTAATCCACCTGGCCGACGGTCGCGAGCCCGCTCGGGCTCGACCAGGTGCCGCTCGTCTTGGTCTCGGCCTTCACCTGCGTGAGCCGGTTGTTGCCATCGTAGGTGTAGGTGTAGCGGCGATCGGCCGCGTCGTACACCTTGGAGAGGCGGCCGCTGCCGGAGATGAAGCCGCTGGTGATGGCGGTGCTCGCCGTCGCGGCATCGCCGACGTAGATGACGTTCGGGGTCGAGTCGTCCTTGGTGTCGAGGATCTTCCACAGCTGGCCCGAGGCGCTGCCGGCATCCGCATCGACGCCGAAGAACCAGAACTGGTTGCCGTTCTGGTCGGTGTACTTGAAGAGATCGGGCTCGGAGGTTCCGTCGGGCACGTGCACGATGACGCCCGCCGCGCCGTTGGTGGCGCGAAAGTCGTTCGAGTCGTCCGCGACGCGCTTGAACTCGATGTAGCGGTCGGCGCCGTAGACGAGGTAGACGTAGTCGGTCGCTTCCTTGTTCGCGTCACCGTCGTAGAACTGGAGCTCCATCATCGAGCTCTGGAACCAGTTCTTCCCCTGCGGGCCGTTGCTGTCGAGGTGGCCGCTGCTGTCCTGGCGCGTGTTGTAGGATCTGCCCACGACAAACCGGAAAACGCCCGGCGCTGGCAGCGCGAGATCGACGTCGTTCACGACGTAGGTCCCCGTGCTCAGGCTGATCGGTCCGAGCATGCCGCTGTGATCGCCCTTGCTGCCACAGCCGCCGGACGAGAGCAAGGGGTTTCCGGCGGCGGCCGCACCCATGGGCGTGCCTGCGCGCACGCTGCCATCGAGAGAAATGCCGCGCTGGCCAGGGAGTGGCCGCACGCCCTGCACGGCTGTCCCGCCGCTCGGCAGGTAGGTCGTGAGCGACGCCGCTTGCACCTCGAGGATGGCATCCGGGTCGACCGGCGTGGACTTTGTGCCGCCGCCGCGCCGAAGAGGGCTCGCTCGCGCCGGATCCCGCCGGCAAGGCGGCCACCGGCCCGTTGCCTGGTCCCTTGCCATCGCCCTTGCCGAAGCCGAGCACGCTGCCGGCCAAGAGAGCCACCGCTGCCGAGATTGCGATCACATTCCTCGTCTTCATCGGCGAACTCCCCATTCCGTGACCCGCGCATTCTTCCGAGAAACCCGAGTGTCGAACATTCCCCCGCCACGCTGCCGATGCTGGTCCGTCACTGCGCCACGGCCGCGAGCCACGCCGCCTTCACGCCCGCCAAGTTGGTGTCCAGGTTGCTCTTCGCGGTCACGACCGCGCCATCGGCTCGACACGTGGCGAGAAACTGCTGGTCGCCCGGATCAGGGTCCTCGCCGTAGCGCGGCGCGATCTTCTCGTTGGCAAGGGCCTGCTTGAGGTGCACCCAGTCCGATTCGCTGCGGCTCACGACGACGAGAAACTCGAGCGGCGCGCTCCAGAGGCGGCCTGGTTCGCGCGGAGGCGCGGGGATTGTCTTCTGGTTCTCGGCCAAGGCGGCGGTCCCGGCGTTGAACACGGCATCGAGCGTCTGCTGGCGCGTACTCGTCGCCGCCGCGAGATCCTGCGCCGCCTGCTGGTACGCGGAGACATCCTCCGGGCGACCGAGCCCGCTCTTCACCAGCCGCTCCAAGCGATCGGCGTTCTGCTTCGCGGTCGCGTACCCAGCATCGGCCGTGTCGATCACGAGCGGGTGCGCATCGAGGTAGGTCTCCACGCGGCCCACGAGGTCGGTGGTGGCCGACGTTGAGACCCCTGCCGCCGCGAGCGGCTCGGACGGAAGCCCCACGCGGGTGAGCGCCGTCACCAGATTCGAATCGACCTCGGGCGCCGGCGTGGAGCTTGCCCGCGACGCCACCAGGGCGCCGGTGATTCCGACCGCTGCGAGCAACGTCCAGGCGATGCGAGCGCGTGGCATGGGCAAACCCTCCGCAAAGCCCTCGCGAAAGGGCAGGAAGAACCCCTCCGCGTGGCACAACGAGGCCATCCAAGAGAAACCCCTTCGAAATTCCTGCGTACGTAGAGCAGGTTCGGGCGCGGGGTGGGTCAGGGATTTTCACTTTCTTCTTGGCTGCGCACCGCCGCTGTCATTCTGGCGCTGAAACGTCAAATTGGCTCTCCGGAGTCCTGGGTCAGGAAAAATCGTGAAACTCGAAAATCTTCACAATAGAGCCAGCATTGCGGACTGTGCAATAACCACGAAACCACGCGCACCCACGTATTGCCAGACACATTCGACGTCGCGCTCGCCGAGCGACTCACACGCGAAGCGGCGCCGAAGATCGACACCGATCCCGCGGATGCGGAGACGCTCCTCCGCGATGCGCTGACCGCCGACCTCTACCACGGCCCCGCCCACAACAACCTCGGTGTCGTGTTCCTGAAGCAGGGGAAGCTGTACGAGGCCGCGAACGAGTTCGAGTGGGCGCGCAAGCTCATGCCCGGGAATCCCGACCCCAGGCTCAACCTCGGGCTGGTGCTCGAGAAGGCGGGTCGCGTGGATGAGGCGCTGAAGACCTACAGCACGGCGCTCGAGGTCACACCTGAGTACGAGCCGGCGATCCAGGCGATCGCGCGGTTGTCGCTACGAAGCGGGCGCAAGGACGAGCGCCTGCAGGAGATGCTGGACACGATCGCTCTGCGCGGCGAGACCGAGGCGTGGCGCGAGTGGGCGCAGAGGGAGATGAGCCGGGGCCGCTGATCTCCTGGCCCGAGCAGGATGGTTCCAGACCTGGTATCGACAAGATCGCCTGGTGAGCCTCTTACGGCGGGCGACGGAGCTCGACGCGATCGCCATTCAAGAGGAGACGCTCCCCATGGCGACCGGCTACGTGGTTCGGCAAACAGAGCGGCTCACCTGGTGCGCGCCTGGCCGCTTCGGGCTCGCTCACCAATGGCTGCAAGCGATCGGCGAATGAGCGCGGTCGTCGCGAAGGGCAACGCCCGTGAGCCGCGGCTCACGTCGCGTTGCGGTCGCCGATCTCGCTCGCCGGGAACCACACCGTGACCCGCGTGCCGGGCGCGGCGTTCTCCACGTCGCAAGCGGCGGCGTGGAGGCGCGCGACCTCGGCGACGATGGCAAGGCCCAGCCCCGCGCCGGCAGGATCGAGCGGCGCTGCCTCGCCGCGGAAGAAGCGCTCGAACATGAGCGCGCGCGTGGCCTCGGACACGCCCGGACCGAAGTCGCGCACGCTGAGCGCGATGCCGCGGTCGTCCTGGCGCACCGTCACGTCCACCGGCTGATCCTCGGGCGAGTAGCGCAGCGCGTTCGATAGCAGGTTGTCGGTCAGCACGCGCAGCAAGCCGGCTTCGCCTCGCACCATGGCGCCGGTGCCATTCTTGAGCCGCACTCGCGATCGCTGCTCGGCGAAGGCGTCGCGCGACTCGCTCGCGATCGCGAGCAGGTTCACGCTCGCGAACCGGCCGCGCACCACGCCCGCATCCATGCGCGCGAGCAACAGCAGCGCCTCGACGATGCCGCCCATGCGCCGCGACGTCACCAGCACGTCGGCGAGAAACGCGCGATACTCCTCGCCCGAGCGTTCCTGGCGCAGCGCGACCGCGGCGGCGTTGCGGATCACAGAGATGGGGTTGCGCAGCTCGTGCGCCGCGTCGGCGGTGAACCGCGCCTGGCGCGCGAGCGATTCCTTGAGCGAGGCGAACGTCGCGTCGAGGATGTCGGCGAGCTGGTCCACCTCGTCGCCGCTGCCATGGCGCGGCATGCGCGCATCGCCGCCTGGACTGACCGCGGCCGCCGCCTTGCCGAGGCGGTCGAGCGGGCGCACCACGCGGCGCGACAGGAACCAGCCGAATGCGAGCACGACGACGAGCGCGCCAGCGACCAGCATCAGGATCAGCCACGAGACGCGCTGCATCTGCAGCTGCAGCGGGCGCAAGCTCTGCGTCACGCGCACCAGGACCGAGAAAGCCGGCGCCGCGGGCTCGGTCGCCGATTCCGCAACCGCCGGGATGGTGGCGAGCACCGCACACAGCCGGCGCGGTTCGGAATCGCTGAAGCTCATGAGCCTGGTCGAGGGCGGCAGCGCGCCATCGGGCGTGGAGGCGGTGACGGGCGGCAGCGGCTGCCCCAGCTGGCACAGCAGGCCCTGCGCCGGCCACGTGCGCACGTCGAGGCCGCACCCCGACACGCGCGCGCGGAATTCGGCGGCCAGCTCTGGCGACAGGTCGAATTCCACCGCGCTGGTCTCGTCGTCCCAGTCGCACAGCGCCGCCAGCGTCTGCGCTTGCGCCTGCAATTGAGCGTCGAGGCTGGCGCGAAGCGCGTGGTCGATGCTCAGGTAGAGCGTGACCGAGAAGCTCACGAGCAACAGCATGGTCGAGCCAACGAACCAGGCGATCAAGCTCACGCGGATCGACAGCGGTCTCATCGCCGGTCCGCGCTCATGATGTAGCCGGCGCCGCGGCGCGTGTGCAGCAGCGGCTGCGACGCGGCGCGATCGAGCTTGCGGCGCAGGTTCGAGATGACCACCTCGAGCACGTTCGACTCGGGACCGATCTCGTCGTCCCACACCGCGGCAACGATGCGTGCCTTGCTCTGCACGCAGCCGGCATGCAGCAGCAAGAACTCGAGCACGCGGAACTCGAGCCGGCTGAGAGCCACCTCCTGGTCGTTGCGCCACACCTTGTGCGCTGCCGTGTCGAGCACCAGATCGGCGAGCGTGAGCCGCGCGGATGCACCCGGCAGCCCGCGCCGCAACAGCGCACGCAGCCGCGCCAGCAGCTCGGCGAACTCGAACGGCTTGGTCAGGTAGTCGTCTGCGCCCTGGTCGAGCCCGATCACGACATCGTCGATGCGGTCGCACGCGGTCAGCATCAGGATCGGCGTGCGGGCGCCGCTGGCGCGCACGCGCCGGCACACTTCCAGTCCGCCGAGCCTGGGCAGGCGAAGGTCGAGGATGATGGCGTCGTGGTGGCGCGGCGCCGTGAACCACAGCGCTTCCTCGCCGTCCTTCGCGCGATCGACCACGTAGCCCTCGTCCTGCAGGCCGACGGTGATGGAGCGAGCCAGCCGGTCCTCGTCCTCGACGATCAGCAACCTGGACATCCGTGCCTCCATCGTCACCGAAGACAGCCGTGCGCGAGGCTAGCGCCCGAACGTTAATGGCAGATGAACGTCGCTCGGTTGGCTCTGGCAGACACTCTATCGCCGCCGCCGGAAATGCAACAGGGGGCTTCAGGCGGCGTTAAGGACCACGGCGCTAACCTCGGCTCGCAGTGTTCCGCGAAGCAACCAGAGAACCAGAGGAGCGCATCATGAGAGCAGTTCATTCGTTCAGCAAAGGCATCGTCGCCATCGCCGGTGCGGTCGTGTTCGCGATCCTGACCGGCGCGCCCGCGGCTGCTCAAGGTCCGACGCCCTGCGAGGCGACCGCGCAGGTGATTCGCGAAGCCGCGCGGCACGCGGCGTGGCAGGACGCGTGGCTCAAGGTGGCGATCTGCGTGAACGACCCTGGCTGTCCTCTGCCCCAGTACCTGCAGGTGATCCTGGCCGAATTGCAAGATGACCTCGCGCTGGCGCAGGAGCAGTATCTCGCACGCCTCGACGTGTGCGAGGATCTCGGCCCGGGACGCTATGATCCCAGGATCGACCCGGCCGAGTTCTCGGCGCACGTCGACAACCCGTACTTCCCTCTGGTCCCGGGGCGCAAGCTCGTCTACGAGGGTCAGAAGGCAGGCCACGTCGAGCGCTCCGAGCTGACCGCGCTCGACCAGACGGCGGTCATCGACGGCGTCACGTGCCGCGTGGTGAGCGACGTCGTCACCATCGATGACGAGCTGACCGAGGATACGCTCGACTACTACGCCCAGCACCAGAACCAGGACGTGTGGTACTTCGGCGAGGTGTCGAAGAACTACGTCGATGGCTTCCTCGACAACCTGGAAGGATCGTGGCGCAGCGGCAGGTCCGGAGCCAAGCCCGGCATCCAGATGCTGGCGGCGCCCGCGCTGGACCAGGTGTACCGCCAGGAGTTCCTGGTCAACGAGGCCGAGGACATCGCCGAGATCGCGTCGCTCGACGAGACCGTGACGGTGTCCTACGGCACGTTCGCGCACTGCCTCGTGACCGAGGAATCGACGCCGCTCGAGCCTGACGTGCTCAGCCGCAAGTACTATGCGCCCGGCATCGGCCTCGTGCTCGAGGTCGATCTGCAGACCGGTGATCGGATCGAGCTCGTCGACATCAAGTAGGGTTCACTCGCGCGGCTGGCGCGCGCGAGCAGCAACGGTGTCTGCTCGCGCGCCACGCTCACTGCTTCTCGAACAGCGCGCGGAAGGCGGCCATGGTCTTCGGCATCTCGCCAGCCACCTGCTTCGCCGTCTGGTCCACGGAGTCGAGCTGGTCGTCGCTGTAGCGATCGAGCACGGTCACGCGCGTGCCGGCGCCCGCGGCGTCGAGCGTGATGCGCTTGTGACACAGGTAGCGGGCGTGGTCGGGCTCGAACGTCACGCGCAGCTCCTGGTTCGCCGTCGCCAGCGTGGCGACCAGCATCCCGTGGTCGTCCCAGATCGACGCGGCGGCGGCATCGCCCACCTTGGCGAGGCGCCTGGCTCCCTCGGTGGTCTTGAACCCGGTCAGCGCGCAGAAGCCGCTGGCGCTCGTGAGCGCGTCCCACACGCGTTCGCGCGGCGCCTTGATCTCGATCCTCGCCTCGAGGCTCACCAGCGCCGTGCGCTTGAGCACGGGCGGTTCTTGCGCCGCCAGGAACGGCAGCGCGATCACGGTGCCGAGAACCCCGATCACGGCCGATGCATGCATGGCTTCCTCCACCAGCACGAGAAACCTCCGAACCGCCGCCATTGTGCGCGCTCGCGCGGCAGCCGCAAAGCTGCATGAAGATGTGGTACGCGCGGTTCACGCGGAGCCGAAGATCCCGGCGATCGCCTTGCGCGTGGCGGCGTCCTTGGCGCCGTCGAGCAGCGCGACCTTGAGCTGCGTGAACGTGTAGTAGCGCACGCGGTTCACGCGCAAGCGCTTGTCCTGCTGGTCGAGCGCGTTCAGCGCGGCGCCGATCGCGCGGCCGCCGATGCGGTCATGCAGCCGGATCAGCAGGGTGAGCACGCCGTCGGCATCGTCGAGTGCGACCGCGTGTGGCTCGAGCCGCTTGCGCTCCAGGTCGAGCGAGCGCCACTGTGCGTCGCCGACCTGGGTGCGATCGACGCGCGGGTCGGCGCGCTTGATGACCTGCTCGACGATGGCCACACCGGTGTAGTGCGCCCAGGAATGGTGGTCTTCCTGGTGCTTGGCATCGCCCCACATGGCGATCACGTGGCCGAGCTCGTGGCACAGGCCATACAACAAGAACTTGCCATCCTTGGTGGGCGACGCGAACGTGCTCGTGTCCGCCACCGGGAAGTCGACCTCCGAGTGGTACGGCAGCTCGGGCGCGAAGTGCGGCGGTGCCGTGATCTCGGCGACCAGGTGGGCGCGCACGCGCAGCTTCTTGCCCGGCACCTTGCTCCACTCGGCGAACCCGAACACGTCGTCGTACGCGTCGAGCACCGCGTCGAGCACGTCGGCGAAGTGCGCGAGCCATGCCTCGGTGACGCCGTCGGTGCCGCGCAGGAGGAACCGCGGACGCGACACGACGATGCCGAGGCGCTTGGCGGCGCCGGCGGACACCAGGGCGAGCTGCGCGCGCAGGTGCGCGAAGTCATCGCCCAGATCGAGGTCGAGCGCCGCCTCGGCGCAGCGCCACAGCGGCTGCTCGAGATCCGGCGCCGGCTTGAGCTTGAGCAGCCGCTCGAGTGCTTGCCGCGCCTCCTTGGGCACGCGCTTGCCGAGATCCGCCTCCTTGGTCGTGCCGGGCTTGCGCGCGTGCTCTTCGTTGACGCGCTTCACCGCATTCTCGAACGTGTCCGCGAGCGTGGTCGCCCCCTGCACGGCGAGCGGCCCGCAGCACAGCGCAACGATCAGCAAGAGCATCGATCACTCCACCACCGCGCAGGCGCTGCTCAGCGCACGATGCCCTGGCGCAGCGCGAGGATCACGGCCTCCGACTTGGAATGCACGTGCAGCTTCTCATAGATGTGGCGGATGTGGAAGCGGATCGTGTCGAGGCTCAAGTGCAGCTCGCTCGCTGCGGTCTTGTAGCTGTGGCCCTCGGCGAGCAGCTTCAGGATCTCGAGCTCGCGCGCGGAGAGCTGGTGGGTGGCCTGGCTCGGCGGTGCGACGCGCGCGAACATCGCCACCACCTTGCGCGCGATCTCCGGCGACATCGGCGCGCCGCCCGAGTGCAGCTCGGCAATCGCCTCGAGCAGCCGCGCCGGCGGCGTGTCCTTGAGCAGGTAGCCGCTGGCCCCGGCGCAGATCGCCTCGAACACGTGATCGTTGTCGGCGAACACCGTGAGCATCAGGATCTGCACGTTCGGGCAGCGCGCGATCAGCTCGCGCACGCCGTCGATGCCCGACATGCCCGGCAGCTCGATGTCGCACAGCACCACCGCGGGCTGGTCCTGGGCGACGTGCTGCCGACGTCCTCCATCGACGCGAACGCCCACGGTCTGGAATCCGGGCGTGCTGCCGATCAGGATCGCGAGGCCCTCGCGCGTTTGCGGCTGATCTTCGACGATCGCGACCTTGATCGGGACGGCAGCCATGATGCCTCGCTCTCTGGAATTCATCTACGGTAGCGTCGGCGGCGCAGCGCACAACTGCATGAAGATGTGGGCGCTCACAGCGGCATGCTGAGCTCCACGGTCGTGCCGGCGCCGGTGGAGTGGATCTGGAGGCGCCCGCCCAGTGCTGCCGCGCTGCGCAGGTTCTGCATGCCGTGACCTTGCGGCACCGCGTCGGCGTCGAAGCCGCAGCCGTCGTCGTGCACGCACAGCCGCAGGGTGGTGCGGTCGAGCGCGAGCTCGATCGTCACGTGGCCGGCATGCGCGTGGCGCGCGGCATTTGCCAGCGCTTCCTTGAAGATCAGGAACAGGTGGCGGCGGCGATCGGGCGGCAAGCCGGTGCGGTCGAAGCTCTCGTCGCGCGGCACGTGAAGTCGACGCGCACACCCTCGCTCTCGAACAGGTTGAAGGCCACCTGCCGCATGCGCTGCACGAGATCCGCGAAGCGATCGCCGCGGATCGACCGACGAACTGATGTCGCTCATCGATTCGCGCATGCTGCGCGCGACTGCGCCACCTGCTCGAGGTAGGTGCGCGTGGCCGGCGTCGTGTCGCGCTTCACCACCTCGGCCAGGATCGCGATCTGCGCGGTCGGAGCCGAGATCGTCGTGGATGTCGGTGGCGATCTGCCGCCGGATGCTCTCGAGCGCGACGATGCGCTGCACGCGCAGGCGACCCCGCGCCACGCCCAGGCCCGCAAGCGCGGTCGCAGCCGCCGCCACCGAGACCACCAGCGCGGTGATCGGCGGCAGGATGCCGGAAGCGAACGCCGCCGCTGCGGGGCTGCTCACGCCCGAGGCGTGCACCGCGCGCACACTCGAACGCGTAGTCGCCGGGCGCCAGGCGCAGTGCACCGAGCGCTGCGTGGTGCGCGGCGACCAGGCGGCATCGACGCTCGCAGGCCAGTACTGATAGTAGAGCTGGTGCTCGCCGCGGAAGCTCACGCCCGCGAACTGGATGGCGACGCTGTTGCGGGGTGCGACGGCAAGGTCACGGCGGCGGGCTCTGCGGTGCCGGTCTCGGGCAGTGCAGGAGTCCTCGCCGGCCAGCTGGATGCGCGTGATGTAGATCGGCGGCGGTGCCACCGGCGGATCGACCGGGTGCGGCGTGAGCCACGGCAATACCGGCGTGCCGAACTACAGATTGCCATCGCGATCGCTCAAGCAATCGTTGACGATGTCGCCGGCCAGGCCGTCGGCGGAGGAATAGTGATGCACCTCGCCGCTCTCGGGATCGGGCAGTTCCACGCCGCGCGACGTGGCGCGAGCCATGCGGCCGAGGCGGTCCTCGGCGATCTCCCAGCAGGCATCGCTGCTCAGGCCGGTGCGCGTGGAGTAGGTCTGGAACGCAGGCCGATCGCTCCGGTAGTCCTGGCAGCAGGCCACGCCGCGATGGCAGGGCCGAGCCACAGCCGGCCGCGCAGGTGATCGATCCTGGCGAGCGGCGGATCTGCTCGTCGGCGGCGAAGCCGTCGAGCGCGACGCGAGCCAGGGCATCACCGCGCAGCCGCAGCAGGCCGCGGATCGGGGGGCCAACCACAGCGTGCCCGATGGGTCGCGCAGGTAGGTGCGCACCGCCGCGGCTTCGGTTCCAGCATCACCTCGCGGTGCTCGAAGCGCACGTGCTCGCTGGCGCGCGGGTCGTACCAGTAGAGCCGGGGCTCGACCGTGCTCACCAGATCACGCCGTCAGGATCTCGTAGATTCGGCCGTAGACGGCGGCTCGCGCGATGCCTTGCTCGGGTCCCATGAGCTCACCGCGCTCGAGCTGCAGCTCGGGGCCCTGGAACCGATACACGCCGCGGCTCGTGCCGAGCCACCAGTCGCCGCGCCGATCCTGCGCGAGCGACATCTCGAGCCGCGCGAACGGCGGCTCGAGCAGGCTTCGGAAGCACCACGCGCACGCGGTCGTCGCGCTTACCTCCGCCCGCCCATGGAACGTGCATGCCACGATCGAACCGCTCCGCGACTCGGCCAGGTGCGTGACCACGCGCTCGGGCATGCCGTCCCGCGTCGTGAAGCTGACCAGGGCATCGCCCGACAGCTTGCACCAGGCCTGCTGACCAGGTGCCGATCCAGATGTTGTGATCGCGATCCTCGCACAGCGCGCTGATGGCGTTGTCGCTGAGCCGCTGCGCGGTGGTGTAGATCGACTGTGCCGCCGCGCCGGCGCACCAGCCCTTGTTGGTGGCGATCCAGAGATCGCCGGATGGGCCTCGCGCAGCAAACCGCGGATCGACGCGGCCGGCGGCAGCTCGATGTCGAGCGAGCGCCAGGTGCGCGCGGCGACGTCGCGCTCGAACAGGCCGTGCTCGAACGCGACGATTGGCGAGTCCAGGCCAGAGAGCAGCGCCGCGACCAGACCGAGCTCGGCAACGGCGCGGGCGGGTTGGCGAACTCGTCGACCACACCGTTCTGGATGCGTGCGACTCCGTCCAGCATGCCGCACCACAACGCGCCCTCCTGGTCGACGGTCGCCTGCGACCACGCTGCCGCGCGCGTTGGCAGCACCACGGCGAACTCCGGCTGGTCGGCGCCGGGTGCGGCGCACGGCCAGGCCGTGGTCGCGCACCCAGGTGTCCGGCCAGGTCGAGACGATGCTGATCACGACGCCTTGCGGCGGATCGTAGTCGCTCCAGCGCGTCAGCAGCCAGGCCGGAAGCGGCGGCGTCGTCGCGCTCGTCGTCCGGGCCGGTTCGACATGCGCGCGCGACCCCGCCGCCGTTGGTGGCCACCCACAACGTGCCGTCGGGCGCCTCGGCGATGCTGTTCACCACCGGGTTGGTCAGCCCGTGCGCGCCGGCGCCGTAGTTCCTGGAACTCGGTGCTGCCATCGAAGCGGCTCCACACCCTCCCACGTGCCGATCCACAGGAACCCGCGATGGTCGAGCAGCAGGCAGACGACGCGACTGTTGGGCAGGCCATCGGTGATGTCGTAGTAGTTGCGGATCGCGAGGCCCTGGGCGTGCACGCTCACCGACGCCAGCAGCATCAGCAGGCAGAACGTGGCGCGCGATCCGCGCCGAGGCCATGGTCTTGCGGACATGATGCTCGTACCAGGGGGGCTCACCGCGACCGCTGCGCATGCCGCGATCGTGAGCGAGCCAGGTTAATCTCCGCCTCGCTCGAGCGTGCCGACTTTCTGCGCGCTGGTCGACGGGACCGGCGTCAGAAATCGTTCCAGTCAGGTGCGGTTCGCACCACCAGGGTCGAGACCGGCGCCTCACGCACGACATGATCGGTGATGTCGTCGAGCATGCGGAATTCGCGCCCCTCCGCGACGTGAGCACCCACCACGAGCAAGTCGTATCGGCCCGCGGTGATGGCCGCGATCTCGCGCTGCACGAGCCCGTCGCGAACCGCAAGCGCATCCGGCGACCCCGTCTGCTGGAAGATCTGCAGGGCACGCCGCAGCGTCGTGGCCTCGATCGTCTCGGCGGCGAGAAAGCGCTCCAGGGACTGCGGTCCGAAGCTCTCGGCGTCGGTGACCAGCGGCAGCTGCGAGATCACGTGCAAGGCGGTCACGGCGGCGGCGAGTCCGCGAGCGAGGTGCGCCACCGGGCCACTGGCCCGATCTCGCCTGTGCAGCGCGGCCGACACGCCGACCAGGATGTGCTGGATGCTGGACGCAGCGCCGCGCGGGATCAGCACCGAGCAAGGTGCGTGGCGCACGACGTTCGCGACGCGCGAGCCATGCAGCATCCAGGTTGAGCCGCGGCGCCCCGCAGGAGCGATGATCCAGGAGATCGAGCACCAGCGGTGGCAGGTCTGGCGCACCGCATCGTCGGCCGTGCCGATGGCCGCCAGCTGCAAGAGGTGCCGCGGCCGAGCCAGCGCGAATCGGAATCACCGCTCTGACCAGGAGCCGCTCGGCGATCGCCGCGGACGGCGCCGACGCCAGCAGCGTCACGTCGAGCGCAGGGTGCGCGCACAGCAGCCTGGCCATCGCCAGCGTCTGCGCCGATGTGCCCAGCTCATCGATTGCGACCAGACGCGCATGGTCATGCGTGAACAACAGGGCCAGCGGGACGATCATGATGACGACCACGAACCACGTCAGTGTCCGGCGATCCCGCAGGATCAGGTTCATCAGCTGGTTGATCGCGGCCTGAAAGCGACGATAGAAGAACGCCAGCACCACCAGCGAGCAAAGGCTGACGCTCGCGACCTGAGCGAACACGATCGTGAACGGCGACTGCGTCGCGCCCGCCGGTGTGTGCAGCAGCAGCGCGGCGAACATCGTGTCCACGAACGTCGTGATGTTGGCACCCATGATGTAGGGGATCACGTTCTCGCGCCGAACGAGACCCCTGGCCGCCAGCGGCACCAGCACCGTGAGCGACACCGAGACCGACAGCGTGATGCAGGTCATGCCGAGGCCGAGCAGGAACATGATCTCGGGACGGTAGACGAACTCGGCGATGCGATGGAAGCTCGATCGCTCCGGATCGATCTCGGGCAGCGCCCGATCGAGGATCTTGAACGCGAGCAGCAGTGTGCCGGCGCCGACGAGGAACAGCACCGGCGTGTCGAGCACGCCGGCGAGCGCGGCCACGATCGGGTCGTAGGTGGCGCCGATGATGCCGCCCAAGCGCGCGCCGGCGCCGAGCTGGATGCCGTCCAGCCAGCCTCGGCGAAGGAGCACGTAGCCGAGCGCCAGCGCCGGCAGGTAGATCGCGGTGGTCACGAGCAGGCTGACGACGCCGATGGCGATGCTGTTCGACCGTTGCCGCCCGCGCAGGTGGTAGACGAAGCCGATCAGCAGCACGAAGAACGAGGCCCCGAGGCGCGAGCCGGTGATCATGGCGAACGTGGGTATGGGCTCGAGCACGCCACCCTCGTACAGGGTCAGCGCCATGGCGGCGACCGGCGAGCCGCTCATCATGACGTACGCCATGATCCAGCCGAAGCCGAGCGTGTCGAGAATCCCCTCGACATGCAGCCACGAGTGCAGGACGCCCAGGCCGCCGGCGCCCTTCTTCAGCAGCTGGATTGCCAGGACGAAGACCAGGATGCCGGCGACTCCTGCCGCCAGCGCCCGGATGCCCACCATCGATCGGCTCTGCGGCTTGGTCATGGGATGGGTGGGCCGTGCACGGGAGCCTCGCAGCTGTGGATCCGGATCCTAGCCCGGATGGCTGCCGGTGACAACCCGCGCCTCAACCTTTGAAGCGCGTCAGAAGCGGGCGCGCGCGTCCTCGGCGCCGATCCCCTCCAGCAGCTCGAACGCCGGCACGTCGCGCGGGCTCGCGCCGCTGCCCGCCACTCGCCGGGTGACGAGGCGCGCGATCCCGGCGAAGGTCTCTGGGTCGATGACGATGTCCTTGCCATCGATGACGATGGCGCGCAGCTGTTCGGCGAGCTCGGGCGAGGTGAAGTCGGCCGCGACCTGCAACAGGTCCGCGGTGGCGGCGCGCTCGCCGCGGCGATGGCGCAGGACCACCTCGCGCATCAGGTCGTCGAGCGACTCGGCGCCGTCGCTGGTCTTGCGGATCGCGTGATCCAGCAGCAACGCGACCAGGTCGCCGCGCCGGTACGGCAGCATGCCCAGGTCGCGATTGCTCCAGAACCCGGGCGGGATGCTCGCGTTGGGAGCATGGCGCACTGGCAGCTCGAAGTAGCCGGCGATCGACTCGTTCAAGCTGCGCAGGTACTGGCGCGCGTCCCACAGTCCGGCACGCAGCAGCAGTCGCCGCGTGAAGAACTCGGTGAAGCCTTCCGAGAACCAGTAGGAGGTTCCGGGCGGGCTCTCCTCGGACGTGCCCGGACCGTTCCAGTGGTGGAAGTACTCGTGTGCGAGCACCGCGAACACGCGGTTCCAGGTGTCGCCGCCGCGCGCGACGTCGATCTTGCTCGGCAAGAACATCGCGAACGAGCCGGTCAACGCCGTGCCGCCGAGCGACAGGCTGCCGTTCTCCTGCTCGCCGTCGTCGATCGCGGCCACGAGATAGCAAGGCTGTTCCCAGTCGTGGAAGAACTCCCGCTCCGCGGCGATGATGCGCACGCCGGTGTCGGCGAACTCGGCGTCGCTGATGCCGATCGGTCCGGTGTGCATGGCGAACACGACGCGGCGATCGTGCACCGACCGCTCGGCGATGCGCATCGCGCCGGCCACGAACAGCGAGTGCAGGAACGTGTCGAGCGGCAGCGTCACGGTGGTGTCGGCCGCGGTGCCGAACGAGTGCGCGAGCTGCCAGCCGGGTCGATCGAATCCCTCGAACACGAGGCGAAAGCACTGCGGCTGCTCGCCAGCGAGCCGGTCGGGCCTGAGCAAGCCGATGCTGCCGAGCACGCAGCAGAAGTCGGCGCTGACGCGCGGCCGGTAGTCGTTGCCGCGCCGGGTGCGCGGGTCCGCCGCGTTGCGGAGCTTCCAGCGCGCGATCAGCGGCGCGCCAGGCGCGTGCCGCACCGTCCAGCCGAGCTCGTTCGCGTGCACTGCCGCGAGCGCCTGGCCATCCTGCGTCGCGAAGCTAAGCTCGTGCAAGTGATCGGCGATGTGCACCACGCCGCCCCATTCCGGTGGCACCGAGAACTGCGATTCGCCGTCGGCGTCGCCGGTCACCCCGAGCGACAGCTCCAGCTCGGGCAGCTCGCCCGTGCGGCGAATCGTGTAGGTGGCGGCGATGGGCTGCTGCGCGCGAGCGAGCGCCGCGCCAAAGAGCCACGTGACCAGCGCCATGGCAACCAGCGGCTGCTGCACGAGAGTCATGCGCCCTGGTACGGACGATCGAGCGCCGCGTTGGCAGATGCCTAATCTAACGGGCCGGCGCAGCACCGGCGGCGGCCGCCGGCCTTCGCGGCGCCGGCGCGGGTGCGCGCAGCCGCTTCTCGATCGCCTGGCTGCTGATGGCGATGATCTCGGTGTCGATGACCTCGGCCTTGTCGCTGGTGGTGGGATCCTCGGGCGAGCGCGCGGCGAATCGGAACCGCACCACGTACATGCCGATGACCAGGCCGCGCTGCTCGAAGCATGGCTCGGCGAACTGGCGAGCGAGCGGCTGCTCGTCGAGCTTGGCCACGTACTTCGAGAGCGCCCGGGTCGCGCGCCCGGAGAACCCGGCCAGCACCATCATCAGTCGCGGCCGGCGATGGGACGGACGGTGTGCGTACAGGACCAGCGCCGCGTCCTCGGCCAGAGTGCACGGACAGCATTGCCAGGCGCCGTGGTGATCCTCGTAGTGGATGCCGGGCACGCCGTGCGGCACGTCCGCGAGCGAGGATCCACCGGCGCACGATGGCGGCTTCGGATCACCGTCGCGATACCAGAAGAACACCGGCACGCGCCGCCCGAGCGCACCCTCGTTGCCGGCCACGAACGGTTGCGCGCCCAACACGCGCGCCCACACGACCTCCGACAGCGGGTTGATCTTCTGACTGCCGATGCACACCAGCGCTTTGGCCGTCTCGCGCTGCTCGAACTCGTCGTAGGTGCGCTGCGCCTCGGCTTGCACGACGCCGAGCGGCGCGAGCGTTGGCGAGCGCACCGTGACCGGCTTGATCTCCGGGCGCTTGCGCCCGCAAGCGCTCGCCGCGGCGCCGGTGACCGCTTCGAGCAGCACGCGGTTGAGGGAAATGTCGTCGGACGAGACCCACAGGTGCTCGGTGCCCGCCACATCGCGCCGTTCGCCAATCACGATCTCGAGGTACGGGTGCGAGGCGATCAGCTCGAGCAAGCTCGCCGAGGCGCGACCGAACAGCGCGCCGGGCAGCTTGCGCGGATTGATCCCCACGTACTTGATCAAGTACTCGCAGAACTGCGCCACGTCATCCAGGCTCATGGTGTCGCGCTTGTTGTGCAGGTACTGGCCGATCCGGTGGCGATCGATGCCGGTCTTCTCGACGATGTGAACGATCGCGCCGCGGCTGAACGCGTCGGGAATCAGCTCGTGCAGACGAATCTTGATCTTCATGACGTGGTCCTCGGGTTGGCGCGCCGCGAGGCGGCGCGCGCTCGTGTCGTTGGTCGTGTTGCGGAGAAGCAGGATATCTGATCGGCGCGAGGACGGCGATGGGGCCGATCTGCTTGCACGCTGTGGTGCGAAAACCAGCCACGACTCGGTGGTACTGGCGCTGATTGCGGGGAATCGCTGCCACAACGAGCGAGTTGTGGCACGCGCGAGCACAGGTTCGAGCTGGCACGCGACCACACGCGAGGTGCTGCGGATCGGCAGCCGCTGGCACGAGCGCGCGCTGGCGGTGATCATCACCGTCCTCCCGATGCAGCGAGGTGCAACGATGGCCGACCCGAGGAAGCAGCGGCAGCGGGCTCGAATTCGACCGGAGCAACGTTCCCGCCGGCAGCGCGAGAACGAGTGGCTCCTGCTCCTGCATGCGGAGCTCGCCCGCCTGCGTGCGCTCGCTGCAGGCAACGGCAACGATGCCGACAACCGGCGGCGCGCGCAGGACTGAGTCCGTGCGGGCGCTCAGATGGGTCGCTTGATCCGCCGCGCGAGCGCGTTCGCCTCGTCCGTCCGGCCCAGCGCCTTCAGCACCTGCACCAGGTCGGTGAGGCAGCGTTGCGACGTCGGGCACTGCTCGCCCAGCGCCGCGATCGACTTCTCGAGCGTCGTGCGCAAGAGCTCGGCCGCGGGCGCGAGGTCGCCCGCTGCAGCGCGCGCCTCGGCGAGCTGCACCGAGGTCAGCAGCAGGTCGGGGTGCTGCTCGCCCAGCACGCGCGCTTGCTGCGCAAGCGCCTGCTCGAACAGCGCGATCGCTTCCTCGATTCGGCCCTGGCGCTGCAGCACCGCGCCGATCTCGGTCTGGATGCGCAGCGCTTGTGCATCGCCGCGCGGCCTGCTGGTCGCCGCCAGGGCCTGGCGCAGCAGCGTGAGCGCGCGATCCAGGTCGCCCTGCTCGAGGGAGGTCGTGCCGAGCACTTCCAGCAGCCATGGGCGCATCTCGGCGGCATTGTCCGGGAAGCGCGGCTCGACGCGGTGCACTTCCGTGCGCCACTCGCTCACCAGGAACTTGTCGAACGTCGCCAGCTGCTGCATGGCGAGGTCGAGCTCGTGCTGCGCCCGCTGCAGCAGCGGATGCTGCTGCGTGTAGCCCTTCGCCACGTACGCCTGCAGCATCTTCTGCGCCGCGAGCACCTTGGCCTGCGCGGCGGCGTACTCCGGGGTTTGGCACCTGCGTGCGCGTGACGATGGCCGGCTCTTCGCTCGCGGGCGTGAGCCGCGCGGCGAGCGTCAGCGTGAAGCCAGCGCGGCTGGCGGCGGCGTGGTCGGCGTTCGCATCGACCTCGTAGCTGCCCGTGATCTGCTCGCCGCCCGGCGCCAGCGTGAAGCGCAACGTGCCGCCGTAGCCGTCGGACTCCTTCCAGAAGCCGCTGAAGCTGCGCCGGCCGGTGAGCGCGAACCGCCACGCGCCATGCTCGTAGGTGGCGACATCGCCGCGCACCACGAGCTTGCCCCATGGCGCGCCGCGCCACTCGCCCGAGACATCGATCGCCTGCGGCGGCGCCGCCGGGCGGGTGGCTGCCATGGCCGCCAAAGCGCAGAGCGTGCCGAGCACGACCAGCGTCAGAGGCCAGCGTGGCAAGCGTGTCATGAGCACTCTCCTCTCGTCGAGCAAGCCAGCGATCCGGTCGGCCAGCGGCAACCGCGGCCACCACAGAGCGGGCGCTGGCATGCTCGCCCGCGGACTCCGTTCCGGAACGCTCGCAAGCAGCGTGCGCGCGTAGTCGACGCGCGCGCGCGTCGCGAGCACGTGGTTGTCGCACAGTTCCTCGCGCGCGCGCGACAGCTCCCGGTTGAGCAAGTGCACGAGCGGGTGGAACCAGTACGCTGCGGCGGTCAGCCGCTGCACGACGCCCACCGCAGCGTCGCGCCGCGCGATGTGAGCGCGCTCGTGTGCAAGCACGTCAAAGAGCGCCGGTTCGTCGAGGCGCGCGAGCAGACCGTCGGGCAGCACCACGATCGGGTGCCAGACGCCGAGCGCGATCGGGCTGACGATGTCGGGCGACGTTGCGATGCCATCGGCGATCGCGACGGCGCGCCGGCGAATCGAGTGCACGCGAAGCATGCCCCACGCCAGGCGCACGAGCTGCAGCACCGCGCCCGCGAGCCACGCGGGAAGCAACCATGAGCGCCAGGCGATCGGCGCGCTCGGCGCCGGCCGGGGTGGGCTCGGTGCTGCCGCGACCGGCAGGTCACCGAGCGAGAACGCGGGCCAGGCGGGCGGCGCCGGCGCTCGCGCCGCCACGACCGACAGTCCCGCGCGCGGCGCGGCACGGCTCAAGAGCGGGCTCGCGATCACGCACGCGAGCGCGCTCAGCCAGATGGCGTGGCGCAGTGCCGGATGGCGCGGCGCGACCAGGCGCGCGGCGCACCAGGCGACGATCACGATCGCTGTGGTCTGCGCGAGCACGCTGGTGACGAACGCGGTGTCGCTCATGCGCGCCTGCCCTTCTTCGCCTCGGCGGCGTTGATCAGCGCCACGATCCGGCGGCGCTCGTCCGCGCTCAGGCCGCGACCATCGACCAGTGCCATCACCAGCCCCTCCGCCGAGCCGCGAAACGCCGTGTCCACCAGGCGCGTCACCAGGGTCTTGAGCGTGTCGGCCCGCGGATGCGCCGCGCGGAACAGGAAGCTCTGGCCGACGCTGCGATGCGTGAGCCAGCCCTTGTCCTCGAGCCGCGTCATCGTCGTTTGCACCGTGTTGCGCGTGAGCGATCGCTCGCCACCGAGCGCGGCCCAGACCTCGGCGACGCTCACCTCGCCGCGGTCCCAGACCACGTCCATGATCTTGAGCTGTGCTGCCGAGAGCGGTCTCTGCTTGGCCATGGCGTACCTCGCTTGCCGACAATTGTAGGTATGATACCGACACTCGTCGTGTTGGTCAAGCGGGCAGTTCGGCGAGCAGGCCTGTTCCGCCGAGCTGACCCTGGTCAAGCTCCGCCGCGCGCCGCGGGGCGCGCGAAACCAATCGGTGGGTGCGGCGCCTGACGCGCCCGCGCGCACGCCAATCGGCGGCGCCGCGCACGTCGCGGCAGGTCCGGGCTTTGCATGCGGGAACGCCTCGTCTCGTTTGTCATTCCCTCAACCCGCAGTCAGGCAAGACCCCCCATGAGATCACATTCATTGCCACGGTGCGTGCTCGCGTCATTGGCCACGATCTTCTCTCTGGTCACGCTGCCAGCTGCGCGCGCGCAGACCTGGTCGGGCATCGGCGGCGGGATGAACGACTGGGTTTACGCCGCGACGGTCTACAACGGCGACCTGATCGCTGGCGGCAAGTTCACCACCGCTGGCGGCGTGGCGGCGAGTCACATCGCCCGCTGGAACGGCACCAAGTGGGCCGCGCTCGGCAGCGGCCTGGATGGCGACGTCTGGTCGCTCACGGTCTACAACGGCCAGCTCATCGCCGGCGGCTTCTTCGTCAATGCCGGTGCGGTGAACGTGAACTTCATTGCGGCGTGGGATGGAACCACCTGGACCGACCTCGAGGGTGGTACCGATAGCGGCGTGATGGCATTGACGGTCTACGACCGCAAGCTCATCGCCGGCGGTTACTTCACCAACGCCAACATCCCGGCCAACCACATCGCCAGCTGGGACGGACACGCATGGGCGCCGCTCGGCAGCGGCACGGGTGGCAGCCAGGGACAGGTGATGGCGCTGGGAACGTACGGCGCCGATCTGATTGCCGGCGGGTTCTTCACCAGCGCCGGCGGCGTCAATGCCAGCCACATCGCCAGGTGGAATGGTGCCGCGTGGTCGGCGCTCGGCACTGGCATCGACAACATCGTCTATGCGCTCACCACTTACGGTGGCAATCTGATCGCCGGCGGCTTGTTCTCGTTTGCCGGCGGCGTGAGCGCGCACGACGTGGCGCAGTGGGACGGCAGCGCGTGGTCGGCGCTCGGCAGCGGCATCGGCGGCGGGCCCTACGGTTACGTCCTGTCGCTCGCCGCGTACGGTCAGGACCTCGTCGCTGGCGGCATCTACACCATGGCCGGCGGCAACCCGGCCAACAACATCGCTCGCTGGGACGGCAGTGCCTGGTCGCCGCTCGGCGACGGCGTCAGCAACGGTGGCTCGACCGCGGGTGTGTACGCGCTCGCCGACTACCGCATCGACCTGGTGGCGGGCGGCATCTTCGCCACCGCGGGCTCGGTCAACGTCCACCATATCGCGCGCTGGAACTCGGGGCCGCCGGCATCGTGGCTGAACTACGGCAGCGGCTGGCCCGGAACCAACGGCGTGCCGCCCTTCACCGCGAGCGGTGATCCGGTGCTGTGCCAGACCGTCACGCTCGATCTCGGCAACTCGCTCGGTGCGGCGACGCAGTGCGCGCTGTTCATCGGTCTCGCGCCGGCGGATCTGCCGACCGTGTACGGCGGCCACCTCTTGCTGCTGCCGATGACGAGCGTGATGCTCGGCCTGCCCGCGGGCGGGCTCGCCTTGCCGGGCGCGCTGCCGTGCGACAGCGCGCTGCTCGGCGTGTCGCTCTACCTGCAAGCACTCGAGGTGGATGCCGGCGCGTCGCGAGGCGTGTCGTTCACGCCCGGGCTGCAGCTGATCCTGGGTGCATGAGCGACGATGCGTCATGATCCGTGGCGAGCGAGGTCGTTGCGCCGATGCACGAGCCCTCGCGCCGGCTCGCGGGACTGTTCCGGGCCATGGATCATGACGCCGTCCTTCCGACTCGCGGGCAGGCACGCACGACGCTGGACACGGCGGCCAGTCGACCGCTCGGCGCGGTGACCCAGAATCAGCGTCGCGAGGGCGCCCATGGCCCGTCGACCTGAACGTAGCGAGCGCACCTCGCGCTGCGTTCGCGCGCCCTTGCCCTGGAGAAGGAAGCCCCGCGTCGGTGATGACCTGGGCCACGAGCAGTTCCAGGTCTTGAGCTCGCCCCGACGTGCAGCTCCAGCTGATGCAGATGCCACGACCCGTCCGCGCCAGGAGCATTGACCGCCCGGCACTTGCGCCGCCAGAGCAATCAGGTGGGTGAAGGAGCCGCGCGGCATTTCCTGCCCCACGGCGCGCGCGGGCGAGCGAGAATTCTGCGCAGATTGACGAAGCCTTGCGCGCGTCCGCGGGATCTCTTCCGTGGCCATGGATCAGAACGTCATCCGCAATCCGGAGCTGCTGCTCGCCGAGTCCACGGCGCTGCGTGCGCTCGCCGCGCGGCTGATGCTCGACCCTGGCTGCGCCGACGATCTGGTGCAGGACACGTTCGTCGCCGCGCTGTCCGCGCCGCCGCGCAGCATCACCAGCTTGCGCGGATGGCTCGGCCGCGTGCTGCAGCGGTTCGCGCTGCGCGAGCGCCGCAGCATGGCGCGGCGCGCACGGCGCGAACGGGTCGCGGCGCGCGCCGAGGCGACCGAATCGACCGCGGCGATCGTGCAGCGGGTCGCGCTGCAGCGCACGATCGTCAGCGCCCTGCTCGATCTCGCCGAACCCTATCGCTCGACCGTCGTGCTGCGGTTCTTCGAGGACCTCACGCCGAGCGCGATCGCCGCGCGCGAGCACGTGCCGCTCGGCACCGTGCGCAGCCGGTTGCGGCGCGGCCTCGAGATGCTGCGCGAGCGCTTGCGTCGCGAGCACGGCCACGATCCGCTGGTGGCGTGCTTGCCGTTCATGACCGCGGCCCGGAGCCCGTGCGCGAGCTCGCTGGCCGCCTCGGCCGCAAAGGTGCTCACCATGACCACGAAGCTCAAGATCGGTGTTGCGGGTGCGGCGCTGTTGCTGGCGTCGTCCTCCGCATGGTGGCTCCTGCGCGACGGCGAGCCTGGCGCGCGATCCCCGAGCGACGGAGCGAGCGCGATGCTCGCACCGCGGCAGGAGCCGCGCTCGCCGCCGGAGCCGGCGATCGCACCGGCGCGCGAGGAGCTGGCGGCCCCGGCCGCCGCGCCAGCGCCGGTGACACGAGCGCTGCCGCCCGCGATCGTGGCGGCGCCGCCGGCCGCCCCGGACCGCATTCGCGGTCATGTCCTCGATTCGCTCGGCGACGTGCTGCCGGGCGTGCGCGTCGGCCATGGCGACGAAACCGCGGTGAGCGCGGGCGATGGCAGCTTCGAGCTGGGGCTCGAGAGCGGCTGGGTCGAGATCGTGAGCGTCGACCCGCGGTACGCGACCGTGCTTGCCGCGCATTGCGATGGGTCGGTGTCGCCGGCGCTCCGGCAGGACTACGTCGTCGTGGTCGCGCCCAAGGTGGAGCTCGCGGGCGTGGTGCTCGATCAGCACGAGCAGCCGCTGCGCGATGCGAGCGTGCGCATTCGCATGCCGCTCAGCTTTCGCGGTCGGTTTCGCACCGTGCTCGATGGATCGTTCAGCCAGGAATGGACGGTGCGCACCGGCGACGACGGGCGGTTCCAGCTGGTCGGCGCACCGGCGGTGGAGGGCGCGCAGATCGAGGCGTGGCGGAAGGGGATGGGGCGCGGCTCGGTGCCGGTGCCGGCATGCTCCGACCGCACGTTGCGCATCGTGCTCGCGCCCGGAAGCACGGACGGCACCGAGCGCACGACGGTGGCCGGTCTGGTCTTGACCAGGGACGGCCGGGCCGCTGCCGATGCGCTCGTCTGGCTCGGCGATGCCGGCACCCGCGCCGATGCGCAAGGTCTGTTCGAGGTGGCGGTCGCGCGCACGAGCAAGTCGCGCCGGCGCCTGGTGGCGATGGCCGAGCACGCGCTGCCGGCGATCTTCACCCCCGAGTGCGATGCGAGCGGCGTCGAGATCTGGCCCGAGTTCGTCGAGCTGCGGCTCGGCGACGCGGCCAGGTCGATTGCCGGCCGCGTGCTCGACACCGATGGCCAGCCGCTCAGGGATGCACAGGTGTGGATCACCGATCCCGCCTTCCTCGGCCAGAGCGAGGATGGCAGTCCGGTCACCATCGAGCATCAGCTGCGCGGCGGCGCCGATTACTTCACCTGCGTGCGCACCGGCGCGCAGGGCGAGTTCGTGCTCGACGGGTTGCTCGATCGCGCGTACACCCTGCGCGCGCTGCATCCGTCGACCGCGCAGTCGATGCAGCATGGGCCGATCGCCGCGGGCGAGCGCGCGGTCGAGCTCCGCTTCCCCAAGGGCGGGTTGTGGGACAGGGTGGCGGGTCGCGTGGTGGACCCGCACGGCAGTGCGGTCGCCGGGGTGCAGGTGCTCGTGGTCAGCACCGGCTGTGCCGTGGTCTCGCCGGCGGGCTCGGTCTGGAGCAACGGTGGCATGCGTGCTTCGGTCGCCCTGACCGATGCCGAGGGACGCTTCACGCTCGCGGACGTGCCGCGCGCCGAGGTCACGCTCAGCATCGAGGGCGATGGCATCCTCCCCACGCAGCACGCGATCGAGGACGAGCGGCACGAGTCACTCGAGATCGAGGTGCCGCGCCGCTGTCACGTGCAGTTCGAGCTGCGCGAGAGCGCTCCCGACGGCGCGTACTTCGAGCTCCTGGACGCGCGCCAGCATCCCTTGTCGTTCTGCATCCTCGGCGGCGGCAGCCTGTGGGTGCTCGGGCGCGGCGAGTTCACGGGCATGCTGTCCGCCGCGATCAGCGCGCCCGACGCTGCGAAGTGGGTGGTGCTCTACACCCGGGACCGGCACGAGCTACGGCGCGTCGCCATCGAGCTCGCCACCGACCACCTGAACTCGATCAAGCTGTGAGCGGGGTGGTCGGGCGCTTGCGTCTCGCGAACCACCGGACTTGGCCAGCAAAGGAGTTAAGCATGGCTTGCCATCTGGGTCCAGGTCAGCATGCCGCGACGTGCACCCACGGAGGTTCCCGGCTGGATTTTCTGCCGCATCACCAGTACACTTTTCCCGGCTTTGAGCGTCGCTTGAGCTAGCGGGAAGTGGATCCATGAAGTCCTTACTCGCCTGCCTTCTCGGCGGTGGTGTCTTGGGCATGGCCGCTTTTTTTGCGACGCCCCTCCAGGGGGCTGTGGGGCATGACGCGTGTCCTGAGTACTCGCTGAGCGGCTTTCGCTGGTTCTTGGATTGTCCTACGAATTGCACAGTTCGTACATGTGACTTCTGCAAGCGTCTCTCGGACACCAGTTCCAAGAAGTGCACTTTGACCGATGGGTTCTGTGAGCCTGCGCCGGAGTGGACGGGTAGCACGTCGACCAAGCAGTGCGGAGCTGGAGAGTACTACATCCAATCACCGTCGTGCACCGGTGACCACATAACTCTGCAGCAGTGCTCCCACACCCAGTGCAACTAGCAGTAGTGCTACCGCTGCACTTGCTCACGGCCTTGGTTGTTGGGGGTGAGCTACCTGAAGAGAGCGTTCGCTCGTTCGTCGAATGGGTGAGCGCTCTCAATGCATCCATCCCGCCTTCGTACAGTGCGCGCGTGGAGGAGAAGGCACTCGTACGGCTCGAGCCTGATGCTCAGCTCGAAATGGTTCGCCGAGAATACAGAATCTTGGTTTCTGGCCACGGGGGGTGGTACACGGCTAGCCGGGAATGGGCCGGTGGCGGGGCTGACTCCTGGGGAAGTGATCCAGAACTCGAGTGGGCGTTCACTCTCAACGAATCTGCTCCGCCGCGCTGGAGAATCTCGCGGGAGGGGCGGCTCCAGTTGCCCCAGCTACCGCTCGATCATGTTCTCGAGCCTGCTGGCCTCTCACTGCAGGGATGGCTCCTGCGCGCGATTCAACTCGATGTGGTTGGAAACGGTCTACCGCAGGAGCTGTCGCTTGCCGCAGCCGACAGTACGCTGACCATCCGGTGCGGCAAGTCCGCGATTCCTAGCTCAGTTGAGATTACTCGACGCGATGGCAGTCGCACGGTCTGGTCCGTTACATCCTGGTCAAACCAGAATCGCCTGGGAGATCAAGCTTGGCTTCCAGAAGAGGCTTACGTCTTCAGCGATGATCCAAGCGGACAACGTATTCTCGATCGCTTGGTGCACTTTGAAGCCTGGACGACCGTTGACCAGAGGAAGCGCCCGTTTGGGGTTGATGACCATGTGTTCGATGCTGACCTCCGCGTGTCAGGATAGTTGCCGCTTCGAGGGCTGCGGGACCCGGGCGATGCGAAGCATCGACTGGGGGCAGCCCGAGGGACTGCGCGTAAGCGCAGTCGTCCCCCATGGGGGACGCGTTTTCCACACATTATCCACGGGGGCGAGAGGACACTCTCGTGCCATACAGTGATGGCTTCAAAGGTCGGATGGTGAGGCGCATGGCTGGGTCGGAGAAAATCTCAGCAAGCGCTCTCTCGAAGGAGGTTGGTGTTCCGCAGCCCACCCTCTCGCACTGGCTGCGTCGTGCGCATACGGTGGGCGCCATGAGCACACCCAAGGACAACCCACAGGATCAGCCCAAGAGCCCACGCCAATGGACCGCCCAAGAAAAGCTGCAAGTGGTCATCGAGGCGGCGACGATCGCGCCAGGCCCCAGAACTCGGTGCGTTCCTGCACCGGAAGGCTGCATGCAGCCCAGTTGGAGGGATGGCGCGATACGGTCACCAAGGCCGCGACACGTCGGCTCTCTCGAGCACCGGCGAGGGTAAGTCCGGCAAGCACTTGTCAGAGAAGAAGCGGATCGTTGCTCTGGAGCGGGGAGCTATTGCGCAAGGACAAGGCACTCGCGGAGGTCACGGCCCTCCTCGCGCTCAAAAAAACTCGAGGCGCTGTTGGGGGACAGGGACGACGACACCAGCACGAGGAACGGGACGTGATTCTTAGCCTCATCGAAGAAGCGGTGACCGCTGGTGCACGTCAGAGTGCAGCATATGGGTGATGGCATCAAGCCCACGCACCGTCGAGCGCTGGAGGGTGCAGGGGTGTTGGCGACGATCGAAGGGCCAGACCAAAGCACACACCGTCCAACAAGCTGAGTCCGGAGGAACGGCGGCTCCTCCTCACGACAGTCCAACAGAACCAAGTACGCGAACCGCTCTCGAAAGGGTGTGCCGATGCTTGCAGATGAAGGGCCAGTACATCGCCTCAGGAATCAACTCTGTACCAGATCCTCCGCGAGGAGAAGTCAACTCAATCATCGTGAGGCGTCGCGCCCTCGTACGAGTAAGCCACCGCGTGAGCATCTTGCGACCGGGCCGAACCAAGTCTGGTCCTGGGATATCACGTATCTTCGCTCGCCGCTGGCAGGCGTCTTCTTCTACCTCTACCTCGTGGTCGACGTGTGGAGTCGCAAGATCGTTGCGGCCGCGGTTCGCACTGTCGAGAACTCCGGGTGTGCGTCAGATCTCATCGAGGCCGCGTGCCGTGCCGAGAACATCAACTCGAGCGGATTGGTGCTTCACGCAGACAACGGCGGTCCCATGAAGGGTGCTACGCTACTCGTGACCCTGCAGCGCCTCGGCATCATGCCATCCTTCAGCCGGCCGCACGTGACGATGACAACCCCTTCATCAAGCACTCTTCCGGACTACGAAGTACCACGCGTGCTATCCCGATGGCCCGTTTGAGTCTCTTGAAGCGGCACGTGCCTGGGTCACGTGGTTCGTGCAGTGGTACAACTGCGAGCATCGCCACAGCGGCATCAAGTTCGTCACTCCGGAGCAACGACACTCGCACCAGACATCACGATCCTCGCTGATCGTCATCGCGTATACCAAACGGCCCGACGGAAAGAACTGGGCGCTGGTCACGGTCCGTTCGCGACTGGTCCCCGTGGAAATCGTGCGTCTGAACCCAACGCGGTCGGTCAACTCGGAGCCGGCCGCATGAATTTGTACACGCGTCAGGCGACAACAGCCTTGACACTCACCGCTGACCTCCGCGTGTCACGGCGGCTTGGAGATCTCGTGCGACCAGTTGACGAGCAGTGCCTTGAGTGCCGGCTCCGTTTCGATACTGGCTACCACAATTCAGCAACGCGAAACCGCGGTTGTTTCACCTCAACCCGGGAGAGAGGTGAGGTCGATATTACCATGACCGACTGATTGACTAAACGAATAGAGGTTCGCGCAATTATATTGACAATCATGGACGCGAGTTGACTTTGTAGTTTCTGTGGAAGTCATGGCGTCGCCCCCGCCCGACCTGGCAACACGTGACCATGGCCGACCCACGGCCGCCGCCTGAGCAAGCCGAACGGGACGCAGCGCCGGGGGTGCGACCGTTCCGCAAGAAGCCGTGCGTACCCAGGATCTGGTTTGTACATCCGAACGCTGCTGCCGCGGTGATCTGCGTGATGCCGAGCTAGAACTGCGCCGACGTTCGGCTCAGAACCAGGACCGACTCATGAAGACCGCGTTCTTGCTGCTGATGGTGTGCTCGCTCGTGGCTGGCTCGCAGGATTCCGCGCCGGCCAGATTGAGCGGCGATGTCAGTGGTGCTGAAGCAACTCGGCATCCCGCTGCCGCGCCGGCGAAGCCGATGGCGAACTACATGCCCGCGGTGCGCACCGGCAACCTCGTGTTCCTCGCCGGGGCGGGCCGAGGCGCGACGACGGCGCACGTTCGTCACCGGCAAGGTGGGCCGCACGCTCAAGGTCGAGGACGGCTACGAGGCGGCGCGCCTCGCGGCGATCACCCAGCTCGCCGAGGCCGAGCTCGGCGACCTCGACCGGGTGAAGCGGATCGTGAAGGTGCTCGGCATGGTGAACGCGGATCCCGCGTTCACCGACCAGCCGAAGGTCATCAATGGCTTCTCCGACCTGATCGTGCGCGTGTTCGGCGAGCGCGGCAAGCATGCGCGCTCGGCCATCGGCGTCGCCTCGCTGCCGCTCGACATCGCCGTGGAGATCGAGATGGTGGTCGAGGTGGAGTAGGCCCGAGCGCGACCGGCCGCAGCGCCCGGGGCGCCTGCAAAAAACGCGAGCGCCGCGGGCGGCACGCTCGAAACGCCCGGCGGGCTGGTACACTCTCTCGCTTCGCGAACCTTGACCGAGAGAGTGCCCATGGCTTACGACCCATCCACGATCGAGCCGAAGTGGCAAGCGCGCTGGGAAGCCGAGCAGACCTTCTGCACCGACGGCGCCTCGCCGAAGCAGAAGTACTACGTCCTCGACATGTTCCCGTATCCATCCGGTGCGGGGCTGCACGTCGGCCACGTCGAGGGCTACACCGCGTCCGACATCGTCGCGCGCTTCAAGCGCATGGAAGGCTTCGAGGTCTTGCACCCGATGGGCTGGGATGCGTTCGGGCTGCCGGCCGAGCAGTACGCGATCGACCACGGCCTGCACCCGGAGGTCACCACCCGCACCAACATCGATACCTTCCGCCGGCAGCTCAAGCGGCTCGGCTTCTCCTACGACTGGGAGCGCGAGATCGGCACCTGCGATCCGCCGTTCTACAAGTGGACGCAGTGGATCTTCCTCAAGCTGCTCGAGCACGACCTTGCCTACAAGGCGGAGATGCTGGTCAACTGGTGCCCGGCGCTGGGCACGGTGCTCGCCAACGACGAGGTCATCGAGGGCAAGAGCGAGCGCGGCGGCCATCCGGTGGTCCGCCAGCCGATGCAGCAGTGGATGCTGCGCATCACGCGCTACGCGGACCGGCTGCTCACGGGGCTCGACCAGGTCGACTTCCCCGAATCGATCAAGGCGATGCAGCGCGACCGCATCGGCCGTTCCGAAGGCGCCGACGCGACGTTCAGGATCCAGGGCCACGATGCGCGCCTCGACATCTTCACCACCCGACCGGACACGATGTTCGGCGCGACGTTCTGCGTGCTCGCGCCCGAGCATGCGCTGGTGGATGCGATCACCACCGCAGAGCGGCGGGCCGCGGTGGGGGCGTATCGTGCCGAGGCCGCCGCCAAGTCGGACGTGGCGCGCACCGGTGCCGACGCCGGCAAGACCGGCGTGTTCACCGGCGCGTTCGCGATCAATCCAGCCACGGCGAAACCGATCCCGATCTGGGTCGCCGATTACGTGCTGATGAGCTATGGCACCGGCGCGATCATGTGCGTGCCGGGCCATGACGAGCGGGACCACGCGTTCGCGACCAAGTTCGGCCTGCCGATCGTCGAGGTCATCGCCGGCGGCAACGTGCGCAGGCTGCGTACCACGGCGATGGCAAGCACGTGAGATCGGGCTTCCTCGACGGCCTCGACAACGCCGGCGCGATCGAGGCGATGATCCGCTGGCTCGAGCAGAACGGCATCGGCAAGCGCCAGGTGCGCTACCGCATGCGCGACTCGATCTTCGCGCGCCAGCGGTTCTGGGGCGAGCCGATCCCGGTCGTGATCGACGAGGCAGGCACGACCCATCCGCTGCCGTTCGATGAGCTGCCGCTGGTGCTGCCGCACGTCGAGAAGTACGAGCCGACCGGCACCGGCGAGTCGCCGCTCGCGCGCGTTGCGTCGTGGGTCAACACCGTGGTGCCGGGCACCGATCGGCGCGCGCGGCGCGAGACCGACACGATGCCCGGCAGTGCCGGCTCCTCGTGGTACTTCCTGCGCTTCATCGATCCGCGCAACGAGCGAGCGTTCTGCGATCGCGAACTCGCGGCGCGCTGGATGCCGGTCGATCTCTACCTGGGCGGCGCCGAGCACGCCGTCGGCCATCTCATCTACTCGCGCTTCTGGACCAAGTTCCTGTTCGATCTCGGGCTGTGTCCGGTCGACGAGCCGTATCGCAAGCTGGTCAATCAGGGCATGATCCTGGGCGAGGACAATCGCAAGATGTCGAAGCGCTACGGCAACGTGGTCAACCCCACCGACGTCATCGCCGCGGTGGGTGCGGACGCGCTGCGCATCTACGAGATGTTCATGGGGCCGATCGAGGCCGAGAAACCGTGGAGCACGTCGAGCCTCGAGGGGGCGCGGCACTTCCTGAACCGCGTGTGGCGGCTGTACTTCGACGAGCAGACCGACGCACTGCACGAGCTGGTCGCGGACGTGCCGCTCGCCGACGCGGCGGCGAGGATCACGCATCGCATGATCGACAAGGTGCGCAGCGATACCGAGGGCCTGCGCTTCAACACCGCGATCGCGCAGATGATGATCTTCGTCAACGAGATGATGAAGCAGCCGGTGCGGCCCAAGCAGGCCCTGCAGGCGTTCTGCCTGTGCTTCGCGCCGTACGCGCCGCACCTGGCCGAGGAGATCTGGGAGCGGCTGGGCGGCCAGCATGGCGTCGCGCACCAGCCGTTCCCGACCGCCGACGCCAGGTGGCTGGTCGACGACACGGTCGAGATCGCGGTGCAGGTGAACGGCAAGATCAAGGATCGGGTGATGGTCGCGGCCGAGGCATCGGCGGACGAGGTGCGGCGGATCGTGCTGGCGAGCGACAAGGTGAATGCCGCGATCGGCGGCCAACCGATCGCCAAGTTCCTGTACGTGAAGGGCCGCCTCGTCACGATCGCGATCAAGGGTTGAGCGCGATCGCGCGCTGTTCGCTGCATCACCTCGCCCCCGAGCAACAGATGCGGGCTCGCTCCGTGATACCGCAGTCGTTAGGATCTGCCGCATGGCAAAGACGCACGATCCTGGTCCGATTCTGCAGACTGCGTTCGCGTTCTGGTCGTCGAAGGTGCTGCTCACCGCCGTCGAGTTCGGCTTGTTCACCCGCCTCGGCAATCGCCGCTTGACCGGTGCCGAGCTTGGTGGGGAGCTCGGCCTCCACCCGCGCGGCACCAGCGATTTCCTCGATGCGCTGGTGGCGATGAAGTTCCTCGATCGGGACGGCGATGGCCCGCAGGCCAAGTACGTCAACACGCCGGCCGGGGCCCTGTATCTCGATCGCGGCAGCCCGCGTTACGTGGGCGGCATCCTGGAGATGCTGAACGCCCGCCTGTTCAAGTTCTGGCACGACCTGCCCGCGGCGCTGCGCACCGGCAAGCCGCAGAACGAGGTGAAGCACGGGCACAAGGGCATCTTCGAGGAACTGTACGCCGAGCTGCCGAAGCTCGAGCAGTTCATGGGGGCGATGACCGGCTTGTCGCGCATCAACTTCGAGGCGCTGGCCGCGAGATTCGATTTCCGGCGGTTCGCCACGCTGTGCGACGTGGGCGGCGCAACGGGCCTCCTGTCGATCGAGGTGGCGAAGCAGCATGCCCACCTCAAGTGCATCTCGTTCGACCTGCCGCAGGTCGAACCGATTGCCCGCAAGCACATCGCCGCCGCCGGGTTGAGCCACCGCATCTCGACCGCATCCGGCGACTTCTTCAAGGATCCCCTGCCGCGGGCGGACCTGATCACCATGGGCATGATCCTCCACGACTGGAACCTGGAGAAGAAGATGCACCTGATACGCTCCGCCTACGACGCGCTGCCGGAGGACGGTGCCCTGGTGGCCATCGAGGCGCTCATCGACGACGCGCGACGCGAGAACGTCTTCGGCCTGCTGATGTCGCTCAACATGCTGATCGAGTTCGGCGACGCGTTCGATTACTCCGGCGCGGATTTCCGCACGTGGTGCAGCGAGGTCGGCTTCAAGCGGTTCGAGGTCATCCACCTCGCCGGTGCCTCGAGTGCGGCGGTTGCCTACAAGTAGGCGAGCGGAGGTGTCAGGTGTTCGAGCTGTTCACGGATCGCGCCCGGAAGACCATGAACCTCGCCAAGCAGGCGGCGCAGCGGCTCGAGCACCCATACATCGGCACCGAACACATCCTGTTTGGCATCCTGGACGAGGGCAGCGGGGTGGCAGCCAACGTGATGCGCAAGATGCGTGTCGACCTCAAGCGAGTACGCGACGAGCTGGAGCGCGAGATCGCGTCGGGCTCACCATCCCTCGTCACCCAGGGGAACCTGCCGTTCACTCCCGCGGCAAAGGCGGTGCTCGAGTCGTCGCTGGCGGAGGCGCAGCGACTCAACCATCAACACATCGGCACCGAACACTTGCTGCTCGGATTGCTGGGGGAGGGACAGGGCATTGCCGGACGGGTTCTGACGCGATGCGGCCTCACGCTGGCGGCGACGCGCCGCGAAGTCATGGAATTCGTTGGCGACTCACCAGCGCGGGAATCACGGCTGGCCGTCACGATCGAGCAGTTGAAGAAGGCGAGCGCCGGCCCGATGGGCCGCGTGTCGCTGGAACTGGCGATGAGCAAAGCAGCGCCGGCGAGCGTGGCGGCGGCGCTCACGCCACCGCAGCGCGACCAGGCGGCGACCATTCTGCAGAAGCGGATCTTCGCCCAGCTCGCGTCCTGGCCGGCGGATCGGATCACGTGGACTGGTCCGTTCGAGGTCGCCACGGACGAGCACGGGCATCTCACCAGCGCTCGGGCGAAAGCGCTGATCGAGCAGCACTTCAAGCTGCCCGACGTCGTCGTCGATGAAGCCTCGGCACCGGCGTCGGACCGGGAGCTCGGGTTGCACTTCAGCCAGCAGAGCGTGGCGTTCTCGCTGCGCTTCCGGGATGCGATCTGGTGGGACGAGATCAGCCTCGACGGCATCACCGTGAGCGTGCCGATCGAGGTCAAGCTCACCTGGACGATTCCTTACCCCAGGCGGGCTGCGTACAGGTTCGGCGAGCTCGAGTGAGCGCCTGGCCCGATCCGCTGCGCGATCGGCGCCGGCACCCTGCTCGCAGGTCATGGCCCCTTGGTCCGGGGCTGGATACCATGGCCTCGTCTCCCGTGGCTGCAGGGGAGAAGTGGTTCCAGGCGCGCAGTCGGAGCGATCGTTCGAGGAGGTCGAACCATGATGCCGACCACAATGGTCCGCGGTGTCGTCTTGGCCGCCACGAGCTTCCTGGTCAACGCCTCGCAGGGTCAGACGATCAAGGACGGTGCGTTCGTTCCGGGTGCGGCGGCCAACCCGGCGCCGTTCCGCATGCCGGTGGCGCGGTCCGGGCTCGCCCCCAAACCGAAGATCAGCTTCGACGACGTTCCCGCGCCGTGCCTGTTCAAGCACGCGACGGCGTTGCGGGACGAGTACCAGAACCTCGGCGTCCACTTCCGCGGCCCGGCCAGCCAGGACGGTGGCGCGATCCTGAACGAGTGTGGCGGGTTCTCCGTCCAAGGTTACAGCCCGCCCAATTTCCTCGCCTTCAACGTGAACTCGGAATTGAGCGACGGCGGCGTGCCGCGGCCGCCAGAAGAGATCGTGTTCGACAGCGTCGGCGTCACGGAAGTCTCGCTGGGCGCCGGATCTTCGACCAGCGCCGGCACGCTGCTCACGCTCGAAGCCTACGACGATGCGGACAACCTCCTCGACGCCGAGGCCATCGTGCTCTCGGCGGACCTGCAGCGCCTCACGGTCGCCAGCAACGGCATCGCGCGCGTCGTCATCGCGACCGATGCACAGGTCATCGTCGTCGACGATCTCGACTTCCACGACGACTGCGCCGGCGACGCCGGTTTCATCTTGACCGTGCCGTCGTCGGCGCCCACCGGCGATTTCTTCACGATCTGCGCGAACTCGCCCGGCGGCGATCTCGTGTATCTGTTCGTCTCCGCCGGTGAGGGACCAACCCGTACCCCATACGGCACTCTGTGCCTCGACCTCCCTCCGCTCAGACTGTTCAGCTTCCTGATGCCGGACTGGGGTGCGCGCTGCTTCAACCACTATCTGCCGTGCGACGATTCCCTGATCGGTTCGACCGGCTTCTTCCAGTTCTTCGCGGTCGATCTCACGACTGGCCAGGTGGGGATCTCGAACCAGGCTTCCCTCACCGTCACGGACGGCGGTTGCTGACCGCCGTCCGCCGCACCCTTGCTGCCACGATCACTGACCGATCACGCGCGCGATCGCCTGGGTGGAGTAGACGAGCGCATCGTCGCCCAGCAAGACCGCTTGCAGCTCGAGCGGCAGGCCGCGCAGGTCCGGGTCGTTCGGCAGGACGAACGGTAGATCGAGGCTGCCATCTGCGCCCACGTGGGGCAGCGGCACCGCCAGGAACAGGCCGCCGGGAACGGCCGAGATCGGCGGACCGATGATGCCGCCGACCGGCAGGAATCCGCCCTGCGTTGCCACCAGGATCAAGAAGCTGCCGGCGACCACGTTGTGAAGCGTGAGCACGCCGCTGCCGCCGGGAACGAGGTCGGTGGTGAGCGCGAGGTGAGGCATCACGTCGTTGCGGGTCACGTCGCCGGTGAAGGCTTGCCCGCCATTGCCGTTGGGGTCGCCCTTGCCGCCGCCGCCGCCCGAGAGCCCAACCTTGGAAACGAGCGCCACGCTCGACTCGCCGTCGCGAACGACGCAGTGCAGCCCGTCGCCGCCATCGCCCCCAGGGCCCACGTACCCCCATGGCGATTCATAATGGCTGTCGCCGCCGCCGCCACCGGTGATCGAATCGGTTGCGTCGCCCAGCACGATGATGAGCGAATGCAGGTCGGCGTAGACACCGTCGCCGCCGGGCGCGCCGGTTTCTTTTTCGCCGCTCGCGCCCGAAACATGGGGGTTCGCGAGCACCAGGAAGGAATCGGTCACGAGGAAAGCGTTGCCGCCGCTGCCACCATAGTCCGTCTCGCCGGTGATGCTCACATCGGTCATGCGCACCTGCGAGTGGTCGATGCTGACGGTGGGGAATTGCGGCGCGCCAAAGACGAACTGGTTGACGAAACCATTCACCGACACGTTGTCGCAGTGCGAGATCTTGAGCTCGCTCCTGCCCCCATGGGAGTGGTACGACTCCTTGTTGGGCACGCTGATGTCCTCGATCACGACTTCGCCGGCGCAATCGGTGACCTCGAGGGAGCTGATGTCGGCGGCATACTCCTCGATGCGCAGCACCATGCCCGAGACGCTGGCACGCTTGCCCGTGGCGATGTTGCGGATCACCACGGTGACGCTCGCATACGTCAAGTCGCTGACCAGGAACGGCAGCCCGCCGAACGAGCGCACGGCGACGGCCTTGCCGTCGATGGTGAAATCGCCGTAGACATAGTCCGCGTAACCCTTGACCAGGATGACGTCGCCGTCTCGAGCGCCATCGATGGCGTCCTGGATGCTCGTCTGATCGACGATGATGATCGACGCGAACAGCGGTGAGCTGCCGAGAACCCAACACACGAACAAGAGCGTGGTACGCATCGTCTATCTCCCGTCCTGGCGCCAATCGAAGGGTCGAGCGAGGGAGCAGCGAGACCGAGGAGCCAGGCAACCACCACGGATCTTCGCTGTCAAGCCGCGAGCCCGCGGGGCAGCCTCGAGCGCGCCGTGCCAGCGGTCCTGGAGCGTGGCCGCCGCGGCCAACGCCGGCGAGTCGGGATCAGGACTTGGACCCTTTGCGGCCGAGCACGGTCTTCAACCACGCGCGGAACTCGCGCACGAGCTGGGTGTCATCGACCTCGTGACGGCGCCGCAGGAGAGGCTCGAGGCCTGCCAGTGGCAACATCGGGAAGATCTGACTCGCGTCCGCCGCCAAGTACTCGCCGCTCGGTTGCAGGCGCAGGACGCTCAGGTGATCGCCGATCCACTGCCACACCTCGGGAACACCCATGGCGGCATAGATGCTCAAGCGTGCGCGCGAGCTGCGCGAGATGTCGACCTCGACCACGAGATCCGGCGGCGGATCGCGCCGCAGATCGAGCTTGGGCTGGCGGGATCCGCGTGCGTGATCGCCAACGTAGAACGACTCATCGGCCTCGACCGCGCGCCGTTGATCCAAGCGCTGCAGCGTTGTGGAGCCGGCGGCACGAATGGGAATGGCGAGCTCTTCCGCGACCGTCTCGATGCAACGCCCGAGCAAGGCCTTGATGCTCTCGTGGTCATAAGACGGCGACATGATCTCGAGCAAACCCTGGTCATATGCCCAGCGGCCGCGATGTTCGCCGACGACATCGTGGAGCAGCGCCTGGAACGTCTCCCAGCGCACGTCGCCGAGAAACACCCGCTGCTCCCCATCGGCGGTCGTCAGACTCATCGGTGCACGCTCGTCATTCATGATTGGGTTGGCCTCCAGCGTCCGCAGTGGTCGCCGAGCTCCCATGATAGAGGGTCGTGGCGTCCCTGGCGAGGTTGCGGAGAAAACGTCGCCGGCGCGGCTCGTGGAGTTCCCGCCTGCAGCCCGAGGGATCGCCCTGCTGCAGGTCGCGAGGCATGATGCGCGCGGCCCGGCTCGGGCCGCCAGGTCAGCGCTCCAAGACGTAGCTTCGGGCCACGAGCCCATTGTCGAACTCGAACACAAGCGCGCTGCTCGCATCGTTGGCGAGGTAGTAGCTCCAGCGAGAGCTGCCGTTGTCTTGTGTGTTCGATTGATCGGGACACCCATAGGCATCGAGAACATCCTGCCGGTCCCACAGGAAGTGGTCCCTTTGGGCCTCGTTCTTGTTCGCCTTGTATCGTGTTGCTGCCTCTGCGAGTGCCGCATCCTGCTTGGGTGCTGGCGGCGCGCGCCTGGCAGCCATGTTCCCGGCGTGCAAGTGTTTCGCGATTGCCGACAGATCTTCGCGAATGGAGGCGAAGACTTTGTACGAGCGGTCAGTCTGCGCCTCGACTTGCGTGCGCGCGGAGCTGCCGGTATCGGACGATGGCGCAACCGCCTTGGTCTCGAGCGCAGTCTGCAGCCCTCGCAACAGCTCGTTGGTACGCTTCAGCTCGCGCACGAGCTCGGCGAGCGAGGGGTCCGAGGCCGGCTCGTGCGGTCCGTCGGAGCATGACATCGATGCCGGCACCACCACGGCAAGCACCACCACCAAGCGACGCGTGAAGAAGAGCCTCGGTTTCATCGAATGTCACCTGCCAGAAGGACCGATTCGATCAGAGATCCGTGAACGTCGTGATCTCCGTCGTGGTGACGCCGCCGATGGTCGCTCTCCAGAGCCAGCGTTCGCCGAGCAGGTGGGGATCGGCAGGAATGTGGATCGTGTGCGACGCATGGCCCTGCGCGTCAAGCCTGCCGGCGTCGACGAACAGCTCGGGACCGCCATCCTCGCTCAGTCGGTAGGGCTTGGAAGAGCCGCCGGCCGACACGTACAGGACCCAGCGCGCGGCGGGCGGGCCAGTGAGCTCGATGGTCAGTGCCTTGCCGATCCGAGGCGTCCCGCGCCAGGCGAGCTGATGACCGACATTGGTCAGCACCAGGTTCCAGCGTGCCGCCGCCACCACGTCCGTGTCCCCATCGCCGTCCAGGTCGCCAGCCTTCAGATCGAACGTGCTGTAGTTGTCTTCCGGCAGCCGTCCCGACAGGTCCGCGAACCAGCCCCTGCCGTTGTTCAGATACAGTCGCTTCGGCGCATCGGCGTTGCCCGCGAGCAGGTCGTTGTCGCCGTCGCCGTCCAGGTCTGCGAGCAGCAGCGCCATCGTCGGGTCGGAGTCTCTGGGCAGCCGCTCGGTGGCATCTTTGAAGTGTCCAGTGCCATCGTTCAGGTACAGGGCATCCGGACCGTAGTTCCCGAGCACCAGCTCGGGAGCCCCGTCGCCGTCGAGGTCGCCGAGCGCGAGTGCGACTGCCGTCGACCATGGGTAAGGTGGGACGTATCCGACCGTGTCGACGTAGTGCCCGGTGCCATCGTTCAAGTAGAGCCGCTTGAGCGTTGCCACCACGACCAGGTCCTCGTCCCCATCACGATCCACGTCGCCCAGAGCGAGCGACGTGACGTAGTCGGGATTCGCCGGCAGGTACCCGTCCGGATTGGTGAAGTGGCCGGTACCGTCATTCAGAAACACGCGGCTTGGCTTTCCATAGTGTCCAGCGATCAGATCGCGATCGCCGTCGGCGTCGACGTCGCCCATGGCGAGCGCGACGGTGTCATGGGGATTGGACGGCAGGTATCCCTTGGCAATGGTGAAGTGTCCCTTCCCGTCGTTGAGAAAGAGCTTGCTCCCAGGAGCGTTCCCCTCGACCAGATCGAGATCCGCATCGCCGTCCACATCGCCGAGGACGATCGCGCACACGTTTTCCTGGCCGCGTGGCATGTGCCCGGGCGCATACGCGAACTGCCCGGTTCCATCGTTCAGGTAGAGCAGCTTCTCGCGGTCGGCAGAGATCACGATGAGGTCCCGGTCGCCATCGGCGTCGACGTCGCCGAGCGCGAGGAGGTTCCACGAGGCACCAGAGTCCTCGTTGCGATGGCCGCTCACGTCCGTGAAGCGTCCCTTGCCGTCGTTGAGGTAGAGCAGGCTCTGCCCGCCGAGAGCGAAGCCGGCGGAGACGCCGATCAGCAGGTCCTGGTCGCCGTCGCCATCGAGGTCCTTGAGCGCGAGCGCCCATCCGGGGTCGTACTCATCGTCGGGAAGCTGGTCCGTGGCATCGCTGAACCAGCCCTGTCCATCGTTCAAGTAGAGCGTCGTGGGTCCGCCGTCGTAGCAGTCATCGTAGCAGCCGTGCCCACCCACGAGATCGAGGTCGCCGTCGCCGTCGACATCGCCAGCCGTGAGCGACAGCGTGGGCCGATAGTCGTCGCGATGGGGCAGCCGCTTCGAGGCATCGCTGAAGTGACCGGTGCCATCGTTCACGTACAGCCGATCGTCGGCCCAGTACTCACCCAGCGCGAGATCGACGTCGCCATCGCCGTCCAGATCCCGCAGAACGATTCCCCTGGTGTTGCCCAGCATTTGTGGTAGCTGAGCGCTCGCATCGCTGAAGCGACCGGTGCCGTCGTTGAGCAACAGGCCGTCTTGCGTCGTGACGGGTTCGTACAGTCCGGCCGTGCTCAACACCAGGTCGAGATCGCCATCGCCGTCGACGTCGCCCAGCGCGAGCGCCGGCACATCGAGGACCTGCGGTAGCTGTGCGCTCGCGTCGGTGAAGTGACCGCCGCCGTCATTGACGTAGAGTTTGGTCCGCAGCGACCAGTTGCCGAGCACGAGATCGGGGTCGCCGTCGCCGTCCACGTCACCGAGCGCCAGTGCGAGCGCGTAATCCGCGCCAGCGGGCAGCTGGTTGCTTGCGTCCGTGAAGTTTCCAGCGCCGTCATTCAGGTACAGGCGGTCATCGCCGCCCGCGTTGCCCACCACGAGATCCCGGTCGGCGTCACCGTCGACGTCGCCGAGCGCGAGTGCGAGCGTGGCATCCCCGGCGGCGGGCAGCCTCTCCGAGGCATCGCTCAGCTGACCCGTGCCGTCGTTCAGGTCGAGGTGAAGCTGGCCATCCCAGTTGCCGGTGATCACGTCGGGGTCGTGATCCCCGTCCACGTCGCCGACGGCCAGCGCTGACGTATACTCCCACCGAGCGGGCATCATGCGGTGCACGTGGTCGAACAGCTTGACCTGCGCGCGCGCCGGTACGAGCAGCGCCAAGGTGAGCCAGAGCACGCCGGCGCCACCACCGAGCCAGCGCCGGGTGGTGAGCAACTCGATTTCGAACTTGGTGGTGGCTGCCATGTGTTTCCCCGCCGACGCGAAGGGAATCGGTCTGGCAAGGAGGATTAGGTAGGGAACCCAGGTGGTTCCGTCAAGGAGCTGCCGATCGGGGGTGAGACGGCCGCACCGGGGAGACGATCGCGCGCCGATGTCGGCGCGATCGCGGCGCGCGCGCCGCCGCGTTACAATCGGCGGCGATGGATCGCGCTCACCATCGCCAGTGGCAGATCGCGTGGTTGCTGATCGCGGCGCTCGCGACCGGCCTGGCGCTGGCGTGGTGGGCGCTCGATGCAGGCGATGCCGACGGTCGTGCGCCTGCGCCCCTGGCGAGCGCGGAAGCCACGGCGCCAGCTCGCGCGCCGAGCGGCGACGGACCCGCCGCGAGCCGCCCCGCGATCGCGCCCGCCGCCGCGCGCGACCAGGCGCCAGAGCGCCTGGCGATTGCCGACCTGCCCGACCTGCCCACCGAACCGGTCCCGTTTCGCGTCTGGGGCGAGGTGGTGGACGCATCCGGCGCCGGCGTCGATCAGTTCACCGTCACCTTGCGCGATCCCGCGGCCGACCGGTTCTCGTCGGCGCCGGTGGCGCAGAGCAAAGCGCAGCGCAGCTACTCGCTCCTGGCCGGACGCCTGGGCTCGTTCCGGCTGCAGTGCGACGCGGCCGGATTCCTGTCGCAGGACGTCGGCGTCGAGCTGACCGACGACGCGCGCCACGCGCACGTCGCGTTCCAGCTCGCGAGCGCGCCCGAGGTGCGCGTGCGCTTCCTCACCTCGTCGGGCGAGCGCCTGCTCGCGAGCTCACCGGCTGGGTTTCCCGCCGCAGAGCTCGCGGCGGTGGCGACCCGATTCAGCCCGCGCGCGCGCGTGACGCAGGGCGAGCTGTGCGGGCAGAGCGAGAACGCGGCACCGGCGTTGCTGCGCTTCGATCGATCGACCGATCTTGCGGCGCGTCGCACCTGGCGCGCGGCGGCCGAGGACTGCGTGCTCGAGCTGAACGAGCTGCCACCCGTGTACGTGAGCGCGGTGATCGGCGACACGGTCATCGCCACCGAGCCGATGCCCGCGTTCGTCGAGGCGATCGATCTGCGGATCGACCCGCTGCGATTCGCGGAGCGCCTCGCGACCGTGACGCTGCGCGTGCTCGATGCGGACTCCAGCCTGCCGATCACCGACCTGCTGGTGACCAGCACGCCGCCGGGCAGCGAGGCCGAGGTCATCCTGCGCGCCCCGGTCGGGGCGGACGGCGTCGCCATGCTCACCCATCTGGTTCCCGGCCGCCATCTGGTTCAGGTGCGCGCGTCTGGCCACGAGCACTGGCGCGGCGGCGTGCGCGTCGGTGCCGGTGAGCGCCTCGACCTCGGCACGCTGTTGCTCGGCAAGGCGGTCGAGGTGAGCGGTGCGGTCGTCGGCAGCAACGGCCAGCCCATCAACCACTTCATCGTCGGCGTGATCGCTCATGTCGACCGCAGCGGCGTCACGCCGTCGCTGGAGTGGCAGAGCGCGGTCTCGCGCCAGGCGGGAGCCTTCACCGTGCCCTACCTCGGGCGCGGGGTGCACGACCTGGTGGTCTCCTCGCCGCCGTGGGCGCTGACGGTCTCTCGCGTCGACACGACGCTCGGCCCGGTGCGCGATCTGCGCATTGCGCTGGTACCGGGGATGGAGGTGACGTTCCGGCTCACGAGCGCGCCCTTGTCATCTGCGAGCGTGGGTGTGGCGGAGCCGGGCGGCAGCGACTTCGTGTCGTTCGACGCTCGCCGCGGCGCCGCGCGGCACCACGTCCAGCTCGCGCCCGGCGATTACCTGGCGCATCTCTACGACCAGGAAGGCGGCCTGCTGTTCACCACGCCGTTCCGCGTGCGCGACGCGGCGCTCGCCGTCGACCTCGGCCGCACCCCTTGACGGCCCAGGGGAGAGCCGATATGCTCCCCTGGTCCGACGAGGGGTCGCTCATGAAATCACCGCGCGCCGAATGGTGGCCTGGCACGCTCGACATGCTGATCCTGAAGACGCTGTCGCAGTCGCCCCAGCACGGCTACGGCATCGCCCGCGAGCTGCGCCGCCGTTCGCAGGAGTTCCTGCACGTGCAGGAAGGCACACTGTATCCCGCGCTGCATCGCCTCGAGCAGCTGCGCGAGATCGATTCCTACTGGGGCGCGAGCGACGCCAATCGCCGCGCCAGGTACTACCGGTTGACGGCGCGCGGCAAGCGCAAGCTCGAGCAGCGACGGTCGGCGTGGCAGCGCATGGCGCAGGCGATCACGCAGGTGCTGAGCGGTGCCGATCCGGGCATGGCGGCGGAGCCATCGCCATGAACGGCGCCGCCGCCTGCGACGACGGCGCGCTGCACCCCTTGTCGCGCGAAGCGCGGGCGCGCGAGATCGAGGACGAGCTGCGATTCCACCTCGATGCGCTCACTCGTGAGTACCAGGACCAGGGCTACGCGCGCGCCGCGGCCGAGCGCGCGGCACGCGCGCGCTTCGGTGATCCCGACGGCGTGCGACGCCAGTGCCTGGTCGTTGCCAGGAGAGGAGAGTGGTTCATGCGTACCGTGCTCGTCGTGCTGGTGGTGTTGTTGCTCGCGGCGAGTGCGCTGAGCGTGCTGCGGGCGCGACAGGCGCAGGCCGAGTCGCTGCGCGCGAGGCAGATGGCGATGGCGGCGCGCGAGCGCGCGATGTCCGCGGCGCAGGCGGCCGCGGCGCCGGATGCTGAACGCCAGCTCCTCACCGTGGACGAGGTGCTCGCGAACGCCGCCCAGCAGGTCGAGTCCGAGCTGCGCGACCAGCCCGAGCTGGCAGCGCGCCTGCGCGCGATCATCCTGGGTGCGAACCGCGAGCGGCGCTGAGCCACGCGTGGTGATGCGAGGTGCGGCGGACTGCGCCGCAGGGGATCTCATTCACCGATGGTGCGCGTGGCGGCGCTGCTGAACACGCTCGCACCATCGAGTGGGTCGGTGACCACGGCCTGCACCGTGAGCGGCGAGCCACGACTGTCGGGATCTCCGTCGATCGCGACGCTGGCTTGCAGTGCGCCGGAATCATCGATGATCCCGAGGTAGATGGTGTTGAAGAACTCGCCCGGGATTGCCACGAGCGGAGGCCCTTGACCCCAGGGGGGATCGATCCATCCCTGCCGGCTCGACACGAGCAGCACGGCAGACCAACCGGGCTGGCCGCGCAGCGTCAACTGGAACGATTCGCCGATGCGGAATTGGTCGGTGACATCGAGCGTCGGGTACGGCGGGTTGACAAAGCCGACGTCGCCCTCGTATGGGGGGCCGGCGTCGCCATTCGGGTAGCCAAACCCTCCCACTCCGCCCAGAAGGTCGACGTGGCTCACGACCGCGCTCATCCCGCTCACGCCGGGACCGCCGTCGCCGCCAGCACCAGTGCGGAAGTCGGAGTCCCAGCCGGCATCGCCGCCCTGACCGCCCAGGACTTGCTCATCACCGCAGCAGCCGGCGAGCAGCAGCTCCGCTGCATCGAGCAGGATGCCCGCGCCGCCGACTCCGCCGTGGGGTGGGTACGGATGGTAGAAGGAAGTATCGCCGTCGCCACCGGTGCCTCCCACCATGACCGAGCGCGCTGCGAACACCTTCGAACGCACGACGCTGAGGCCGCTCGCGCCGGGACAGCCATCGCCGGTGCCCCATTCGAACCCGGCTGTCCATGGCCCGTGGATCTGGGCGTGGCTCATGACCACCTGCGAGTCGATGATGGACACAGCCGGGTCGTTCTGATCCTGCATCGCCACGCCGCCGTGCGCCAACACGTCCGTGAGTTCGACGAATGCGCATCCATCGATGGCGATGGCGGAGGTCACCGGCCGGTCGTCGCCGAGCCACACGTTCTCGAGGATCACGCGCCCGGCGCACTGCTCGATCCGGAGATGCACCGATCCGCCGTAGCTCTCGTCCTCGATCCCTGACACGCACGCCACCTCATCGGCGGGAATCCCACTGATGGCGACGACATCCGAGCTCGGTGAGCGCTTGATCTTGAACCGCCCACTCGTGGAGCGCACGCTCACGCCTTTCGTGAGCGAGAACACCTCGAACGTCTTGATCGGCTTGACGAAGATCGCATCGCCGATGCTGGCCGCATCGACGGCCGACTGAACATCGAGAAAGTCGTCGTCGGGACCGCCGACGTACCAGACTCGAGGCCCCTGCTTCAAGGCATGGGGCTGGATCAGGCGAGCTGTCAGCGGTCCACCCGGAGGCCCGGAGAGGTAGGCCGACACTGCACCCGCATCGTCGGCGAGATCATCGCGGCCGTACGCTCCCACGAGCAACTGCGCACCGCTCACCGCGACAGAGCAGCCAAACTCATCGAAGTCGCGCGGACTGCCGGCCACGAGCTGCTGCGTCTCGTGCCAGGTCCCAGACTGCTCGCGGAAGACATAGGCTGCGCCCTGTTCATCGGCACGCCGGCTGGCACCGATGACGAGAACATCATCGTCGACCGACAAGCTCTCGCCGAATCCACCACCGCCGTCGCTGGGCAGGAGCTTCTGCGTCAGATTCCAGGTTCCAGTCACACGACTGCGCTCGAAGATCGACACCGAGCCGCTGAACAGCCCTGGCACGTCATCGTCGGGAGCGCCCAAGAACGCCCGGACGCCGAGCAACGCCACGGCGGTGCCGAGATGGTCACCCGTGCCGGCGATGACCAGCTGTTGTTCCTCGACCCAGTTGGAGCCCGAATGTCGGTAGACCCGTGCGTGGCCCTGGCCGTTTCCGCCGAATTGGGGCGCGCCGATCAGCAGCAGGTCCTGGTCGAGACCGACCGCGTTGCCGAATCTGTCATCGGCACCGAGGTCGGGCGGCTGGATCCTGGCTTCCTGGCTCCAGCCGGATCCCGACCGCCGATGCACATACACCGCCCCCGATGCGTCGTACAGTCCGTAGGATGGAGCGCCCACGGCGATCGCATCGTCATGCACCGCGACCGACATGCCATAGGCGGCCGCAGCCTGGCCATCGAGCGCCATCAGCTTTGCCTCCAGCTGCCACGCGTCGATGGAGGGGTCGAGACGGTAGACATAGGCCGCGCCGGCATCGCAGTCGTCGTGACCCGGACACGCCTCGTCGTCACTCGGCGCGCCGACCACGATTGCATCCCCATCGATCGCGACCGACCTGCCGAATTGCTGTCGAGTGCCGGGGCCGCTCGGCAGCAGCTTCTGGCGCTCTTGCCACGACCCATGCTCGCGCCGGAAGACGTAGCAGGCGCCGGCGGAGTACGCCGCCGAAGGTGCGCCAATGACGGCGACGTCCCCGTCGATGGCCACGCGATCGCCAAACTCGTCCCTGGAGATGCCATCGCTGGCGGTGAGCAGCTGGCGCGCCAGGAAATCTCGATCGCCGCTGCGCGCCGGCGCGGCCACCGCGAACAGGATGGCGAGTCCCATCATGCCGAATGCGGCGCGTCGGTACGCGCAAATCGTCGTCCACGGTGACATGCCGGATCTCCCTGCTTCGATGCTTCGTCACCGAAGGAGAACCGATGCCGATCGCCGCGTCCAGGGGTAGCCTGGCGGGGAGACGAGCGCACACCTCGCCCGTCCGGCGGCGTGGGCACTGCTTGATTCTCGTCAGGCGATGCCGGACGATCACGCGGCAGCCCCGGGTCCACGGCCGAGGTCGGTCATGCCTCTTGGTTGGTTCATCCTGCTCGCGACGCTCGGGCTCGCGCTCGGCGGCGCACCGGCCGACCCGGCTCCGGTGCTGCGCGCGCTGTGCGCCGAGAACGGCGTGCCAGGCCTGGCGGCGATCGGCTTGCGCGGTGGCGAGGTGCGAGTGCTCGGTGCGACCGGCCGCCGCCGCGTCGGCGACGACACGCCGATCTCGGTCAACGACCGCATGCACCTCGGCTCGTGCGCCAAGGCGATGACCGCGACGATGATCGCCACCCTGGTCGAGGACGGCACGCTCGGCTGGGACATGACCATCGCCGATGCGCTGCCGGACCTGAAGGACCGGATCGACCCAGGGTTCCGTGGCGTGCGACTGCTCGAGCTGTTGCAGCACCGCGGCGGCATTGCCGAGCGCAAGAACCAGAAGCTGGGCGAGCTGCTCATGACCCGGCTGGCGAAGCTCGAGGGCACGCCGCGCGAGCAGCGCCTCGCCGCGATCCCGATCGTGCTCGGGCAGCCGCCCACGACCGAGCCGGGGAAGTCGATGGAGTACTCGAACTACGGCTACATGGTGGCTGCGGCGATGGCCGAGGTCGCAGCCGATGAGTCGTGGCAAGCGCTGATGCAAGCGCGCGTGTTCGGTCCGCTCGGCATGAGCACGGCCGGCTTCGGGCTGCCGGCACGAATGGCAAGGTCGACGAGCCGCGTGGCCATCGTCGCGAAGGCAACGACTGGATTGCGCTCGAACCCGGCGTCGATCGGGACTTGCCCGAGTGCATCGCGCCAGCCGGCCTGATCCACTGCTCGCTCTCGGACTGGGCCAAGTTCGTTCAAGCGCATCTCGATGGTGAGCGCGGCAAGGACGGGCTGCTCAAGAGCGAAACGTTTCGCTTGCTGCATCGTCCGCCCGACGGCGATGCGGCCGGCGGCTATGCATGCGGCTGGGGCATCACGCGTGGTGACTGGGCGAACGGCCCGGTCTACACTCACAACGGCAGCAATGGTGCCTGGTACAGTGTGATTGCCGCCTCGCCCGAGGGCAATGTCGCGGCGATGGCGGTGTGCAATGCCGCGACCGATGCCGCGGCCAAGGCGACGCAGGCGGCGGTCGAGCAAGTGCTGTTGCTGATGGATGCGCGCTCCCTCAAGAAGTAGTCGAGGAAGCAACCCCCTTGCCAGGGACGGCGTGGTCGCGCGATACTGAGCACCCGACGCAATGGCTCCCTTGCGCTCTCCGGTCCCGAGAAAGATTGGGCAGATTCATGGCGCGTGCAAGTTCCTCTTGGCTCGCGGCGGCAGCAGCGTTCGTGTCGATGCTCGGATGCGGCGGTGGCGGCGGCGGCGGTGGCAACGGCCAGTCGTTCGGTTCCTCGGTCACCCTGGTGGATGTCACGTTCCCGGATCCGTCGCATCAGAACAGCGGCGATGACCATCGCGTTCCCGACAATGCGTCGTTGATCCAGCAGATCTCGTTCACGTTCAGCGACCCGGTCGATCCCGACCAGATCAGCTCGAGCGGCATCCAGGTGCGCGACGCGCTCACGCGTGAGGCGGTGGACGGGACGTTCACCGTGGCGGCGAACGTCGTGACATTCCACGCTGCACTGCCGACGCGGCCGATCGTTGCCCTGCCCGACGACGCGTGGCAAACCGGCGGCGCGGGACTGTATCCCAACAGCATCTACGAGGTCACCGTGCCGTTGCACGGTGCGGGCTCGATCCCGCCGCTCGGCGACATCGCGCCCGAGGTGTTCGCGCGCTTCGACTCGGAGGTGCTGACCCGGATCGGCGTCATCGGCCGCAACTTTCCCGAGGGCACGCGAGCCGGCACCTGGTCGGTGCTGTTCAAGACCACCAAGAAGCAGGAGCAGTTCCTCGGTGGCTACGAGGCGCGGCTCCCGCGTCTGCTGAGCGCGCTGCCGCTCGATGGCAGCGAGCACCTCTCGCCCAAGCTGATCACCGATCCGGACCACGTCTTCCCGCCGTTCAGCGCATATCGTCTGGTGTTCGATCAGCCGCTCGACCCGGCCGCGGACAACGTCGGCGATCACTCGATCGAGCTGTTCGACGTGACCAGTCAGATGCGGCTCGGCGTGCTGGTCGCCATCACCGCGAACCTGTCCGACCGCTGCGACGTGCAGGTGGCGCCGAGCGGCATCCTGCCGTTCGGTCACCAGCTCGAGCTGCGCGTGCCGCGCGGCATTCGCCAGATCTCCGGGGCGTCGAGCGGCGACACCGGCCTCGATACGGCGTCCCGCTTCTCGATCGCCCAGGCGCCCGGTGGGCGCGTGCGCGACGCGCTCGACGAGACGTTCGCGGACAACGTGTGGCAGGAGACCTCGCGCGAAGTGCTCGGCGTCGACCACGTCCTCGCCGATTGGAATCGCAACGACTCGGGCTTCCTGCAGTCCGCGTTCGCGTTCGAGGGCGGCGGCGAGCTCGGACCGTTCGTGCCGCTGGCCCCCGGCAACAAGAGCCACACGATCATCCTCGACACCAATCAGCAGTCGCTGCCGTTGTTCGATGGCTCGACGCCTGGCGCCAAGCCAGGCACGATCGTGAAGGGCGGTGTGTTCAACTTCACCGACATCATCGTTCCCGAGCGTGTGCTGGTGAAGGGCTCGGGCCGCAACCCGCTGGTGCTGACCGCGACCGGATCGGTGATGATCGCGGGCGTGATCGACGTGAGCGGCAAGAACGGCACCAGCGATCAGTCGTACGACTCGGGGATCACGCCGACGCCGGGCGGGATCGGCGGCGCCGGGGCCGGTCGCGGCGGCGTCGGGCATCCGACCGTGGTCGGGCTGCAAGGCGACTACAACGGCGATGGCAAGCCCGACGGCTACCACATCATGAACTTCCTGCCGCCGCACGCCGGCGAGGATGGCGAAGGTCCGCTGCTCAAGAACGGTTCGGTCGCGTTCGCGCGCATCGGCGGTCGCGGCGGCGCGTCCGGGATCAAGCGCAGCAAGACGCTCGACTGCACGCCGGCGCAGAAGAGCGGCAACGACAATGGCAGTCGCGGCGCTGGCGGCGGCGGCGGCACGCTGTTGCGGCACGGCGCCAAGGGCAAGGACGGGCTCGGCGACACGACCTCGGCGGAGGAGTGGCGCGATCCGCCGCACGATCCGAAGTACATCGACAGCAGCGTGCGCGGTGGCGTGGGCGGCGATCCGGTGTTCGTCGACGGCGATCCATTGAATGACTACTTCGGCGGCGGCGGCGAGCTCAAGCAGTACCTCGGCGGCCAGGGTGGCGGCGGCGGTGGCAGTCGGCTCGACAGTTATTTCTGCGGCGATCGCTACAAGGGCAGTGGCTTTCCGGAAACCGTCACCGACTCCAAGGGCGGCGGCGGCGGCGGCGGCGGCGGCGGGGTGGTGATTCGCGCGCTCGGCGAGCTCACGCTGCGGGCGAGCACCGGGCAGATCCTTGCTGCGGGCGGGTGGGGCGGCGCCGGGGAGCAGATCGGCTGCGGCAACTGGGGCGGTTGCGGCGGCGGCGGCTCCGGTGGGCTCGTGGTGCTCGAGTCGGCCACCATGGTCACGCTCGATGGCACCGGCGACGACACCGACAGTGATTGCAAGGAAGACACCTGTGCCAAGACGTGCGACGTGGACATCAGTGTGTTCGGCGGGCATGGCGGCTATCCGGTGACCAAGACCGGCGTGCGCAGCGACTGTGAGAACTGCAATCTCAAGCGGGATGCGACGGCTCCCGGCGCCGGCGGCCGCGGCGGCGCGGGCGTGGTGCAGCTGATGGTGCCCGCTGGCTTCGCCCCGCGCATCGACGCGAGCATCCTGATCAAGCCCGACCCGAGCGACGACGTGCTGCGCACGCCCGCCGCCGAGATCACGCCGGTGAGCATCGCGCAGTCGACGTGGATCGACGTCGGCCAGGTGATCCAGCGCTCCGGCACCAGTCCCACGTGGTCGTTCCGCGGCACCGATGCCGCCACCGGCTACGTGATCACCGACGCCGAGGGCAACGTGATCGATCCCGAGCGCAACACGATCAAGGTCGACATGCAGGCGATCCTCGATCCGATCACCGGCGCCGTGATCAAGCCCGGCAAGGCCGATTTCATCTCGCCGGATGCTTCGGTGCGGGTCGAGTTCCAGGCGGGCGATGCAGTCGAGCCGGGCGCGAAGGAAGTGGCGGAGAGCTCGGTGACGCCATGGAATCCGAGCATCGACGTGGGCCTGGGCCATCAGTTCCTGCGCTACCGCATCACCTTCAACATCGCCGATTTCGACAAGCAGCCTGGCGCGAAGCTCTCCCCCGACAGCCGGCTCGCCGCCGTCAAGTTCGTCAAGCTGCCGTTCGACTTCTGATCGCCGCGCCGCGCGGGTCGCACGATTTACATTGCGGCCCGCACGGCGCCGGCAGGAGCTACACGGTCCATACGCGACCCTGGCGGCAGGGCGCCCCTCGGCGAGGGCGCCGCGCGCAAGAGGCAGACCCTCGGCACCGGCTTTGCGCTCCGGTTTGGGGCGCGCGCGGTCGCGGTCGCGGCTGGCGTGCGCGAGGCTCATGGTTGCCGATCACCGCATGCACTGGCCACTGCCCCGGCAGCCGATCATGGTCGGCGTGGCCGTCATCTTGCTCCTGGCGCTGCTGTGCGTGCTGGGCATGGCGCGCGATGTGTTGCTGCTCGGGTTCCTCGCCGTCCTGATCGCCAATGTCCTCCTGTTGCCGATCGCTCATCTGCAAAGATGGATGCCGCGCGCCCTTGCCACCGTGGCGAGCCTGCTCCTGCTCACGGCAATCCTGGCCGGCATCGGCTGGCTCATGGTCCCACGGCTCGTCCACCAGGGCCGCCAGCTGATCGAGAAGATCCCCGATGCCGCCGAACGCCTCGACCGCTGGTCGCTCGAGGCGCGCGAGGTGCAGTCCGTCGCGCAGGTGCCCGGTGCCGAGGACATCCGCGCCACGGTGCGCGAGCGCGTGCGCAAGGCCGTGGCGGCGGCCGTCAACGAGAGCGTGCCGATCGCGATCACCACCGTCGAGGCCGCCTTCGGCGCCGTGCTGCTGTTGATCATGGCCGCCTTCTTCGCGTATCGCCCGGATGACTACCGTGCGGTCGTGCGCGCCACGGTGCCGACGCGCTTCGAGGATGCGTTCGACGAGACCTGGAACCGTCTCGCTCTGGGCCTGCGCCACTGGATGCGCGGCATCGTCGTGTCGATGACGCTCATGGGTGCGTTCACCGCGGTCTTGCTCTACGCCGCCGGCATCCACGGCTGGCTCGTGCTCGGGCTGTTGACGTGCCTCGGCACGTTCATCCCGTATCTGGGCGCGATTGCGAGCTCGGTCCCTGGCCTGGTCATGAGCCTCGCCCAGTCGCCGACGCACTTCCTGTACGCGTGCGGCGTCTACCTCGGCGTGCACATGATCGAGGGCTATCTCGTGCAGCCCTTGATCATGAAGCGTGCGGTCGAGATCCATCCGGGGATCCTGCTGTTCTGGCAGACCCTGATCGGCGTGCTGTTCGGCGTGCTCGGCGTGGTGGTGGCCACGCCGCTCCTGGTGTGCGTGCAGATCGCGCTCGGGTATCTGTACGTCGCGCGCAGCCTCGGCAAGCGCGACCTGCACGGGGAGGCCGCCCTCAGCTGAGCCGTTGCGTCATGAGCGACCAGGGCCTTTGTCGAAGCGCGCTCGCCGGGTACAGTACGCCAGGTTTGGCACCGGTGAAGCCCGATCGGCAGATGCGTGGTCTTCACCCCAGAAGAAGGATACCACCATGAGACTGCTTCGGTCATTGTCCGTCGCCTTCGCGCTCACTCAGCTCGCAGCGCTTGCCCAGGACCTGCCGCACGTGCCGGTTGCGCGCAATGCACGGGGCATCGAGTACCGCACGGACCAGCTGCTGGTGCGCTTTCGCGTCGGCACCGCGAGCGACACGCTGGCCGCCGCGCGAGCTCTCGTTGCCACCACCGACATCACTTCGTACTCGCTCGTGCCGGGTCTCGAGCGATTGACGATCGGCGCCGATCTCGAGAGTGCGCTCAAGTCGCTCGCTGCCTTGCCGTGCGTTCTCTACGCCGAGCCGGATTACGTCGTGCATCACGTCGGCGTGCCGAACGACTCGCTGTTCGGCAGCGAATGGGGCATGCACAACACCGGTCAAACCGTGAATGGCTCGGTGGGCGTGGTCGACGCCGACATCGATGGTCCCGAGGCGTGGGACGTGAGCACCGGTGGTGCCGCGTTCGTCGTGGCGATCATCGACACGGGCACACAGTGGTCGCATCCGGATCTCGACGGCAACATCTGGGTGAACCCAAGGCGAGATCGCCGGCAATGGCATTGACGACGATGGCAACGGCTTCGTCGATGACGTGCGCGGCTGGGATTTCTTCGATCACGACAACAACCCCGATGACTCCAGCAGCGGCCACGGGACTCATACCGCGGGCACCGTGGGTGCCGAGGGCAACAACGGCATCGGCGTCGCGGGCGTGAACTGGCAATGCAAGCTGATGCCGCTGCGGTTCCTCGGCCCAGCCGGCGGCACGACGTCGGATGCCATCCTCTGCGTCCAGTACGCGGCTGCCAACGGCGCCAAGGTCTCGAACAACAGCTGGGGCGGCGGCGGGTTCTCGCAAGCGCTGGCCGATGCCATCGCCAATGCCGGCCAGCAAGGACACACTTCGTCGCGGCGGCCGGCAACAACGGCACCAACAACGACACCAACCCGTTCTATCCGGCGTCGTACACGCTCGACAACTTGATCGCCGTCGCGGCCACCACCAACCGCGACGCCAAGGCGAGCTTCTCGAACTATGGCTTGACCAGCGTCGACCTCGGCGCCCCGGGCGTCGACGTGGTGAGCACGTGGACCGGCAGCACTTATGCCTATGCGAGCGGCACGTCGATGGCCTCGCCCCAGTCGCCGGCGTCGTCGCGCTGGTGTACGCGCAGAACCCCGGCTGGACGTACCAGCAGGTGCGCAACCAGGTGCTCAGCACCGCGGCCGATCGCCGCACTGAGCGGCATCACGGTGACTGGCGGCGTGGTCAACGCCGCGGCAGCGCTGGGCGGGAGCGGTGGTGGCAACACGCCGCCGATGGTGTCGATCAGCTCGCCGGCGAACGGCTCGAGCGTGCCGCAGGGGACGCCGGTGACGTTCACCGGCAGCGCCACGGACGGGCAGGATGGCAGCCTCGACCGCGTCGCTCGCATGGACGTCGAACCTGCAAGGGCAGATCGGCACCGGCGGCACGTTCACGCGCAGCGACCTGGTCGTCGGCACGCACACGATCACCGCAACCGTCACCGATTCCGGTGGTCTGTGGGCAACGCCAGCGTGACGTTGACGGTGCAAGGGCAGTCGCCGCCGGCGGCGCCCGGCCGGCCGACGCTCACGGACCTCGGCGGTGGTTCGGTGCGCGTGGTGTGGAGCGACCGATCGAACAACGAGGCTGGCTTCGATGTGCAGCGCGAGCATCGCGTCGGCGGATCATGGACCGAGACCACGATCGTGGCCACGGTCGGTGCCAACGTGACCTCGATCGTCGACCAACCGGGCATCGGCCGCTGGCGCTACCGCGTCCGAGCCTTCAACGCCGCCGGCACGTCGGCATGGAGCAGCTGGACCGACATCCGGCTGCGCTGAGGCCAAGAGGAGGAGGTAGGGACAGTCTAGACTGTCCCTACCTTGAGCGACACCGGCCACTCGATGTGGCGTGGCGCTTGCGGGCTGCCCCATGCGGCGGTGAGCGCGGGAAGGAGGTCGGCGAGCGGATCGCGGCCCGTGGCCTGGCGGCAGCGCGGCACTGCCGACCAGGTGCCGAGGTAGGCCAGCACCCGATCGAGCGCCCACTCGTGGCGCATGGCGAAGCTCGGCGCTGCGATCGGCGCGAACGGGAACGGGATCTCGCGATACCCGTTCAGCACGTGCCGCCGCTCGGCCGGCCAGTGCGGGCCGAGCAGTTCATCATGCAGGTGCGTGATGAGCCGATCGATCGCCGGCGTGATGCGCATCAAGGCATAGCTCCACGCCGCGATCACGCCGCGCGGCTTCAGCACGCGCCGCACCTCGCGGTAGAACGGCTCCACCTCGAGCCAGTGCAAGGCCTGGGCGATGGTGACGAGGTCGACGCTCGCCGCGGCCAGGCTGCACTGCTCCGCACGCTCGACGCGATAGCTCACGCGCGGATGCCCCAGCGCGTGCTCGATCTGCGCGGCGCTCGGATCGGTGGCGAACACGCTCGCGAAGTGCGCCGCGAGCGCGACCGCGGCCTGGCCGTTGCCGCACGCCGCGTCCCACGCGCGATCGCGTCCCACGCATTGTCCCGCGAGCCACGCGAACAGCGCTGCCGGATGATCCGGCCGCGCCCCGGCATAGCGCGCCGCGTGTCCGGAGAAATGATCCTTGAAGCTCATGGCCTGCACATTGTACCGGCATCCTCGCGACCACAAGAGCGGCCTGGTGCGCCACGGGCCTGAATTGACTTGGTTCACTTCTTGATCTATTATTTGATCATGATCAGGATCAACATCCACGAAGCCAAGACCCATCTGTCACGCTACCTGCAACGCCTGCTGAAGGGGGAGGTGATCCAGCTGTGCCGCAGGAACGTGCCGATTGCCGAGATCCGAGCGCTCCCGCCCCAACGCAAAGGCAAGCGGCCGATCGGTCTGGCGTGTGGCGAGTATTCGGTGCCGAAGGACTTCTTCAAACCTCTGCCTGAGTCCATGCTGCGCGACTTCGAGGGGCGCAAACGATGAAGGTGCTGCTCGACACGTGCACGTTCTTGTGGATTGGCATCGGCTTGCCCGAGCTATCGCGCGCTGCTCGCGAGGCCTTCGAGAACGTGGAGAACGAGGTGTACTTGAGCTCGGTATCGGCCTGGGAGATCGCCATCAAGACCGCACTCGGCCGCCTGCGTCTGCCGGAGGCGCCGCAGCGGTACGTTCCCCGCCTGCGCGCGCAACATGGTATCGAGACCTTGCCGCTAGCCGAGGAAGCGGTGCTGCATGTGAGCCGACTCCCGGACCTGCATCGAGATCCGTTCGATCGAATGCTCGTCTGTCAGGCGATCGTGCATGGATTCGTCATCCTGACGCCAGACGACGCCATCACGCAGTACCCTGCACCCACGCTGTGGTGAGGCAGACGGCTTCCGGCTGATGCCCCCGGCGGCCTCGAGCTTGCGTGACAACTCGCTCACTCCGTCTCTGGGAGACGGCTGTGGAGCAGGCCTTGCGCCACCGAGGTCGAGGCGGACCTGGCTGCGGCTCAGGGCTTGAAGTGCCGGACCACACGCGCGCCAAAGCCGAGCTCCCCGAGGAGTGAGGCTTGCGGCTCGCGGCCTGCGCATTGTATAGGTTCGGCCATGCCAGCTGCCTTGCCGCTCGCCGTGTGCCTCGCTCTGCTCGCCGCGCCCGCGCCGCTGCGGGACTCGCCGGCGCGCCGCGTGCGCGTGCTGTTCCTCGGCGACCACGGCCATCATCAGCCGGCGGCGCGCGCGCAGTCGGTGCTCGCCGTGCTGGCGCGGGCGGGCATCGACCTGACGTACACCGACGACCTGGGCGACCTCGACTCGCCCACGCTCGCTCGCTACGACGTGCTGCTCGTGTATGCGAACCACACCGTGATCACCGCCGAGCAGGAGCGCGCGCTCGGTGCGTTCGTCGCGGCAGGCAAGGGTCTGGTGGCGCTGCACTGCGCGTCCGCGTGCTTCCCGCAGTCCGCGCGCTGGGTGGCGCTGGTGGGCGGCCAGTTCGCGCGCCACCAGGACGGCATCGTCCACACCGAGGTGTGCGCGCCCGACCACCCGGTCATGCGCGGTCTGCCCGCGCTCGAATGCTGGGACGAGACCTACGTACACCAGCAGCTGAGCGCCGATCGCCACGTGCTTGCCGAGCGCGTCGACGGCGCCTTGCGCGAGCCGTGGACGTGGGTGCGCGACGAGCAGCAGGGTCGCGTCTTCTACACCGCCTGGGGCCACGACGAGCGCACCTGGTCGCAGCCGGCGTTCCAGGCGCTGCTCGAGCGCGGCATTTGCTGGGCCGCTGGCGACTGGGCGCTCGCGCTCGCCGACCGCCGCGCGCCGTTTTCCTACCAGCCCGCGCGCGTGCCCAACTACGTGGCGGGCCGCGGCGCCGAACGGGAAGCCACGCTCAAGCCGATGCAAGCGCCGGTGAGCCCCGAGCGCTCGCTGCAGTCCATGGTCGTGCCGCCCGGCATGCACGTCGAACTGTTCGCCGCCGAGCCCGACGTGGTGAAGCCGATCGCGATCGCGTGGGACGAGCGCGGTCGCCTGTGGGTGGCCGAGACCGTGGACTATCCCAACGATCGTGACGGCGAGGGGAGCGGGCACGACCGCATCAAGATCTGCGAGGACCGCGATCATGACGGCCGCGCCGACCGCTTCACCGTGTTCGCCGACCGCCTCAGCATCCCGACCAGCCTCACGTTCGCGAACGGCGGCGTGATCGTGGCGCAAGCGCCGAGCATGCTGTTCCTCGCCGACACCGACGGCGACGACCGCGCCGACGTGCGGCGCGAGCTGTTCTCGGGCTTCGGCACGCTCGACACGCACGCGGGGCCGAGCAACCTGCGCTATGGATTCGATCACTGGATCTGGGGCAGCGTCGGCTACTCGGGGTTCGACGGCCGCGTCGGCGGCGAGGAGCTGCACTTCCGCCAGGGCGTGTTCCGCTTCAAGCAGGACGGCAGCGCGCTCGAATTCCTCACCTCCACGACCAACAACACGTGGGGGCTCGGCTTCAGCGAGGAAGGCCTCGTGTTCGCCTCGACCGCGAATGGCAACCCGAGCGTGCACATGGCGATCCCGCATCGTTACTACGAGCGCGTCAAGGGCTGGTCCGCGAGCGCGCTCGACACGATCGCCGAGACGCCCGCCTTCCATCCGATCACCACCGACGTGCGACAGGTCGACTTTCACGGTCAGTTCACCGCAGCCGCAGGCCACGCGCTCTACACCGCGCGCGCGTTCCCGCGCAAGTACTGGAACCGCGCCGCGTTCGTGTGCGAGCCGACCGGGCACCTCGTGGCCGAGCTCTACCTCGAGCCGCACGGCGCGAGCTTCCTCGCGCGCGACGGCTGGAACCTGCTCGCCAGCGACGATGCGTGGACCGCGCCGGTGGCAGCCGAGGTGGGGCCCGACGCGGCGGTGTGGGTGATCGACTGGTACAACTTCATCGTCCAGCACAACCCGACGCCGCCGGGCTTCGACACCGGCAAGGGGAATGCGTATCAGACGCCGCTGCGCGACAAGACGCATGGACGCATCTGGCGCGTCGTCGCCGACGATGCCAGGCCCACCGCTGCACGCGACCTGCGCGCCGCGAGCGCAGCCGAGCTCGTGGCGATGCTGCGCGATGACAACCTGTTCTGGCGATCCACCGCACAGCGCTTGCTGATCGAGCGCGGCGAGCGCGCCGCGGCACCGGCGCTGCTCGACCTGCTGCGCGTGCCGCAGCTCGACGAGCTCGGGCTCGACGTCGGTGCCATGCACGCGCTGTGGACCTTGAGCGGCCTCGGCCTCGCGGGCGATCCGCTGGTGCTGCGCTGTCTCGAGCACCAGGCGGCGGGCGTGCGGCGCGTTGCGCTCGAGGTGCTGCCGCGCGGCGAGCGCGAGCGCGACGCTCTGCTCGCCACGCGCGTGCTCCAAGACGACGCCGCGCAGGTGCGCGTCGCGGCGCTGCTCGCACTCGCCGAGATGCCGGCGTGCGAGGCGGCGGGGCGCGCCGTGTTCCTGCTGATGCAAGAGCCGCGCAATCGCGACGACGCGTGGGTCCCGCACGCGGCGCTCGCCGCCGCTGCGCGCCACGACTCAGGCTTCCTGCAGGCGGCGCTCGAGAGCGTGCGCGGGACTGCCAGCCAGGCTGCGCCGCGCGCCGAGAACGCGGTCGCGAACGGCTCGTTCGAGACGATCGTGAACGACGGCCCGAGCGCGTGGCAGCGGCGTGCGTACGCCGGCCAGGCCACGCTCGACCTCGCCGCGCCAGGTCGCGGCGGCGGGCATGCGCTGCGCATCACCTCGGCCGACGGCGCGGACACCAGCTGGTGCACCAGCGTCGTGCTCGAGCGCGACACGGACTACCAGCTGTCCGGGTGGATCAAGACCGACGGCGTGCAGGCGATCGGCGGCGCCGAGGGTGCGCTGTTCAACGTGCACGAGCTGCAGTCGCCGCAGCGCGTGATGACGCCCGCGGTGCGCGGCACGCAAGACTGGACGCGGGTCGCCGTCACCTTTCACTCCGGCAGCCTCACGCACCTCACCATCAACGCCCTGCTCGGCGGCTGGGGGCGCGCGCAGGGCACCGCGTGGTTCGACGACGTGCGCGTCGAGCAGCTGCCGGCGGGTCCGTGGCCGGCGGGCCTCGGCCGCATCGTGCGCCTGGTGACGGCGCAGTACGCGGCGCGCGGGCCGCGCGACACCATCCTCGACACCCTCGCGGCGCTGCGCGGCGCAGCCGACGACGTGGCGCTCGCCGTGCTCGATGGCCTGCTCCTTGGCTGGCCCGTGGGCGCGCCGCTCGAGCCGTTCGCCGAAGACGAGCGAGCGGCAGCGCGCGAGCTCGCCGATGCGCTCTCGATCGCCGCGCGCGCACGCTTGCTGGGCTTGCTCGACCGCTGGCACGAGCGCGAGCTGGCCGAAGCGATCCGGCCAGCGGTCGCCACGAGCCTGGCGGCACGCGTGGCCGATGCAGCGCTGGCGGCCGCGGCGCGCGTGACCGCGGCAGAAGACCTGCTCGCCATCGACCCTGCCGAGGCGCGCGTGGCGAGCGTGGTGGCGCTCATCGATCGCGACTCGCCGGCCGAGCTCGCGCACGGCTTGCTCGATGCCGCGGCCAAGACCGCCTCGCCCGCGGTTGCGGCCGCCGTGCTCGCGCGGTTCGCGCATCTCGCACCGGCCCTGCAGAGCTTCGCCATCGATCTCATGCTGCGGCGCGAGCCGTGGACGCTCGATCTGCTGGACGCGGTCGAGAAGGATCGCGTGCCGCGCGCCACGATCGTCGCCGCGCAGTGGCTGCAGCTGGCGCAGCACCCGCGCGAGGCAGTCGCGAGCCGCGCGCGCAAGCTGCGCGGCAGCTCGTCGAGCGAGGCGCGCGCGGCCGTGATCGCGCAGCTCGGCGACGTCGCATCGCGGCCCGGCGACGCCGCGCGCGGCCGGCAGGTGTTCGAGGCGAACTGCATGAGCTGCCACGAGCTCATGGGGCGCGGCGGCAAGATCGGGCCCGCGCTCACCGGCGTCGGCAAGCGGCCCAAGGCGGAGATCCTGACCGACATCCTCGATCCCAACCGCTCGATCGAGGCGACCTACCAGCTGTGGACCGCGGAACAGGACGACGGCCAAGTGCTGATCGGCCGCTTGAGCGCGGAGACCAGGACCACGGTCGAGCTGCTCGAGCTGAACGGCGAACGCCATGTGATCGCGCGCAGCAGCTTGCGCCAGCTCGACGCATCCAACGTTTCCACCATGCCCGAGGGCTTCGAGGCGCTCGGCGCCGAGGACCTCGCCGCGCTGCTCGCGTACCTCACCAGCCCGTGAGCCGCAGGCGAACCGTGCTATAGGTAACAGGCAATGCCGCGGTGGCACGTCCGGTTGCGAACGCCGAGGAGGAAACCATGGCGACCAGTACCGATTCCCTGGATGTGAAGGGCGCGGTGAAACTGTTGAACCGCATCATGGAGATGGAGCTCGCCGGCGTGGTGCGCTACACGCACTACTCGCTGATGGTGTTCGGCTTCGGCCGCATGCCGATCATCTCGTGGCTGCGCGGCGAGGCGAGCACCTCGCTCGATCATGCGCAGAAGGCCGGCGAGCTGGTCACCAACCTCGGCGAGCACCCGTCGCTCGGGATCGGCCCGTTGCTCGAGACGCACAATCACGACATCGGCGCGATCCTGCGCGAATCGCTCGAGCACGAGCGCGCCACGCTCGCGATCTATCACGAGCTGTTCCATCTGGTGGCCGGCCGGTCGGTGCTGCTCGAAGAGTATGCGCGCGACATGATTGCCACCGAGGAGATGCACATCGGCGAGGTGGACAAGCTCCTGCGCAAGCCCGGAGAGATCGCGCAGTTCGCGTCGGCGCCCGCGCGCTGAGCCGGAGCAGAATCCACGGCGCCTGCGCTCGGTGATGCGCGGCCCCCCGTGGGGCGAGGGAGGGATGGCCAGGTTGGCCTCGAGGCTTCCTCCTTCGCCGGTTGCCGATTCCATTTCGGGCTCGCCGGGACTAACCTTTCCGCCCCGGCCAGTTTTTCCTAACGGAACAGCGGAGGAACCCATGAGACAGCGTTCAGGCCTCGTCCTCGTCGTGCTCGGCGCGCTCGGCGCGTCGATCGTGTTCGCCCAGGCACCCAAGGAAGGCGCCAAGCAAGGCAGCAGCCCCGCGGCGCAGAAGCACGAGCTGCCGCCAGGCATGACCGAGGCCGACATGAAGGCGTGCACCGAGGCGAGCACGCCCGGTCCCAAGCACGAGTACCTCGCGCAATCCATCGGCGTCTGGACTGGCAAGACCACGATGTGGATGGCGCCGACCGCCGAGCCCACCAAGAGCGAGTGCACATCGACCATCACCGCGATGCTGGACGGCCGCTTCACGAAGTGCGACATGACCGGCGAGATGCCGGGCATGGGTCCCTTCAGCGGCTTCGGCATCTACGGCTTCGACAACGTCGCGCAGAAGTTCCAGTCGACGTGGGTCGACAACTGCGGCACCGGCATGATGATCGGCACCGGCGAGTTGTCGGCCGACGGCTCGACCATGACGTGGACGTACTCGTACAACTGCCCCATCACCAGGAAGCCGACCGTGATGCGTCAGATCGAGCGCCGCACCAGCAAGGACACCATGACCATGGAGATGTTCGGCGCCGATCCCCATAGCGGCAAGGAGTTCAAGATGATGGAGGTCGTCTTCTCGCGCAAGGCCGGCAGCAGCTGAGCTGGATCGCGGGAGGCAAACCCATTGCGCTGCTCGCCCCGACGCAGGGGGCGAGCGGCGCGACCTTTGGCGCTCGGTCAGCCGAGGCCTGAACCATCACGTGAGCGCGCGCTCGTAGACGGCCAGCATCCCGGCATCGAAGCAAGCGAAGATCACGCGCTCCAGTGCGGCGAACCGCGGGGCGGCAACACCCGCGGCTCAATAGCGGTTGCGTCCCGGCCGTGCGATTTGCCGTGCTAACTCGCGCGTCACGGCGCGCGTCTTCCCGGAGCGGGCCGCGAGGCGTTCGCGGCATGCGTGTTCTCCGAGGAAAGGAGCTTGCCATGCGTCACCTTGGCTCGATCGCAATCGTGTTCCTGGCGGCGGCAGGGTTCACGTCGTTCTCGTCCGCGCGCGCGCCGGCGCTGCTGCCCGGGCCGGGCGCGGTGATCGCCATGCACGAGAGCTTGTTCCGCGCGATCGATGCGGGCAAGGTCGAGGAGGCGCTGCCGTTCTTGCACGACGACATGAACATGGGCGAGAACTACCGCGCGCGGCCGTGCTCGCTGTTCCTGTGCGACCAGCAAGGGCAGCCGCTCACGGCACGCAACCACGAGCAGAGCGCGAAGCTGCTCAAGGATTGGACGCTCGCGTCCGCCGGCGATGGCAAGTGGACGACGACGGTCACGCCGATCGGTGCCGACTGCTTCTCGGCCGAGCTGAGCTACGCCGTGCTCGAGATCACCCGCACGCGCACCGTCGATGGCAAGACGACGACCCGCCGCTACCACAGCACGTCGCTCGTCACCTACGGCAAGGACGGCTGGCAGCTCACGCACTGGCATCTGTCTCCGGCCGAGGCAGGCGCCGCGGGCGCGACCGTGGTGCGCTGAGCCGCGCGCGCGTGCGGCACCTTCTCGATCGGCGCCGCGCTTGCCCCAGGGCGGGCGCGGCGTTAGGCTCTGGCCTCCAGCCCCAGCTCGAGAAAGGTGCACACCCATGCGCAAGGACTGCTCGCGCGTCGCCGTCGCTCTCGTCCTGGTGGGGCTGGTCGTGCCGCGCTCGCTCGCCACCTGGTCGATCGCCATCACCAACACCCGCACCGGCGAGGTCGCGCTCGGCTGCGCCACGTGCCTCGAGGGGATCGATCTGAAGACGCTCACGGCGGTGATGGCGGTGGGGGCGGGGGCGGGCGCGACGCAATCGATCGCGCCGCCCGGCAACTACCGCAAGCTCTTGTTCCAGGAGCTGCACCGGGGCACGCCGCCCTACCTGATCGTCGAGCTGATGCAGGACCTCGGCGGCAACGACGATCGCCGCCAGTTCGGCGTGGCCGACATCGTGCGCCGCTCGACGACGTTCACCGGCAAGTACTGCAGCTCGTGGGCGGGCGGCCGTGCGGGCCGAGTGGGCGACATGTCGTACGCGATCCAGGGCAACATCCTGACCGGTGAGCCGGTCGTGGCGGCCGCCGAGTTCGCGATCCTCACCACGCCGGGAGACCTTGCCGAGCGGCTCATGGCGGGCATGGAGGCGGCGCGCGTGCAGGGCGGCGACTCGCGCTGCACGGTGTACGGCAAGTCCTCGCACGTGGGCTACATGGTGGTGTCGCGCATGGGCGACATCGATGCGGCGTGCAACGTCGGCGACGACTGCGCGAACGGCACGTACTACCTCGACTTCAATGTGGCGTTCCGGCACATCCCGGATCCGGACCCGGTGATCACGAGGGGGTTGCTGTTCCAGCAGTGGCGGGCGAGCCTGGTCGGCCGGCCGGACCACCTGCGCACCGCGGCCGTGGTCGAGCCGCAATACGTGCCGGGCGACGGCCAGGCCACCACCACGCTCAGGCTCGCGCTCGCCGACTGGCAAGGCACGCTGATCACGCACGGCGGCGCGACGGTGACCGTGCAGCATCATCAAAGCAGCGCCGGCAGCTCGACCATCGGCCCGGTGGTCGACCACGGTGATGGCACCTACAGCGTGCCGCTCACCGCCGGCACGATCACCGGCACCGACGTGTTCGACGTGGTGGTGAACGATGGCATCTCGCCGGTCACGCTGTATCCCTACCCCAGCCTCGAGGTGATCAGCGCGCTGCGCCTGCGCGGCGACGTGACGCAGATCTCCGCGGCCAACGGCGACGACGTCAAGTTCGTCTTGCAGGGCAGCGCGCCGTTCGCCGGGCGCAGCTATCTCCTGCTCATGTCGGGATCGGGAACCGCGCCGGGATTCGATCACGGCTCGGTGCACGTGCCGCTCAACTTCGATGGCTTGCTGGTGAACTCGGTGATGCTCGCCAACATCCCGCCGTTCGTGAAGACCGAGGGCTCGCTCGACCCGAACGCGCGCGCCGACGCCTCGTTCGCGCCGGCGCCGGGCCAGCTCGATCCGCTGGTCGGCACGACGCTGTCGTTCGCCTACCTGAGCCGGGCGCCCGACGACTTCGCGTCGCCGCCGGTGCAGGTGCTGATCGTGCCGTGATGGCCTGCGCGCCGTCTTGACCCGCTGCTACCAGGAGTCGCGTCGATGGCATCCAGTCGCACGCTGCAGCTCGCAGCGGCTTGCGCGTGTCTCTGTTCGCTCGCGCACGCGCAGGGTCTGCCGCCCGGCATGCTCGAGCCGCTGCGCTGGCGCATGATCGGTCCGTTCCGCGGCGGTCGCACCGTGGCCGCCACGGGCGTGCCCGGCAGGCCGAACGAGTTCCTGATCGGCGTCAACAACGGCGGCGTGTGGAAGACCACCGACTACGGCCGCGTGTGGACACCGATCTTCGATGACCAGCCGACCGGCTCGATCGGCGCGATCGCGGTCGCGCCATCCCGCCCCGACATGATCTACGTGGGCAGCGGCGAGGGCTTGCAGCGCCCCGACCTTTCGACCGGCGATGGCATCTACAAGTCGAGCGACGGCGGCAGGACGTGGCAGCACCTGGGGCTGCGCGATGCGCAGCAGATCGCGGCGATCATCGTCGATCCGCACGAACCGGATCGGCTGTTCGTCGCCGCACTCGGGCATCCGTACGGACCGAACGATGAGCGCGGCATCTTCCGCTCGCTCGATGGCGGCCACAGCTTCACGCGCGTGCTGTATCGCGACGCCGACACCGGCGCGTTCGACGTCGCCTTCGATCCGGGCGATGCGCGCATCGTCTACGCGGTGCTGTGGGCCGGGCGGCAGGCGCCGTGGGAGATCGGCAGCTCGTTCGATGGGCCGGGCAGCGGCCTGTTCAAGTCCGAGGATGGCGGCGCGACGTGGCGGCAGCTCGAGCGCGGCTTGCCGACCTGGGCCGATCGCCTCGGGCGCATCGGCCTCGGTCTCGCACCGAGCGATGCGCGGCGCATCTACGCGACGGTCGATTCCCCTACACAGGGCGGCCTGTATCGCTCCGACGACGCCGGCGAGTCGTGGCAGCGCATCAACGCCGACGGCCGCCTGTGGGGACGCGGGTCGGACTTCGCCGAGGTCAAGGTGGACCCGCGCAATCCGGAGATCGTCTACGTCGCCAACGTCGTCACCTGGAAGTCCACCGACGGCGGCAAGACTTTCACCGCGTTTCGCGGCGCGCCCGGCGGCGATGACTATCATCGCCTCTGGATCAGCGGCGAGAACTCGAACGTGATCCTGCTCGCGAGCGACCAGGGCGCGATCATCACGGTGAACGGCGGCGCGACATTCAGCTCGTGGTACAACCAGCCGACCGCGCAGTTCTATCACGTGATCACCGACAACCGCTTCCCGTATCGCGTCTACGGCGGCCAGCAGGAGAGCGGCTCGGTCGGCATCGTCAGCCGCGGCGACGATGGCCAGATCACGTTCCGCGAGTGGCATCCGGTCGGAGTGGAGGAGTACGGCTACGTGGCGCCCGATCCGCTCGACCCGGACATCGTCTATGGCGGCAAGCTCACGCGCTTCGACTGGCGCACCGGCGAGGTACAGAACGTCGCGCCGGTCATGCTGCGCGCGCGACTACCGGACGGTGCGCACCTTGCCGGTGATCTTCTCGCCGGTCGATCCGCACGTGCTGTACTTCGCGTCCAACGTCGTCTGGCGCACGCGCAGCGGGGGGCAGAGCTGGGAGCAGATCAGCCCCGACCTGAGCCGCGCGGCGCCGGCGGTGCCGAAGAACCTGGGCGTGTTCACCGATCTCGATCCGGAGCACGGCAAGCACCGCGGCGTGATCTACACGCTGGCGCCGTCGCCGCTCGATCAGGAGCTGCTGTGGGCCGGCACCGACGACGGGCTGATCCACGTGACCCGCGACGGCGGCAAGACCTGGCAGGACGTCACGCCGCCCGTGCTCGAGCCGTGGTGCAAGGTGTCGTTGATGGAGGCATCGCACTTCGAGCGCGACACCGCGTACGCGGCGATCAACACCTTCCGCCGCGACGAGCTGCATCCGCACGTGCTGCGCACGCGCGACGGCGGCCAGACCTGGGACGAGATCGTGAACGGCATGCGCGATGGTGCGATCGTGAACGTGGTGCGCGAGGACCCGGTGCGCCGCGGCCTGCTGTTCGCTGGATCGGAGACCGAGGTGTGGGTCTCGTTCGATGCGGGTGAGCACTGGCAGTCGCTGCGGCGCAACATGCCGGCCACGTCGATCCGCGACCTCGTGATCCACGACGCCGACCTGGTCGTCGGCACGCACGGCCGCTCGTTCTTCATCATGGACGACATCACGCCGCTGCGCACGCTCGACGCCGCCACCGCCGGTCGACCGCTCTCCCTGCTCGCGCCGCATCCTGCTCATCGCGTGCGCTGGAACCGCAACACCGACACGCCGCTGCCGCAGGAAGAGCCAGCGGGTGAGAACCCACCGGACGGTGCGATCCTCGACTACTTCCTCGGCGCCGCGCCGAGCGGGCCGCTCGTGCTCGAGATCCACGACGAGCAAGGCGCGCTGGTGCGGCGCTTCCGGAGCGACGACCCGCCCGAGCCGCTCGTCGCCGGACGCAACATCCCCGACTACTGGATCCGCCCGCCGCAGACGCTGAGCGCGGCGGCCGGCATGCACCGGTTCGTCTGGGACCTGCACTACCCGCCGCCCAGGGTGGCGAGCTTCGGCTATCCGATCGCGGCGATCTACCGCAACACGCCGCGCGAGCCGCTCGGACCGTGGGTGCTGCCGGGCCGCTACCGCATCACGCTGGCCGCGGACCAGCAGAGCGAAACGCAGTCGCTCGCGGTACAGATGGACCCACGCATCCACGCGGCGGAAGCCGTGCTCGAGGAGCAGCTCGCGATCTCGCTGCGCATCTGCGCGGCGATCGATCGCACGGCGACGTTGCTCGCCGCCGCGCGCAGCCTGCGCCCGCAGATCGATCAGTTGAAGGCGAGCGTGCCGGCCGATCTCAAGACCGCCGTCGCCGACCTGTCGGAGCAGCTCGCGACGCTCGTGGACGGCACCGGCGGCGACGCCGCCGCGCGGGGCGTGGCACGCACGAGCCAGGAGCTGGCGCGGTTACTGGAGCTCGTGCAACAGGTAGATGCCGGGCCGACCACGCCGTTGCGCTCGGCGATCGACGAGGTGAGCCGGGCGCTCGAGGCAGCGCTGGCGCGCTGGGACGAGCTGATCGAGAAGCAGGTTCCAGCGCTCAATGCAGCGCTCGCGAGCGCGGGGCTCGCCAGCATCAAGCAGTGAGGCAATGCCATACGGAGTGAACGTGAAGACCGCAATCATCGCGCTCTCAGTGCTCGTGCCGGCGCTGCGCGCGCAGCAGTTCCAGGAACAGGCCGGACTGCTGCCGGGGCCGGTGGTGTGGAGCGAGGGCGTGATCGCGTTCGACGCCAATCGCGATGGGCTGCTGGACATCGTGTTCAGCAACGGCGTCGGCTACTCGGGCGCCGGCACGCCGCTCGCCCCGACCCTGCTCATCAACCACGGCGTGGTCTCGGGCTTGCCATCGTTCGCCGACGAGACCGCCTCGCGCCTGCCGCCGTCCCTGGTGCAGCAGGGCAAGGGCGTGCTCGCGTGCGACGTCGATCGCGACGACGATGACGACCTCGTGTTCGCGAACGCGTTCCAGAGTCAGCCGCGCCTGCTCTTGAACGACGGCATCGGCAACTTCACCGACGCGACGGCAACGCGCTTTCCCGCCCTCACCCTCAACTCGTTCGGCGCCGCCTGCGGCGACGTCGACAACGACGGCGATCTCGACCTGGTGTTCGCCGATGCGGGACCGAGCGCGTTCGCCCCGCCGGGCGGCACCGCGCTCCTGTTCCTGAACGATGGCAGCGGCAGCTTCACGATCGCGCCGGCGACGCAGTTCCCGTCGGTGGCGAAGGTCGGCTCGCAAGGCGCGCAGTTCGCCGACCTCGACGGTGACTTCGACCTCGACGTCGTCGTCGACGGCAAGTCGGCCGGGCAGCAAGCGTATCTCAACGACGGCGCCGGCAACTTCAGCTACGTGGGCGACCTGCTGCCGAAGGGCACGAGCAACACCTATGCGATCGACTTCGGCGATCTCGACAACGACGACGACCTCGACGGCTTCTACATCTCGCTGAGCGGGTACAACGAGGGGACGGCGCAGAACCAGCTGGTCGAGACCGGGACGCTGTCGTTCACCGGCAGCACCGCGACGCTGTCGGGCGGCAACGGCTACGACGACAACGATCTCGCCTTCGTCGACGCGAACGACGACGGCATCCTCGACGTGATCGTCGGCTCGCTGTCCAACAAGGAGGAGCGGCTCTACCTGAACGACGGCACGTTCGCGAGCGGTGCGTTCGTGTATCAGCCGAACGGCTTCTCGCTGGTGACCGACTCGTCGCTCGACCTCGCGCTGGCGGACTTCGACGGCGATGCGCGCTACGACGTGGTGACCGCACAAGGCGAGTCGGGCAACTACAAGAACCGTTACTACGCCAACACCGGACCGGCCGACACCGTGCCGCCGCGCATCGGCCGCGTGGAACGCGCGCCGGCCACGCTGCCGGTCGAGATCTTCCAGGGCAGCGGGCTCGTGCGCCGCGCGTGGATCCAGGATGCGGTGGTGCAGGACGGCCGGACGTTTGCCGTGGCAAGCTTGAAGACCGACGCGGTGAAGCGGGGCTACACGGTCACGCTCTCGGTGCCGATGCGCGCTTCGGGTGGTTGCATGTACCGCGAGATCGTCCATCCGCCCGCAGGACCGGAAGGGCTCGTCGGCATGGACGTCACCTACGTGGTGCACGCCGCGGATGCGGCCGGCAATGCCAGCGATTCCGCGCCGAGCACGTTCCGCATCTGCGGCGCGGAGAACTACGGCGCCGCCGGCGGCGTGAACCACATGACGATCGCCGCGACGCCCGACCCGACCGTGGGTCAGGCGATGACCGTCGCGGTGGCGAACGGCCCGGCGAACCAGCTCGGCCTGCTCGTGGTCGGCTTCGGCCGCGCCAGCTGGCCGCTCGCGGGCGGCACCCTGCTGGTCGACCCGACGCAGCTCCTCACCTTCCGCATCGCGCTCGATGGCAACGGTGCCGTGTCGATTCCATTCACCGTGCCCGCGGACGCCGGCCTCACCGGCGTGATGATCGATCTGCAGGCGGCAGCCAGCGATCCCGCCGCGGCGCAGCACGTGGCGCTCTCGGTGGGGCTCGAGGTGGCATTCTGCGGCGTCTGAGCGAGCCGCGGCGACGACGAGTCGTTCGACGACGCTTCCCTGGTCACGGACCAGGCTTGCGGATTGGCCCCGGAACGTATGCGACCGGCTTGACCGTCGGCTAACCTGAAGGCATCGGCGCCGTTCGCGATCGTCAGCGGTCGAACACCTGCTGGATTGTCTGCGCCGTGACGAAACGGTCGGTCCAGGCAAGCAGCTGCTCACCAGCCGCGCTGCGGATCCGGTCGACAACCTCGATGGGCAGCGCGCCGAAGCGGAGGGTGAGCAGGCGCAGCAGCGTGCTGCGGCGCTCCTCGATGCGTCCTTCTTCGCGCAGCGTCTGAGCGATGGTGGCCATGGTCGTGGCTCCTGGACTGCCGATCTCGACGGCGATGAGCTGCTCGATCTCCGCGAGCTTCACGTGCTCCGAGACCTCGTCAATATACCGCAGCAGAACCCGCAAGGCATCCGGGCCGCTGGGGTGCTGGACGAGCGATCGGACGACATGCATCCAGCGCCGGAAGCGCGCGAGAAAGTCTTCGCTGTGCGGAGCGTGCTTCAGGACGAGCAGCCCGAGCTTGGCGGCATCCGGCATGCCACGCTGCAGCAGCACGTGGTCGTCCTCGTTCGGCAGGTCGAGGACGATGAGCTCGAGGTCGGGCAGGTACCGGCGCGACGCAGGTGGGAGCACGTCGGCATGCGCGAACAGGCTCGAGAGCAAGGCGGGAGTCGCGGTCGATCGGTGCTGCTGCAGGACGACCGTGAACACCGGCGGCAGCTCCGTGGCCTTTGGATGGTCCGCCAGCCAGCGGCTCAGGATGCGAACCTCGTACACGAGGGCGCGCAACGGCAGGAGCCGGTAGGGTGTCCGTTGATGCTCGATCAACAGGTAGATGAGCACCTCGTCGCCGCGCTTCGTGCGCGCCGAGAACAGGAGGTCCGAGTAGCGCTTCGCCAGGTCGGAGTCCACGAACGAGCCCGACTGGAGGGCGAGCGTCCCGAAGTCGATGATCTCCGCAAGCTCGGGCGGGAGCACCTCGGCGAGCAGTCCCGCAGCGTTCTCGGGCTGCTCGAAGATCTTTTTCACGAACGCGTCGTGGATGTCGTGCGCCATGCCATCGACGAAGTCGATGCGGCGCGAACCAGGTTACGCCGAAATCCGTGAGCGGCCTTCGACGAAGCACCGCGGGCCGGCGGGACGGACAGCTCGAGTTCCTCGCCACTTCATGCGCCGAATTCGTCCGGCCGCTCGCGCGGCCTTTCGCGCGGCCGTGTCGTTTCCTCAGCACACATGGAACGTGCCGGCGGCTTCGACACAAAGAATCACACGAAGGCGTGGGACACGTCCGGTCAACCTTGGCCGCGTAGCGGTGGTTCCTTGTTTGCTATCCAATGGGCGTTCCTCGCTGGCATCCGCGGTCGAACCATGTCCAGCAGTGAGCCGCCGGCGGATCGCCAACGAGAGGTTACGTCCTGGGAGGCGAACATGCGATGCGAGACGTGCATCAACCTTCGTTCGGCCGCCTTCGTCGTGCTCCTTGTTCCGAGCGGCGACCTTCGCGCAGACGACGTTCACTGTCCGTCGTTCCCGGATTCGAGACTCGAGGTGGGCAGCTCTCCGTTCTCGGTGACGAGCGCAACGCTCGATGGGGACGGCCACGTGGATCTGGCGGTGGCGAACTACGCCTCGAACACGGTGTCCGTGCTCCTGAATCGCGGCGACGGCACGTTCGCGCCACAGGTCCAGTACGGCGTCGGCGATGGTCCCTACTCGGTGACCAGCGCGGACCTGGATGGCGATGGCGACGCCGACCTGGCAGTCGCCAACCGATTCTCGGGCACGGTGTCGGTGCTGCTGAATCACGGCGACGGCACGTTCGCGCCCCAGGTCCCGTACGGCGTCGGCGAGCATGCCGAGTCGGTGACGAGCGCCGATCTCGATGGCGATGGCGATGTCGATCTGGCGGTGGCGAACACCCACTCGGACTCGGTGTCGGTGCTGCTGAATCGCGGCGATGGTACGTTCGCGACCCAGGTCCCGTACGGCGTGGGCCACTTTCCGTCCTCGGTGACGAGCGCCGATCTCGATGGCGATGGCGATGCCGATCTCGCCGCAGCGAACTACGACTCGTTTTCTGTGTCGGTGCTGCTGAATCGCGGCGACGGCACGTTCGCGACCCAGGTTCCGTACGGTGTGGACAGGAGTCCCGCGGAAGTGAGGAGCGCGGACCTCGATGGCGACGGTGATGCGGATCTCGCCGCGGCGAACTACCCCTCGAGCACGGTATCGGTGCTGCTGAATCACGGCGATGGCACGTTCGCGACCCAGGTCCCGTACCAGACGGGCGATCATCCCAGCTCGGTCAACATCGACGACCTGGATGGCGATGGCGATCCGGACCTGGCGCTCGCGAACGTGTACGCGGACACGGTGTCCGTGCTGCTGAACCGAGGCGACGGGACGTTCACACCGCAGGTCCAGTACGGCGTGGGTGATGCTCCTACTCGGTGACCAGCGCGGATTTCGATGGCGACGGCCATGTCGATCTCGCCGTGGCGGGCAGACGACGTTCACTGTCCGTCGTTCCCGGATTCGAGACTCGAGGTGGGCAGCTCTCCGTTCTCGGTGACGAGCGCGACGCTCGATGGGGACGGCGACGTGGATCTGGCGGTGGCGAACTACGCCTCGAACACGGTGTCCGTGCTCCTGAATCGCGGCGACGGCACGTTCGCGCCACAGGTCCAGTACGGCGTCGGCGATGGTCCCTACTCGGTGACCAGCGCGGACCTGGATGGCGATGGCGACGCCGACCTGGCAGTCGCCAACCGATTCTCGGGCACGGTGTCGGTGCTGCTGAATCACGGCGACGGCACGTTCGCGCCCCAGGTCCCGTACGGCGTCGGCGAGCATGCCGAGTCGGTGACGAGCGCCGATCTCGATGGCGATGGCGATGCCGATCTGGCGGTGGCGAACACCCACTCGGACTCGGTGTCGGTGCTGCTGAATCGCGGCGATGGTACGTTCGCGACCCAGGTCCCGTACGGCGTGGGCCACTTTCCGTCCTCGGTGACGAGCGCCGATCTCGATGGCGATGGCGATGCCGATCTCGCCGCAGCGAACTACGACTCGTTTTCTGTGTCGGTGCTGCTGAATCGCGGCGACGGCACGTTCGCGACCCAGGTTCCGTACGGTGTGGACGAAGGTCCCGCGGAAGTGAGGAGCGCGGACCTCGATGGCGACGGTGATGCGGATCTCGCCGCGGCGAACTACCCCTCGAGCACGGTATCGGTGCTGCTGAATCACGGCGATGGCACGTTCGCGACCCAGGTCCCGTACCAGACGGGCGATCATCCCAGCTCGGTCAACATCGACGACCTGGATGGCGATGGCGATCCGGACCTGGCGCTCGCGAACGTGTACGCGGACACGGTGTCCGTGCTGCTGAACCGAGGCGACGGGACGTTCACACCGCAGGTCCAGTACGGCGTGGGTGATGCTCCCTACTCGGTGACCAGCGCGGATTTCGATGGCGACGGCCATGTCGATCTCGCCGTGGCGAACGAGTCCTCCGACACCGTGTGGATACTCCTGAACCGCTGTGCCGTCACCTGTCCCAGCGATGCCTCGTGGGCCAACTACGGCACCGGTTGGCCAGGCACCGACGGCATCCCGACCTTCACCGCGGCCGGTGCTCCCAAGCTCTGCTCGACGGTGACCTTGAACCTGGCGAACTCGCTCGGATCCTACACTGCAGCGGTGCTGATCATCGGCCTCGTCCCGATCGATCAGCCCACCATCTACGACGGGGACCTGCTGGTCGTGCCAATGAGCATCTTCCTGCTGCCACTCCTTCCAGACGGTCTCGCGTTGGCGGGTCCGCTGCCGTGCGACTCGAGCCTGTGCGGGATCTCACTCTACCTGCAAGCACTCGAGGTGGACGGCGGCGCATCAAAGGGTATCTCGTTCACGCCCGGGCTGCAGCTCGTCCTCGGCGGCTGATCAGCGGCCCTCCGCGCGGCACGGCAGAGCATGGCGACGATTGCGCGCCTGGCGGGAGCCAACGGGCGAGGAGGTCACCGGCGTGCTGAAGCGCATCGTGAGGCGGGTACGCACGCACGATCGAGAGCGTGCCAGTCAAGACCCCGCCAAACAAGCGACGGTGTGCTGAGCCCGCGATGCCGCTCACTTGTCGTCCGGCGCGAGCACCGTGATGGTGACGGTCCACGCTCCGGAGTTGTCGCCGAGCACGTCGTCGTTGATGCCGAGGCTGAGCGTGCCGGTGCCGTACGGCGCGCCGGCGGCCAAGCGCGTCACGAGCCTGCCGATCGGCAGCACCGGACCGTCGCCGATGCGACCGAGCATGACGAGCGCGGGCAGCAGCGGCTGCGGCAGATTGGGCTGGAACTCGGGGCGGCCTTCGGGCGGCACGCGATGGAACAGGGTGCGCGCGTCGTCGCTCGCGCTCGCCTCGACGACGCCGGTGGCCTCGATGCGCACCACGTCGCCGGCGCGCAGCTCGATCCCGGTGCTGGTCCACGCGCGATCCGCCGCCACCTGCAGGGTGAGCGTGCGCACCGTGTCCTGCGGGAGCGCACCCCCCTCCAGGCATCGCAGCACGTAATCGCGCAGCGGCGGCACCTGGGCGCCGTTCCAGTCCGGCGCGCGCCACTTCGCCTCCGCGTCGACGAGATAGTGCTCCCACATCCAGTGGTACTTGTTCTCGTGGCGCGCCCAGTCCGCGGGCGGTCCGCTCGCGCGCGGGCCGTAGCGTTCATTGCCCTCGACCAGACCGTGCTGGTTGATGCGCCACGGCTTGCGGCTGTTGAACTCCTCGCTGCCATCGTAGTCGTTGAGACGGCGCATGGCTTGCTCGATCCAGCGCTCGAAGCACGCCTGGCCAGCGGGCGACTGCCACGGCTGCACGCCTTGGCGCCTCAGTGCGAGGCTCTGCGATGCGAGTGCAAGCGCAGCCGCCAAGGCGACGATCCACGACTTCATGGTGTTTCCTCAAGGCCTCACTGGCGAGGCTCGTAACGATAGTCCAGCGACAGGCTCAGGTACGCGACGAACGGCCGGAAGCCGAACGTGATCATGCCCCAGTCGAGGTCGACGTGCGCAGGGTAATGCAGCTCGACGCGCACTTGATCCTCGGCGGTCCAGGGGGGTTGCTTCTCTGGCGTGGAGCCAATCCACATGCCCTGGATCGCCGGGTTGTCCGTGAACACGTCCTCAATCTCGGCCGCGGTGCGCAGCGGCAGGTCTGGCAGCCGATCCCCGCTCACGGAGACCTTGCCGGAGAGCTCGAGCTTGAACGCATCACCCGGCCGCACCTCACTCGGCGGCTTGACCGGAATCGCGAACGTGAACGTGGACGTGCCGCGCTTGTCGCCCGACGCCACGGTCGTGCGCATCACCACGCTCTGCTCGGTGACGATGATCTCGGCGGTCCGCGGCGGTACCTGCTGGTCACGGTACAGCAGCGTCACCGTGCCTCCCGGCACGAAGTCGCACTGCAGCCCCTCGAGCGGCGGAGCAACCTTGGCCAACCGCCACGCGTCGCCTTGCGGCTCGAGCTTGGGGTAACCCTCGGCGAGCTGCCACCCGACTCCCCGCGGGTGGGATGCGCAGCCGCGGGAAGCCTTGCGCGGCGACCCAGATGCGCTGGCCCAGCGTGATGGTCGCACGGTTGCTTGCCTTGCTCAGCGTGACGCGCTCGTTGCGCACCAGGAGCTGGTCGTTGCGCCTCACCTCCACGATCACGTTGCCGATCGGAAGATCCTGCCACGTGACCGACTCGCCCACCTTGACGGAGCGTGACGGCGTGAGGTCGTACTCGGTCTCGCCGGGTGCGGTGACCGGTGCCTTGACGATCACATCGACCGGCTCTTGATCGCCGGCGTCGCCGGCGCTGATCATCACCTCGAGCGAGCCGGTGAGCACCCACGCATCGCGCTGCGCCTCCACCACGTCGCCAGCCGCGGTGAAATGGAACTCCTTGCGCGCGTCGGCGAGACTGCGCAGCACGAACTCCATCTGCTCGCTCTTCAGCATCGCCGTCACGGCGCGCTCCGCCGCGGCCAGGTCTGGACCGAGCACGTGCTTGTCGAACTTGGCCTTCTGGTCCGCCGGGAGATTGCCGCTCAGATCGAACGGGACCAGGTTCTTCACGGTGGCGAAGTGGTACTGGAAGTCCTGCAGCTCCGTGGGCTGGAGCGGCTCGGGCGCCACGCTCTTGCGCAGCTCGTCGATCAGCGGTTCGACGTCCATCAACGACAGATCGCGCCGCCGCTGCGAGGGACACGCGCGCGCAAGGAACTTGTCCAGCCACAGCGCGGTCTGCGAGGCGAGGGTCAGGTTGGTATCCTTCGGATGATGGCTCACCCAGTCCACCGAACCGCCGATCGGCAGCTTCTGTGCCACCGCGAGGTCGATGCTCGCCTGCTCGAACAGCGGGTAGTGGCCCCACGCGCTGCCGAAGCCGCGGTGTGGGCGCACGTCCTGCAGGAAGTGCAGGAACACGCCTGGATTGCGCGAGCTCACCCCCATCTCGAACAGCTTGCTCGCCTGACGCTTCAAGGCCTCGTCGGCCGCCTTCGCGCTGGGACCGTTGCCGACCGCTCCCGTCGGGAACGCGATCTCGTTGCGCAGCGCATGGAACATCCAGCGCGGCGTCTGATTCTTCTCGGTGGGATCCTTGCCCTGGCTCGGCTCGGTGACCTTGTCGTAGTCGGTCGACAGACACGCCGCGGCGACGCGGTACGCCTGCTCCGGCGTGTAACCGATGCGCCGCGCGACGTAGTACGTGAGCAGGTAGTGCACGTCGTCCCAGTAGGCGCGCGCGCGCGGCGCCGGAATCGCGAGCACCCCGAGCAGCATCGCGGCGGCAGCCGCACGCGCTCTCCCCCGGCAAGACCATCTCATGAATCGACTCTCCTGGCATCCCTGCGATCGAGCGACTCGGTATGGTTTCGTGCGTACCAGGCAGCCGACTGTAAGCGTGCGGCTGCGCCGCTTCGCTCGTTTCGGTCGTGCAATCCGCGGCCGGATGGTGAATGATCCCTTGGCGCGGTGCGTCCGTAGCAACCGTGCTGCATTTTGTCAACGTCCCGCACGTTCTTGTGGTGCTCGTCACGTGCGTCGCTGGCAAGGCGACCGCGGCGCGCCGCATGCCGTCGCGGGAGCGCTCACGCCGCCATCGTTGGCCGCCGCACACTTCCGAGTACGTTCCTTGTGCGTCAGGATCCGAGTACGAGCTCAAGCCCAGGCGTGAACGAGACTCCCCGAGACGCGCCGGCGTCTACCTCCAGAGTCTGGAGGTAGATCGAGAGCCCGCAGAGCATGCCATCGCAAGAGATCAGGGCCTGGAGGGCCAGGCCGGCGCCTGGAAGGCTCAGCACGATCGTCCTCATCGGCAGGACGAGCAGGTGTCCCCCGAACGCCGTTGGAATGTCCGCCTGAGCAAGCCCAAGGATGAGGGCTGCCTGCGTCGTCGCGCCGAGGGAGTTCGCGATGTTCAGAGTGACGGTCGTGCAGAAGGCGGGGTCGCCGCTGCTCGTGAAGGGTGGGACGCCATTCGTTCCAGGCCAGCCCGAGCCATAATTGCCCCAGGCGGCATCTGTCGAGCACGAGGGAATGAGCTTCGTGACCAAGGCGTCCGTCAGGCCGTCGTAGGATGTGTCGAACGCCCCCGGAGTGGTCGGAAAGTCCGTAGAGAAGGTGGAACCCGTCACGTACGCAGCACCTGCGCTGTCCGTCGCGATCGCAGACGCCGAGTCTTCATGGGACCCTCCGAGAAACGTGGAATAGAGGAGCGCTTTGCCGCTCGTGTTCACTCTAGTCACAAACGCGTCGTAAACGTCGTTGAACGTCGTCGCGAATGCCCCGGGGGTAGTTGGCAGGTCCGTGGAGTAAGTGTCACCGGTCACGTACACAGCACCGGCACTGTCCACCGCGATCCCATTGGACCAGTCTGGACTGGACCCGCCGAGGAATGTAGAGTAAACAAGTTCGGTTCCAACTGTGTTCAGCTTCGTCACGTACGCGTCGGGGTTTCCGGCGAATCCGTTGAACGTCGTGTCGAAGGCCCCAGGGGTGGTCGGAAAGTCAGACGAGTCAGTTGCTCCGGTCACGTACGCATTGCCGGTGCCATCCACTGCGATCCCAGAGGCGCCGTCCCCCCCGGGCCCACCCGTATTCGAGCCGCCGAGAAAAGTCGAGTAGATGAGCGCGCTGCCGCTGGCGTCCAGCTTCGTGACGAACGCATCGGCAAAACCGCCGTTGTACGTCGTATCGAACGCCCCCGCGGTCGTGGGAAAGTCCGTGGAGTTCGTGGAACCGGTTACGTACGCAGCGCCCGCGCTGTCCACAGCGATCCCAGAGGCCCCGTCCTCATCCACTCCTCCGAGAAACGTGGAATAGACGAGCCCGCTCCCGCTCGCGTTCAGCTTCGTCACAAACGCGTCCTCATCTTTGTAGCCGCAGGCGCACGTGGTGTCGAATGCCCCGGGAGTGGTGGGAAAGTTCGCCGAGTGAGTGGACCCGGCCACGTACGCCGCGCCTGCGCCATCCACGGCGACCCCGGTGGACGAGTCGTAATCGGACCCGCCGACGTAGGTCGAGTAGACGACCGCGCTCCCGCTCGCGTCCAGCTTCGTCACAAAGGCATCCCAGGTGCCCGGCTGCGTTGTGTCGAATGCGCCGGAGGTAGTGGGAAAGTCCGTCGAGAAGGTGCCTCCAGTCACGTACGCAGCGAGTGCACTGTCTACCGCGATGCCATGGGCGTAGTCGGCAGAAGAGCCGCCGAGGTACGTCGAGTAGACGAGAGCGCTCCCGCTCGCGTTCAGCTTCGTCACAAAGGCGTCATAGTCGCTGCTGAGCGTCGTGTCGAATGCACCGGGGGTCGTGGGGAAATCGGGGGACAAAGTCGACCCGGTCACATAGGCAGCGCCAGTACCATCCAGGGTGATCCCATCGGCCTCGTCCCGGCTCGATCCGCCGAGGAATGTCGAGTAAACGAGTCCTGGGTCAATGAGCAATGTCGTGTTGCGATCGCGCTCGAGAGCCTCGAACCCGAATCGGTCTCGGCTAACTACACGGAATGAACATTCGACCGGCCTTCTCTCCCCACAATTATCGATCTCAAAGGTATGGAGTTTTTCTTGGACGAGGACGCCTGCAGATGTTCGAACGATGAGCGCGCTGTTCTCGTCAAGGGAAAGCGAATCCGCTCCTGCGCAGCGGACGCTGACCTGGTCCAGGTTGGCACCGGGCTCGAGGATCAGGTCATACTCGAGGCGCCCGAGGTCGCCTTCCTTGACCTCCACATCGACGCCAGGATAGAGGTCGTGGTAGCGGATGAGACGGTAACCGCGAACGCCCGTACGCCACTTCGATGGCTCGTTTCCGCGGAAGTAGTTGAAGCGGCCCGGAAGCTCTTCCTGCCTTCGACCACCGCGCGGTCGGCGGCTCCTTCGAAGGTGAAGAAGACGCTGGCCCCTCGATGTGCCCGCCACCGTCACGGTCTCGTCGGTGTGAAGGGATCCGATTCTGGCACCGGACCCTCCCGGTGCATGAGCCGCATGACGAACGCGTCTCGTGTGAAGAACGTCGTCATGTCTCCGCGGCGCACCATGAAGACGGCCCGGTCATCGAACTGGCCGCGGTTTTCGATGAATGCGAGCGGCAGCCTGCCGAGAACCTGAATCGCCGTTCGGCGCGACTCCTCAGGCGAGCAGCCGGGTTCGACGAGCGGCTTGGTTTCGTGCACGGCAGTGTCGACGTGCCCGAGCAGGGACCGTCTGGACAGATCACCGCGGTGCCCACCGACCGCGAAGACGCCCCACAAGATGGCGCACGAGCCGACCAAGCAGATGGATGCACGCACGATGATGGCCCCCTCGATGATGACGCATAGAATGCGCCCGCGTGCTGTTGCTGTCCAGAACGCGCTCGCTCGCCCGCGGTCCTTTCTCGCGCAGCCACATGCCATTCGCTTCGCTCAGGATCACGCAGCCAAGCGTAATCGCCACGCTCGCGGCTGACCTCGGCATGCATGCCAGCACGCAGTCAGCGCGAGCTGCCCATGCTGATGGCGATCGTGGCGGGATCCCGTTCGACCACGGTGACGTATTGATGCACGCGGCTGCGCACCGGGTCGAGCTCGTCCCGACTCTCGCCTTGCTGCCAGGCCACGAGCAGGTAGGCGCCCGGCTGGACCTTCCCGATCACATGCTCGCGGCCCACCGCCTGCGTGTCGACCATGCCAGCGCCGGTCACCCACTGGCTGAACTTCTGCGTGAGCTGGTCGCGTCGATAGAGGTCCACCCGGTGAGTGGTGTCCGGCGTGCTCACCCGAAGCTCGTGCACGCTCGACATCGGCACCGTGATCTCGATGGGATGCGTGTCCGAGACCTCGAAGTCGACGCTGCGCTCGCCGGACGCGCGGCTTCTGATCGACAGGCGATACGGACCGGCCGCGAGCGTGAACGTGTAGCGATCGAGCTCGAACGGGACCTTGGGCGGCACGCAGGTCCACGGCACGCCGCGCGGGCGAATGAAGGTAGTCTCCTCGCCCAGTGGTCTCACCATCGGCCGGTGCCGCACGGTCATGCCGTTCTCGTCGATGACACTGACCGTGACGTCGCCGAGCACGAGGTCGAGGTCGCGCTGCTCGCGCGATCCGGCCTGCCAGGTGATGCGCGCGCGGGCCATGCCGCCTTCCTGGTGGTGGCTGTCGGCCACCGCGCTGCGTGGTCCCTCGACCACCAGGTAGCCCCAGTCGAGCGGCTGGCTCGAGCGACCGACGCGCCGCTGGCTTCCCGGCGTCTGGGTGATCGAGAGCGCATAGCGGCCGTCGCGATCGCTGAGCGTCTCCGCGACGGTCGCGAGCTCGAGCGAGCTCGACTGGAAAGCGCGCTCGACGAACACCCGTCGATAGCGGAGCGGTTCGCCCGAGACCGTCACGCGTCCGCCGATGCGCGGCTGCTCGAGCACTTCATGGAGATGGAGCTCGAGATCCTGGTGCTCGCCGGACCGCAGCTCCACGCGCGTCTTCACCGGCGCGTAGCCAGGCGGCTCATCCTTGATGAAGTACGTGCCGGGGAGCAGTCCATCGATGGTGATCTGATCGGTGACGAACGCGCGCGCGACCGGCGTCAGGTAGAGCGCGAAATGGGACTTGACGACGCCGCGATCGACCTGCACGAGCGAGCTCGCCTTGCCGTCGACGCGCACCGTGAGGCTGGCGGTGCGTTCCAGCGTGATCTGCAGGGCCGCGTCGAACGCGCCGTCCTGCTCGAACGCGCCAAGGGAACCGGCCGTGACCTGCAGCGTGCCATCGATGCCGGCTGTCTCCGGCAGCACGAAGCGACCCTCGCTGTCGGTCTGGATGACGGCGGAGTTGAGCGCGACCGTGGCACCCGCGACCATCTTGCCGTCGCTGGTCCGCACCACGCCGGCCACGCCGGTCGGCATCGCTCCGGCTGTGGGCGTCTCGCGTTCGAGCCGGCATTCGAGCTCGAGCACGCGATCGGAGGGCGCGTCGAAGTAGCCGATGGTGGCGGGCACGTAGTGCGGCGCGCGCACATGCAGCGCGAATCGGTCCGGTCCCGACGCGAAGCGCCGTCGGTACGGCATGGCGCAGCGGAACTCCTGCTGGATGAAGCGCGCTGGCAGATCGCCGAGCGGTGCCGTCTGTGGCCGGCTCGAACTGCGCTCCTCGACCTGCAGGTGAGCGACGGGAATCGGCTCGCCCGAGACCGCATCGCGCAACGTGAGCGCGAAGCCGCCGGGATTCGGCACGCGCAGCACCGCGGCGGTCTGCTCGGCATCGACGGTCTGATCGGGACCCAGCTGCCAGCTCGCATCGTGTGGTGCTGCGATCTTGGCCGGGACCAACGGCAATGCACTGAAATCGAAGTGCCCGCTCGCGTCGGTGGTCACCGGTGGCAGCCAGCGCTCGGGGATTTCGCGATAGCCCTCGAGCCGGAGCGGCTCGCCGGCGACCGGACGATCTTGCGTGTCGACCAGCGTTCCGTGCAGCACCTTGCCCGGTGCCAGCACCGACTCGTGCACTTGCTCGCTCGGATACACGGCGCGCTCGAGCGTGATCGCGCTCCCCTCGCTCGGCAGGATCCAAAGATGATGCCGCGCCGGCGAGAGCGTGTCGAACGCATAGCGTCCATCGGCATCGGTGAGGGTTGCCTCCCAGACCTCCTCGAAGTTCGGGCGGAAGGCAGCCAGATCCCACTGCGCGTTCATGAGGACGAGCGCGCCGGCAACACTCTTGCCTGCCGCGTCGAGGACATGACCGAGCAATCGCTCGCCGCGCTCGAGCACGATCGTGCCGACGTCACGATGCAGGCCCGGCGCCGAGCTGACATCGCAGAGCAGCACGGTGCGAAACCCCGGCGCGCGGATCGTGAGGCGACCACGGCTCGCGAACGCGGGCGCGACCTCGAACCGGAACCGGCCCGCCGCATCGAGCGCAGCGACCTCGACCTCGTGCGCGCGGCCATGCTGATCCATCGGTTCCCACTCGACGTGGCCCATGACGGGTGTCTGATCGCTCGCCACCGCGCGACCGACGAGGACGCCTTGTGCTGCGGGCACGGCGACGGCCGCGTCGGTTGCACTGCAAGACCAGAGCAAGACCGGCAAGCAGGCGGTGGTGAGCATGGCGGCTTCCTCGATCGACGGCGAGTCGTCAGAGAAGTCGCAATCGGTGTTCCTCGGTGGGCGGTGGGGCGGTCGAAGAGCATTCCGGTGGGCCGGCTGTGATTCGGTTACCGGTAGGCTACCGCGACGCGCGCTTCAGGAATCGAAGAGCTGGCCGACTGTGGCCGCCAGTCCTGGAACGAGCGACGACGTGAGCGCATCGCCGACCTGGAGCTGGACCTCGGTCGCTCGCTCGTGGCCGAACGTGACGACGGTCACTTGCCGCGCGATCGGATCCACGATCCAGTACTCGCGGACACCGTTCTGGCCGTAGATCTCGCGCTTCTCGATCTGGTCACGATGCCGCGTGCTCGGCGACAGGATCTCGACCACGAGGTCTGGCACGATGCGCAGATGCTTGCCGAATTGTGGGTGGGGTCCAGTCGCCAGCCGCTCGCACGAGACGAACGCGATGTCGGGTTCCACGGTGTCGCCGCTCGGCAAGGCAAAGCCCTGGCTGGACCCGTAGACCTTGCCTGCTTTGGCGGCTGAGATCGCGCCGTAGAGCAGGGCAACGAGAGCGGCTGCCGTTTCGCCGTGCGGGTAACCCGCCGGTGGCTCCATCACCACATGACCACCGAGGAGCTCGTAGCGATAGAGGGTGCATGGAACCCGATCGCTCATCGCCCACTCCTCGAACTCGGCCTGGGTGAACGCCCTCGTCGAACGGAACTCGGTCTCGATCATGATCTCTTCGGCAGTCCTTTGATGCATCGACGAGACCTCGCGGCGTGGGTGACACAAGACGGCTTTGCCACTTTCTATCACAAACCCGCATGTTCGTCGATGGAACCCGTGAGCAACGAGGTGATCTGGCAGGGCCCATGTCCCACCGCTCGCTGAGGCGAGGATCTGATCGAGCAGCTTCCTGTCAGGGTCGTTCACCGCGACTCCATCGCACCGAGGAGGCGCGCTTGCGTCGCGTGCTGGTGAAGGGCATCCGCGGGCACCATTTGTCGGGCGCGCAACGCACGGCGAGCCCGTAGAATCGGCGACTTCCCCTTGGAGGCGCCGATGACCTGCTCGTTCCCATTCGTGCTGATGCTCGCCCGGGCTGGCGCGCGGCTCGCGTCGGGCGACGATCCGTTTCCCGCCGCATCGCCGGAGAGCCAGGGCATCGCCGCGGCGGCGCTCGAGCAGCTGCAGAGCGAGGTGCGCGGCCTGGTCGCGCGCGACACGATCGTGGGCGCCGAACTGCTCGTGATCAAGAACCGGCGCACCGTGCTGCACGAGGCCTACGGCTGGCGCGACCGCGATGCGAAGATCGCGATGCAGCGCGACACGATCTTCAACATCCGTTCGATGAGCAAGCCGTTCACCGGCGCCGCAGTGCAGATGCTGATCGACGACGGCGATCTCGAGGTGACCGACACGGTGGCCGCGCACCTCGACTGCTTCGATCGTGATGCGACGCGCGCGATCACGGTGCAGCAGCTGCTGTCGCATCGCGGCGGCCTGCCGCTCACCATGCTCACCACCAGCATCGATCAATACCCCGATCTGCATGCCATGGCGTGCGCGGCCGCGGCGGCACCGCCGCAGTTTCCCCCGGGCTCGAGGTTCTGGTACAGCGATGCCGGCACCGACGTGCTCGGTGCGGTGGTCGAGCAGATCTCGGGTGAGAACCTCGCGCGCTTCCTGCGCGAGCGCTTGTTCGCGCCGCTCGGCATGGCGGACACGCTGCACCTGAACGCGGACGGCGACGCGCGCTGGGCGCGCGTGGCGAGCCTGTACATCGGCCGGCCGGGTCACTGGCAGCGGTTCTGGAAGCCGGCGGGCAAGCCGTTCTACGGCTTCGCGTGGGGCTCGCAGTCGGTGTACTCGACGCCGCGCGACTACGCGCGCTTCCTCGCGCTGTGGATGGATCGCGGCCGCAGGGGCGACGTCCAGGTGCTCTCGGATGCAGCCGTGACGCGCACGCTCACGCCGGTGTGCGAGATGTCGCAGCTCGGCTCGGACGCGCGCTACCCCAGCGGCTTCCCGGACCTCGTCGCGTACTACGGGCAGATGGCGATCGTGTACGTGGACGCGGAGCAGCGGCCGGTGGTGATCGGGCACAGCGGCTCGGACGGCACGTGGGCATGGGCGTGGCCGGCGCAAGATCTCATGGTGCTGTACTTCACGCAGTCGCGCGGCCAGGTGACCGGCGTGCGGCTCGAGCGCCTCATCGATCAGCTGCTCGTGCAGCGCGAGCGCAAGCCCGAGCCTCCCGCGCCGCCCGAGATCGCGCCGCTGCTCGGAGAGTATCTCGCTGACTTCGCGGCGTATCGCGACGAGCCGTGGCAGGTGCGCTACGAGCGCGGCCGGCTGGTGGTCGACATTCCCAGCCAGATCGCGGTGACTCTCAGCAGTGCCGATGCGAACGGGCAGTGGACGTTCGACAGTCCGGCGAAGCAGGCAGTGCGGTTCGAGCGCGACGATCGAGGAGACGTCGATGCGATGCTGCTGCGTGAAGGGCCGCTCGAGTACTGCCTGCCGCGCCTCGGCCGCGAACAGCATCCGCCCTCGTACCCCGACGACGTCGCGCGCTGTCTCGGCCGCTACCACAATGCGGACGGGACGCTCACCGCCGAGATCGCCATGCGCGACGGATGGCTGGTGATGGACTGGCCGGGCGAGACGGCGTACGAGCTGCTCGCGCCAGATGCCAAGGGCGTGTGGCCGTTGCGCGCCTCGCGCAACTTGACCATCCAGTTCGACGGCGGCGATGCGAAGCAGGCAGCGTGGCTGGTCTACCGGCAACCGGGGCGCGAGATGAAGATGATGCGAGTGGATGGGGCGCAGTGAGGCGGCGGAGGTGAGCTCGCGTGGCGCGCGCGGGGCCGCTGGCCGGCGCGCCTGCAACCAGGCGTGGTCTCCGCGGCACGGCAACCCACTCGCGGGCGTGAGAGTCATGCTCGCCAGCGCCTCGACTGGTGCGAGCAGCTGGGAGCGCGTTTGCCATCGCCGCCGCTCAAGAGTGCAAAGGCATCGTGGTCACCGGCGATCCCGAGTTCGCGCCGCTGCAGCGCGCCGGCGTCGTGAAGGTGGACTGGATCGCGCGGCGGTAGTGCTCGCGGCTTGCACGGCCCTGCCTCTTGCTTGGCGTGATGCCAGAGTTTACAACCTCGACCGGGAGTGCTGCTCGCTCGCATCCATGCGCCCGTGACTTCGGCCCGATCTCCGCATCGAGCGGGCACTCTGCTGCGGAAGAGGACAGCTCGACATGGTGATCCCGCACGCACCAGTGCCGCCTTTGCACCGGCTCGACCGGATCCGTCGCGCGCGCGTGGCAGTCGCCATTGCGTCATGCGTGCTCGCAGGCTGCCGCGGCGGTCCCTCGAGCGACCTGACCCGAGGTGCGATGCAGCAGCAACCCGACTGGTTCGGCGGGTCTGCCGACGATGCGGAATATCAGTACTTCGACAGCAGCGGCGAGGCGGCGACCGAGGTCGAGTCGATCCAGCGCGCGAAGGACACGGCACGCCATGACGCGATCAGCTTCGTCCTGGTGAACGTTCGATCGAGATTCGACTTGATCCAGCGCGCACACGTCTCCAACGACCTCGAGCAGTTCGAGAGCCAGGTGCGGGCCACCACCAGCGTCGAGGCTCAGGGGCCGCTGCGTCACGCGAAGGTGGTGCGTCAAGCGACGTCTCGCGGAACCGGCGGAGCCGTGGCCTACGTCAGGCTGCAGGTGCCACGCAAAGAGCTCCAGGTGACGCCCGAATGGTTCGTCGGCTGCGCGCAAGCTGCCACCGGCGAGGCGCGCATCCTGTTGTTGCGGCATGGTCGCTATCTCTTTCCCGATCATGCGGGACTGCGGTCCCAGCTCATCGACGAGCTCGAGGAAGACCGGCAATGGGACGCGGCGCTGGACTTGGCAGGCGAGGCCTGGCACGGGGAGCGCTCGGCGGAGAACGCCATGCGCGTGCGCGCCATCGCCAATGCGTGGCTCAACTTCGCCGAGCAGCGCGAGAGCCTGAGCGAGTTCCGGCGAGCATCGACGAGCGTACGTTCGGTGGGCGTGGACGGCCTCGACTCCGCCGACCTCGACGCGCGTCTGGTCTCGCTGCTGCTGAAGGAGGCCGATCGGCAGCACCGATTGGGGGATGTGCTGCAAGCGCGCCAGCTGCTCACGGAAGCGCTGGCGGTGGCCAAGGCGGACACGGTGCACGAGGAGATCCAGCGCCGGATCGAAGACCTCCGCGCCGGCGGCCCCGGCACTTCCACCTCGGCTGCGCCCACGGCTCCGGACCTGGATGGTTTCCTCTATCGCGGGCGCATCGAAGCGGGCACGTTCCTCTATGAGCACGCCGGCAGCGGCATCGAGTTCGTGCTGGTTCCCGGCGGGAGGTTCACGCGATCCGACGGCGTCACGACGCAGGAAGTCAGCCTGAGCCCGTACCTGATCGGTCGCTACGAGATCACGCGCGCGCAGTGGCAGAGGGTGATGGGAGAGGCGCCCGAGGAGGGCGTCGAGATCGATCTGCCGGTGAGCGGCATCACCTGGACGCGAGCGCTCGAGTTCTGCCGTCGGGCGGAGCTCGAGCTGCCGAGCGAGGCGCAATGGGAGTACGCATGCCGCGCCGGCGGCGACGAGCCAGGCGAGCGCGAGCGGCTCGAGCTGGGCTGGCACGCCAGCAACAGCGAGGAAGGAGTGCACGCGATCGGTACCAAGCAGCCCAATGCGTGGGGGCTCTACGACATGTACGGCAATCTCTGGGAGTGGTGCCGTGACTGTCTCGTGCCCTACCAGGGACGCTCGGTCGCCGATCCCGTCGGCAGCGGCGATGATCGCACGCACGTCTTGCGCGGCGGGAGCTTTTCACGGTATGGTTCGAATTGCGGCGCGTCCGAGCGTCATGCGGGGAGCTCCACGGCGCCGCCATCGAGGACCATCGGCCTGCGCATGGTGAAGCCCTTGCGCTCCGACCACGACGGCACCCTGCGTGGAGTGACCGGTTGGCAGCGAAGGTGGTGGCGAGCTGCCGGAGGAGGGAGATCGAACGTGCTCACCGAATGTGCACAAGATCAGCGCACGGCCTCGGGCCGTGGTTGGCTCGGCGGCGTCGCCATGGCGAGCTGGCTGGTCCTCGGGGCGTGTGCCACCGAGGATCCGGAGTATGGAACGCGCAGCCAGGACGTTCTCGTCAATCTGTCGGGGGCCTACTCGTTCACCGACCGCTCGTTCGGCACGACCAGCGAAGGTATCGAGCTCCCGAGCCAGGAACAGGAGACGTTCAGCGGCCAGACCTCGCTCGGCTACTTCCTGACCGCGCATCACGAGATAGGCGCGTTCCTGTATGGATCGCTGACTCGCATCGATCACGCTGGCGATAGCCACATCCTGTTCGCCGGTCCCTATTACAACCTCAACCTCTACCCGACCGAGACATTGAGCGTGTACCTGGGACCGCACGCCGGCATCACCAACTTCGATAGCGCGGTCGACTCGGCGACCGAGTTCTCCTACGGTGCGCACGCGGGGCTGCGCTTCTGGGTCACCCCGCGAGCCGCCTTCACCATCGAGCCACGCGGCACGTGGACCGAGTTCGACAACGAGATCGGCGGCGACACGTTCACGCTCGACGTGCTGGTGGGCTTCAGCGTCAGGTTCTGAAAGGAGGATTGCGCATGGCTGCTGCGAGTCTTCGCGTCGTGGCACCGATCCTGCTGGGCCTCGGCTCCGTTGCATGCGTGGACTCCTCGATGGAGGAGACGAATGCGACCGTGCAAGTCGAGATCGAGCCCGCGACACCCACGCTGCGCGTGGGTGCCAGGCAGATCTTTCACGCGAAGGTCACCCACCGGGACGGTCGCGAGGTCAGCCAGCAGTTCGAGTGGAACTTCCGGGACTGGCGGGGGTGGTGGTCGCGCTCGACGAACTCAAGACCACGGTCGAACTGATCGGCTCCGCGATCCCGGGTCCTTATCCGCTGCAGGCGCGCAGCGTGGAATTCCCCGACGCGGTGCAGACCGTGACCGTGCTGATGAACCCGCTCTCGTTCTCGTTTCCGAGCGTGATCCAGCTTCCGGGGCAGGACCAGCAAGCCGTGTATGGCGACCTGGCGTTCGCCGGGCCGGACGACGCGGGGAAGCTGCATGTGTTCGTCGGCTTCATCCGTCCGGGCCAGGAGAATTTCGTCCGCCGCTACGCGCTGGATGCTCTCGCGCAATCGAATCCATCGGCGGAGATCACGTACACCGGCGATGGCAGCAGTCCGGTGTTCTACATCCCGGCATCCTATCCCACGGACCCACCGCAAGCAGTGCGGGTCGCCGGCGACCGGGTTGGCAACGGCTACTGGCTGGAGCCCGGTCCGCAACCGAACGACACCAGGGATGCCGCACACGTCAACAACATCATGCGGCTGAAGCTGGATGACCAGGCCGAGGCGTTCTCGTGCAACGGATTGTGCGAGCTCGATCTCGACTCGGATATTGCCATCGATGCGCTGGGTCGCATCTACGTGCTGGGCCGCGAGAAGCCCACCGATCCTGCAGCCATCCTTCGCATCGACGATGCCTTCTCTCCGGCTGCCAGCGCCCGTGTCGTGGTGCCGGGCGACGCGGTGCCCGTGACTCCACGGTTCGCGCTCGACGACAGCGATCGCTTGCTGGTCTTGCTCGAGCACACTCTGCGGCGATATCGACCGCAGTCCACGGACAGCGGGGTGCCCTACGAGGAAGATACCTCGTTCCGTGCGCCGACATTCGTCGCACCCACCAACGTGGATACCGATGCAAGCGGACTGATCTACGTCTCGACGCGCGAGCTCATCGATGACCTGGGGACCGATTCCGCCGACAACACGTCGTCGATCCACGTGATCAACGAGGTCGGCAGTCCGGTGTGGAGCCTGTGCCAGCTGACCGATCCGATCACCGGCGACGGCGCTGATTTCAATGCCATGCAGCGCGTGCTGAGCTTCGCCGTGGACGACTCCGGGTGCCTGTTCCTGTTCGACGACGTCAACTGGCCGGATGATCCCACCGGCGACGGCGGCTCATCCGCCAACGTGGTGCGCATCGACCCCGCGGAGGCACAGGGTGGCGAGACCAGCGATGCCTGCGGTGAGTGACATGCGCACCGCAGCTCGCGCCTCTCGCGCGCCGCGTGCACTGCTGGCGATGCTGGTCATGACGAGCGCGGGCGGCGGCTGCTCGACTCCGACGCGGTCGTTGACGCTGCCGCTGAGCGGGGGTGCCTACTACGAGGTCGATGACAAGGCGGTGATGCTGCACGATGGGGCGCGCACCGATCTCGTTGCTGCGCTGCCTGGAGCGCTGGGAGCGCCGCTGTTCGCCGCGCGTGATGTCGCCGGCGAGTGGGTGGCGATCGCGTTCGAGCATGGGCTTGGCATCCTGCGACTGATCGACGGCGAGCTTCGCTTTCGCACGCTCGACGGCGCTGGCCGCCCGACGGCGCTGTCGGTGCGCGAAGACATCGCCGGACTGATCGCCGGAACCGAGATCGCGTTTCTGGACCTGGGCTCGTGTGAGTGGCAGTGGCGCGCGGACCTGTCGGGCTGGATGAGCAGGTACGACATCGACCGCACCCTGTACGCGCTGCCGCTGGGTGGACAACGCTTCGTGCTGGTGAGCTTCCGCGAACGCGGTCTGCTGCACGATTCGGAGTCGTTCGTGCCCCGCATCGATCGGGCGCGCGGCCCTGGCAGGCCGTCAACGACCAGACCGTCAGGGGCTGTCCCAGCTGCAAGCCTGCACCAGCGACGGTCGTGCGATCTACCTCGCGGGCGTGCACGAGCGCGTCGAGCGCGCGCCCGGCCCCGGGCAAGACCCCGGCCGCTTCTACCAGACGCTGCTCGTGTTCCGCGTCAACCTCGAGGACTTTGCGGTCGAGGAAGTCGTCAGGCGCGATCGGCACGAGGCCGTGACCGAGGTGCGCAGCCTCGCCGCGAACGGCAAGCGCCTCGCCATGGTGGTCGAAGGTGGCGCCGTGCACGTCTTCCGGCTCGACGGCAACCTTGCTCAAGAACCCTACGTGCGCCGGTTCGGCGTGCCGGTGGAGACCGTGTGGCTCTCCGACAGCGAGCTGCTCGTGCTGGGCGACGGCGTGCGCGAGCGGGTGACGATCCCGTGACAGAAGGGCGCGGCAAGACCGCGTGCATCACTTGAGATGTGCAGAGACCGTGCCGTCGACCTTCGTGTCGTTCGTCTGATGAATGGTCGAGTCTCTGATGCCGTCACCTCCCTTTCCGTACACGCTGCTTCCACCTCGGGCGTGGATCGTGTTGCACGAAAAGAGCAGCGTGGAGAGAACCAGTACCGTGAGAACGAGCAGAGTGCGTGTGGTCTTCATGAGTCGTTCCTCAATACCTTTGATACCAGCTGACGCAGGCGAAACCGCTGCCACGGGTTCGTGTGATCTCAGCCTCCTGCCTTGGGTTCGAACGGCTGGTGAAATGATCTTCCCGCCGCTCGATGCCGGGTTGGCCAGGCGCTCCCTCGCTCGTCATCGTGCAGGCGCTGTCGAAGACGAGCAGTGGCAGGACCAGCAGTACCGGGCGCAGTCGCCGGACACTAAGGCAGGCGATGTTCATGGCGTTCGACATGGATACCGTCTCCTCCGTTTCCGTAGACGCTACCACCACCGATACCCACCATCTTGCAAGAGCTCATGGCCAGTACGGCTGCCACCGCAAGCAGTGCACGACACGTCCTCGCGGTCGTCTTCATTTGAGTTCCCCTGAGCGTTTGCACCTCGGATTCACCAACCTCCAAGGCGGATTCCATCCGCGCCGCGGGCAAGGTTCGCCGAAGTTCTTGCCCCGCTCCGGACCGCGCTGGCCTGGCCGGAATACGCGCCTGAGCGAGCCGCACGCTCAGCTCTGCCGCCAGTGGCGCAGGCGATCGACTGCCACGGCGACGACGATGATGATGCCGACGATGATCTCCTGCACGTAGTTGGGGATCTCGGCCAGGTCGCAGCCGTTTGCCAGCACCGACATCATGAACGCGCCGAGCACCGAGCCCAGGATCGTGCCCTCGCCGCCCGACAAGCTGGCGCCGCCGATCACCACCGCGGCGATGACGTTGAGCTCGAGCCCGACCGAGACGGTCGGGTCGCCGACGGTGAGGCGTGCGAACACCATCACTCCGGACAGGCCGGCGAACAGACCGCACAGCGTGTAGATGCAGACCTTGGTGAAGCGCACCGGCACGCCGCACAGCCGCGCGGTCGCCTCGTTCGAGCCGAGCGCCAGCGTGCGCACGCCGAACGCGGTCGAGCGCAGCACCGCCGCCATCAGCAGCGCGAGCAGCGCGAACACCCAGATGCCCGGCGGCAGTCCGAGCAGCGCGACCTGATCGCTCTTGCTCAGGAGATCGGGCAGCCAGCTCGCCGGCGCGTCGACCTTGGCCTCGTGCGCGAGCAGCTTGGCGAACCCGCGCGCCATGCCCATGGTGCCGAGCGTGACGATGAACGGCACGATGTTGAGCGACACCACCAGCGCCGCGTTGATCAGGCCCACCAGGCCGCCGGTCAACACGCCGCCGAGGGCCGCGAGCATGGGCGGTGCGCCGCCGAGCAAGAGCTTCGCGGTCACCACCGACGACAGCGCCATCGCCGAGCCCACCGAGAGATCGATGCCGCTGCTGGCGATGACGAACGTCATGCCGAGCGCGCTCAGGCCGACGATGACGGTCTGGGTGGCGATGTTCTTCGCGTTGTACCAGGTGAGGAACTCGTTCGGCACGATCAGCCCGAACAGCAAGATCACCAGCCCAAGCCCGAGAAACGGGCCGAGCAGGCTGAGCAGCTTGAGCGACGCGGATCGATCCGTGCCGGCCATGGGTTACTCCGCGCCGCGCGTGGCCTGGGCCATGATGCTCTCCTGCGTCCACTCGCCGACCGCGCGCCCGCGGCCGAGCGTGCCGCGGTGCATCACCGCGACGCGGTCGCATACCCCGAGCAGCTCGGGGATGTAGCTGCTCACGAACAGGATCGCCTTGCCCTGCGCGGCGAGCTGGCCGATCAAGCGGTAGATCTCGGCCTTGCTGCCCACGTCGACGCCGCGCGTGGGCTCGTCGAGCAGCAGCACGTCGACGTCGTGGTGCAGCAGGCGGGCGAGCGCAACCTTCTGCTGATTGCCGCCCGACAGGTCGCGCACGCGCTGCGCCGGGCCGGTGCTGCGGATCGCCAGCCGCTCGATCCAGCGCGCGGTCGCCGCATTGCGCAGCTGCTTGCGGAGCCAGCCGAGCTCGAGGAACGGCTCGAGGCGCGACAGCGTGATGTTCTCGGCGATCGAGCGGTTGAGCGCGAGGCCCTCGTGCTTGCGATCTTCCGACAGCATGCCCACGCCTTCTCTCAGCCGCTGGTGCGGGGTGCTCGCGCACGAGCGCACGCTGGCGATGGTGATGGTGCCGGCGCGCACCAGGTCGAGGCCGAACAGCGCGCGCAGCATCTCGGTGCGGCCGGCGCCGACCAGGCCGGCGACGCCCAGGATCTCGCCGCGCCTGAGCTCGAAGCTCGCGCAGCGTGGGAGGCGCACGCCCTGCAGGGCATCGATCGCGACGATCACCTCGCCCACCGAGTGCGGCACGTGCGGGAACAGGTCGGCGACCCTGCGACCCACCATCTTCTCGATCAGCTGATCGATGGTGACCGCGGCGATCGTGCCGGTCGCGACCGTGGCGCCGTCGCGCAACACCGTGTAGCGATCCGCCACGCGGGTCACCTCGTCCAGGAAGTGGCTGATGTAGATCACCGAGACGCCGCGCTGCTTCAAGCGCTGCATGACCGCGAACAGACGCTCGGTGTCGGCTTGCGAGAGCGAGCTGGTGGGCTCGTCCATCACGACGATGCGCGCGTCGCTCATGAGCGCGCGCGCCACCTCGACCATCTGCCGCGCGCCCGGGCCGAGTGCCGCCACCTTGCGCCGCGGATCGAGCTCGCCGTGGCCGAGCTGCGCGAGCGTGGCGCGCACGGAGGCGCGCATCGCGCCGCGCCGCAGGATGCCGCCGCGGCTCTGCTCGCGACCGAGCATCAGGTTGTCCTCGATGCTCAGGTGCGGCGCCAGGCTCAGCTCCTGGTAGATCATGGCGATGCCGGCACGCAGCGCCTGCGCCGGACTCGCCGGCGCGAACGGCTCGCCGTCGAGCTCGATCACGCCCTCGTCGGGTCGATGCGCACCGGCGAGCACCTTCATCAACGTGCTCTTGCCGGCGCCGTTCTCGCCCACCAGCGCATGCACCTCGCCGCGCACCACCTCGAGGTCGACGCCGGCGAGCGCGATGCTGCCGCCGAAGCGCTTCTGCACACCGCGCATGCGCAGCAACGGGGCGCTCGTCGTTCTTGCGTGCACCGCGGTCACGAGCGGCGCGTCATTCTTTGAGCCACTTCGACAGGTCGGGCTTGAGCAGCGCCTTGATCTCGGGCTGCTCCATGTTGTTGCGGGTCGCTACGTGCACGCCGGTGTCGATGCGCTTCTCGACCGGCTTCTTGTCCAGGTGGTCGACGATCGCCTTCACGCCGAGCTCGCCCATCCGGAACGGATCCTGCAGCACCAGGCCATCGATCTGGCCGTCGTGCAGCGCTTGCATCAGCTTGTCGCTGCTGTCGAAGCCGACGAAGTGCACCCTGCCGGCGCGGCCGGAATCCTGCAGGGCGCGCAGCATGCCGAAAGTCGACGACTCGTTGGGGCAGAAGATGCCGTCGAGCTCTTTGTGGTTGAGCAGCAGGTTCTCGCCCTTGCGCAGCGCGGTCTCGGTGGTGGGGCCGGCGTACTGATCGTGCGAGACGAGCTCGATCTGCGCGAACTCCTTCTGCATCGTCTCGAGGAAGCCCGCCTCGCGCTCCATCGTGCTCGCCGAGCCTTCCTGGTAGCGCATCATCAGCGCCTTGCCCTTGCCGCCCAGGATCTTGCCGAGGTGCTGCGCGGCCAGCACGCCACCCTTGTAGTTGTCGGTGGCGACGAAGCTCACCATGCCATCCCACTCGATGCCGGAATCGGCGATCACCACCGGAATGCCCTGGCTCACCGCCTCCTTCACCACCGGCACCAGCGCCGTGTTGTCGAGCGGTGCGAGCACGATGCCGTCGACGTGCTTGGCGATGTAGTTCTCCACGACCTTGATCTGCTCGTCGCGATCGTCCTCGCGCTTGGGCCCCTTCCAGATCACCTCGACGCCCAGCTCCTGCTCGGCCTTGCGCGCGCCCGCGTGGATCGACTTCCAGAACTCGTGCGTCGTGCCCTTGGGGATCACCGCCACGCGCCGCTTGCCCGCTGCAGCCGTGGGATCGCTGTGCTCGACGCACGCGGTGACAAGGAGGAGCGACGCGAGGCAAGACGAGATGGTGGCTCTGATCATGGGCCGAGAGTTTACGAGGGTTGGCCGGGCAGCGTCCAGAGTGTCTCTCGCAAACAAAACGAGGCGGTGGGACCGGGCCCGGTCTACACTGTCCCTGAATGGCCGATCTCGTGTCACGCTACGCCGCGGTCTACCGCGCGCGCGACAGCGCCGCGTGCGACGAGCGCCGCCTCGTGCTCGAGGCGGTCAACGTGCGCCACTGGGTGGTGCGCGACGCCGACCAGTACGTGATCCTGGTGCGCGAGCGCGACGCGCGCTGGGCGCAGGACCAGCTCGCCCGCTACGACGCCGAGAACCGAGTGTCCGGCGTGGCGCCGGCCGCGCCCGCGCCCCGGTACTCCGAAGGATTCTCGGCCGCGCTCTGCTACGTGCTGATCCTGTGCGTCGTGCACGCGCTCAAGAACACGTACCTCACCAGCGCGAACTGGGCGCTGGTCGGCCGCATCGATGCCCAGGCGATCCGCGCCGGCGAATGGTGGCGATGCGTGACCGCGCTCACCCTGCACGTCGACGTCGCGCACCTGGCGAGCAACATCGTCTTCGGTGCGCTGTTCGGTGTGTTCCTCGCGCACGCGCTGGGCGCCGGTGCCGCGTGGCTGCTGACGCTGCTCGCCGGCGCGCTCGGCAACCTCGCCAACGCGTTCTTGCTGCGCGAGCACCATGCGATGGGCGCATCCACCGGCGTGTTCGGCGCGGTTGGCGCGCTCGCCGTGCTCGAGTTCCTGCGCCGCTTCCGCGCGCCGCACGCCTCGGTGCGCTTCGCGCCGGTCATCGTCGGCGCCGTGCTGCTCGGCTTGCTGGGCGGCGGCGCGCGCACCGACGTGCTCGCTCACTGCACCGGCATGGCCGCCGGTGCGTTCTTCGCGCTGGTCGCCTGCGCGATCGCCCGACCCTTCCCCACCGCACGCTGGCCGCACGCCCTGCTGGGCGTGATCGCGATCGCCATCCTGGCGACGTGCTGGCTGCTCGCACTGCGCGGCTGACCGAGGCGATCGTGGTGGCTTGATCGCAGGCGGGCCGACCGGGAAGGTGGGCGGGCCCGGCGGAGTCCCGCCGCTTAACCTGGCGCCTGAGATGCGGACTCTCTTCGGCTTGCCATCGACATGGCGTTGACGTCAGCTAGTGATAGTGCAAGTTGCTTCTTCATAATGCTTTATGACATCAACGGAAAATGTCTGTCCTAGTGCGATCAGAAACGGCCCTTTGACAGTTTGAGTGGCACTCACGACAACATCACGTTGCCCGCCCTTCTGAGGATACGAACCATGAACGCGGGATTTAACGCGTCCCGATTGGCAGCAGCGCTGCTCGCATCGATGCTCCCTGGAGCTCTGGCGAACGCGCAGACGACACCGCTTCCGCCACTCGTGACCACGCGGATCAGCGTGGATTCTGCGGGTGGCCAGGGGAACGGCGAGAGCGACCTGTGGGCCAACGGTCAGGTCTCGGCCGACGGCCGTTTCATCGTCTTCGACAGCACCGCACCGAATCTCGTGCCAGGTGACACCAATGGCGTCGGCGACATCTTCGTGCACGACCGGATGACCGGTGAGACCACACGGGTGAGCGTGAACTCCTCGGGCAAGCAGGGTAACGGCTGGAGCGGTTTCTCCTCGATCTCCGCGAACGGCCGGTACGTGGCGTTCACCAGCGAGGCGACCAACCTCGTACCCAGCGATTCGAACCACGTAAACGATGTCTTCGTGCACGACCGGGTGACGGGTGAGACGACCCGAGCAAGCGTCGATTCCTTCGGCAACCAGGGTGACGATTCTGTTGGGCGGTGCCTCCTGTCGGCCGATGGTCGCTTCGTGGCATTCACCAGTTCCGCGACCAATCTGGTGCTGGGAGACACGAATGGAAAAGACGATGCGTTCGTGCACGACCGAGTGACCGGAGAAACGACCCGCGTGAGCGTCGATTCCTTCGGCAACCAGGGCAACGGCGATACCTGGCTGCCCGCGATATCCGCCGACGGGCGCTATGTCGCCTTTGACAGTTATGCGACCAACCTCGTACCTGGCGACACCAACAAGGCCGATGACGTGTTCGTGCACGACCGGGTGACCGGGGAAACGACGCGGGTGAGCGTGACGTCCTCGGGTGACCAGGTGACGGACGTCGGTGGGATGTTTCCCTCGCTCTCCGCTGAGGGCCGGTTCGTTGCGTTCATGAGCGCTTCCAGACAGCTCGTTCCCAACGACACCAACTGGGCCGAAGATATTTTCGTACACGACCGGGTGACCGGGGAGACGACCCGGGTGAGCGTTGATTCGCAGGCTCGTGAGGGGGAGCGCGATAGCGAGTGGGAGTCCATCTCCGCCGATGGGCGGTACGTGGCGTTCGCCAGCTGGTCGAACAACCTGGCGTGGAATGACAAGGATCCCGGCCGCGATGTATTCGTTCACGATCGCAAGACCGGGTTGACCACCCTTGTCAGTCCGCGCATCGACGCAAGCGCGGCGTGGCCGAGTGGCTCCGGATGGCCTTCGATCTCTGCAGACGGTCGGTATGTTGCCTTTGACGGCCATGAGGCCAACCTCGTCCCCGACGACACCAATCAGTCGGGCGATGTGTTGGTCCGCGGTCCGGAGCTGACACTCGAGGCCGATCCCACGGTGATCACCGGCGGACAATTGCTGACCCTCACGACCTACAAGAGCGTGCCAGGCAATCCCGCGTCTCTTTGGATCGTCGGTGTGAACGGATCGCCAGTGTCCTTGCTCGTTTCCGAGGGCTTCTTCGATGGCGACGGCCTCTTCGTCCTGTCAGGGGCTGTTCCGCCCGGTCTCGGTCCACTGGCTATCACGTTCCGCAGCTACGGCACGGGTGCCTCCGGCCTGGAAAACCGGACCAACGACATCGCGGTTTCCTTCCAGTGAAATATCTGTACTGACCAACCAAGGACAGTCTGTCAGCAACCGCGCATGCATGTGGTCGTTGACCCGTGCACCAAAGAACTGCTGCCCCGCGTTCACTTTCTCGGCCATACTCGTGCACCCCACCACGGTCAGCGACCACTACGGGATGACCTGGAAGTTCTGCACCCACGTGGCCCATTTGTTGCCTGCTGCCGGCGACAACCAGTATTCTCCGATCGCCCAGAAGCTGCCGTCCTTTTCGTCGACCGCGATTCCAAAGTAGTCTCCCCACCTGCGGTTAATGCCAGGCTTGCAGACACCCGACTTGACGCTGACGACCCCCGTCGTGTTTCCAAACGCATCACGTCCATGCACCGCAATGCCGGGTGGCATGTTGATGTCGCTCGTTTCTACCACCATTCCCACTTGTCCTGCTGCATTGACTGCGAGTGCCGATAGGCCCACAGGATGTCTATATGCCACGACACCTGTTGACCGTACTGTGGGCAGAGGTCCCGAGGGCCAACCATTTGGATTGAGCTCCACCCATTGTGCCGCCCTTCTGAACGGTGGCAGCGCTACCGCGCTACCGAAGGAGCCGTACAGATATCCGTTTCGGAACGTCGCTTGTTCCATCCTTCCGTCAGCCCCCTGTATGGTGTTGTTACGACACGTTGGTAGCTCTCCAGGTGGATCCCCGGCGCTAATTGTCACGTGCGCCGGCCCCCTTAGTCTAAACGTCCCATGCTCGATGGCCCAGACGTTCAGACGATCAGTGACATGCCTGCTCTTCTGCAGAACATAATGGACACTTGTTGTTCCAAAGCTCTGAACTGGCTGCGGATGTGATCCGTCAATTGCTGGTGACAATACGAGTGTCTTCGGCGGCGGCGCCCCTTTGCCCACAAGTACATCCGATTTCTTCCATGCAAACAGCGATGTCAAGGCGCCGACAGTGTACAGCTTCTCATCGTAGCCTGCACCGGTGAAGTCGAATCCCTGATGTGGATCATGACGGTACACATACCAGCCCGCTGTCGGATCGCTGGTGATTGATACTGCAAGCCACACTATCGTGGACCCCATCACGTTCTGCAACGCACTGATCACGAATCGCTGGGCGTTAGCATAATGATCGAAGAAACAACGCACCTCACTGACATGAGATATCGGGAAGATACCGCGTACGCCGCCCAGAGGGCGCGTCATCCGCAACTTCAAGTCATGGCTTGAGTACACACTCAGTTGTTCGTTTACGACGACGAGCACGAATCTGTTGCCTGCCGCGATTTGTGGATCTGGTGGATCCTTTGCCGTCTGTTGTACCGGCCCTTGAAAGCCGCTTCCAAGAAAAATGCTCGGCGCCAGTCCTGGCGTCAGGCGTGGTGTTCCGGGCATGCTACTTAGCACAGCTGCCGACGTCCACACTGGTGGCATGATCGCGACACGCGCCCACGCATCCGACGACCCGCTGTTCAATGTGAACTTGAACCGGGTGAGTTCCTTCAAGTCCGCCACTGATCGCCTTGAGCTTCGGTCCGGTCGAGGTGGCGGTGGTGACCCGGCGTTGGTCCACGAGGACTCGTCTGCGTTGCGGTGCTCGACGGCCGCGGCGACGCTGCCGGTCGTCGTGCCGCCGAGCTGCAGCAGGTTATACGCAAAGGTGCCCGCGTCGGTGCCGCGCGAGATGATCGGGCTGTGGACCGACGTTGCGTCCTTGATGAGCAGCTCGCCGATGACCTCCATCGTCTCCATTGTCGCCTCCGGTGTACGCCCCAGTGTTCATACCCTTCGCCGCTTTGAAGACGACCCGCTCCACGTTGCCGGAGAGCTCTTGAGCATGTCGGTGCCCAGGACAGCGCTCTTCCGGAACCTCTGCTTGCTTGCTGCTTGTCCCGGCACGGAAGGGAAGCCGGACGGTGCCCGGCGGTCCGTGCCTGCCTGTATAGGAAGCGCAGCAGGTAACGGCCCTGCGTGGGCCATGAGCTTCGGCCCACGGCCGCATCCAAGCCCCGCACTCTCATGACCACGCCGGCTCGAGTACGGCAAACCGCATCAGGAATCGGTGGTGCCGTTCGTTTGTGACAGCTTCAGCCGCACCAGGTCCTTGAGGCCGGTGGCGGCCTTGCTGATCCCGCGGCGGTGATGCCCGTGAAGGAGGCGTTGGTGGACCAGGAATCGTCGATCTCGTCGCGATGTTCGATGTCCACGTTCAGGGTACCACTGGTCGTACCGCCGACCTGGAGAACATTCACATAGAAGGTGGCCCCGTCTACGACTCTCTGGATGGGCGTCGTGTAGACCGCACCGCTGTGCTTGAACAGAATGTCGCCGATGACCTTAGACATAGCCATGATCGAGTCTCCCATTGATTAGACCGCGCCCGAGCGAGCCGTGCCAACCAATAGGCACGGCAGATGCGGCTACTTCTCGTGTCTCGCGCTGAGACGCGCCGCATGTGCTCGCCAGCGCTAAACACCAGGCGGCAGTCGATTCGGCGCAATAATCCGGGTAGCAACAAAAAAAGGTTCTCGGTATCAGGCGTCGCCCACGCCTCCTCTGCTTGGTAGATGCTGAAGTCACACTCGGAGGGGGTGGCTACAACGCTGGCAGGAGTGTGGTATGTCGGCGGCAGACGCAGAGGGCGAAGCACGAGGCCGAGGCCTCACGGCACACAACTGACGAAGACGCTTTGATCCGGGGATCTGCTTGAGAGGGTCAAGGCCGGCAATGATCCCGCAGGCCGAAGCCATGACGAGACTGGCGACTATCATCTACCCGTGGGTACGTCGCGCAGTACAGGCCACCTGAGTGGGCGCGAGCGACGATGGATCAGGGTCGATGATGCGTGTCAGGAAATCATGTACCGGATAGTACGGCGAATGAAGACTGTTGAAGTTTCGCGGGACCGGTGCGCTGGTCGCATGGGTGTCGCTGGTATCCTCACCACGCTGCGCATGCTCGTGAACAAGATAGCGGCACAGAAGCGAGGGCTTCAAGCGGTTGGCGCCGAACGACGGAACCGTTGGCGGGCGCCAGGAGACCCGCGACGCCGAGCGCAGGCCTTGAGCCGGACACCGAAGAACGCTTGCGCGCCATTCTCATGCGGCTGCCGCCGCTGGAGGCGGCATGATCATCGACGCCGTGATCCTGCGCGGGGGCCATCGAGTAGAGTGGCGACGCAACTCGGGGTGAGCGAACGTACCGTGCGGCGGGCACTGGCCAACGCGCAGCATATCACCGCAGATTGGGCGTCCGGGGCCACCGGACGGCGCATGACGTTCACGTGGCAGATTGCCGATCACATCGGGGAGCAGACCTCACATGAGGCTGATGGCCAAGTCGACCTCAACAGGCTTGCCGTTCCACACAGGAAGTGCTGCACCGTCAGTGATCGAGGGAATCAGGACTGCTCTCGGACGTGGAGATTGGAGGGCGGCATTCTGGATTGCTCTTGCGTGATATCGTCAAGACGCGAACTAGCAGAAGGACCGGCCGCCAGGTCTTCTTCCTTGCTCCATGAGAAGCGAGAAGCGGCGCGCTCGGGGCGTTGCTGGACTTGCAATTGTCAGCAGCGCCAGCGAGAGGACCTCTACCATGTGCCGTTTGATCGAGCTTGGGTCAACCCTGGACACGACGAGCGAATCACGACAAAAACACGACAATTCACCCTCGGAGCCGGCGGAGGCTCGTGTCCCGAGTGCGGCCGGCGGTCGCGAGGAGGGCAAGAGCGTCAGGTACAGCAACGCCCAGGCAGGTGTAGGCGGGTGGGTTGCTCGGCAGGAAGGTTCGGATCGTGGCGGCTTCGCGTGACGTTGCGTCGTCGATCCCGCTCTGGTGCCAGTAGCGCGCCGACAAGTTGCCCCGGGTGTTGCCTGGCTGCGCATCCGTGATCGTGAAGCGAACTCGGTGACCGCGGGGACAACGTCAGGAGAGCAGCCATGACGACTCAAAGAAGAGGCGCCGCCGATCTCGAGATGCGTGAAGCTTCCTGAGATCGCTCCCTTCTCGCTGGTCTGGTTCTCAGCTTCAGGCTGCTGGTGCTCTTGTGCCACACCAGCTAGCTGGTTCCTCCCGTTCGAGCACCACTCAGCGGCGACGGCGTCCCCCGCCGGGCAATGCCGGCGATCCTCGTCTTGCGCCGCCTCGGGCCTTGCCCGCTCGCCCGCGGCCAGTGCTCCGCCGCTGCGATTTTGCCGGTGACGCCGTCGCGGTTCTCCGGATGCAGCGTGCGACGGCGCGCCGTGCGGCGCGCTGCCCTCGCTTTCTCAGGAGACCATCCGATGATCAAGACCATGATGACCGTGGCCGCCGGCGCCTGCTGTCTGCAGCTGCCAGTGCTGGCCAGCTGCCCCTGCGTGGCAGGCAGCGTATGCCGGGCCCGGCACCGAGGACTACGGCAGCGACGTGCGCGTCGACCAGGCCGGCAACGTCTACGTCGTGGGCGAGACCCAGGGCCAGAGCGACGTGGACTACTCGTTGCAAGTACGACCGGCACGGCCACCTGCTGTGGTCGCAGCGCTACGATGGTGAAGGGCTCGACGATTACGGTTTCTCCAGCGGTGGGACGTCGATGCGCTCGGCAACGTGATCGTCGTGGGCGATTCGATCGGCGCGAGCACCAGCTACGACCTCGCGGTGCTCAAGTACGACTGGCAAGGCAACTTGCTGTGGGCGCGGCGCTACGATGGGCCGGGCCACGACTACGACGGCACCTCTGCCAGTCGCACGCGCTGGCCGCTGGAACCACGCGGGCAACATGGTCGCGTGCACGTCGGTGGGCGCCGGCACCGACTACGACGTGGCCACGCTCAAGTACTCGCCGAGCAGCAACCTGCTCTGGGAGCGTCGCTTCGATGGACCGGCGAGCGGGTTCGACGATTGCTCGACTGATCGCGATCGTGCGAGCGACAACGTCTACGTCGCCGCCGACACCTACAGCCTCGGCACCGGCTCGTACGACTTCGCGGTGCTGAAGTACGACGCGAGCGGCAGCCTCGTGTGGGTAGAGACCTATGATGACCCCGACCACGGCGACGAGACCATCTACGCGATCGCGCTCGACGCTGCCGCCAGCGTGTACGTGACGGCATCTCGGAGAGTCAGCAGACCAACGGCGACATCGCCACGGTCACGTGGGATACGAACGGCACGTTGCGCTGGGCGCGGCGCTTCGATGGCGGCGGCGAGGCGCTCGACATCGGCTTCGCCATCGCCGTGAGCAGCCGGGGCGAGGTGGTCTCGGTGGAGCGAGGGCTTCGACGACCACGGCTTCGAGACCGCGTTCGCGATCGCCTACGATTCGAATGGCGGCCAGCAGTGGCTGCAGAGCTACCAGGATCCGGTCTGGCTCGGCACGAACGTCTTCACCGATGTTGCGTTCGATGCGGCCGGCAACGTGTGGGTGGCGGGCTGGACGTGGGCCGGCTTCCCGCAGTCGACCAATGGCATCGTGTTCAAGTACGCGGCCGACGGCTCGATCCTCGGCGAGCGACCGTACGACGGTGCGGTGCACGGCGCCGATGCGGTGTTCAGCATCGACCTCGACCAGAAGGGCAATGCGTATCTCGCCGGCATCGTGTTCGGTGCTGACTTCACGCCTGACTGCCTCGCCTTGAAGTGCGGCATCGAGACCACGGGCAGTGCGATGCTCACGCTGAGATGACGATGCGGCGTGCGAGGCAGTCGAATCAGGAACTGCCTCGCACGCCAATGCACGTCACAGGATGTCGAGGATCTCGGCGACCGCCGCGGTCTTCGCGCGATAGTTGAGACCCACCGAGATGGCAGTGTTCCACGGCAGCTCGGTCTTCTCGGCGAGCAGGCCGAGCGCGACCGCGGCGAAGCCGCGCTGCTTGCCGTTCAAGGCCTTGTTGCCGAGCACCGCCTTGAGCGGGTTGATCGCATCCCGATCGCCGATCAGCCCGAGCGCTTGCGCGATCGACGACGACTCCGACAGGGTCTTGGCGTTGATCAGCTCGTCGATCAACGTCGGCACCGCGCCGAGGTCGTTCATGAGACCGAGCGCGCGCGCTAGCTGCAGGCGGTAGCGCCAGTCGATGCCCTTTTGCCTGATGGTCTCGCGCAGGGTGTTGGCGGCGAGCCCGTGACGCATCATGCCGAGCGCGACCGCGAGGTAGCCTTTCAGCGGCTGATCGTTCGAGTCCTGCAGCTCCGCCATCAGCGCCGGGGCTGCATCGCTTGCGTTCATCAGGCCCAGCCCGATCGCCATCGCCCCCTTGTACGACGGGTTGTTGGTGTCCTCGAACGCGCGGCGCACCTTCGGCATCGCCTCGGCCCGCAACGCCTCGTGCGCGCGCGCGTAGATCGACGGTGCGAAGGCCGGCCCACGGCGGCGAGGTCGGCTGCTTCGGCCGCGGAGATTGATCGAGAAGGAAGGCGAACAGCTTCGCATGGTCCGAATCGTTCTGGCCGTTGCTGGCCTCGCGTGCGCCGATCTCGGCGAGCGCGATGAATGCGAAGTGTCGCGCCTGGATCTCCTGACCCTCGGTGGCGATCGCTGCGAGCGTGTCGATCACCTCGCGCTGCTCGAACGTCGCGAGCTTGCCCAGCGCGAGCACGCACGAGCGCAGCAGGTCGTTGTCGGTCTTGTCGCTCTTCACGACTTGCAGCAGCCTGGCGATGGTGGGCCGCGCCGCCTCGCCCAGCTTTGCCAGCGAGGTGGGCACCTGGGCGCGCACGATGCGGTCGAGATCGCGGTTGTCGATCAAGCCGAGCAGGTAGGGAACGATCTCTTCCTGGCTGTTCTTGAACAGTCCGAGCGCCAGGATCGCGCACGACTTGAGGTCGTTCTGGCCGCTCGACTTCTGGTCGATCGCCTGCTTCAGGAACGCGAGCGAGCTGCTCTCGCCGATCAGGCCGAGCGACACGGCGGCAAACGCGCGCACCAGGTTGGGCGTGGGCTTGGCCGACTGCAGATACTGGCTGCGCGCTCTGGGCGTGTCGTTCAGCAGCTCGACCAGCACCTCGTTCGCGCTCGGGTGGCCGAGCACGCCGAGCGACAGCGTGGCCGCCTCCTGCGCCGAGGTGTAGCTCGACTTGAGCGTCTCGAGCACGGCGCCCATTCCCGGCTCGGCGGCATCGCGCGGCAGGATGCGGCCGATCGCGAGCGCGGCGGAATCGACGATGTCGGCGTCACTCTCGGCGAGCGCCGCGATCAGCGCCGGCAGGATCTCGTGCTTCACGTCCTCGATGGTCGCACGATTGGAAGTGACGGTCGTCTCGCGCTGCCCGCGCCCCACGAACGCGCCGCCGGAATCGGTCTTGATCTGCTGGCTGAGCCGCTGGCGCAGGTTCAGGTAGATCTCCTTGTTGTATTCCCACCAGAACTCCCACTGCTCGAAGCCCTCGCTGGCATGTCCCTTGGTGAAGGCGTTGGTGTGGGTGCGCATCCGACCCGGACCGGCGCCGCCTGGCACCGCCGAGCCCGCTCCGGTGCTCACACCGGGACGGCTGGTGGTGGGCGACGCGCCCGGACCGGGACCGGTCGGGCCGCCGATGCCGCCGGGCGGGTTCGTATCGCCCGCGCCGCCCATGTTGGGGGGGACGATGTCGCCTGGCCCGCGATACTGTCCCCCGTGGCCGTGCGCCGCCGCGCACCAGAGTCCGGTGCAGCCAAGGGCGACGCCCAATGCAATCAACGATCGGTTCATGGATCGATCCTCACCGAAGCGAATGGAAACGGGGGCATCGGTGTTGCCGCGGGGTTTTGCCAAAGCGTGTTCCGCGCACCTGGTGATGGCGGCATGCCGGCAGCGACACCCTGTTACCGAGATCGCCACCGCGGCGGCGCGCTCACTTCACCAGCGACGCCTCGTCGACGAAGCGCAGGGCAACCCCGTGATCCAGGCGCGCACTCGACGATCAGCAGCACGTCGCGATGGACGAATGGCTCAGGCTGCCGCGCAGCTCGGTCCATGGCTTCTGCCCGAGGCTCTTTCGCGCTCGTCCACGACTTGCGCGGCGAGCCGTGCAACTCGCCGTCGAAGGCGCCGATGCGCACGCGGCAGCTGGCCGTGCCCGCGGACTTGCGCACATCGAGGGCGACACGCGCACCAGGAACGTGCGCCACAGGAAACTGACGTTCACCTTGCGCATCAGCCGCGCGCCCGGCTTGTCGCTCGAGATCAGCCACAGCGCGAGCACGCCGCGGGCCCGGGTGCGGGCGCCAGCTCGCCGTCATGGCGCTCGTGTCGGCGAGCTGGCGCGGATGATCCGGCGTGGTCTGATCGACCGCCACCCGCTCGAGGTCGCGCGGGCTCGCGAAGTCGAGGATCGGCACCATCGACGGCATGGCAGCTGGAGCAGCTCGTCGAGCGAGAAGAAACCGGGGCTGACGAGCGCGAGCTCTTTCCAGCCGGACCTTCGCGCGCTGTCGAGCGTGGGCCGCAGGCCGGGACCACTGCCGTCGAGATCGGTGATGCGCGCGTACACGCCGCTCGCGTCGGTCCAGTTCTCCACCTTCAGCACGAGCTGGTTGGCGCCGGGATGGAGCGCCATGCGCACCGGGAACTCGTCGGGCGTCGCCCGCTGGTGACCGTGGTGCGATGCCAGCAGCTGGTTGTCGAGCAGCACGCGGAAGCCATCGTCACAGCCCAGCCACAGCACGGCGTCGATCTTGCCCGGTGCCTGCAGATGCGTCGCGAGGTAATAGAGGCAGTGCTCGCTCGCGCTACTGTCCTGGTGAAGTCGAAGTGGCCTGCGAACGCACGCGCGCTCTTCCAGGTGAAGCCGCGGATGCGTCCGCCCTCCTTGGCGAGCACCTGGTCATCGGGCAGGAGCAGTCGTTGAGCAAACGGTCGTCGGCATTGTCGAATGGACCGAGGGTGAGCCACTGGCGCAGGAATGGCACACTCGGCCAGCGGCATTCTGCCACCAGCGCGCCAGTGATGGATGCCCGCGCACGCGCGCCGCGAGGTCGCCGAAGTCCTGCAGATGGACGTCGATCACCTGGTTGCCGCCATTGTTGTGCGTGTGCCGCCAGCAGGTTCTGCCCTGTTCGCAGGGCGGCGAGCGCTGCCTTGCTCGGCAGCAGCTCGATCCACTTCTGGGTCCAGGTGGGCTGGCTCGCGGCGAGCACGCCGTTCAGGTAGATCTCGCAGCCGTCGTCGCAGAGCACGAACAGCCGCAGCGCTCCCAGGTCTGGCTTCCAGTCGAACGCGCGCCGGAGCCAGATGTCCGCGCTGGTCCAGGCGGTGCGCACCGCGGCGCCCGTCGTTCCGTGCTTGCCGAACGCGCCGGCGCCGCCGGTCCACGACGCGTCGTCGAACGCGAGCTCGGTCCATCCACCTGGTGGCGGCACCGTCGTGTAGCGCCAGAATTCGGCGCGCGGTCCGGCGAGCTTGATCGCCTCGTGCGTCATGCCGGTGAACGTCGCACGCCGCAAGAACAGCAGGGCGAAGCAGGTGTTGATGAGCTCGCTGAATCCGCCGTCCCCGTTCTCGTGGGCGAGCAGGTGCAGCGCGCCCTCCTCGTACCAGTTGCGCCCGCCGATCAGCTCGCCGTGATGCGCGAGCGCGGTGGCGCGCTCGAGTCCGTACAGGAAGTAGTAGTGGAACAAGACGTGGCCGAGCCCCGGCTGGCGCTCGCGCAGGCGGCCGGTGCTCCACGCCGGGTTGCCGGTGGCGCTGAAGTTCTGCTCGAGCCACGCCCACGCGCGGTCCATGCCCGCCTGCGCCGCGCGCGCGAGCGGCAGCTCGCCGGTCTCGCTCGTGAAGCGCTGCTTGCCGACCGCGAGGATGACGATCGCCGCGGTGGTGGTGGAGCCGCCCGACTCCGGTCGATCACCGGGGCGATAGCCGAACCCGCCATCGGCATTCTGCCGCTCGAGCGTGGCCTCGATCGCCGCGCTCCAGGTCTCGGTGCGCGCCTTGTGGCCGTGCCGCTCGGCCGTCCACAGCGCCAGCGCGGCGAACTGCGTGTTGGACAGATCCGGTCCGCCGTGCGGGTAGCCCCACAGTCCGCTCTTCTGATCGACGCTCTCTTCCAGCCAGGCCGCAGCCTTCGCGATCAGCGCATCCCATTGCCGGTCGTTGAGCGCGTCGAGCGCCATGATCAGCGTGGCGACCACGTACACCCGCTCGAACGGCGTTTGCTTGAGATGTGGCAGCGTGCGCTGGATCGCCGGATCGCTCGCCGGGATCCCGGACTTGAGCAGCGTGTAGACGGCGAGCGCGTTGACGCCGGCGGGATAGTCGTTGGCGGCAGCGTCGTAGCCGCCGAACGTGCCATCGTCCCGCTGCAGCGTGAGGATCTTCTGCACCCCGCGATCGATGGCGAGCGCGATCTCGACCGACAACCCCGACTGGCCGAACGCGCGCGCCGCCGCGATCGCGGCCAGCGCAACGATCACCGGAAGGCGACAGCGGCGGCACATCGACGGTGTCACTCGGACCGCACTGCCTCGCCGCGCTTCAGCACGCGATCGAAGAAGTCGGCGGTGGCGGCATAGGTCGTGAGCCAGGTCCTGAACAGCAGGAAATCGTGGATCTCGTCGGGCAGGAAGATCGACTCGAATGCCACGTGGTGCTCGCGCAGCAGCTGGATCAGGTTGACGGTCTGACTGGCCGGGACATTGCGGTCATCGTCGCCCTGCACCAGCAAGACGGGCGAGCGCCAATGATCGATCGAGGCATTGGGCGACGAGGCGAACGCCAGCTCGAGTGCCTGCTTGGCATCGGGCGCGGCCATGGGATCGTTCTCCCAGCGAGGCAGGAATGCCGACCAGTCGTGCACACCATGGAAGTCGGCGCCGGCGGCAAACACGTCCGAGTTGCGCGCGAGGCCGAGCGCGGTCAGCAAGCCGCCGTACGAGCCACCCCACAGGCCGATCCGCTTCGCGTCGACCGCCGGCAGCGTGGCGAGGTAGCGCGCGCCCGCGAGCACGTCCTGGTACTCGGCGGACCCGCGCCAGCCGGCGTGCTCTGGCTGCCGGAACTGCCGGCCGTACATGATGCCCAGGCGATAGTTGACCGACAGCACCACGTAGCCGCGGCTGGCCAGGTACTGATTCATCGCATACGCATGGTGATAGTAGTCCATGTAGTGGAAGCCGAGCAGCATCTGCCGGGGCGGGCCGCCATGCGTGAAGACCAGCGCTGGCGCCGCGCCGGTCGACGTGCGCGGCTGGAACAGCTGGCCATGCACCGTGAGACCGTCCGCGCTCTGGAATGCGACCCCGGTGGGGACGATCAGCTCGGCCGCGGGAAAATCGCTTGGCATGGCCTGTGCCGCGATCGGCTCGCGGCCCGAGGTGCGGATCAGGTAAGGCATGGCCGGCGAGGTCGCGGTCGAGCCGATGCAGACGAGCGCGTCGCCGATGGCGCACGGCGACCACTCGAGCGTGGCGCCCGCCGTCAGCTGCTGCGGCGGCCCGCCCTCGACCGCGACGCGCCACAGGTGGCGGCGGTCGATGTCCTCTCGATCGCTCGTGGCCACGTTCGATGTGTAGATCACTGCCTGCCGATCGGTGCTGAGGATCGCCTCCTCGACGTCGCCGTCGCCTGGCGTGAGCGGGGTCTCCGCGCCGCCGCCGGCGGCGACGGCATACAGGTGGTTCTGGCCGTCGTGCTCGGACGCGAACACGATGCGGTCCGCGGCCGCGAAGTGAAAGCAACGATCGGCGGCCCACTCCGGGAAGCTGCCGCTCTGGTCCTTGCGGCTGTGCCAGATCGCCCGCGCGCCGTTCGCATCGCTCACCCAGATCGACCACGGCATGGGCCGCATCGGGATCAGCGGCAGCTTCGCTTGCACGCCGGGCAAGCGCACGAAGGCGAGCCGCGCGCCGTCGGGCGACCAGCGCGGCATGGTCGCACGATCGGGCGCCGGCGCGACATAGCGGATGCGATCCTGATCGAAGTCGTAGATCGCGAGCTGCGCGTGATCGCCGCTGGTCGCTGACGAACGCGATGTGCTTGCCGTCGGGCGACCAGCGCGGCTCGGATTGCGCGCCGCGCGCGAACGTGAGCTGGCGCGCGCCCTCGGCTCGCAGCAGCGCGTTGAGCGGGGCGATCCACAGCTGGCCGCGCGCGCACCAGACGGCATGCTGGCCGTCGGGCGCGATCTCGATGTCCTCGCCGCCCTCAACGCGCGTGTCGAGATCGCCGAGCAGCCACGGCGCACCGCCCGCCACCGCAATCGCGAACACCTGCTGGCGCACCGGCTGCACCAGGCTGAGCGGGTTGGCGACGACACCAGCCTCGTTCGCCTCGCTGCCGCGCGCGAACACCGCGATCGTGCCATCGGCCGTGAGCCGCAAGCTCGCCAGCGCCTGGCCGTCGTCGGCCTCGTACGCGGTGAGCTGGCGCGCGCGAAAGTCCGGCGCCTGCGCCACCCAGACGTTGCGGCGACCTCTCCCGTGCATCACCCAGGCGATCACGCCGCACTCGGGCGCGCAGGTGAGCTGCGAGCAGAACGGCGCGGCGAGGATCTGTTCGAGCGTGAAGTCGGCGCGCGCCGGTACGGCGATCGAGGCGAGCAGCACCAGGGCGATGGTTCGGCGGTTCATGGCGAAGGTCTGGCCGCGAATACGGCCAGATCCAGCCGGTGCACGAGATGGGTCAGACGGTCATCTTCCTGCGTGCAATCCCTCGGTGCCTCGGCAGCGACCAGCGCCCCGTCCTCGCGCGCGATCGCCGCGCCGACCTGGGCGGCCCGATCGCGCACCCGCGCATCGTCCAGCACGGCAGCGCCCCTGCCAGCCGCACCGCGGTCAGGCGATGGCGCGCGACCACCACTCCCACGCCCAGGCGCACCGCATACAGCGCATTGTGGAACTGATCGTGAAGGCGTGCGGCACGACCACCATCGGCCGGCCGGCGCGCAGCAGCTTGCGCGGTGCTGCCGATGCCGCCGTGATGCACGCTGGCGCCGCCGCGCGGCAGCAGCAGCGAGAACGGCGCGTACTGGCAAGCGAGCATCGACGGCGGTAGCTCGCGCGGCTCGTTCTCGACGCGGCCGGTGAGCAGCACGCCGCGCCGGCCGAGCATCTGGCACGCCTGCGTCGCCACCTGGTAGAAGTCGCCCGCCGAGTAGATCGCCGCCGTGCCGAGCGAGAACACGATCGGCGGCGAGCCGCTCTCGAGGAAGCGCTCGAGCGCAGCGCTCAGCTGCGGCATGCGGTCGCTGCGGTCGTACCAGGCAAAGCCGCAGATCCGGCTGTGCGGCGGATCATCGGCGAGCGGCGGTCGAAACTGCGGCGACCACAGCGCGAGGTTGACGTCGCCGCCGCGGAACTGATGCAGGAACACGCCGCGCTCGCGCGGCAGCCCGATCCGCGTGCGCACCCGATTCAGCAGCCGATCGCCATACCAGCCGGCGATGCCGCGCAAGCCGTGGTCGGCGATGCGCGCCAGCCGTGCATGTACGACGCCGGGCCGGCGCGCCGACAGCGGCACCGGATCGTGGCGCGAGAACCACGCGATCGGCGCCAGTGATGCGATCGCGCACGGCAGCACCAGCTCGCGCGCGACCCACGGCGCGCCGAAGCAGATGTGATGCGCGAGCAGCACGTCGGGCTGTCGCCGCAGCAAGTGTCGGCGCAGCGTCGCGACCGATTCGGGCACCGACTCGATCACCATCTCGAGCACGAGCAGCCCGCCCTTGCGGCGGTGCATGAGATCCGGGTTGTGCAGGATGCGCTCGGCATCGAGCGATTCGGCGATCGCCACGTGCGGCACCTGCGCTGCGAGCACGTCGGCGCGAAAATGCGGATGCGCGAGCAGCTCGACGTCGTGGCCGCGCGCGATCAGGCGGCGCGCAATCGCGAGGAACGGATGCAGGTCGCCATGCGAGCCGCCGGTGACGATCGTGATCTTCATGGCGGCGCCACCTTACGTCGCGGCCCTTGCCAAATCAGGGTGCGGCCGGCGACAATCTGGGCGATGTCAAGCCGAGGACCCGCCGCATGACCGAAGAGACGCCACCGGCTGCGCCGCCGCCGTCGTTCCCGCCCGAGGAGCTGAAGCGCGCCTACAACGCCTTCAAGAAGCGCCTGAAGCTGATGCGCCTCGACGACGAGTCGCGCGTCGGCCACGGCGCCATGACCAAGGGCGGCAAGTCTGGCATCCAATCGATCCAGCCGCCCCGAGAATTCCCGCGCGAGATCTGGGACGCACTGGTGAGGGAAGGGCGCCTCAAGTACGACGGGCAGGGCATGTACAAGCTCGCCGGCGAGAGCGCCTGAGGCGGAAGCACATCGCCAGCGGTGCGCGCGCGTTCATCACTGCGTGACGAACGCGATCGGGCCGGAGATGGAGACGAACTTGCCCAGAGGGAGGTCGATCGTCACCGCGGCGCAGTCGATCGTGACGCCGGGCGGCGCCAGCGGGAACTGGAACAGCGGCGTGGTGGCCGAGCCAGAGCCGTCCACGGTGCCCGACAGGATGAAGCTGAACTGGAAGCCGAGCACCGTGCAGGCATCGAAGGTGAGCAGGATCGTGCGGCCATCGGGAAGTGCGAAGCCGCCGATGCCCGTGCAAGACAGCATCACCAGAGCGAGCTTGCCGGTGTCGCCGTTGGCATTGGTGAGCGTGTAGTTGACCGAGTTCGGATAGCTGGGAACGCCGTTGAAGTGCAGGTCGATGCGATCGCGGAGGAACACATCGCTGGCCACGTTCGTGTCGCCGGGGACGAGGTCGCTGGCAAGGCTCTCGAAGGCGACCAAGCGGCCATCGCCCGAGATCGCCGGGTCGAACGCTCCGCCCTCGATGTTGTTGCCGGTCTCGGTACCCGCCGAGTCGAGGCTCACTCGGGTCGTGATCCCGGTCTCCCGGTCGCGTACGAACACATCTGGTGCGCTGTTGGTGTCGTCCGAGACGAGGTTCGTCGCGATGCTCGCAAAGGCCACAAATCGGCCATCGACCGAGATCGAAGGTGGGTAGCCGCTCTCGCTGTTGCCCTGTGCGCCCGCCGAGTCGACACTCACGCGCGTGGTCTCGCCCGTCAACCGATCGTGGACGAACGCATCCGATCGACCGTTGGTATCACCCCCCACGAGATTCACTGCGTCGGATGCAAAGGCCACGAATCTCGCGTCGGCCGACATGGAGGGTTGAGTGCTCGAGCCGTTGGATTCTCCACCGGCCGAATCCACGCTCGCTCGAGTCGTGAGGATCCCTCCCGACTCGTCGAAGACTCCGTTCCCATCCGCATCACGGTCGTGCACGAAGATGTCCAAGCAGCCGTTGGTATCACTGGCTACCAAGTTCGTGGCATTGCTGCTGAAAGCGACGAAACGTCCATCAGTGGACAGCACTGAGGGTCCACTGTCCCCATCGGCCTCTTGTCCCGAGTCGTCCACGCTCACACGCACCGTCCGTCCGGTCTGACAGTCGTGGACGAACACGTCGTAAAGGTCGTTCGAATCTCCCGGGACCAAGTTCCACGCAGCACTAGCAAAGGCAACAAACCGACCATCTCCGGAAATGGAGGGATAGTCACTGAAAAAGTTGCCCTCCGCGCCGCCCGAGTCGACGCTCACCCGGATGGTGGAGATGCCACTGGGCTCGTCGAAGATGCCGTTGCCGTCGGCGTCACGATCGTGTCGAAAAACATCTGTGTACCCATTGCCGTCCCCCGAGACGAGATTCTTGGCGTCGCTCGCAAATGCGACGAATCGACCGTCTGACGAGACGGCAACGTGGAAACTGCCGCCCCCCTTTGCCTGAGCGCCGCTCGAGCTGACGCTCACGCGCACGGTGCGCGAGCCAACGAGGTCGCGCACGAACACGTCGGAGCGAGCGTTCGTGTCACCGGGCACGAGGTTGGTCGCCGCACTCTCGAACGCAACATACCGCCCATCTGCGGAAATGGCGGGAAGCCAGCTGGTTTGGTCTCCCTGAATGCCGTTCGAGTCCACGCTCACGCGCGTGGTCGGCTGGGCAAGCAAGGGACGCACGCCCGGCACCAGAAACACCAGCGCAAACATGCCCGCAAGACGAGCGTTGGTCATGACGAACCTCTGGCGGAACCCGGCAGTTTGGGTCTGTGGTCAAGCGGTTGGAATCGTAGCGTCGGCCCGAGAATAGCACAAGTGGGGCGCCGGTGACCGAAGGTGACCGAGCCGGGTCCAAGCGCAGAGCCTCGATCAGCGGAAGTCCCTTGTCGGCGTTCTCGACAGACGATACGCTTCCATGAGGATCGAGACGGCGTTGTCTACCGAGGGGGGTGTCACCATGCGTCGAGCGAGACTCACGAGGTCGCGGGTCGTCTTGGCGATCGTTGTGTTCGGTGCTGGCATGCCGAGAGCGTGGCCACAGGCGCCCCCCAGGTTCATCCGCGAGATTGTGCTCGACAACCGATCGCCACACCCCTTGAACTGCGAGTACATTGGCGACATCGGTTCTACCGACGGCACGACCTGGACGTTCGGTCCAGCCGGATTGGATGGCTACGATGAGTTTGCGGTCACGAACCTCACTTCGGGTACAAGTGGCTCCACGAATTATGTGGTTCTGGTCGATGGGCGCACCGGTGATCTTAACCCGAGCCCATTGTGGAATGCGGATGGTTTGTTCGGGATCTCGGTCACAGGCGGCCTGGACGTTTGGAGATTCGGATCGCCGCCAGCAGCGGACCACATTCCCGATATTGTCATCGGTTATCCCTCCAACTTGACGACGGCGACGATTCGAATCTACAGCGGTGCCGATCCATTCGGCTCGTTCATCGAATGGCCGCCAGTGCCTCATGGGCTGGGTGCGATCGGCGAGGCGGTTGCATTGCTCGGTGATGTGACTGGCAACGGCGCGCAGCCGGACGGTTTGGCCGAAATCCTAATCGGCGCACCGAACAATCCGGGATTCGTGGGGCCCGGTATTGCCTATGTGAAGGATCCAACCGACACGACGACTGCGGTATGGAAGACAGTCAATGGCCTCGCGAGCGGTGGTGTGGCATTCGGCCGGAGCCTGTCGGGCCTGGGTGATATTTACGACTATGCCACGCGGGGCCTTTCCAACACGCGCCAGCTCGCCACCGACACGTTCCCGGAGTTCATCGTTTCGGATCCGAAGGCCGTGGTCAACAGCAACAGCCGCGCCGGCTACTTTGCAGTCTACACGGTCGCCGAGGGTGCGCTGTCGATTCCTCACAAGATCGATCTGGATATCGGTGGCGACGAGGAATTCTACGGCTCATTTGCGAACGCCTACCTTGGCTACAATGTGACGTTCACCGGGCTCTGTTCCTCGCGTTCTCCGATCCCGCCCTGGGTTCCCTGGACGTACGCCTATCGTGACAACATCAACGGGACGATGCCGATGGGGATCAGGGGACCAGTCAGCGACTCCTCGCCCTACAACAACGAGGCCATGTCCGAGTGGGGTCACCTGATGGTGGGCTCGTTCCCTTACGTTACGGACCTACCCGGCGTGCCGCGCCAGCTGGCGGGGGCACCGGACATGGATCAGGATGGATACGCTGACATCGCGGTCGTCAAGGACGTTGGCGGCGTGGCGCCGCATGCCGTGGAATTCTGGTCGTGGCCAGATCCAGGCGTCGCCACCCTCATCTACCGGATCGTTGGCTACAAGGGAATCGACAGTCCGGTCTCGCCACCGGGTGTCTGGACGACGGTGAGCCCGGTGGGCGACCAGGATGGTGATGGCAATCCCGATGTGGCGATCGTCTCGCGCGTCACGAGCGCAGGTGGTGGAACGGACAAGACCGTCATCCAGATCTGGGGGAGTCCGGTGACGCCGACGCAGCCCGATCCTCCCCGACCGCACGGCATTCCGCGGATTACCGGCAACACGGTTGCGGAAACCGGTCGCCGGTTGATGATCGAGATCTACAACGCCAACGTGGGCGCGACCGGGAAACTGTGGCGGAGCAATCAGCTCCTCACAAACCCCATCAATTGTGGCACCTACCAGAGATGGGTCGATGGAACGTCGATGGACATCACCTATGTCGATGGAACCTACGGGTGTGAGTTTTCTTGAACGCGTGATCTGCTGGCAAGTGGCGAGGTTCCTCCCTACCATGCGCTGATCTAAGTCCCAACAAGGGTCAGCCACGCAAAGGAAAGGAACCTCGCGATGCGCATGATAGACGACGCGGTGAGCCGTTTCCGCAACGGTCTCAAGGATTTGGTAACGGAGCTGGACAGCAAGGGCATGGCACCGGCGACGCTGGCGGGTCTGGTTGAGAGCCTCAAGCGGTTGCTGAGCGAGGTTGGTCTCCAGGTGTTCGTCGACATGGTCGGGCGACACGAGGAGACGGCGGATGTAGTGCAGCACAAGGGTCAGCTGCACCGGTTCAAGATGACCTCGCCGAAGGAGTGGATCACGCCATTCGGACTTGCCGTGGTTCCACGTCGCTACTTCCAGCCGGACCGGGGCGGTGAGGGAGTGGTACCGCTGGATGTCCGGTGCGGGATGGTCGACCGGGCGATGACTCCGGACGTGGAAGAGCTGTGCGCTTTCTCGGTGGCGCATCTCGTACCGCGGGAAGTGGAGACTCTGCTCGGCAAGCTGTTGCCGCACGGTCCCTCGGCCACCGCGATCCAGCACGTCCTCCAAGACGTCGCGGGGTTCGCAGAGCGTGAGGAGGCGCTGATCGAGTCGACGATCAGCAAGAACGCGCCGCTCAGCAAGCAGGGCGACGTTCTGGTGCAGAGCTGGGATGGCGTCACCGTACCGCTGCGCGAAGCCGGTACCAAGACCGGACGCAAGCCAGAGCGTCCAGGTGTTCGCGACACAGACCGGACGCCGACGGCTTGGAAAGAGGCTGGTGTGGCAGCGATCTCCATCTACAGGCGAGACGCGGAAGGGAAGCCGGTCCGCCTTGACACGCGCTACTTGGCCAGGATGCCCGAGTCGGGAATGACCCGGCTGCTGGAACAGCAGAACCGGGTTATCAGCCATCTCCTTGATGCGAGAATTCGTGAGGTCGTGCTGCTGTGCGACGGCAAGGACTCGATCTGGAAGCAAGCCGAGTTCCTCACGTTATTCCCCGTGGCAACTCTCATTCTCGACTTCTGGCATGCTGCCGAGCACCTCGCTGGAGCCGCGGAAGCCCTGTTTGGCAAGAAAAGTCGGCGCGGCAGGCGGTGGTACGAGACCCACTACAAGCAGCTCCGCGACGAAGCCGGTGGTGTCATCGCGGTCATTCGCTCCATGCAGTACTACTTGAACAAGCAGGGCCTCCGAGAACAGTCCGATCGCTGCAAGACCGTGCGCCGTGTCATGGCCTACTACCGGCGCAACGCTGCGAAGATGGACTATGCAGCATTCAAAGCGCGAGGTCTGCCGATCGGCAGCGGACCCGTGGAAGCTGCCTGCAAGACGGTCGTCGGAGCCAGACTCAAACGGAGTGGCATGCGCTGGAACCGCGACGGCGGTCAGCAAGTGCTGGACCTCCGCGTCCAGGTCCTCTCGAAGCGGTGGAACCCATTCTGGACACTCTATCTCCAGCAGCGCAGCGCCGCATGATTGATACGTGGAAACGAACTCACACCCGAACCTACCGCTACATCGAGCCGCTGCAGTTCTCGCCGGGCAACGTGCCCAGCTACGTGTACTTCCAGGCGGAGGTAGACGCGCCTGGTGGCAGCTGCCAGTCTCTGAGCGTGGTGCGGACCGTGAAGATCATTGCGCTGACCGATCCCAGGTACGAGCGACCGTCGAACATGTGGCAGAGGTAGAGGAGGATCACCGATGTTCTGCTCGATCGTCTTCGGTGTGCTCTGCATCCAGCAAGAGTCAGCTCCCTCGCATCTGCTCACGCTGCCGGAGCCGTCGCATGTCCGCTTGCCCAAGAACTTCCAGTACGACGATCGTGTCGACTACGGTGTCGCCCTCGGTGGATCGGTGGGCGCGGGTGACGTGAACGGTGACGGCATCGCCGACATCATCACGGGAGCGCCGTTCCTCGGCAAGGGGACCAACTACGGCGGAGTGTTCATCTTCAACGGCGCGACCTACGAGTTCATGGCTCTGCTGACGTTGGACGATTGCGTGGAATACGAATTCCTCGGCTGGACCGTGGGCGCAGCCGATTTCGATCACGACGGCCGGTCGGAGGTCGTGGTCGGCAGCTACCGGCGCACCGTTGTCTTTCGCGGCGGCAGCCTGACGAAGTGGAAACAGCTGGCACGGCCGACCGAAGACATGCGCATTGCCGACTGCAACGGCGATGGCGAGCTCGATGTGGTGGTGGCGGCGCGTCTGGGCGACGAGGCGGGTGGTGTGTATTTCGGACCCACGCTGGATACCAGCATCTCGTTGCCGGTCCTGCCGATTGCGGATGGCGGCAAGAACGTGGCAGTGGGGGATCTCGACAACGACGGCATCAACGACGTGCTGCTGGCGAACCGGTACACGGATGAGGGGAAGGGCAGGTGCTGGTTCACCCTCGGGCCGTCCTTTGCCAGCGTCCAGGGCGAGATCAAGGACCCAGAGCCGACTCGAGATGGTCTGTTCGGCAAGAGCCTGGTCACCGGCGATTTCACCGGCGACGGACTCACGGACGTCGTCGTCACGTCCTCGATCACGCCCTGTCCGTACGACAATCTGTGCCGCGACACGCTGTTGTTCTCCGGTCCTGATTTCACCAAGTACCGGCAAGTGACGGACCGGTACGATAGCAAGCAGTGGGCGCTCGGCGTGTACGCGAGCGATGGCGACGTGAATCACGATGGCCAGCGCGATCTGATCACGGTCGGTTTCATGTCGTTCTCCGGCCTTCATGCGGTGCCCGAGTTCTTCGCCTATCTCGGGCCTGGACTCGAGGACTACGTGCGTTTCCACGCTTCGGACCGCGACGCGCGCGACCATGCGAGCGTGGCGAGCGCTTTCCTCTCGGTCGATCTCGATGGCGATGGCCGCGAGGAACTCTTGGTCGGCGATCCGACAGCCAATGTCTTCCAGGGGGTGGTGCTCGTCGACACGGGTGTGGTGCACGTGTTCGACTTCTCGACTGCCGATCCGTTCTCGACCTATGGCTACGGTTCGATCGGCACGGGTGGATGCGAGCCGCATCTGTCCGCGAGCGGAACGGCACGGCTTGGCTCGACGTTCACGCTCTCGGTCACCGGCGCGCGTGGCGGCGCCGTGGCCAGTCTGATTTCCGGCTCCGCCACCACGAGCCGCAGCCTGTGCGAGCAAGGCTTCCTGCTCGGGCATCGACCGTTTCTGCGGGTCGATGCGGACACATCGTCCGCGCTGGCATTGAGCGGCCCGGCAGGTGCGCCCGGCGCGGGCAGCGCCACGGTGCGGCTGCTCATTCCTCCCGACCCGGCACTGATGTGGCAACCGATCTACTATCAGGTCCTCGTCGATGATCCGGGGGCGCCGTGCGGCATTGCAGTCACGCAGGGACTGCAAGTTTCGCCGCAGCCGTGACGGAGCTCCTTGCCAGGCATGCCCCACGCGCACGGTCGATGGACCCGAGCTTGACGCGCACCAGCAGTCCGTCGACAATCACCCCGTCGCACGACGTCATCGGGGCGGCGCTCGGAGATGGAAGGACCATCATGACCCGCATTACCGTACGGCTCATCGGCGCGAGCCTGGCCGTGGGCTTCTCGATCACCGCACCAGGTCCGGCGGCCGCCCATGACTTCCAGGTCGGCGATGTGATCTGCGGGGTCACGAGCGGCAACTACCAGATCTACACCAACGCCGGCAGCTACATCGAGACGGTCTACGACGGTCTCGGCGGGGTCACGACCGGGGCCTACTTCCTCGACGATCCGTCCGATCCACCTGGGCGTCTGTACTTGACCGATTTCAGCTTCGGCAACGTGGTCGTGCTCGACGGTGCGACGGGACATTCCGTCGTGCAGACGATCGATACCAGCTCGGGGGGAGGTTGGTTCTGCGAGTCGATCGTCTTCGACGCGGAGGACAACTTCTACGTCGGCCACGCCGCAGGCGATCAGGACATCCAGAAATACGATCCGGCGGGAAGCTACCTGGGAGACTTTGACGTGGCGATCGGGCCGGCGGGAAGCGACTGGATCGACCTCGCCTGCGACCAGACCACGATCTACTACACCTCGGAGGGACCGGCGGTGCTACGGTACGACGTCAGCACCTCGACCCAGCTCGCCGACTTTGCGACCGGCCTGCCCAGCGACAGCTTCGCCCTGCGTCTGCTGCCGCCCTTCGACGGCGCGAGCGGTCTGATCGTGGCCAATCGGATGTCCATCCTCAGGCTCGACGGCACCGGATCGATCGTTCAGGTCTACGATGTGCCCGGCGAGGACTTCTGGTTCTCGGTCAACCTGGATCCCAACGGGACCTCGTTCTGGTCGGGAGACCTCGGCACCGCCAATTTCTACCGCTTCGACATTGCGACCGGCGCCCTCGAGGTGGGCCCCATCAACACGGGAACTGGCTACGGGACCCTCACCGGCATGGCGGTCGTTGGCGAGCCGACGGGCGGCAGCAACGACGCCCCGATCTTCGAGCAAGCACCGTGCGGTGAGGTCATCAACATCGCCGCCGGCGCCAGCTACAGCTACGTCGTGTCCTGCGTCGATCCGGACCCGGGCGATTCGATCACGCTCACGGCTTCGGGAGTGCCCGCCGGCGCGACGCACACCCCCTCCCTGCCGCTGGTGGGAGCTCCGGACGAGGACCTCACACCGGTGTTCGATTGGACCCCCGGTGTGGCGGATGTCGGCAGCTACACCATCCTGTACTCGTTGACCGACGTGAAGGGAGCGACCGCGGACTGCAAGGTCACACTGAACGTCGCCGAGAGCTACTTGATCGTGGGCGCTGCGCCGGGGACCGACAGCTTCTCGGCGGGTGGCCACACGTTCACGACGCAGATCTCGAGCCTGCGCCAGTGGTTCGTCGCGACGCCGCAGAGCACTCCGGCCTTCGACGCACCGGCGTTGGGCAAGGAGCATTCCGTGCCGCGCCCGCTCGGTGGCCGTGCCATGCTCTCGGACCGTTTCTGTGTCCAGGCGCTGATGTACGACCCGGCGCGCTTCCCTGACAACCCCGAGCAGTTCTCGGGTGGCCTGCTCGTGACCGTCTGGAACAGTGGGCAGGTCACGGCCGAGCCCTATGGCCAGCGGGATGGTATGCAGCTCCGGCTCGATGTATTCGTCGGCGATGATGGCGCTCGCTACTATCGCTTCCTGATCTCGGTGGACGGCACGTAGCACCGGCGACCGCCCTACCATCACCCGCTTCAGCGCGGCGGCTCGAGCAGCAGCACGGACGGCACGTTCTCGGGCTGGCTCAGGCGCAGCAGCTGGTAGCCGATGCCGGCGAGGCCCAGCATGAAGCCCGGCGACTCCACGTCGAGCGGCGTGCCGCAGAGCCAGCCGCGCTCGCGGCCAGCAGCCAGCAACGCGGATGCGACCCGGCTGGTCTCATCCCGCCAGCGACCCTCGCCCAGCAGCAGGCCGGCCTGGATCAGCAAGTCGAGGTTGCCGAGATCGCCGTGGCAGAGCGAGTGGTTGCCGCCGAAGCCATCGCGCAGCGTGCTCTCGAGCGCGATCACGGCCTGGTCGCGTTGGTCGCGATCCGGCGACAGCTGCAGGGCGCGCAGGCGAGCAAGGCCGATCCCAGGTGCGCCGTGGCACCAGGCCATCATGTAGGTCGGGTCGGCGAGCACGCTGGCGCGCGTCTTGCCGGCGCGCACGCGCAAGTCGGGCCAGTTCTGCTCGGCGCCGGAGAACAGGCTCTGTTCGTAGGCGATGGCGTCGCGGGCGGCGGCAAGGAAGCGATGCTCGCGAGTCCACTGTGCGAGCTCGAGCAGCGCCCATGCGACTCCCGACCCGCCGTGAGTGAAGCCGGTGAGCGGCGGATCCTGTGGATCCTCGGACCAGCCGCAGCCGGAGGGCATCTTGCGCGCGTGCTCGATCAGCCACTCGCCGCACGCGCGGGCGATCGCAAGCGTCTTGGCCGCGGGGTGCACGCGCTGCAGGCTGGCCAGGCAACCGATGGCGCCGGCCGCGCCGCTGACGATGTCGAACTGATTCACCGCCGGCAGGAGGCTGCCGATCACGTCGACCAGCGCGGCTGCCTCCGCGAACAGCGCCGGCTCGCGCCACAGGCGGCCGAGGTGGGAGAGCACGTAGACCACGCCGCCCCAGCCGTCGAAGGCGCCGATCGAGGGCAGCTCGTGGCGATACGTCGCGACCTGCTGGCGCATCGTCACCAGCGCTTCGCGCGCCAGGCGGGTGAAGCCCGCATCGTGGGTTCGATCTCCCAGGTAGGCGAGGAACAGCGCGAGGCCCGGGAGGCCGCCGTACAGATCGATGCCGAGCGGCGCGAGCGACCAGTTCTTCTGGTCATGCAGGGTCAAGCCAATCCACTGCGCCTCGCCGCTGCCGCGCAGGGCCAGCGTGTCCAGGCGTTCGCCGATCGTTCGGGCCGCTGCGAGATACTCCGCCGGCGCCGCCAGCGGACCGTTCATCGCCAGGACCTGCGTGGCGGGCGCGATGTGGTTGATGCCGCGCGACAGCACGGTCAGCGACGCGCGCACGAACCAGAGCTGGCGATCGAGGTCCTTTTCATCCATCTGCTGGATGCGCTGGCGCACGGCATCGAGGCCGGAGACGGCGAAGAACCCCGCGACGCGATCGCCGGCGGCGCTCAACAGGTCGACGCTGTCCACCTTGGTCGTGAACATGGGCACGTCGCCTTGCCACAGGTCGCGTCGCTCGAACGGGATGACGGTCGCGAGATAGGGCATCTCGTCCACGCTATGCCACAGCCGATCGAACAGCTGGTCGCGCTCGAGCGCATTGCGCAGCAGCGACGGGTGGAAGCCTTCTTGCAGCAGCTCGCCATAGATCTCGGTCGGCCGCAGGATGATGCGAACCTCGTCGCCGGCAAAACGCGCGAGCGGTCCATCGAGCGCCAGCAGCTCGGACCGGTGCTCGAGCAGCAGCGCGTACACGCGGGTGAAGCCGTCGATGATCGCGCCGGCTTGATCGAGCACGTCGATCTCGACGCCTAGGAGCCGCGGCCGGTTCTGCGACTCCGGCAGCTCCATGCTCTTGCGAATCAGCCGCATCGTGTCCGTGCCGGCCTGTTCGAAGGCGGGCAGCGCTCTCGGGATCACCTGGCCCGGACCCGCGCCCAGGCCGCTCACTTCCACGCCATCCATGCGCTCGGGCAGCAAGCCGATGCGCAGCACCGAGTACGAGAACGCCTCGCCCAGCTTGCGCGTCGCTTCGCTGGTGTCGGGTGCGGAGGGCCGGGTCTGGAACAGCGATTCCAGATCGACCAGCACCGGATGCTCGCCGGCGGCGATGAGGTTCTCCGCGTGGAAGTCGGTGGCCTCGAGCGCGTACAGCACCGCGAGGTAGCCGCCCTGGCGTTCGTAGAACCGCCGCACCTGCGCGGCCGTGGTGCAGGCCGATGCCGGCACGAACTCGACCCAGCCGTGGGTGTCGCGGTCGAGCACCTTCAAGATCCGGAACGGGGGGTGATCGCCGCGCGCGTTCAGCCACGCGAGCAGCTCCTGGAAATGCACGTCGACGGCGAGCGAGCGCGGCTTGTACACGAGCTTGAGGCCGGAGCTGAACTCGACGAACTGCACCGAGCGGCCGCCGCGATGCGTGTCGCCGGCACCGCCGTCGATGCGCGTCACGAGGCCGAGGTCGCATTCGGGCGAGAACGCCGCACGCAGCTCGGCCAGGTCGCTGGCGAGGTGCAGGAGCACTTCCGATCGGAAATCCACCCAGCGGTCGATCGCCTCGACGACCAGCCGCGCCAGCACCGGATACTCCTCGAGCAGGCGCAGCGCCATCGGGGGCTGGCGCAGCTCTTGCGCGAACGCATCGAACCGCTGCTCGGGGGTCTCGCCCGGCAGCGCGTCCTGCAAGCGGGCGACGTTCAGCTCCAGCACCAGCGTGCGGTTGATCATCCACCACAGCTCGGCGCGCGGCGGCGCGAGCAGCGCCGCTCGCCCGGCAGCATCGCACAGGGCGCGGCCGAACTGCCGCTCGATGTCTGCCGCGCGCTGCGCCAGCCGTTCCTGGCCGCGCCGCACCAGCGGCTCGATCCAGTCGAACAGGCCGCCGGCGCCGGCCGCGGGCGGCATGGTGATGCGTTCCGCGCTCGCCGGCGCGAACGCGGCCTCGAGCAGAGCCACCCACGCGGGCAGCGTCAGCACTCGTTGCTGCAGCGATTCGCTCGGCTCGGCGAACAGCTGGCTGAACTCGTCGAGTGCGAGTCGATCAGCCTGCAGGCGTCGCTCGAAGCACGCTTCGCTCGGGAACGCAGCGACGCTTCGCCAGCGTTGCAGCCGCGCGGTCGCAGCACGATCGGCGGGCCGCGTGCCCGGGCAGCACGGCAAGAGCTCGAGCCGCTCGGCGAGGTTGAGTGCCTGGCACCAGGATGCAGACGGCGGTGTGTGCG
>JAXMBY010000010.1:0-122539 GCA_046349655.1 Planctomycetota bacterium
GCCGGCATACGATCGCAGCGCCACCAACCGGTCACGAGGGCCGCACGAGGCGACATGCGCTCGAGCTCGATCCTGCTCACGTCCTGCCTGCTCGCACTGTCGTCCGGATGCGCGTCGCTCATGGCACCGCCGGCCTCGCCGCTGGTGCTGCAGCAGCTCACCTGCGAGTACCTGGTGAACCCGCTCGGCATCGACGTGCGCGAGCCGCGGCTCTCCTGGGTGCTGACCACCGCCAACGAAGCCCTGCGCGGCCAGGAGCAGACCGCGTACCGCGTGCTGGTCGCAACGAGTCGCGAGCGGCTCGCGGCCGACGACGGCGACCTCTGGGACTCGGGCCGCGTGGCAAGCGATCGGACGTTGCACATCACCTATGCCGGGCGCGAGCTCGTGTCCCGCATGGACTGCTACTGGAAGGCGCGCGTGTGGGACGAGCGCGAGCATGCCTCCGCGTGGAGCGAGCCGGCCACCTGGAGCATGGGGCTGCTCGATCCTGCCGACTGGCAAGCGCGGTGGATCGGCGCGCCCGGCTGCGGCGACTCGCCCTGGCTGCGCCAGGTGTTCACGCTCGATGCGGCGCCGGTCGACGCGCGCGCATACGTCGCGTCGCTCGGCTATCACGAGCTGTTCGTGAACGGCACGCGGATCGGTGATCAGGTGCTGAGCCCGAGCGTGAGCGATCTTGGCCGCCACGCTCGCTACCTGACCTACGATCTCACCAAGTCGCTGCACGCCGGCGCCAATGCCGTCGCGTTCTGGCTGGGCGCGGGATGGGCCAGGTTCGAGCGCTTTGCGCAGCCGAACCGGCCGCTGGTCATCGCCCAGCTCGAGGTCACGCTCGCCGATGGCCGCCGCGTGAGCCTTGCCAGCGACGCCACCTGGCGCGTGCACCAGAGCCCACGCTCACTTCTCGGCGAGTGGAAGTTCTCGGACTACGGCGGCGAGCGCCACGATGCACGCCTCGAGATCGCTCGGTGGAACGAGGTGGAGTGCGACGATGCCGCGTGGCCTGCAGCAGCGACGTTCGATCCGCACGTCTCGTTGACGGCGGAGATGATCGAGCCGAATCGCATCACCGCCACTCTGCCGGCCATTGCCATCCTGCCGCGCACGGACGGCGCGTGCCGCATCGACTTCGGCAGGAGCTTCACCGGCTGGTTCGAGATACCGCTGGTCGGCGCGCCCGGCAGCACGGTGAGCATCGACATCGCTGAGCGCGCGGATCAGGACTGCACCTACGGCCAGCACAGCGAGTACGTGCTCGGAGCATCGGGCCGCGGCACGTTCCGGCACCGCTTCAATTATTGCGCCGGGCGCTGGGTCACGGTGCGCGGCGTCACGCAGCCGCCGGAGGCGAGCGGGGTGCGCGCGTTCCTGGTGCGCAGCGCGTATGCGGCGCGCACCCGCTTCGCGTGCTCGAGCGAGCTCCTGACGCGCATCCACGACGTCACCGCCTGGACGTTCGAGTGCTTGAGCCTGGGCGGCTACACCGTCGATTGCCCGCATCGCGAGCGCTGGGGCTACGGCGGCGATGCGCACGCCACCATGGCGACCGCGCTCACGCACTTCGGCATGGGCGCGTTCTACACCAAGTGGCTCGGCGACTGGCGCGACGTGCAGCAGCCTGACGGCGACGTGCCCTACACCGCACCCACGTACGAGGGTGGCGGCGGCCCCGCGTGGAGCGGAGTGGTGGTCGCGCTGCCATGGCAACTGTACCTCACGTATGGCGACGAGCGCGTGCTCGCCACGATGTATCCGACCATGACGCGCTGGGTGAGCTTCCTCGCGACCAGGACGCACGACCACATCCTCGATCGCTATGGCCACGAGGACTGGGGATTCCTCGGCGACTGGGTGCCGCCGGGCCGCGGCCAAGGACGTGATTCGCGCGTCAGCGAGCTGGCGACGCACTTCTTCAACAACTGCTACTATCTCATGACCATGCGCACGCTCGCGCGCATCGCCGAGGTTCTCGGCAAGCACGACGATGCCGCACGGTTCGCGCGCGCTGCCGATGCGATTCGCGACGCGGTACGCGCCAGGTTCCGTGCCGCATCGACGGGGGCGTGGGCCTGCGAGGAGCAGCCGTACCTCGCGCTCGTGCTGCTCGCGGGCCTTGCGGCAGAAGACGAGCGCGCGGTCATCCTCGCCAAGCTCGAGCAAGCCATCGCCGCGAAGGGTGACCACCTCGACTCCGGGATTCACGGGACGTACTTCCTGCTCGCAGCACTCGGCAACGAGCATCGCGACGACCTGATCGCGAGGATGGTGAGCCAGACCACGTACCCATCGTGGGGCCACATGCTCGCGCAGGGCGCAACCACGATGTGGGAGCAATGGGACGGCGAGCACTCGCACCTGCACAGCTCGTTCCTGTCGGTGGGCGCGTGGTTCGTGCAGGGGATCGCCGGCATTCGCGTCGATTCCGCGGCACCAGGATATGCGCACTTCGACGTGTGGCCGACGCTGCCGCGCGCGGTGACCTGGGCCACGACCTCGTTCGATTCGCCACGCGGCACGATCGAGTGCCACGCTCAGGTCATTGCGAGCACGCTCCAGATCGAAGTGGTGGTGCCGCCGAACACGAGTGCGACGATTCATCTGCCCGCCACGGACGCGTCGGCCGTGACCGAGGGCGGCGTGCCCCTGGCAAGGGCGAGCGGCGTCACGACGCTCACGGCGACGCGCGGCCGCATTCCCTGTCGCGTCGGGTCGGGGCGCTACGTGTTCTCGATGGCGTCCGGCAACGACGCTGGGATCGAGGCCGGCCCGGATCCGGATCTTCGCGCTCGCGGAGCACCCCCGGGTGTGCAGCAGCGAGCCGGAAGCAGCCGAGGCGTCCGCATGGTCTTCGGACGCCTCGTGATAGGGATCCAACGCGATGGCGGCACGCGCCGCTCAGAAGAACTTCAGGTGCTGCGACCAGGTGCGGCCATCCTTCTTCATCAGCATCAGTGTGATCTCGCCGGTGTACTTGCCCACGGTCAGGACGAACTGATCGCCGACGACGAACTCGAGCTTGCCGAGGCCGATCTTGAACGAGCCCGAGGTGATGGGTCCCTGCAGAACGTAGTTCAGTCCGGTGTCGATCAGCGCCAGGTTCTCCGCCATCGCGCTCGGCTGACCCAGCTGCAGCGGATAGATCTTCGCATCCAGGCTGTGGTTCGTCTCATCCACGTCGATCAGGCAGCGCATCCAGCCGCCGTCGAGCGCCACGTCCCAGGTTCTCGCTGCCGATGCCGGTTGCACGAACGCGCCGATGGCCATCAACACCATGCCAACGAGGGTCGGTTGGTATCTCATGGGAGGCTCCTTTCAGTTCAGGAAACTCATGGCTTCTCGATTCGCCTTCTCCAGTTGCCGGGGCTGCCGTGCAAACCAAAGACCGAGCGACTCGGCCGCAGCTGGGCGCCCGCCCACCGACGCGCGAGCGGCAACCTGCGCACCGACAGCGAAATGCTCGCGGGCGGGGATCGGCAAAGTCTACAGAGTCGTGGCATTGCGCACGCCGGCGCGCGCGTTCGCCCGCGCTCGTGCGCTGTTCACGGCGCGCCGAGCAGCCAGTCGACCGCGGCCTGGTGCAGCAGTGCCTGGCTCGAGGCGGACTCGGTGAGCGCCCCCGCGGCGGCCATCGCGCGGTAGTGCGAGCGTACCAGCGCCAGCCCGGCCGCGTCCTCGCCCGCGAGCAGCAGCGGCCCGGGCGCACCGAGCGCGAGCATGCCGGGCACGTCGCCGTACTTCGCCCCGCCGGGAGGAAGTCTGGCGACTGCACGTCCAGCACGTGCGCGAAGCGGAAGCCATCGGTGTCGATCACCGCGTGATCGATGGCGGCATCGCTGAGCGCGCGCGCGGCAGCCACCCACGGACCGGCGCCGTCGAGGCCGACCACGTCGAGCCGTCTGCAGGCTGGCTGCCGGAGCAGCTTCACGGCGCTCAACACGTCGTGCACGCGCTGCGCGAACAGCGCGCGATTGTAGCCGAACGTGTAGGCGGGCGCGTCGCGCTCGTTCGCGACCCGATCGGTGTGCTCGAACGGCTTCCCGTCCGGCAGGAACTCGCCTTGCTGAAAGAGGTCCACCCCCACCACCGTGATGCCGTGATCGACGAGCTGGCGCGGTCCGGCCGCGAGCGTGCCGTCCTGATCGAACAGCGCGCTCTTGCCGCGAGCGCTGAGCCACAGGGTGGTCGTGCCGCAGGGCTGCTTGGGCGAGCAGAACACGGCAGGCAAGGCTTCGTGGTAGGTGCGGTTGCGGATCAGCTTCTGGGTCTGCAGCCACGCGCCATGGTCGGTCTCGTCCGGCGTCGACACGATCGACGGCTCGTCGGCGTTCACGGTCACGACACCGGCATCGGCGAGCGTGCGACCGATCATCACCTCGAGCGCGCCGCGGCTGATCTCCCGGCAGCGCTGCAGATCCGCGTGCAGCTGTCGCTGCGCGTCCTCGTGCCACCAGCGCAGCAGCGCGCGCTCGAATTCCGGGTCGCCAGCCTTCGGCGCGGGATGCTCGGCATCCCATACCGACATCTCGTCGCGCGTGAGACGCTGGTAGTCGCGCACCTCGATCGGCGTGGCCAGAAGGAGCTTGAAGTTCCGGTTCACGCACTCGTACACCGCCGCGCGCGAGACGGCGTTGAGATTGTGATCGAACTGCTCGCCGCGTACGAGCGTCACGTGGTCGGGTGCGCCGAGCAGCGTGTAGAGCTGCTTGAGCTCGGGAAAGCCCTTGGTCGCGAGCTCCCTGGTCCAGTCGTTCGCGCTGGTCATGCCGAGCGGCCTGGGCGCGAACAGCGCGGCGAACTCGACATTGCCGGTGCCGATGCGCAGCAGGCTCGCGTTCTCGCATGGGCAGCCGCCCTGCATCGCCGTGCTCACCATCACCGCCGGGAACGCGAGCGCGAGGCGCGGGTCGAGCGCGCCGAGCACGAACGTCTGCGTGCCGCCGCCGCTCGCGCCCGCGCAGCCGACGCGCGTCGCATCCACTTCCGGCAGGCCGAGCAGGAAGTCGAGCGCGCGGATCGAGTTCCAGGTCTGCAGCCCCATCACGCTCTGCAGGTGCGCCTCCGCCTGCGCGCTGTAGAGGCCCCAGTTCTCGAGCGTGTTCATGGCGGACCGCTGCCGCGCGTAGTCGTGGGTGACCGCGAGCGGGATCTGCACGCTGTCGGCATTGCCGAGCATGTCGTAGTGAAAGACGATGCAGCCCATGCGCGCCAGCTGCACGCACAGCGCTTGCAGCGGGCTGCGGCCACCCTCGGCGAATCGCTCGGCGCCCGCGGCGATGTCGCGCTGCACGCGCTCGGCGCCCGCGTCGGTGAAGCGGCCGTCCTGCCAGTGCCCGTGCGGGCTCAACAGCGCCGGCAGCTTTCCGGACCTGCCCTTGGGTCGATACAGATTGCCGGTCACGAGCAGCCCCGGCATGCTCTCGAAGTACACCTTCTCGACCGTGTAGTCGTCGCGATCGATCTTGCCGTGAATCACCGGCGAGAGCGGCGTGCGGGTCGGCATCGGCCACAGCCCGAGCGCAACCTGCATCTGCCGGCGCACCGCGGCAGCGCGCGCTTCCCACTCGGACCTGGACGCGGGCGGCGTGAACGGGAAGAAGCCGTCGAGGTCGCGCAGCGGCCCGAGGCGCTGGTCGTCGGGTCGCTTGCCGGCTGGCAGCACGCGTGGTCCGCCCGCGGCGGCGAATGGCACGAGCAGGCAGAGCGAGGCCAGCACGCGAAAGAAGGTCGGCATCGTGATCATGGCGGATACCTTACCATGCGCCGAGCGGCGAGCGGGAGGCTGCGCGCGCAGCGCCGCACCGCTCGCGAGTGCGCAGCCTTCGCGCAGGGTTCGCCACCACAGCGCCGCCGGGCACGCCCGGATTTTCTGGCAGGATGAGGGCCAGCTCGAAGCGGCATAATACGGCCCACATCCACGGACCCCACGACGACGGCAGCAGGAGGACATTGCATGTTGCGCTACCTGATTCCAAGCGGCTTGTTGCTCGGTGGCCTCGCGGTGGCGAGCGCGAGCGCTCAGTGCCTCGAGAAGCAGAAGCTCGTGCCTGCGAACAGCGCCGGCGACGACCGGTTCGGCTACGCCATGGCGGTGGACGGCGACGTCGCCGTGATCGGCGCGTACGAGGACGACACGGCGGGCGGCAGCGACGCCGGCTCGGCCTATGTCTATCGGTACAACGGCACGCAATGGGTCGAGGACCAGCAACTGATCCCGAGCAACGGCCTCGCAGGTGATCGCTTCGGCGTCTCGGTCGCCATCCATGGCGATGTGATCGTGGTGGGAGCCTACCAGGACGACACGAGCGCCGGTGGCGAGGCCGGTTCGGCGTACGTGTTTCGCTTCAACGGCGCGCAGTGGGTCGAGGAGGACCAGCTGGCCGCGAGCGACGGCGCCGCCGACGACGAGTTCGGTCGCTCGGTCGCCGTCTTCGGCGATTACATCGCCGTGGGCGCGCACCTCGACAACCTGACCGGCGCCAACGACGCCGGATCGGTGTACATCTACAAGTACTCGGGCGCGATCCTGTTGTGGGAAGAACAGCAGAAGCTCACCGCCAGCGACTTCGCGGCATCGGACGGCTTCGGCTACGCGGTGGCGCTGCTCGATGACACGCTGCTCGCCGTGGGCGCGCCGAACGACAACACCGGCGCAGGCGCCGACACCGGCAGCGTGTACCTGTTCCGCCGCACCGCGACCTGGGGCGAGACGCAGAAGCTCACGGCGAGCGATGCCGCCGCCAGCGATCACCTCGGCATCTCGCTCGCTCTCGACGGCGATCTGCTGGTCGCGGGAGCCTACACGGACGACCATGGCGCGACGGACCAGGGTGCGGCCTACGTGTTCCGTGACAACGGCACCCAGTACGTCGAGGAGAAGAAGCTGATCGCGGCCGACGCCGCCGCCAGCGACGACTTCGGCCGATCCGTGTCGGTGCTCGGCAATCTGATCCTGGTGGGCGCCGAGCTCGATGACGAGGTCAGCAACGACTGCGGATCGGCGTATCTGTTCCGCTACGTCGGCGCCAACTGCGGCTGGGTGCAGGACATCAAGAAGGTGGCTTCCGATCGGGCCACGAGCGACCACCTCGGGATCGCGGTCGCGATCACCGCGCACGGCGCCCTCGCCGGTGCGTACCTCGACAATGGCATCGGCTCCGACTCCGGCTCGGTGTACGTGTTCAGCACCGCCGAGCTCGAGCTCGACATCAACCCGACCGTGGTGTCGGCCGGGCAGACCATCACGATCGAGACTGGCTGCGGCAACCCGGGCGAGTCCGTCATGCTGGTCGCGACCAACATCAATGGCACACCGACGTTCGCGATCCTGTTGATCCGGAAGTTCGAGGCCGACTACGGCTGGGGATTGTCGGTGGCCGTGCCGCCTGGGTTCGCAGGCCTGACGGTCACTTTCCAGACCTTCAAGCAGTCGGATCCGTGTCGCGGCAAGTCGCTGCCGTCGAACCCGGTGACGGTCGTGTTCCAGTGATCCAGCCTGCTGGCGCGTGATCGAGCGGCGGCGCCCGCGCGCGCGGGATCGGGCGACGTCATTCCTGGCACGGCGCGATCGTGACGCTCTGCGCTCCCACGCAGGCCTGGCAGCTCAGGCGCACACCCGGCGGCAGGTCGTGCTGCGCCAGCGTCGCCTGCTCGATCGGGCCGGGCGGCAAGAGCGCGCCCTCGATCACGCGCACGCGGCAGGTGGTGCACTGGCCGCGGCGGCAGCCGAAGCGGATGGGCACGCGATGGCGGTCGATCACCTCCATCAAGCGCGTGCCGGGCGCCACCGCGAGGCAGGCGCCGTTCTGCAGGAAGCGAATCATCGGCAGGTCCGGCATGATCAACGATCGTCGCTGGCCGCGGTGCGCTCGAGCGCGAGCAGCTTCGCGTACTTGAGGAACACGTAGAACGCGGCGATCACCGCGAGCAGGAAGCCGCGCCAGCCGTCGCGGAATCCTTGCCGGAGGACGAACATGCGCACGAACCGGCCGAGGGGATGAAGGAGCAGCTTGTGCCATGCGAAGCGCTCGCCCCGCTCGTGGCGGCGGCTCGCCATCAGCGTCGTGTAGCCGTTCACCTTGGCGATGTGATGGCTCAAGTCGCGGTAGGCGTGATGCGCGATCTCGCCGCCGGTGATCCGCGAGACGGGGCCATCGACGGCGACGCGGTCGTGCGGGTCGACGCCGGTCCAGCCGCCGCGGCGGCGATCGAACAGGCGCAGGCGCCACTCCGGGAACCAGCCGCCGTGGTTGATCCACGCACCGAGGTAGAACGTGTGGCGGCAGAGCTCGTAGCCCTGGTAGCGCCCGGCATCGCGCTCGAGCCGGCCGGGGATCGCGGCGGCGAGATCGGCCGACAGGCGCTCGTCCGCATCGAGGCACAGCACCCAGTCGTGCGCGGCCAGCGCCACGGCACGCGCCTTCTGCTCGACGTGACCGCGGAACGGCTCGACCACGACGCGCGCTCCGCACGACCGCGCGATCTCGACGGTGCGGTCGGTGGAGAGGGAGTCGAGCACGACGACGTCGGCGGCGAACGGCACCGACCTGAGGCAGCGCTCGATGTGGCGTTCCTCGTTGAAGGTGATCACGCACAGCGAGAGGGCAGGATGGGTCACGATCGCCCGAGGGTAGCCAACGCCGCCTGGCACGCAACAGGCAATCTGCGCGCCCGCGCGCTGCGCCGGCCAGCAGCGCGAGCGCTCGATCGCCGGAGACGACGGAGCCAGCATGTTCCAGCATGACGAGCGATGCTTCGGTTGCGGCGAGCACAATGCCGCCGGTCTGCGCCTGCGCTTCGGCGCGCTCGACGATCAGTCGATCAGCGCCACGTTCGCGACCGATGAGCGGTACGTTGGGCCGCCGGGCCTGGTGCACGGCGGCATCCTGGCCACGCTGCTCGACGAGGCCCTGGCACGCCTGCCGCCGGCGCTCGGCATCGTCGCCTTGACCAGCGAGCTCCACGTGCGCTATCGCCGGCGCGTGCGGCCGGGCACGACGCTGTGCGTGGTCGCGCGGGTGGTGGCCCGCTCGGAGCGCAGGCTCGCGCTCGCCGCCCGGCTCACCGACGAGTCGCAGCAGGTGGTGGCCGAGGCCGACGCGGTGTTCCAGGAGATCGACCCGGCGAGCTTGCGCGGCCGAGCGCCGCCCCGCTCTCCCCCACCAAAGCAGCGACCCCGCAGGTTGCCTGCGGGGTCGCGTCGGATCGAGCCCTCGCCGAGAGAGCGCGCGCCAACTAGCCGTGCTTGGTGCCCCACTTCGCCTGGAACACCTCGACGTAGCGCTTGATCAACGGCTGCGCGCTTCCCCTGGCATCGGCCAGCATCTTCTCGAACGCCTTGCGATACTGCTCGCAGTCCTTCTCGCCGAGGTTGCCCTTGATGCGCTTCAGCACCTTGGCCACCGAGTCCTCGGCGGCGAGCTGCACCTTGATGAGCTCGCTCTCCATGAACTGCTTGCGCTTGGCCGCGGCCTTCTCCGCCCACTCGCTGCCCGAGAACGCGGTCACCATGTCGTCCAGCAGCTTGAGCGCCTGCGTGGAGGCACCGTCGCTCACCAGCGCGTCGGCATGCAGGAGCCGCCGGTTGCCGGTGGTCTTGACGTGCTCGATCATGGCGGTGGCGGCGTCGATGTCTTCCCGGGCCGCGCCATCGGCGGCGAGGATCTCGCTCGCGAGCTGGTGCGCCTTGCCGAAGCCGTCCTGGTCCAGCACCTTGCCCGCTGCCTGCGCCTTGACGCCTCCCATCCTGCCCCACTTCGGCAGCTTGTGGAGATGCTCCTCGATCAGCTTGTCGGACAAGGAGCCGGGCGTGCCCTCCCACACCACCTTGCCGTCGCCGCCGATCAGGTACGCGGCGGGAATGGTGGTCACGCCGTAGTCCTCGCCACCGCCCACGGCGATCGGGTAGCTCATGCGCGGGTCGATCTGGCGCATGTAGCGCTCGATCACCAGCTTGTCCTCGTGGCTGACCGCGAGGACGTTGAAGCCGCGGTCGTGATACTTGCCAACCAGCTCGTTGAGGTGAGCCACGCTCCCTCGGCACGGGCCTCACCAGGTGGCGAAGAACTCGACCAGCAAGAGCTCCCCGCGATAGTCGCCCACCTCGACCCGCTCCGGCCGGTTGAGGAAGTCCTGCGCGCCGATCTTGGGCGGCTCCTGTCCCATGAACGACTTGCCGCCGCCGATTGCGGGCGCACTGCAGCAGAGGAGCAGGCTCGCCAGCCCCAGGAATCGAACGACCATGCGAATGCTCTCCCGATCGATGCGGCCCAGCGTGACTGGGTCTTGGTCTGTGGGGTGGGAAGAGCGTACCAGCGCGGCCGCCGCGCAGCAAGGGAGCGACCGCGCGCAGGCAGCACACGATCGATCAACGCCAGCACGGCGGTGCTGCGCGCGTGTCGATCGGCGCCGCTCTGGCTCGAGCGCGGCGCCGGGCTCGTCGCTTGACTTCGCCTGCCCGCTAGCCAACATGGGCGCGATGAGCGACCACTTCCCGAGGATCGATCCCAAGCCGAGCTTCCCGGCTCTCGAGCACGAGATCCTGCGCTTCTGGAAGGCGGCCCGCATCTTCGAGCGATCGGTCGAGGAGCGAGCTGCCGATCGGTCCTACGTGTTCTACGATGGGCCACCGTTCGCGAACGGCTACCCGCACTACGGCCACATCCTGACCAGCTACGTGAAGGACACCGTACCGCGCTACTTCACCATGCGCGGCTACCGCGTCGAGCGGCGCTTCGGCTGGGACTGCCACGGCCTGCCCGCCGAGAACGAGGTGGAGAAGGAGCTCGGCATCCGCGGCAAGCAGCAGATCGACGCGTACGGCGTCGAGCGCTTCAACCAGGTCTGCCGCGAGGTGGTGCTGCGCTACACGGCGGCGTGGGAGAGCGTGATCACGCGCATCGGCCGCTGGGTCGACTTCGAACACGACTACAAGACCATGGACCTTCCCTACATGGAGACGGTCCTGTGGATCTTCAAGACGCTCCACGACCGCGGCTTCATCTACGAGGGCCACAAGGTCGTCCACTACTGCTATCGCTGCGAGACGCCGCTCGCCAACTTCGAGGCGAAGCAGGATGACGCGTACCGCGACCGCGACGATCCGTCGGTGACGGTGCGGTTCGAGCTCGACGGCCGGCCCGACACGGCGCTGCTCGCATGGACCACGACGCCGTGGACGCTGCCCTCCAACCTGGCGCTGGCGGTCGGCAAGGACATCGCCTACGTCACCGTCGCCCACCAGGGCAAGAAGCTGATCCTGGCGCGCGCGCGCCTGCCGGCCTACGCGAAGCAGCTGGGCGAGCAGCCCGAGATCCTGTGCGAGGAGAACGGCGAATCGCTCGCGGGAAGCCGCTATCGACCGCTGTTCCCGTACTTCGCCGGCGATCGCGAGCAGGGTGCGTTCCGCGTGCTGCTCGGCGACTTCGTCACCACCGACGACGGCACCGGCGTGGTGCACATGGCGCCGGCGTTCGGCGAGGACGACCAGGTGCTGTGCGAGCGCGAGCAGATCGAGGCCCGCAACCCGGTCGACTCGCAGGGCCGCTTCACCGCGGCCGTCACCGACTTCGCCGGCCGCAACGTGCACGAGGCGAACGCCGATCTGGTGCGCAAGCTGCGCGAGCTGGGCGCCTTGTTCGAGTGGGGCACGTTCCGCCATGCCTACCCGCACTGCTGGCGCTGCGACACGCCGCTCATCTACCGCGCGATCCCGTCGTGGTACGTGAAGGTGACCGCCTTCAAGGAAGCGATGCTGCGGGCGAACCAGGGCATCAACTGGGTCCCCGCGCACATCAAGGACGGCTCGTTCGGCAAGTGGCTCGAGGGCGCGCGCGACTGGGCGATCTCGCGCAACCGCTACTGGGGCGCGCCCATCCCGGTGTGGCGCTGCGATCGCTGCGCCGAGCTCGAGGTGTTCGGCAGCGTGGCGGAGCTCGGCAAGCGCGCACAGCAAGCCGTCACCGATCTGCATCGCCCGGCGATCGACGCGGTGACGTTCCGGTGCCGGCAGTGCAACGGCACGATGCGGCGCGTGCCCGAGGTGCTCGACTGCTGGTTCGAATCGGGCGCGATGCCGTACGGGCAGCAGCACTATCCGTTCGAGAACAAGGCGAAGTTCGAGGCCGGCTTCCCCTGCGACTTCATCGTCGAGTACATCTCGCAGACGCGCGGCTGGTTCTACACGCTGGTGGTGCTCGGCACCGCGCTGTTCGACCGCGCGCCGTTCAAGAACGTGATCTGCCACGGCGTGGTGCTGGCCGAGGACGGCCGCAAGATGTCGAAGCGGCTCAAGAACTACCCCGAGCCGCAGACCGTGCTCGACCGCTACGGCTCGGACGCGATGCGCATCTACCTGATCGGCGGTCCGATCCTGCGCGGCGCCGACCTGCGCTTCTCGGAAGCCGGCGTCGAGGACATCATCAAGCGCTTCCTGTTGCCGCTCACGAATTCCGCGTCGCTGTTCACGACCTACGCGAACGTCGACCGGTTCGTGCCGCAGCCGCTTGGCGGCAAGCCCGTGAATCCGCTCGACAGCTATCTGCTCTCGGAGCTGCAGCTCTTGATCCGCAACGTCGATCAAGCCATGGCCGCCTACGACCTGATGAGCGCGGCCGGCGCGATCGAGGCGTTCATCGACACGCTCACCAACTGGTACATCCGGCGCAGCCGCCGCCGGTTCTGGAAGAACGAGCAGGATCAGGACAAGGCGCAAGCCTATCAGACGCTCTATCACTCGCTCGTCACGCTGGTCAAGGTGCTCGCGCCGTTCGCGCCGTTCCTGGCCGAGCATCTGTACCAGGCGCTCACCGGCGAGGAATCCGTGCACCTGGCCGCGTGGCCGCAGGTCGAGCTTGCGCTGATCGATCCCGAGCTGTCCGACGAGGTCGCTCAGGTGCGCACCGTGCTGCGCATCGGCCGCAACCTGCGCGAGAAGAAGAAGATCAAGGTGCGCCAGCCGCTCAGGCAGCTCACGGTCGCCGGCGTCGCCGCGGACATCGTGCTCCGGCATCGCGACGAGATCGCCGAGGAGATGAACGTGAAGGAGGTCCTGGTCGAGCGCGATCCGCGCGAGCTCGCCACCAAGGTGGTGAAGTGTCAGGGCAAGGTGCTCGGACCGCGGCTCGGCGCCGCCGTGCAGAAGGTGATCGCCGCCGGCAAGGCAGGCAACTACCGCGAGCTCCCGGGCGGGTGCATCGAGATCGAGGGGCACCTGCTCGAGCCGGGCGACTACGAGGTCGAGTTCGTGTCGAAGCAAGGCTTCGACTGCGCCGCCGAGCGCGGCGTCGTGGTCGCGCTCGACACGAAGATCACCGAGCAGCTGCTGCGCGAGGGCTGGGCGCGCGAGATCATCCGCAGCGTGCAGGCGATGCGCAAGGAAGCTGGCTACCAGGTGACCGACCGCATCAAGGTGAGCATCACCGGCGCGGCCCCGGTGCTCGCGGCGGTGCGCGAGTTCCAGAGCTACATCGAGGGCGAGACCCTCTCGCAGATCGTCGACGCCCCGCTCGCGAACGCCGACGCCACGTCCGAGCTCAAGCTCGACCAGCACCTCGTGCAGATCGCGATCAAGCGCTGAGGGCGTCGGCGGCGTCGCATGCTGCCATGGGTCGGCCGCGCGCACCAGCGTGGCGAAGCCGCGCAGCGAGCCAGCGCGTGATGCGGGCCGGGCCGTCACTGCCGCGCGGGTGACAGCGCACGGTTCGGCACGGGCGGCTCGCTCGGCTGCTTGAGGGGACGTTCCTTCAGCATCTTCATCAGCTCGTCGACGCCGCGCTCGAGCTGCGGATCACGACCCGCCGCGTAGTCGCCCGGCAGGTAGTCGACCTCGATGTCCGGGATCACGCCGCTGCCCTCGAGGTCCCAGCCGCGCCGCTCCTCCCACCAGGCCGCGGTGGGCTGCGTCGTGATGCCGCCGTCGATCGCCGACTTGATGTCGTTCAACCCCACCACGCCGCCCCAGGTGCGCATGCCGATCACCGGACCGAGCTGCTTCAGCTGGAACGTCTCCGGGAAGATGTCGCCGTCCGACCCGGCATGCTGGTTGGTGAGCACCGCCTTGTAGCCCAGGTGCACACGCTCGGGGAACGTCGTGGTGCGGCCGCGGCGCGGCTTCATGTACGCGTACGGCCTGCGCGCGAGCACCTCGATGATGAGCTGCGAGACGAAGCCGCCGCCGTTGTAGCGCGCATCGATGAGCAGCGCATCCTTGCCGATCTGCGGGTAGAAGCCCTTGTGGAACTCGCGCAGGCCCGGCCCCATCATGTCGGGCAGATGGAGATAGCCGACGCGGCCCTGGCTCCGCTCCAGCACGTACTCGCGGTTGCGCCGGCACCAGTCGCGGTAGCGCAACAGACCGTCGGTGCGCAACGCCTCCACCTGCACGTCGCGCGCGTCCGATCGATCGGCCTGGCGCGCGACCGTGAGCACCAGCTGCTGGCCGGCGAGGTTCGCGAGCCGCTCGTCGACGCTGTCCTGCGCGCCCAGCGCGCGGCCATCGATCGCGAGCAGGTAGTCGCCTTCGTGCACGTTCACGTGCGACATCAACAGCGGCGACACGGCGTCGGTCTCGAACGGCTCGGCGCGGCAGATGCGCGTGAAGCGATGCAGTCCACTGCCGGGATCGAGCTCGATGTCGGCGCCGAGCACGCCGACGCCCAGCGGCTTCGCGCCGGCGAGGTCGCCGCCCATCACGTAGGTGTGCGACGTGTTCAGCTCGCCGATCAGCTGGCCGATCAGGTCGTTCAGCTCCGCGCGCGTGCCGATGCGCGGCAGCAAGCGCGCGTACCTGGCGCGCATCGCCCTCCAGTCCACACCCACCATCGTCGGCGTCCAGTAGAAGTCACGCTGCAAGCGCCACGCTTCATCGAAGATCTGCGCCCATTCCTCGCTCGGGTTGACGCTGAGCGACAGGCTGGAGGGATCGACGCGCTCCTCCACCTCGGCGCCCGGCTTGCTCGCGCTGTCGGCCACGAGGATCTCCTCCCCCACGCGCCACGCGATGCGCTTGCCGTCGCCGCTCAGCACGTAATCGCGCAGCCGCTCGATCAACACCTCGTCCTTGTGCTTCTTCAGGTCGTAAGCGTGCAGCGTGGCGCGCGGCGTCGCGTCGGCGCCGAACAGCTGCAGCTCGAGCAGCCCCGGCACCGGTGCGACCGTGTAGAACACCTTGCCCGAGCAGGCAGCGAGGCTGCCGATGTTGTCGGCCGCCACCGGGAACTCGACCACGCGCTGGACGATGCCATCGAGGTCGATGCGCACGGTCGCGGCGTGGTCCTTCGCATCGCCGGTGGCGGCAGCCTCGTCGAGCAGCTCGTCGGGCAGGAAAGGCGACTTGCCGTCCTGCGCCAGGATCAGCGCGCACGGCTTGACGCTGCGGGTCACCACCGCGCTCAGATCGGTGTCGCCCAGCACCGGATCGAACACGCGGCTCGACAGGAAGAACAGGTACTTGCCGTCCGCATCCCAGCGCGGGCTCAGGTCGTTGGTGAAGCCCGAGGTCACCATGGCGGTCTCACCATCGCTCAGACGATCGAGGAAGATCGCGCGCATGCCGTGATCGAGCGCCTTGCTGTAGGCGAGCCACTGGCTGTCGGGCGAGAATGCATACTCGCCGATCTCGGCCTCGGTGCTCTGATCGACCTTGCGGCTCGCGCCCGTGGCGACGTCGACCAGCACGAGCGACATGGTCAGATCCGAGTACGCGATCCACTTGCCGTCGGGCGAGTACACCGGCGCGTTCAACCAGCCGAGCTGCCCGTGCGTGAGCGCGCGATGCTCGCGGTTGCCGCGCAGCGCGAACGTGGTGATCTCCTGCTCGCCCGTCTCGTCGGAGATCGCCGCCAGCGACTTGCCGTCGGGCGAGAAGCACGGCGCGCGCTCGCGCACGCCGGATGACTGCGTCACCTGGACGATGCGGCCCTTCCTGGTGGGTGCCGTCCACAGCTCGCCGCGCGAGGCGATCGCCACGTGCTTGCCCTCGCGATCGAGCGTGTAGCTCTCGAGCGTCGCGCTCGCGTCCGCGAAGTGCTCGCGCTGGCGCACGCGATCGCTCGCGAGCGTGATCTCGAGCGCTCGATCGCTGTCGCTCGCGATCTCGTACAGCCACAGGTCGCCGCCGTGCATGTAGACGATGTGGCCGCCTTGCAGCGACGGCCAGCGGGCATCGAACGTCTCGTGCCGCGTGTGCTGCCGCACGTCGCTCCCGTCCGGCTGCATCGAGAAGATGTTGACGATCCCCGAGCGATCCGACAGGAAGTAGATGCGGCCCGCGTGCCACATCGGCAGGCTGTCGACCCCGGGCCAGTCGGTGAGCTTGCGAAACTGCGACTTGACCAGATCGCCGAGCCACAGGTCGTCGGCCTCGCCGCCGTGATAGCGCTTCCAGGTGTGGCCCTCGAGCGGCCAGCGATTGAACACGATCACGTTCGGATCGTCGGTGAACGTGAGCTGTGCGCCCGGTCCGAACGTGAACGCGCGCGGCTGGCCACCGCCAAGCGGCACCTCGCTCAGGAAGGTCTCGCGTCCCGGATAGGCGTGCCGCGCGCGGTAGATGATGCGCGAGCCGTCCGGCCGCCAGCCGACCACTTGCTCCTCGAGCGGTCCGAACGTGAGCCGCCGCGGCGCGCCGCCGGTCGCGGGCATCACGTACACGTCGACGTTGCCCTGGTACTCGCCCGAGAAAGCGAGCCACTCGCCATCCGGGCTGAAGTGCGGGAAGTCCTCGTTGCCGTCGTGGCTGGTGAGGCGCGTCGCCATCCCCGCCCCCGCGCTCACCCGCCACAGATCGCCCTCGCACGCGAACACGATCGTGTCGCCGTGGATCGCGGGGAATCGATAGTAGCCCTCGGTGCCGACCGCCGCCGAGATCGACCACAGGACCGACACAAGCGCGCTCATGCTGGCCCACGACGCTCCGTTCGAGATGACCTCGCGTGGTGAAGGTGGGGTGAGGACCAACCTTTGTAGAGCATGGCGCGCCGGCGACAAAAGCGCGTCCCGGCCGACTCAGGGAACGACGGCGAAGCCTTCGCGGCGGGCGGCCTCTGAGCCGCTCGTCGAGGGTCTGAGAACCCGAGGTTGGCAGGCTCGTCGTAGGCGGCGGTGAGCGCGGCCAAGCTGCATCGCGCCCGTGGCGCGGAGCGGTGTGAGCAAGCAGGACCCGCTTGGCGCGTGTTTTCGCCGGCTCGACCATCGCCACGACGGACACCGTCTTCCACATGGCGTCGAATCGGCTGATGGCATCCGCCATCTGTTCAGTGCTCATCGCGCCATCCCACGAAAGACGGCACAGGGCGGAACGGATCTCCAGGTCGGAAAGCACCCAGGCATGACGTCGGCACTCCCAGGAACAGGTCCATTACGGCGCGCGAATGCGGCTGCTGCACATGCAGTGGCACGAGTGCAGAGGAGTCCCAGTACCTCATCGGCAGTCGCGTTCCTCGATCAACGCTCGCACGACGTCACCGCGGCACGCGATCGGCGGTTTCTTCATCTGCTCGCGACTCGGCCTCTCGCTCGCTGCGACGACGATGCCATCGCGCACGAGGCGCTGCAGCAGGGCCTGGCCGCTGCCCCGCCCCTGGCCGACTCCAGACAAGCGCGCGACGGGGAACCTGAATGCTGCACGATCTCCACCACCTCGCCCGCGCATGACCAGACGCAGAAAATCCAGACGGTTCTTGAGCTCGGTGACGCTGACTTGCTTCATCGGGCGAATAGCCCGATTACGAGGGCCTTTCACGCCTTGCAGCAGCGCGACGCGCGGCATGAGGGCTGGATGCCGGCAGCAAAAGGCTCACGTGGCGACGCTGCGAGACGCGTCGTGGTCGCCCAAGTCCAGACCCGGCACGCCCCAGCCGAGATCGAGGCGCGTCTCGCGCATTGCACGTCGACCAAGCAGGAGAGCGCCGCTGCGCCCGGATGCCCACCGTGGGTGCACCCGCATCGCCGACGCCGCCTGGCGTTCCTTCGACCGTCCTTGCGCTCGACCCGCACGCTCACCTGCGTCTCCTTGTCCGACGCGATCGTGAACGCCTTCACCACCTCGGTGATCGTGCTGCCGCTGACGACGACGTGGTAGGCGCCGGGGCCGAGCACAGCGATGCGGAATGTCGGGTTCCTCGTGGCCGCACTCGTCCACGGCCGTGATCTAGTCGCCACCGTTGCGCTCGACCCGAACGGTCACTTGCGTGGCCGCGCCCGACTCGATCGTGAACGGCGTGACCACCTCCGTGATCGCGCTGCCGCTGACGATGACGTGGTAGGCGCCGGGGCCGAGCACCACATGATCGGGGATGTCCGGGTCCTCGTGAACCTCCATGCCAAAGATGTCCCAGCGCGCACCCTTGCTGGTGATCTTGGTAACGAGCTTGCCCTCGAATCCGGGTGGCCTTTGGATCGCGAGCTCGAGCGAACCAGTCGCCGGTAACTGGATCGTGCCGAGGTCCTTCACCTCGTTCTCGGCGAGCTCGATCGTGCGCTCGTCGAGCAGACCCATCGGCTTGCGCTTGAGCTGCAGCTCGTAGTGGCCCGCGTGCCAAGGACCGAGACGCAGCTTGCCCCGTTGCCGGATCGTTGTCGCGAATCTCGTACAGGCCGCGTGGTCCGCCACGCACCAGAACCGAGACCGCCGTGGGCGAGCCGTCCTGCTCGACGCACAGCGCGTCGACGAACGCGCTGGCCACACCATCGCGGCCGAGCTGGATCGTCACCACCTCCCCGTTGGCCTGCACACTCGGTACGAGCGCGCGGCGGGTTGCGTCGTCAGCGCATGACACGTCGAGACGGAACGTGAGCGGCGGATCACCGGCTTGGCATCGGGGCAGTTGGTGATCACGAAGCGACCACTTGCGTCAGTTCGGCTTTGAACCTTCCACACCGGAGCGCACACATCACTGCCGCTCGGGCTGGCGTCCACGCGAGCGGCGGCGACCAGCGCGCCACGCTCGTCGATCACCACCCGCGGATCGTGTTGCCGGCGTCCAGCACGACATCCCATCGAGCTACCTGGACCAGCGGCGCCAACCCGGGTCTGCTGCGCCAAGCGTCTCGTGAGCCAGCGCGCACCGCGTACTCGCCGATCCGGCAGCCCGATCAATCGGTAGCTGCCATCGGCTGCAGACTTGGCAGACGCTTTGCGAACCAGCCCTCGTTCCAGGGTGACCTGCGCATCGGCGACCGGCGTTCCACTGATCGCGAACCATGCCTTCGAGAATCGCGCCGTCTTGCAGGCACACGTCGATGGTCGTCATCGATTCGGCGGTCACATCGATCTGACCGCTCCATGATGCGTAGGGTCGCGCTCGCACGATGGCGGGCACTTGACCCGGAGACATGCCTTCACAGCGGAACTTGCCATCCTTGTCGGTGAACACGGTCGCGCGGGGTGGGGACTGCGACCAGGGTTGATAGTAGGGTGCCTCCTCACTCGGCGTCAGCGTGACGCGTGCTCCGGCGACCGGCTCACCATCCACGTTGTGCACACTCCCCACCACGGCACCACCTTGACCCGCAAGCTCAAGCCGGACGTGTACCCTGTCACCGGCTTGGCCCGCGATCTGCATTGCTCGCGATGGCGCCAAGTTCTTCCCTCGGGCCGAGAGCTGTCGCCCCGGCGACGGGGGAACGTCCCGCAGCGCGAACTTGCCATCAGCGTCCGTGCGCGTCATGGGATAGCTTTCGTTGTAGCCTCCCAGCCATATCTCCGCGTCAGGTACCGGCATCCCCTCGCGCGTGACCACCTCGCCTTCCACGCCGACGCCGGGCGTGATCGCCAGCGCGACGTTTGCTTCCTCACCAGCCCGGATTCTGGCACGCTGGGCAACGCAAGGATCGGGAAGGTAAACCGTAGCGTGTCCCTCCGGCACATTGTCGAGCAAGGCCACGCCCTCGTTGTCCGTCGTCGCGATGACCTCGTCGGTCACGACGACTTCAGTGTCGGGGTAGAGCATCACCATGAACGGCAGCTGCGCTGCCTTGGTGCCGTCGGGCCAAGTGAGGGCGACGCGCAACGACCCATGAGCCGGCTGCGCGTCGGCGTGATCGGTCGAAGGCGAGAGGATCGCGCGTTCGACTCGCACTGGCTCTTGCTGTGCCACCACGAGCGCCCTGGGTCTCACTGCCGCAACTCGCGAGCGGTCAACCGGAGCGCGACTCGTCCACGGCATCGTGAGCCACACGGTCGCCGACGTGACGACGACTGCGCTCGCGGCCCACATGAGTCTCGACGCCGACCACGCAGTTGCCATCACCGTGCTGCCGATCGCGGCGTCGTGCGAGCCAAGGAGCGGCAAGAGCGCGTGACGCCAGTCACGGTCGCCGCATTCCTCGTGCGCGCCGAGACTCTCGCGCAGATGCTGCACCGCTCGCTCGAGGCGGCGCTTGACGGTCGACAGCGGCAGCGACAGGCGCGCGGCCATCGCCGTGGGAATGAGGTCCTCGTAGAAGCGCAGCTGGATCACCTGGTACGCGTCAGGCGACAGCTCGTGCAGCGCACCGATCACGCGCTCGACCGCGGCGCGATGCGCGACCACGTCGAACGTGTCGGGTGCGGTCGCGCTCGCGGCCGCGCGCGGCTCGTGCGCCGCGCGGCGCATCTCCAGACGCTGCTTGGCGATGAACAGGTTGCGGCACACCACGCGCAGCCACGAGCCGCTCTTGAGCCTGGGCGGACGCTCCAGCGCGCGCGCTAGAGTCTCCTGGATGAGATCCTCGGCAGCCTCGCCGCGCACCAGCTTGTGAGCGAGCGAGCGGAGCGCCCGGGCGTTGTGTACGAGCCATCGGTGAGCGTCCAGCGACACGCGTGGTTCCATGGTGGCCTCCTAGCGGAGAACGCCCAGCGCCGTCGTGCGACCACCAAGAGAATCCGCAACGGACAGCCGTGCCACCAGTTTACTGGAGTCAGACACGGGCTGCATTCGCCGCGTGGCGCGCGGCGTGCGTGACCCATCGGCCCCCTGAGCTCACTTATCGAACGTCCCCGCAGTACCGCGGGCGCATTGGCTCGAAGCCGCCGTCCTCCTCGTCGAACGATGGCGTTTGGCGCAGGTGCCGCTGCTCGCGCCGAGACCACGTTCGATGTGCGGCGGCAAGGCTCGGCACGAGATCGAACCCCGACCGCGATACAATGCACGTCTCTCGAGGAGGCCAACGTCATGCGGGGCAAGCGCACGGTCGGTGTGGTGGCGATCGGCATCGTCGGGATCGCTGTCATCATCTGGTTCCTGCTCGCCGGCGCGCGAGTCACCCCGCCGCTCCCGACACCTGCACGACCGGCCGCGGCCGCTGCGGAACGAGTCGAGCTGCCACCGCCGCCGCCCGCGCGCCACGTCGCCGCACCGCAGCCTGAGGCGCAGACTCAGCCGAAGGCCGAACCCGTCGTGAACGAGGCAATCGTGCGCGGCCGCTGTATCGCCGCCGACACCAAAGCGCCGTTGCAGGGCGTGGTCAAGCTCAGTGGCCGGCCTGGCAATGCGAACAAGATGGCCTTGCATGGCCCGGTCACGTGGCAGGATCCCGCGCCGGTGACGACCGGCGCGGATGGACGCTTCGAGATCCGCTTCGCGCCGCCGCCTCCCTATCAATACAGTCTCGACATCCAGTGCGAAGGCCGTGCGCCGCGCACCGGACGATGGAGCAGCCTCGCACCCGGCCAGGTGGAAGACCTGGGCGACGTGGGTGGCGCGCGGCGTCACCGTCCAAGGCGAAGTGGTCGACGCGAGCGGCAACCCGGTCGCGAAGGTGGGCGTCAGCCTCGACAACCTGCCGCTGCCGATTCAAGCCAGCATGGCCGCCAGCAACAGCCGCTCGGGATGGACCGATGCCGAGGGCCGGTTCGCGATCAACGAGCCGATCCCGGTGGGAACCTGGCCGCTCGAGGTGCAGGCCAACGGCTACGCACTGGTCGAGCCGCAGCAAGTGACCATCGCCGAACAGTCTGGCCCGCAAGAGCTGCGCGTGGTCGTGAGGGCACAGCGCTGCCTCGCGGGTGTGGTGGTCGACGACCGCGGCCAACCGGTGAGCCGAATCTACCTCAAGACCAAGAGCGAGCGCTCCGGAAAGATGGAGGGTTCGTGGACGCGCAGCGACGGCACCTTCAAGATCTTCGCGCGCGATGACGCGCCCGAGTCCGTCCAGCTCGAGTGTCACGACGCCGGTCCGTGCCAGCCGCTCACCGACGAGCGCTTCTTCACCTGGGGCACAACCGACATCTGCATCGTGATGAAGCGCGCTCTCGTGTTCGAGCTCACAGTCGTCGAGGCAGGGACCGGCACGCCGGTCGAAGACTACGCCGTCAAGTGCCACGCAGCCGACGCGAGCTGGAGCAACGAAGAGCAGGCGCGCCTCGGCGGACATCACGCGGACGGCAAGGTGACCGTCGACAAAGTGGTGCGCGGCAGGAACGTTCTGCGCATCATCCCGCAGGATCAAGCACTCGCGATCAGCGACGCGATCGAGTTCGAGGCGGTCGATGGCCTCGCCGCACCAATGCGCATCGAGCTGTCCCGCATGGTGCCGCTGGTCGTGCGCCTCATCACCGCCGCCGACGAACCCATCGGTGGCTCGCGAGTCGAGCTGGTGCGCGGGTGCGGCGAGCCGGTCACGCTCGATGATCGGGTCGAGGATCTGCGCAGCGATGCCATGATCATCTCGTCACGACCGCTGCCGCTCATGATCTCGAAGGGAACGACGGATGAGGCTGGTCTCGTCACGCTGTACGGACCGGCTGGTATTGCCGATCTCGTGATCCGTGCGCTCGGCCCTGGCCACTTGCCGGTTCTGCGCGAGCCGATCTTGCTGCCAGGCGAGGAGTCACCGCTCGAGATCGAGGTCGCTCGCGGCAGCACGCTGCGCGGCAAACTGACCGGCGACGCGGTGCGCGCGTACCGGGCCAGGGTCAAGCTCGTCCCTCTTGACGGCAAGATTGTACGGCATGACAGCCAAGCGCTTTCGATCGGGGCAGACGGCTCGTTCGTGGCGCAGAGCCTGCCAGCGGGCCAATACCACGTGTTGCTCTCGATCGAGGCCTCGGTTCGCGATCAGGGCAGCGGGTCCACCGGACACGTCGATCTGCTACCCCCACTCGGCGTGGCGACAGTCGAGAGTCGCGAAAGCGAGGTCGCGTTCGACACGTCCCCGTTCAACCCTGGCAGCCTCGACGCGCGCCTGGTGCTCGATCCGACCCTGTTGAAGAGCGCGCGCGTGACTCTCCATGGTCGGGGAGGGCAGCTGTCGATCCACGCCGAGTCGTTCTCCTACGAGATGGCATCGGAGTGGAATCTCGGCGTGTTCTTGCCTGACGCTACGGGTGCGTTCCACGCGGAGACGTTGCCGCCCGGTGAGTACACGCTGTCCATTGCCCTGAGCGATGGCACTCTTGTTCTGCATCAGTTCCTCGAGAGCCAGCGATCGTTCACCATCCGACCGGGTGAGAAGACCACGCACGTGTGCGAGATCAAGCGACAGCGCCTGCGCCTTCACGTTCTTGCCGCGGACGGCCGCCCGCTCAAGAATACCGCGTGCGAGGTGGAGACCGGGCGTCACGGCACGCACACGACGACCGATGCGGACGGCTGGCTGGTGCTCGATCCGGCGCCGGGCGCTCCGGTGCGCGTGCTGGTCGATGGGCACGGCACTTCCGAGCTGGTCACCATGCCCGACGACAGGTCCGAAGCGGACATCGAGGTGAAGGTCGTGAGCGGCCGGTGATTGGCAACAGCGTTCTTGCTGAGATTCGAACTTGGCCCTACCCACCCTGCGCGGCAGGTGCTGGTCGGCGCGACCTTGTTGCTCACGGAGCTTTGCAAGGACGTCGTGCCCTCTTCGAACACGACAGTTTCGAAGATGAGGGGCAGTCCTCCCTCCGGGGCCTCGTCCTCCGCGCGCAGGATTCCGTTCCAAACGGTGGACACCCAGTACCTGGACGAAAGGTGGGTGGACTGCAACTGGACGTAGGCACCGTCCCCCTGCTTCTCGAGCCACGTCTCGGCGTCCGTTTCGGTGCCGTCTCGGAGGAAGTAACGATAGGATGTAGTGGCCATGGCCTTCACGAGACAGCGTCGTTCCAGAAAACCTGTGGCGTCGGCGGCGCGCGGCTCGGCTCCGCGGCGCTGCCGAGATCGAGCCAAGCGCAGCGATAGGGTAGATGTGGCAGCGCTACGACGCAAGTGGACGATGCATTCGGCATGGAGAGTGCCACTCGAGGGCAGACCGGCGATGCGCAGGTGCGGAAGCGCACTTCCGAGCCTTCCGATTCGAGGCCGTTCACCTCGAGCTAGAAACCTGCCATCCCGGCACGTCACCCGGCGATGATTCCACTCGGGTTTGCGGCGTCGCTCGGACGGCAGGCACATCTGCCATCCTCCAAGATGGGGAGCATCGGGCGGGCCCGGTTCTACGATGCAGCCACCGCTGCCACGCAATCAAGGGGTCGGGCCACCGCGAGCAACGATCGCTTCGCGGTTTCCTTCGACTGTCAGAACCGCGGGTACCTCGATCCGCAAGGAGGTCGGCACGTCGACCGGCAGCACCGCCGGCTTGAGGCTGCGCCACCTCGAGAGCAGGAAGACCGCAAGCGGAACCACGCCGCCCAGCAGGAACATCGCACCACCGAGCATCCGCATCCAGGTCAGTGTCTGGAACGTCGTGCCCTCGATGAATCGCGTCGACCGCGCGTACCACATCCCGCGTTCGAGCACCGCCTGCAACTGGAAGACACCGGCCGGAAACAGGTCGAGGACCACCGTCAGCATCAGGCCCACGTTGATCGACCAGAAGGATGCTCGCAGCAGCAATGCATTCCAGCGCTCGGGCACGATCAAATACCGCGCGCAAAACAGCATCGCGGCGATCGAGAGATTGCCGTAGACGCCCATGAGCGCGGCATGACCGTGGTTGACCGTGAGGTAGGTTCCATGCTCGTAGTAGTTCACGATCGGCAGGTTGATGATGAACCCGAACACACCCGCGCCGAAGAAGTTCCAGAAGTTCACGCCCAGCATGAAGAGGAACGCCTCGGTTTGCGCGAAGCTGGCCGGCGCCCTACCGGTGCGTCGGAGCACGTCCTGCGGCAGGCGGCGCATCCACCACGCCTCCAGCGTCAGGAGCACCAGCGGAACCACCTGCATGGTCGAGAAAACACTGCCGATCGCGAGCGTCGCCTCCGGCTTCGCGTTCCAGTAGAAGTTGTGCGAGATCCCGAGCAGGCCGCTGCCGAGGAACAACAGCGTTGCGAAGTAAACGACTCGCGTGGCGGCCTCGCGTCCCACCAGCCCCATCATCACCATGAAGTAGGCTGCGACGACGGTGGTGAAGACCTCGAAGAAACACTCCGCCCACATGTGGATCACCATCCATCGCCAGAAATCCGCGATGACGAAGTTGGTGTGCGGCCCGGCCACGAAGCTCGAGAGGAACAGCATCACGATCGCAGTGACCGAGTAGAGCATCCAGTGTGGTAGCGAGAATGGGTTCGTCAATCCGATCGAAGACCGCACACCACGCCACACGATCGCTGCCCACAGGATCAGAGCCCCGGAACAAGAGGGCTTGCCAGGCCTTGCCCAGCTCCACGAACTCCCAACCCTGGTTGCCGAACACCGACCACCACTGCCCCAGCACGCCCTTTGGCCCGAGCAGCACACCCGCGACCGTGCCGGCCACGACGGCAACCAGCGTCCAGAAAAGTGCATTGACCAGCGCCACCTGACCGGGCGGCTCCATCCCCGTGATGCGCGGCAGCAGGAACAGCGATCCCGCGATCCAGCAGGTCGCGATCCACAACACCGAGAGCTGTACGTGCCAGCTGCGCACCACGGGCAGCGGCAAGGCTCGCTGAACGTCGACGCCGAAGAAGTTCGTCAAGCCGACGAAGTCGTGCACCGTGAACACGCCGGCGATCACCTGCAGCAAGAACAACCCGGCTGCCACGGCGAAGAACTTGTAGGTCGCCCGTTGCGTGGGCGTCGGGGCGAACGCTGCGACACGGTCCGTGGTGGCGGGATCCTCGAGGTCCCCGGCTGGCGCGGATGCACGGGTCCGGCCGTAGACGTACAGGACGGCGCCAAGCGCCACGATCATCGAGAGCGATCCCAGGACGCTCCACAAGAGAGCACGGCGCGTGAATGTGTTGCCGGCTTCCGGGTCGAAGGGCCAGTTCTGTGTGTAGCTCGCGTCAGTGCCGGGGCGCAATGCGCCGCACACCCACCCACCCCAGAAGAAGAACGCTCCGAGCTCTCGCAGCTCGGTTCCGTCGCTGATGAAACCCAACGGACGAAACGCTCCATCACCGTTGCCGCAGAATCGCGTCCGAGTTTGCTCGATGACGTCTCGCGCTGCAGCGACCTGAGCCTCGTTCAGCATCACGACACCGCGGGCCGAGTCGAATCGGTTCTCCTTGATTTCGCGCCGCACGCGCGCGGCGATGCCATCGCGCGCCTCCAGTGCGCGCTCGTCGGTGGCGGGCGGCAGCCCTGCCTCGTAGTATGCGATCATCGACAGTGCCATGTGGTGCAGCGCGTCCGCCGTGAAATCGGGGCCGCGTGCACCGCCATCGCCGAACAGCGTCCCGTACTGCATGAGCGCGTATTTCTGGAACACAGCCTGGCCGCGCCGGATCGTCTCGGCGGAGACGATGACCTTGCCATCCGGAGCCAGGAAATCAGCGATCGGCGGCGCTCCATGATAGGTCTGGACACCCATGTAGAGGACGCCGGCACCGCCCACGACGAAGATCGCAAGCAAGGCCTTCCACCCGTGGCGACGAGGGATCATGACGCACTCCCCTGAACCAGATGACGACGAAGATGACCTCGGCAGCAGGGAAGTGAAACTCGAAATCCTTGACGGCCGGCGCGCACGTGTGTGCACTGCGTCGCCAGCGAGCGCGCTGTCCTGCGCGCCGACGCTGAGAATTGCGCTGTGGTCGCTCTTGCCCCGCTCATGGAACGTCCGAGCGCGGCGGGATTCGCCAGTTCGCACGTTGACAGCCCGCGATGATCACGCAAGAGTACGCCGCTCTCGGACTCTCACTCACGTCGAAGCCATCGAGGCAACCAAACATGGGCTCGTCCTCTCACCGGGACTGGATCATTTCTCCACTCTGGGACGGGCTGTTCTTCATCGGCACGCCGGTGCTTTTGCTCGCGATCGTGCTGCCGCTGAGCAGGATGGTCCCGACCGAAAGCATTGCGCTGGTCATGCTCGCATTGTTTGCGGTGGGCCACCACCTACCCGGTTTCTTGCGCATCTACGGCGATCCGGTGATGTTCTCACGCTACAGCACCCGCTTCTTGCTCGGCCCGCCGCTGGTGTTCATGGCATCGCTCTATTTCGCCTCGAAGAACCTGCACGGGTTGATCCTGGTTTCCGTGCTGTGGGATTTCTGGCACTCGATCACGCAGCACTACGGGATGATGCGCATTTACGCCGCCAAGAAAGGCGAGATCTCACACCGGTTATCGTGGCTCGACCTCGCGCTGTCATTCGCGTGGTTCCTCAGCATTGCCTTGTGCAGCCCACAGTACAGCATGGCTCTCATTCGGCCCGTGATTCAGACATTCGGGGTCACACCGTCGCAGGACATGCTGAACGGGCTCAGGGCAATCACGGTCACTGCCACCGCGGTGTGTACGGTCTGGTGGATCGGCGCCACGGTGCGCGCCGGGCGCGCCGGCGTGCCGATCAGCGTGACCAAGATCGCGCTGACGCTCTTCACCTTCGCATTTCTCGGTGTGGCGTGGTGGCTGGTGAAGAATCTGGTGCTGGGCCACGCGATGTGGGCCGTCTATCACGACATTCAGTATTTCGCGCTGGTGTGGTTGATGGGATGTGGCATTGCTGCCAAGCACGACCAGGTCGCGCGACCTTTCCTGTCCTTCCTGTTCCGGCGCAAATTCCCTCTCGTACTGCTGTACGTTGCCATGTTCATGCTGTATGGCAGCATGGGCTTCGTCCAGAAAAGCCTCGAGAACGAGACTCTGCGTCTGATTCTCGGTGCGTTCATCCTGACCTCGGCGCTCATGCACTACTACTTCGATGGCTTCATCTGGAAGGTGCGCGAGCCCAGCTTGCGTGCGGCACTCGGCTTCGAGACCGTCTCTCACGCACCCGCTCCGTTGCCCGAACTGCGACGCGAGCGCGTGCCGTTGCAGCTCGCCTGCTTGGTCATCCCTCTCGCGCTGCTGGTGGTTGCCGAGCCGAGCTCACGCGGCAGCGAGGATGTCTACCGCGCACTGACGAGCATCTATCCCGGCTGGGGAGACATGCAATTCAAGCTGGGTGATGAGCTCGCCGATCAGGGCAAGTGGACCGAGGCGGCGAAGGCCTATCATGACGGCCTTGCGATCCAGCCCGACGCACCGCTCCCGCACGAGAACCTGGCGACCGTGTACGAGCACTTGGGCGACCTGGTCAGCGCGCGCTACCACCTCGAGCGCGCCGCACGCCTGCTGCCACACGACCAGAGCTTGCAGACGCGCCTGGCCAGCATGAGGGTCACGTCAGCCTCGGATCCGTGCTGCACGCGCAAGGCGCCAGCGGCGTCGAGCGCCCGCACCGGAGTCAACCCAAGGCCGTAGCTCAACCAGGCGCGACATGGCTCGAGTCGCCGGCGGCGAATCAAGTGGCATCGACAGGTGACCGCGCGAACCGACGCTGCCGCTGCACTCCCACCCTCGTGGATGGTGTCGATCCGGGTTGACGGCGCGTCGATGAGGCAAGCGCGCGATCGGGGGCGACCGCCGCGCTCAGTGCGACGACGCGCCTGCTGGTGCTCGCGGCGCCGCGCTCTTCACTGCCTTCACCAGCTCGGCCGGATCCCACAGCACATCGCTCGGCAGCGCGACCTTGTTGCGTGCCAGCGCGTCCATGCACTGCAGCGCGATGATGGCGAGGCCATCGAGCGTGGGATGCAGCTTGTCGTCTTGCAGGAGCGGGGCGTCCTTGGCCGGGCTCTTGCCGCGCACGGTGATCGGCTCGTGCTCCCGCATCTTCTCGAGCAACAGGGCAAGGTCGATCAGGACGACGTTCTTGCGCGCCTTGCACCACGCTTCGATCCTCTCGTTCAGATCGTCCAGGACATCCACCGCGGGCACCTGGGTGATCGACAGCATCGAGCCGATGGCGCCCGACATGTCCGGCAACGTCGCCACCACCACCGGACACGTGAACCGCTCGAGCAGCCTGAGGCCGTCTTCCAGGTGAGCGAGCCGCTCGCTGTCCGCCTTGACGTCGCCGTAGGCATACCAGAACAGGAAGTCGACGCCGACCACCAGCGTCGGGTCGGCCTTGACCGCAGCGTCGATCATCGACTTGCCGATCTGCGTGGGATTGGTGAAGAACATGGCGGTGGCGAGGCTCTGCGTCTGATCGGGCTTGCGCCCGAGCATCGCGTCCAGGAACGCCGCGATCCCCGGATGCTTGCCGAACGCGTCGTCATTCTGGAAACCGGCCGATGCGCTGGCACCGATGACGATCGCTGCATCCCACGGCGATCGCGGCTTCGCCGGCGTGGTGGCGTGACCATCGCCGAGCAAGAGGATGGGCAGGACGGCGGTGAACAACCACATGGTCATCTCCCAAGGCGGAGGCCTGGTCCACGTGCGCGGGGGGCGCGAGCATCGTAGGTGCACGCGCGGCAAAACACAACGGCACGCGGCCGCAGCGCGGGAGACGCTTCGCTACGGCCGGCGCTTGCGATCGCGCAGCTCGTCCGCCATCGACTTGATCTCGGTGAGGTCGCGCTGCAGCTCGCTCCAGCCATACCACAGCGCGTAGTCGGGGTTGGCGGAAGGTGCTCCTGGAAGGTGCGCATGCGATGCTCGAGGAACATCACGAACAGGCGCTGCTCGATGGTGCCGGCGGAATCGGAACGTGGAGCAGGTCGGGAACGCGGACGCATACGATTCGGGCCGGTGCACGCCGTCCTGGAGCGCCGCGACCACGCGGATGCCTTCCGCCATCGCATGGTCGGCTTGACGGATGATCTGGTCGCCCTTCTCGAGCTCGGCCCTGGCAAAGTTCTCGAGTGGCATCGATGCAGGCCGCGACCATCTTGTCGCGCTCCTGCTGCCAGTCTTCCTGCGTCAGCCGCGCGACGTCGGCCGCCTTGACCACGTCGAGGCGCGGCGTCGGCTTCGCCATCCGGCCGAGCACGCCGAGCCCTTGCAGGATGGTGGCGCGATCGGCGGCCCATTCCTGGTTCTGCGGCATCGGCAAGCGCACCGCGAGGAAGCCCAGCCGGTCTCGATCATGTGGTTGCCGTCCTGCATGTGGCAGGTCTGGCAAGGGCGCGGCCGCGGTCTCGGGCAGGATCTGCTGCCGCTTGAGCCGGCGCCGCACGCCGTGCTTCGAGCCGGCGCACATCTCCCACTGCGGATGGTCGAAGCCCATGTGGCAGGTCTGGCAGGCTTGGTGGCTCCTTCGCCTCCGCCACCGAGAACGTGTGGCGCGTGTGGCACGCGTCGCACGACGCGAGCCCGAAGCCCGCGCCGCCCGCCTTCAGCTCCTTGATCTCGTCCGGGCTCTTCAAGCCGATCTTGTGGCAGCCGCCGCAACCCTTCATGCCATCGATCAGCGCCATCGGCTGCCAGTGCGTCGTCGGCATCGCCTTCATCGCCGCCCACGCGAACGCGTGCTTGCCGCTTCTGAACTGCGTGACCTGATCGGCGTGGCACCTGGCGCACGTCTCCGGCGTCGGGATCTTCACCTGCTGCACGTCGTCGGCGCTCACGTGCTCGGCGCCGTGGCAGGCCTGGCAAGGGACGTCCTTCGCCTTGTGCTTGCTGAGCTGCCAGTCGGACACGATGCTCGGCGTGAGCTTCGCATGACAGTCGATGCACACGTCGCCCGCGTGCAGCGAGCCGGACAGGAACAGCGCGGCGGTGAACCAGGCGAGGGTCGTGGACCTCATGGGATCGCTCCTTGGATTGCTGCGCGGGCTGCGAGTCGCGGCGCCATGCGCAACCGCTGTTCCTCACGTCGTCGCCAGGCGCGGCCGGGCGAGCGCGTGCGCCGCCGGTGCGCCAACGTCCGCGCTGCTGCGCGAATCTGCGCTCGTGTCCGCGGACCACGGCGCTAATCTATGCGCATGGCTCAAGTCGTGCTCGTCTATCCGATCACGGGGCTCGACCTCAAGGGCGTGTCGGTGTGGCTGCCGCTCAGCGTGCTGAACGTCGCCGCGACCCTGGCGGATGATTACGACGTCGCGATCATCGACCAGCGCGTGGACCCGGACTGGCGCGGGGCGCTCCGCGCCGCGCTCAACCCGGACACGCTCGTGGTCGGCATCTCGTGCATGACCGGCACGCAGATCCGCCACGGTCTCGAGGCGGCGCGAGTGGTGCGTGATGCGGACCCGAGCATCCCGATCGTCTGGGGCGGCAATCATCCCACCCTCCTGCCGCAGCAGACCGCAGAGCACCCGCTGGTGGATTGCGTGGTGATCGGCGAGGGCGAGCACACGTTCCGCGCGTTCGTCGAGGCGCGCGAGGCGGATCGCGGCAACGGCGCGTGGAAGCGGATCGGGCAGATCGCGTTCCGCGAGCACGGCACGATCGTGCAGCACGGCGCCACCGGCAAGGAGCCGTTCCTCGATCCCGATCTCCTGCCGCCGTTGCCGTATCACCTGGTGGACGTCGAGCAGTACGTGGTGAACTCGTTCCTGTTCGGCAAGCGGGTGCGATCGCTGCCGTTCATCTCGTCGACCGGCTGTCCGTTCCCGTGCACGTTCTGCTGCGAGCCCGTGCTCTCCTCGCAGCGCTGGCGCAAGATGTCGGCCGAGGTCGCGTTCGCGCGCGTGATGAGCCTGGTGGAGAAGCATCGTCTCGACGCGGTCGAGTTCCACGACGAGGAGTTCTTCGTCGATCGGCGCCGCGGCGCGCGCATTGCCGACATGATCGGCGGGCGCTTCCAGTGGTATGTGCAGACGCGCATGGACGACCTGGTCGCGCTCGACGAGATGGTGGGCTTGCGCACGCTCGAGTCGAACGGGCTGCGCGCGGTGCAGCCAGGGCTCGAGACCGGCTCGCCGCGCATCCTGAAGATGATCCGCAAGCAGGAGACGGTCGCCGACTACCGCGACGCCAACCGGCGCCTGGCGCGCACCGCGATCTCCGGCACCTACAACTTCATGATGGGCTTCCCCACCGAGACGGTCGATGACCTGATGGCGTCGGTCGACCTCGCGCTCGAGATGATGGATGCCAATCCCAACGCCCACATCTCGGGGTTCTTCATGTACACCCCCACGCCCGGCGCCAAGCTCTACGAGCTGGCGCTGCAGGACGGCTTCCGGCCGCCCGATCGGCTCGAGGGCTGGACTGCATTCAACCGCCAGCACCTCGAGTCGCCGTGGATCGGCGAGCGGCGCGATCTGCTCGAGACGCTGCTGTTCACGTCCAAGCTGGTGGACGGCGAGCGCATCCAGGCCGCGTTCCGCAACCGGCCGCTGGTGCGCCGCGTGCTGAAGCGGCTGGGCGAGCGCTACCGGCGGATGTGGCGGCGCCATGCATTCCGCCGCAGCCTCGACGTGCGCCTGCTCGGCAAGCTCGCCCGCAGCTACTTCGGCTGGTGAGCGGCGGTCTTGTCCGGCGCCCCACTCGCACCTGCCCGGGCCGATCGCTATGCTTGGGCACCCCTCGCTCCAGGACCTCTGGTTGCCCAGGAACACGCCCATGAAGTCGCCGGCTCGGCACCTGGCGTCGCTCGTGCTGCTCGCATCGCTCGCGCCGCGCACCCCGGGCGCTGACGTCGCGCACGCCGTGGTGTACAGGGCCTCGTTGATCTACACCGGCGATGCGCGCGAGACCGCCGTGCGGGATGGCGCGCTGTACGTGAAGGGCGACCTTGTGGTGGCGGTGCTCAAGGCCGGCGAGCCTGCTGCCGCCGGCGGCGGAGGTGGTGGATCTCGGCAACGCCGTGATCATCCCGGGGCTGGCGCCGCCGGCGGCGTGCTGGTGAGTGAAGCGGCTGGCGCCGAGACCGCCGGCGCCCAGTATCGCGCGCTCGATGCGTTCAACGCCTACGACGACCAGCGCCTGGCTGCGCGGCGGCATCACCACCGCCTACCTCGACCTGGGCCGGCGCCGTCTGATCGGCGGCGTGGGAGCGGTGGTGAAGCTCGCGGGCGACACGCGCGCGCGGCGCGTCCTGCTCGATCAGGCCGACCTGCGCATCTGCGTCAGCGGATGCGGCGCTCGACCCGCCCAACTTCATCGAGCGCCACCGCTGCCGCCGTCCGCCGACAACCCGATCACTTCCGAGCGCGCAGCGGCCGACGTCGCGGCTTGGAGTGTTCCTCGAGCTGAGCGAGCTGTTCGGGCGCGCGAGCGCGCTCGATCTCGCCGGCGCCGGGCGCCCTGGCTTCGACTACCCGCTCGAGTCGTTGCGCCGCGCGCTCGATCGCGGCCTGCCGCTGCGCATGCACGCACGCCGCGCCGACGAGATTCGCCGCGCGCTCGCGTCTGGTCGCGGCCGGCGCGTGCTGATCAGCGGCGCGACCGAAGCGCATCTCGCCGCGAACGAGCTGCGCGGCACCCCGGTCGTACTCGAGCTGACGGGCGAGGCAGGGCGCATCGGCCAGAATCGCGACGTGGCACGCGAGCCGCTCGAAGCGACGCTGGCCACCGCGGCCGTGCTCGATCACAGCGGCGTGCGCTTCGCGCTCGCCGCCGAGGACAGCGGCGCGCTGCGCGATCTCCTGTTCGTGGCTGGCATGGCGGTGGGCGGCGGGCTGAAGCCGGCGCGCGCGCTCGCCGCGCTCACCGCCGATGCGGCAGCCATCCTGGGCGTGAGCGAGCGGGTGGGCAGCTTGACTGCCAGCCATGATGCGGATTTCGTCGTGCTGACGGGCGAGCCGTTCGCGGCGACCACATCGGTGCGCGCGGTGTACGTGGACGGCGTGCTGCGCTACGAGGCGCGCCCGAGCGAGGCCACGGTGCTGAGCGCCGGCCACATCGTGACGCTCGAGGGACCGGACCTCGAGCGCGGCGCGCTGCTGATGGGCGGCGGCAAGATCGCCGCGATCGGCGCCACGGTGGCGAGCCCCGCGGGTGCGCGGGTCGAGAGCTTCGGCGCCGACGCGTGGGTGGTGCCCGGGTTCCTCGACGCACTCGGGCATCTCGGCCTGCGCGGCGATCGCGCGCGCGCCGATGCCGATCTGCCGATCCAGCGCGTGCGCGCGGCCGAGGACGAGGCGACGCTCGAGGTCGCGCGCGCCGGCATCACCACCACCATCGTCGCACCGTACGCCGCCGGCGATCGCGGCGCCCGCATGGCGGCGCTCAAGACCGCCGGCCTGGGTGCCGGAGCGATCGTCGTCGAGCCCACCTGCGGGCTGCTGTTCCCGGCGGCCGAGGGCGACATCCTGGAGCTCAAGGACCGCTACAAGTCGGCGCTCGATCAGGGCAAGGCGTACTTCGACAAGTGGCAGAAGTACGCCGAGGAGCTGAAGAAGTGGGAGGAAGAGCAGAAGCAGGGCACGGCGCCCAGGAAGGAAACCAAGCCGGCCGACGATCAGGCGAAGAAGGAGAGCCGCACCGATGCGATCTCCGGCAAGTGGGAAGGCACGGTGGCGGGCGGCGGCCAGAATCCGGAGCCGCAGAAGCTGACCATGTACCTGAGGCTCGACGGCAACCGCATCACCGGCAAGACCACGTCGCCGATGCGGCGGCGCAATGTGGAGACCTCGGGCGAGGTGGGGCTGAGCGGCACGCTGGACGGTGATCGCATCACGCTCGAGCTCGAGCCGATGGGCGGCGGGCGGCGCGGCGGGCGCGGCGGCGGCGCGCCACGCATCGAGGCGAAGCTCGACAAGCCCGACCACATGGTGGGCACGTTCGGGTTCGGCAACTTCACGCGCGATCTCGAGGCCACGCGGGTCGAGAAGGGCGCATTCGATGTGCTCGTGGTCAACCCGCGCCGCAAGAAGGTCGAGGACAATCGACCGCAGCCGCCGCCGGTCGACGAGAAGCTCGAGCCCTATCGTGCGCTGTTCGCGAAGCGCATCCCGGCGGTGGTTGCGGCGGCCGGCGCGCTCGAGATCCGCGCGCTGGTGAAGCTGTTCGCCGAGGAGTACTCGGTGCCGCTCGTCCTGGTGGCACCCGCGGAGCTGTGGCGCGTGCAGGACGAGGTGCGCCGGTTGGGCGTGGCGGTGATTGCGCCCACCACGCTGTTTGCGACCCGCGATCATCGCGAGATCAACGTGCCGGCCGAGCTCGTCGCCAGCGGCGCTGCGGTCGCCTTCCAGTCGGATGCCGAGAACGCGGCGCAGGACCTGCCGGCGCTGGTGGCGTTCGCGGTGCATTCGGGGCTCGATCCGACCGCCGCGTTGAAGGCGATCACGATCAATCCGGCGAAGGCGTACCACATCGACGATCGGGTCGGCTCGCTGCGCGTCGGCAAGGACGCGGACGTGCTCGTGTTCTCTGGCCCGCCGCTCGACTTGAGGAGCCGCTTGCTGCGCGTGTACGTGGGTGGTCGCGAGGTTTATCGGCTGCCGGCCGAGTGAGCCGGGCCGCGGGCGCACGCGCGCTCAGCGCAGCAAGCGCGCGCGCAGGACATCATCCACGAGCTCGAGCTCGGTGTGACGCAGGCGGAGCGTGACGCCAGGCAGCGCGAGCGTCACGTTCTCGATCGGCGAGGTCGGCAGGCGCTCCAACCCGGCGGCGGCCGCGACCTCGCTGGCGAGCACTCGCCGTGGCAGCCGGAACTGGATCCGGTGGGCCTTGCGATCGTGCAGGAGCGGCAAGGCCAGGCTCTGCTCGAAGATGTTGCCATCGCCGATCTCGCCCTTCAGCGGGATGTGGCGATAGACCACGCGATCGGCGTCGACCCGCGCCACACCGAACGGCGTGAAGGCGAGCGCCACACGCGGCTCGCCGAGATCCGCGTAGTCGAGCGTGACTGCGGTCGTGTCACCGGCGACGATGCCGCGCACCAGATCGTTCACTGCCGCAAGCCCTTCCTGCGCGAGACGTTCCTTCGCCGCCACCAGGTCGCGGTACTCGCTCGCGGCGTGGAGCGCCGCGAGCCGGGCGGTGAGCTCGGCGTCGGGAGCTGCGAGTGCCTCGCTGGCGAGCGACGTGAGCGTGCTGCCGGGCTCGAGGATGCGCTGCGTCCAGCTCGCGTCGAGGCGATCGAGCAGCACGCCGATCGCCATGCCCGAGTAGTAGAGACGCAGGCGCAGGCTGCCGGCGTCGTGCAGCGAGTTGTTGACGCGCACCGTGCCCGAGAGATTCCGCTCGGCATCGGCGATCAACCGCTCACGCACGAATGTCAGGTCGTCGTAGCCGCAAAACCCCTGCGCCCACCGCAGCGCGGGATCGGGCTCGCGCTCCTCGAGCACCTCGCTCAGCCGGTACTCGACGTACTTGGCGAGGCCCTCGTTCCACTCGGTGCCATCCTCGTACTGGATCGCGGCGGGCGGCAGCTGTCGGCGGCGGTCGCGACGCACCGCCAGCCAGCGCAGCGCGGCGTCGCGCCGAGCCGCTGCATCGCCGGCACGGAGCGCGTCGCCGAGCGCGCGACCTTCCAGTGCGAAGCCTACGTTGTTCGGCACGGACAGGATCGGATAGTCGAGGATCAGCGCCTCGCTCACCGACTTGCCCGGCGCCGTGCGTTGCTGGAAGACGTGGAAGGCCTCGTGCGCGATGAGCGCGAGCTGGCCATACGGGTCGCTCGACAGACTCGCCAGATCGAGGTCGGCAACCTTCGCCGCTGCCGGCCGCGGGTCGTCGAGCATGCCGGCCACGGTGTTCCTGCGGTTCGACAGCGTGTCCGCCACCACGAGCGTGGCGATGCCGTTGATCGAGCGCGACGTGTTCTGCCCGTCGACAGTGATCGACGTGGGCCCGTCCTTGACCAGCAGCGTGAAGCCGGAAAGCGCGAGCGTGCCGTGGTACGGAGCGAACCCGGCGGGCGGATGCGGATGATTGATCAGCACCTCTTGCTGACCGGGCAGGTAGAACAAGAGCGGCGTGTCGGCAGCACTCCAGCCGGGCCACACCGGATTGTCGACGGCAGCAATCACCGACCACACCTCGTGCGCTTGCAAGACGAGCAGCGGATCGATGCGGAGCTCCTGCGCGCGCGCCGGCATGAGCAGGAGCCAGGTCGCAGCGTGCATGCGTGCTTCCATCGACATCGGTGGTCACCAGCGGGAGTCGCGAGGGGCCGCCGTGCCAACGCCGGCGCGGCGGCGCGATTCCCATGGAAATCGCGGCGCACATGTGCGGCGCGCCGCGCCAGCGAACCGCGGAACGATGAAGTGAAGCAACGAGCCAAGGACTCGAGGAAGCGCCGAACGTTCGCTGGCGGCGGGTCGATCCAGATGTTCTTCAATCGCAACCGCAGGCGCCACGAGCATCGCAGCCGCTCTGCAGGCGTTGGCGAAAAACGGGGCCGCTGGTCCGCCATGGGATCGGGAAACGGCAGATCGTCGACGCCGCCGGCATCACTGCCGGCTCTGCCAGCTGTGCAGGACGTGGATGTAATTGGCGCGCTCGTAGGACTTCGGGTCGGGGCAACGCCCGAGCCCCAAGCTGCCGCGCGCCTGCGCCAGCGAGTCGTACTCGTGCTCCTCGAGCCACGTGATCATCTCGTTCTTGACGATGCGCAGGTAGTTGGGTCCGCGCTTGAGCAGCGCGGCCACGAGCTGCACGGCATGCGCTCCCGCCATCACTGCCTTGATGGCGTCGGTGGCGGTGTGCACGCCACCGGTGCACGCGAGCGAGGGGCGCACCGAGCCGGACAGGATCGCGAGCCAGCGCAACCGCAGCAAGAGCTCGCTCGAGTCGGACAGCTCAAGCGCGCGCGTCACCTCCAGCTGCTCGATGTCGATGTTTGGCTGATAGAAGCGGTTGAACAGCACCAGGCCATCCACGCCGACCTGCTCGAGCTGCTTCGCCAGGTGCGCGAGCGACGAGTAGAACAGGCCGAGCTTGACCGCGATCGGGATCTTCACCGATCGCTTCAGCTCGCGCACCATGTCGAGGATGTTCTGCTCGACGTAGGCGCCGCTCAGCTCGGGGTCGGTGGCGAGCGCGTACACGTTCAGCTCGAGGGCATCGGCGCCCGCTTGCTCGATCAGGTGGGCGAAGTCGAGCCAGCCGCCGAGCGAGCTGCCGTTCAGCGAGGCGATCAGCGGCACGCGCACGGCCCGCTTGATGCGCTGGACGTGCTCCAGATACTCGGCCGGACCGAGCGCGAAGGCGTGGCGCGGCAGGAAGGTCGTGGCCTCGGCGAACGACTGCTCGTGCACCCCGAGGCACTCGCGCACCGCACGCTCCTCGAGCAGGATCTGCTCCTCGAACAGCGACCGCATCACGATCGCCGCAGCGCCGGCGTCTTCCAGCCGCCGCACCGTGTCGAGATCGTCGGCCAGCGGCGACGCCCCCGGCATCAACGGATGCGCCAGCTCGAGCCCCAGGTACGTGGTTGCCAGGTCCATGTTTCACGCTCCGAGGGACAGCGTAGACTGTCCCTCATGTTGGGATGGTCACGTGGGAGAGCTGCTCGTAGACTGCAAATCGCTGTGTGGCCAGACGTTGAGCTTGGTCCATGAGGAGCTGGAAGCGCTTGGGGTCGAGCCGCTCCACCATGCGGAAGCGCGCCTCGTTCTGGGCGTAGTCGCGCACCCGTGACTTGGGCGGACCCGAGTCCAGGACCAGCGGCGCCGTGCCCGACTCGACCCGACGCGGATCGAAGCGGTAGAGCGGCCAGCTGCCGCAATCCACCGCGCGCTTCTGCTGCTCGCCGCTCAGCGCCAGGTCGTAGCCGTGGGCGATGCACGGGCTGCTGGCGATGATGAGCGAGGTTCCGGGGAACGACTCCGCCTCGCGGAACGCCTGCACGGTCTGGCTGTCCTTCGCCAAGAGCGAGACGCGCGCGACGTACACGTTGCCGTAGCTCATCGCGATCAGGCCGAGGTCCTTCTTCGGCGTCGCCTTGCCGGCCACCGCGAACTTGGCCGCCGCGCCAAGCGGCGTCGCCTTGGACTGCTGGCCGCCGGTATTCGAGTACACCTCGGTGTCGAGCACCAGGATGTTCACGTTGCGTCCCAGCGAGAACACGTGGTCGAGACCGCCGAAGCCGATGTCGTAGGCCCAGCCGTCGCCGCCCACGATCCACACGCTCTTCTGCACCAGGTAGTCGGCGATCGCGTCGAGCCGGCGCGCCGCGATCGTGCTGACGCCCGCCAGCATGTTCCGCAGCGCTCGCACCCGCTCGCGCTGCGCCACGACGCCCGCCTCGCTCGACTGATCCGCTGCCAGCAGATTGCGCACCAGCACATCGCCGATGCTCGGCGCCAGCATCTCGAGCAACAGCTTCGCCTGGCGCTCCTGCGAGTCCACCGCCAGCCGCAGCCCGAGCCCGAACTCCGCGTTGTCCTCGAACAGCGAGTTGGCCCACGCCGGACCGCGCCCGGCGCGATTCACCGTGTACGGCGTGGTCGGCAGGTTGCCCCCGTAGATCGACGAGCAACCGGTCGCGTTGGCCACCAGCACGCGATCGCCGAACAGCTGCGTCATGAGCTTCAGGTACGGGGTCTCGCCGCAGCCGGCACAGGCGCCGGAGTACTCGAACAGCGGCGTGAGGAACTGCGTGCCCTTGTTGTCGAGCTTGATCGCGGCACGCTCCGCCTCCGGCAGCTCGAGGAAGAACCGGTAGTTCTCCCGCTCCACCTCGCGCCGCGGGCGCTGCGGCTGCATGTCGATCGCCTTGTGGCGCGGGTTGGCCTTGTCCTTCGCCGGGCACACGGCGACGCACAGCGAGCAGCCGGTGCAGTCCTCGGCCGCCACCTGGATCGTGTACTTCTGGCCCTTGAACTCGAGCCCGCGGTAGTCCGCGCTCTTGAACGTGGCCGGCGCGCGCACGAGCTGTTGCTCGGGGTACACCTTGGCGCGGATCGTGGCGTGTGGGCACACGAGCGCGCACTTGTTGCACTGGATGCACAGCGCCGCATCCCACACCGGGATGTCCACGGCGATGTTGCGCTTCTCCCAGCGCGTGGTGGCTGTCGGCCACGTGCCATCGACCGGGAATGCGCTCACCGGCAGCAGGTCGCCGTGGTTCGCGAGCATCACCGCGGTCACGCGCTGCACGAAATCCGGCGCATCGCTGCTCACGATCGGCGGCCGCGTTCGGGTCGCGGTGACGTGCTCGGGCACCGCGAGCTCGTGCAGGTTCGCGAGCGTACGGTCGATCGCCGCGAAGTTCTGCCGCACCAGCTCCTGGCCCTTCTTGCCGTAGGTCTTCTCGACCGCGCTCTTGATCTTGGTGATCGCCTGGTCGCGCGGCAGCACGCCCGAGATCGCGAAGAAGCACGTCTGCATCACGGTGTTGATGCGCCCGCCCATCCCCACCTCGCGCGCCACGTTCACCGCATCGATCACGTAGCAGCGCAGGTGCTTCTCGCAGATCGCCTCCTGCACCTCGCGCGGCAGCTCTGCCCAGACGGCATCGCTCGGATACGGCGCGTTGAGCAGGAACACGGCGTTGGGCGCCGCGTACTCCAGCACGTCGAAGCGATCGAGGAAGTCGAACTGATGGCAGGCGACGAAGTTCGCCTTGCGGATCAGGTAATGCGCGCGGATCGGCCGCGTGCCGAAGCGCAGATGCGAGATCGTGACCGCGCCCGATTTCTTCGAGTCGTACACGAAGTAGCCCTGCGCGTGGTTGTCGGTCTGCTCGCCGATGATCTGGATGGAGTTCTTGTTCGCACCCACGGTGCCATCGGCGCCGAGGCCGAAGAACACCGCGCGCATCACATCGCCAGGCTCGAGGTCGAAATCGGCATCGACGGGCAAGGACGTGTGCGTGACGTCGTCGACGATGCCGACCGTGAACTGATCCTTGGGTCGCGCGCGGCAGAGCTCCTCGAACACCGCCAGCGCCATGGCCGGCGTGAACTCCTTGGACGACAGGCCGAAGCGGCCGCCGATCACGAGCGGCTCGGCCGCGAACTGCGCCTGCCCATCCTGCCTCGCCCGGTGCAGCGCTGCGACGACGTCCTGGTACAGCGGCTCGCCGATCGCGCCCGGCTCCTTGGTGCGGTCGAGCACTGCGATCGAGCGCACGCTCCGCGGCAGCTGGTCGAGGAAATGCGCGAGCGAGAACGGCCGGTACAGGCGCACCTTGAGCACGCCCACACGCTCGCCGTTCGCGACCAGGAACTCGACTGCCTCCTGCACCGTCTCGGCACCGGAGCCCATCGCCACCACGACCCGCTCGGCCTGCGCGTGCCCGACGTAGTCGAACAGACGGTAGGCGCGGCCGGTGCGCTGCGCGAACGCATCGAACTCCGCCTGCACGATGTCCGGGCAGTGCAGGTAGAACGGGTTCGCGGCCTCGCGCGCCTGGAAGAACACGTCGGGGTTCTGCGCCGTGCCGCGCACCACCGGTCGATCCGGGGTGAGAGAGCGCGCGCGATGCTGGCGCACCAGCTCCTCGTCGATCATCGCCCGCAGGTCGTCGTCGCTCAGCTCCTCGACCCGGCTCAGCTCGTGCGAGGTGCGGAAGCCGTCGAAGAAGTGCAGGAACGGAATGCGCGAGCGCAGCGTCGCAGCATGCGCGACGGCGGCGAAGTCATGCGCCTCCTGCCCCGACGCCGAGCACAGCATGGCAAGGCCGGTCTGCCGGCAGGCCATCACGTCGGAATGATCGCCGAAGATCGACAGCGCGTGCGTGGCGACGGAGCGCGCGGCCACGTGCATCGCGAACGCGTTCAGCTCGCCGGCGATCTTGTACAGGTTGGGGATCATCAGCAGCAGGCCCTGCGACGACGAGAACGTCGTCGTCAGCGCGCCGCTCTGCAGGGCGCCGTGCACCGCCCCGGCCACGCCCGCCTCCGACTGCATCTGCACCACTTCCGGAACCGCGCCGTAGATGTTCTTGCGGCCTTGCGCGGACCACTCGTCGGCGAGCTCGCCCATCGGCGACGATGGCGTGATCGGGTAGATGGCGATGACTTCGTTCAGGCGATGTGCAACCGAGGCGACGGCCTCGTTGCCATCCATCATGCGGACGCGTCTCTGCGACATTTCGGTCTCCCGGGTTCATCGACCCGAGCACCGTGTCCGCAGGAGACGTGCCGCGCGTGTCGCCATCCCAGCAACGCGCGTGCGCGCCGGCTGGCACTTGAAGGCTCTGCCCTGGCCGCGCCGGAGACCGCGCGAAAGTCTGCGCGGCTTCTCGGCAATTCGCGCGCATCAGGCGGTGGGGAATGCGCCGCCGGTGTGCTCGAGCGCGGCGCGCGCGCAAGTCGTTGCCAGATGCAAGGTGGGTGACCTGCCGCGAACGGTGCAGCTCGAATCGTTCAGCGCCGCCGCGTCAGCTTCAACACCTCCCGCAGCTGCTCGCCGCCTCAGACCAGCCCGCTCTCCGTCCGCGCTTGCTGCTCGCCAATCCCATCAAGTGCAACCAACTCGCACGACCTTGACCGTTGCCTGTTCTCACTCGTCCTCCCGTAACCACGCCCGCCCTCGAGGAGCCAGTCGTCTTCCCTTGAGTGGCATCCTGCATCGATCGAGAATGGCACCTGCACTCGTGGAAGGGCGTTCCCGCCGAGGATCACCGAGGATCAGGGCGGGATCGCAGGGAGTCCACAAGAGCCGACAGCGGCACCACCAAGGGGAGGGTCGCGATGCGCATTTCTGCTCTCTCTCTCTCTCTCTCTGATCATCACGAGCATTCCTAGCGCACAGGCGCAATCGGACGAGAACTACTGGCGCAATCTCGGCAACAACCAGACACACGATGCCAGCCGAGGAGAGATCGCTGTGGACGTCGGCGGCCTCGTGCCGTTCAAAGCCTACGACGTGGACACCCATTGCTACCACGCGCACAAGGCGGCGATCGTCGACTACTTCTTCGACCGAGCGCAGCTGCAGCAATACCTGGCCAGCCATTGCGGCGGGTGCATGGACTGCGACGTGATCCCCTACTATGAGCCGGATACCGACGGCGCAGCCTCTGGGACTGCCTGCCGATGGTACCTGCAGGGCGTCAGCACCGCGTGCACGGGCACCGATCCGGCACACGGCCCAGGCGGGCTGCTCGAGTGGGAACAGTTCTACCTGAACGGGTCGATGGTCGTCCTCGAGGCGAAGAGTTTCACCAGCCTCCCAGATCCCCTCTACCTCGTGTTCACCTTCCCCGGAGGCGGCCGCGACCCCCTGGAACCGCGCTTCGTGCCCGACCCTGCGGACGACACGCAGGCACCCCCGTGGTCCGGCCGGCCCTACACGATGCAGCAGCAAGCGCTGCGTGCCGGTCACATCGTGGCGGGCGTGGGCGAGAACTACGGGGGCGACACGTTCGTCTCCTTGCAGCGTGCGCTCGATGCCTACTGGTATCTCACCCAGGTGCGCGGCTTGACGTTTGCCCGCGTGTTCACGACCGGCGGGTCCGAAGAGCTGTTCGTACCCTGCGTGGACGGCTTCTTCCGCCAGATCCAGTGGGACGGCACCGAGCTGCAGGTGAGCGTGGTGAGCCCCGCCATGTCGAACGTCGTGCGCAGCACGCTGCTCCACGACCCCGACGGCAACCCCAGCAACGGCTTCTACATCATCTGCGGGCTGCTCCCCAACAACATCAACCACAACCTGGTCCAGTCGGTGTTCATCGGCAGCCCACCCAGCCTCGTCACCCCATTCCCCGGCACCAACGATCAGGCGGTCTCGGTCGACTGGTATGACGAGGGCCATACCAAGATCATCGTCGGCGGCGCCAACACCGTGCGGGTGCTGGCAGTCGACGATCACGGGCAGATCGCCGAGGCGGCGGCGCCGCCGCTGATGGCGACCATCTCCGGCACGCCCGGCCCGGACACTCAGGCTGCCCCCGTTGGCATTCCCAGGGCGCCGCCCGAGCTGTGCTCGGTCGAGACCGGCGCCGGCGCCACGCCGTGGAATCAACTGGGCACCGACTACGTGTACGTGTCCACGCCGAGCGGCCGCATCTTCATCCTGAACCGCGGCAACCTCACGTTCCCGCGGCATCGCGCACCGCTCGAGGATCCCATTCTCTTCGGCAACCCCGAGTGGCACTCGAACCGTACGTTTGGCCACGCGTTCGGCGCCACCACCTACCAGGCGTCCGACTTCGTGCCCATCCGCGAGCTCGTGTACGTGGACGATCCGTACACGCCGTATGGAGAAAAGACCGACGGAAAGCACCACCGCGTCGCCCGCATCGATCCCCTGGACGGCACGATCGATGATGTGGTGAAGATGATTGGGCCCTACGGGCCCAGTCTCGTGGTGCGCGAGCGCGATCTCGTGGTGGCCCGTGATCCCATCACCCAGCTGGACCGCTACTTCACCTCGGTCGAGTCCACGGCGGTCCTCGATACCGGCTCCGAGCTCCGCCAGTACACGATGTTCGATCTGGGCTCGAACCCCGGAGGGGGTTTCGTGTTCTGGCGGACGGGCAACACCGGCCTGTACACGCGCCTGGAGAACTTCACCATCCCGATCGATAGCGCCGTGCACCACCTCGACGACTACGCCTACCTTCCCGATGGCCGCATCCCCGGCCAGGTGTCGACCATGCATGGAGCGAGCGCCAACCTGTATCACGGCCACGCCGTGCAGGTGGGCGACCTGCGCAAGAACGGAACCACCGTCCCCCACGTGGTGGTGGGGACCATCGGCGGCTTCGTCTATGCCCTGGATGCCACTCATCCGCCGGGCAACGGCTTGAGCTACTACTCGCTCGACCAGGGCTGGCACGTGGTGGGCATGGACATCGGCGACGTCGATTCCACGGTGCCCGGCAACGAGTTGGTGATCGGCACGCTGATGGACACGGGGTCGCGCGACGACTACGAGGCGGGCTCGCTCACCATGAACCGCGGCGCCCTCGTCATCTTGAAAACTGCGACCGAGTCCATGGGGAACCAGGTGCCGTTCGAGGAGGAGCGCTTGAACATCGTCGGGTGCGGCAACGACCCCACCATGCGCATGACCTCGGGCTTCTTCGGCGTCAAGATCGACGACGTGAACGGCGACGGCCACAACGAGATCTGGGTGGGCGATGCGGCTGGCCACCTCTACCTGCTCTACCGCCCGAGCGCGGGAGCGCCATTCCAGTGCTTCTTCCGCTCGCGCAGCCTGGGGGCGTTCGCGGGCCTCTACAACCAGATCTTCCCGATCAAGGACGCGCAGCACAAGACCACGCATCTCATCCTGTTCACCGCGGGCTACGTGTACCGGTTCAGCGTCGTGAACAGCCAGCTGCCCACGATCTCGTGAGGAGGAACCAAACCATGCAGCGCACCCACATCCTCTTGCTCGCCCTGCTCGCCGCCGCCCGGCCAGCATTCGCCAAGACCTGGATCGTGGCCAAGGATGGCAGCGGCGACTTCACCCAGGTGCAACCGGCCATCGATGCGGCGCAGCCTGGCGACGTCATCGTCGTCCGCGAGGGCACGTATGGCAGGATCATGGTGACGAAGGGGGTTGCCATCGTGGGTGTCGGCATCGGGCGGACGATCATTCAGCAGCCAGGCGGGGATGGCCACGACGCTCTGGGCGTCACCGCCGTGCCCAAGGTGCAGCGGACGATCGTGGCCAATCTCACGCTCGAGGCGACGAGCATCGCATGGGTCTACGAGTCGCCGGGCACGTTCGTGTGCCATCGCGTCGAGCTCAAGGGACAGCCGTGGGATGGGTCCTGGGGGTACAACTTGGCCTCGTGGCATTCGGGACCGACATTTGTTGACCAGTGCTACACCACGGAATCGACAGACGACCCGAATTGGTGGTACTACAAGGGCACTGGCGGCTTCCATGCCAAGAACGCCACGATGTCGGTGGTCAACTGCCAGTCGTATCCGCCACAGCAGGATTTTCTGTTGGATGGTTCTCCAGCATTCCGTGTTTATGACTCCGGCACCCTCTTCCTCGCCGAGTCCACAGGTACCGGTGGCATTGGCGCCACGGGCTTCTACGGCGGCGCGTACTGCGAGCAGATGACGCCAGGCGGGCGCGGTGGCGCGGGCGCGTTCGTCGGGGATGGCTGCGATGCCATCGTCGCCGGCCGCGCGCATCTGTTGCGCGGCGGCGAGGGCGGGCCGGGTGGCAAGAACGGCTATTGCAGCGGCATGGGCGAGGGCGGGCCGGGCGGCGATGGTGTGCGCGTCGAGGGCTCGGGCGCGGCGCTGGTGTCCAACATCGTGGCCGAAGGCGCGCCCGGCGGCCACGGCGATCCCGATGGTGCCCCGGGCGTGCCGTACTTCGGCAACGTGATGCCGGCGCCGACCCCGCTGCCCACGAGCTTGATGTCCGGCTCGAGCACGATCGGCGGCGACTTCACGCTCACGTTCTACGGCGCCACCGGCGATCAGGTGCTGCTCGTGATCTCCGATCAAGTGGGCGTCGTCAAGGTCAAGGGCACGGACGGCTTCCCCCTCATGGCCATCCCCGGCGGCTTCTTCGCTGCCCGGCCGCTTGGCGCCATCGATTCCTCGGGCCAGCTCGCGCTCGTCTTCCCGATCCCGAGCGACGAGCGCCTGCGCGGCTACGCCGTCTTCGCCCAGGGCATCGTCACCTCGCCCACCCTCGCGCATCCTCCGCAGATCACCAACCTCTCGCTCAGCGTCATCGCCGAGCCGTGATGGCGGAACTCAGGGGTCATGAGCTTGCGTGCCGCTAGACGCCACGACCGATCGTGATCAAGAACGAGGAGCTACGACCAGCTTCCGCGACCATGCTGAGGTCCGTGGATCCTGCGGGCGATTGCCGCTCGGTCGCTCTCGTTCAGGATCGAGCGCACTCCCGACGCTCGCTCCTGTTCCGTCGCGTCTCGGCCGCGTTGCTTGCGGCGAACCTGCTAGCCACCCGCATCCATTTGCTGGTCGAGATCGATCCCTGGCAGCCCAAAGCCTTGCGCGCCGTCGTCACCGCACAACAGGCCCTCGTCCCACTTCTGGAGCTCGGCTCGCAGCCGCTGCTGCGTTCGCGTGATCGAGCCGCGCACCGGATCGCTGTGGCTGCCGATCGCGCTCGCCAGGTTCTTCGCGCGCACCTTCCAGGTGGCACTCTTCGACAGCATGGCATCCCTTCGGTTCAGCCACAGGACCGCGAGCAGCTCGGCGCCGCGGCCCATGACCTGCATTCTTCCCAGCACGGTCTTGCGATCGGCGTGGCGGACGGTGGCACGAACAACGTGCCCTGGGTGGGCGGCCTCGATCACGAGCGTGAGACGGCCGCGGCGACCTTGCACGAGCACGAGCGTCTTCCCCAGGAGCGGCGCGATGCGAGCGAAGAACGCTGCCCGCTCGGAAGCCGGCGATTGCGGGTCTGGCACCCGGCTGGGTTGCTTCCTGAGCGGAAGCTGTGGTGCGCGCGCGTCCTTCCTGAGTTCACCCAGCTTCTCGAACAGGAGCAGGTTGAGCTTCCTCAGCCACGCGGCGCCGAACGTCGCCTTGAGCCAGTTCGCCCACTCCTCGGGATCGTCGTTGCTGGGCAGGTTCTCGAAAGAGGCCATGGGGCACCTTGCATCGTTGCCAACGAGCTCTTGTGTGAGACGCCAGAGACCGCCGGAGGACGAGCGCGACCCTTCAGGTGCGCGCTGGCGCCATCCCTTGCAGCCGCCGGCCATCGCTGCGAGCCAGCCTGCCCGACGATGAGATGCCCACGACCACCGCGTCCGCGGCGGCGCGTGCTGCCACGCCCGCCATCGCCATCCTCCCCCGACCCCCGAACGTTGCCTGCATGGCTGACACGGTTGTGTTCTCCCCGTTGAACTGCCCACGGAACCAAACGCGTGCGAGAGCTACCTGCCACCGAGCGTGCGCGCCAGCAGGTCGCCGAGCGCCGCTGCCTCGCGCTCGCGTTCGACCGAGTCGCGCGCGGCGACCGCGCCGCGGTCCTGCGCCTTCAAGTAGCGGCTGGCAAGTCCGATGAGCACACGCTCGCGCATCGGCGATTTGACCAGCGACGCCGACACTCTCCAGACCCTGGGATCCATGCATCGCAGCAGCTCATCACCGGTCGCGGATCTCGGCATCACGCACAGGGAGATCTGCACCGCAATCATCCGACGCGCGCGTCCGGCCACGGTGGCGAGCGCGTGGCGCACGGCCTCGCGCTGGATGCGCGCGAGCGCTTTCACGAACTCGCGGCCCACGAGCAGCTGCAACGCCTTGCTGCGCTTGCTGTCGGTCCGCTCCACCGCGATCGCGCTCGCACCCTCGACACGGCTGACCGCGCGCAGCACGGCTCGATCGAACAGCACCGGGTCGCGCAGCACCGATCGCAGCCTGAGCGACTGAGCCACGCGCCGGCATGCATTCGTGAACAGGACGTGGACGTGGCGGCTCGTCCCGGGAGCTGCGGATGGGCGCCGGCGCTCCAGGGCCACCTTCGGCCGCGCCGGCTTGAGTGGCGTTCGTGTTTGAGTGGACGGCATGGCTTCTCTCCCCTGCACGGTGAGTCAAAGGTATGAATCATGGGACCCTCGGGGGGTCGTCCCCCCCGGCAACGCTTCGAGTTGCGAACATCATGAGGAAGCGCGCCGCAGAAGAAGTCGAGGGCGCGACCTGCGAGCGGTGAAAAAAAGCAGCCGATCAACGCGGGGCCGGGGCCCGCGCGACCACGAACAGTTTCACGGGCGAACCACTTCGTTGCAACCTGGGCCCTGGCGAGATCAGCCCGCCAGCCAGCCGCGAAACTCGGGCGCGCGCCGCAAGCATTCCACGGCGCGCCGGGACTGATAGCGCGCCGCCTCGGCGGTGATGCCCACGGTGCGCGCGATCTGCGGGAAGCTGTAGCCCGCCGCGTGCAAGAGCACGATCCTCATGGCGAGCTCACCCATGCGCGCGAGCTTGCGGACCACCGAGTAGGCGAGGTCGAGCAGGTCGATGCGATCGAAGTCGCCCATCACCGCTGGCTCGTGCTCGACCGACTCGATCGACATCATGCGCTGCCGCCGGCGACGATACAGATCCGCCGTCACCCGGTGCTTCACGGCGCGGACGAACCCGCCGAGGTTCAGGATCTCCTCGCCGCGCGCGATCGCGAGCGTCATGCGATCGACCACCTCCTGGGCGACATCGCGGTCATCCTGGCACGGCTCGGAACATTCGCGCTCGAGGAATTCCTTCACGGCATCGTGCAGCCGCGCTTGCACTTGCTTCGGCAAGACGATGCCCCTGGTTCCGTTGTGCCTGCCTGGTTCGCCGGCTGGTGTCCCCGCCGGCGCGGCGCCACTTCGCTTCTTCCGCCTCATGATCCCCCCGCGGCAAGAGTACCTGGCGAGCACTCATAGTGTGCAGGTGCCGTGGTGCGCGACGGAACGGAAAAAAATCGGCGCCCATTCCTGGCGTGCGCGCGGGTCGAACGCCGTTCAGCTGGTGCGCGCGAGCCTGAGCGTGCCCGCGGCGGCGAGCACCTTCACCGCATCGCCGGCGAGGAACGGGACCACGGCGCGCGCGAGCGTGAGCTCGAGGTTGGCGCCGGTCGCCAGGTGATAGACGACGGCACCGCACGCGAGCACCGGCAGCGATCCCAGCGCGAGCACCAGCGCCAGCGTGACCAGCCGCTGCGGCCGCACGCGCTCGAGCAGCAACGCGATCAGCGGCGCCGCGACCAGGAAGCCGAGCAGATAACCGCCGGTCGGTCCCAGGAGGTAGGCGAAGCCGGTGATCGAGCCAGCGAACACCGGCACCTGGAAACAGCCGAGCGCGAGGTAGATCGAGGTCGCGGCGAGCGACGCGCGCACGCCGAGGAAACCGCCGGCGAGGAAGACGAACAGGGTCTGCAGCGTGAGCGGCACCTCGCTGCCGGGCACCGGCACGCGCACCTGGGCGCCGACCGCGATCAACAGCGGGAAGACGGCGAGCGCAAAGAACCAGCGCACGCGGGCGAAACTCGTCGTGCGATCGTGAATCGTGGTGGCGGTGGTGCTCATGGCGCTCGCTCTCGGGGATGCCGGGGAAAAGGCGGCAAGCTAAGAGAACGGCGCGGCGCCGTCAACCCCCGAGCGAGACGCGGGTCGCTCAGTACTTGTAGAACCCCTCGCCGCTCTTCTTGCCGAGCTTGCCTGCCCGCACCAGGCGACGCAGGATCTGCGGCGGCCGGAACGTGTCGGTGCCGAGCTCGCGGTAGAGGTGCTCGGTGATCGCGAGCCGCACGTCCAGGCCGACCAGGTCGCTCAGCCTGAGCGGCCCGATGGGATGGCGGTAGCCGAGCTCCATGGCGCGGTCGATGTCCTCGGCCGAAGCCACGCCGGTCTCGAGCATGCGCATCGCCTCGTTGCCGAGCGTGATGCCGAGCCGGCTCGAGGCGAAGCCGGGCGAGTCCTGCACCACGATCGGCGTCTTGCCGATGGTCGCCACGAACTCCTTCGCCAGCTGCAGCGCCGGCTCGGCGGTGGCATGCCCGCGCACGATCTCGACCAGCTCCATCACCGGCACCGGGTTGAAGAAGTGCAGGCCGAGCACCCACTCGGGGAACTTGGCGGCGGCGGCAATCTCGGTGATGCTGAGCGACGAGGTGTTGCTCGCGAGCAGCGTGTTCGGCTTGCACAGCTTGCTCACGCTCGCGAACATCTCCCGCTTCAGGTCGATGCTCTCGGGGATCGCCTCGATCACCAGGTCGGCATCGCGCAAGCACTCGCCCAGGCTGGTCGTGGTGGTCAATCGGTCGAGCGTCTGATCGCGTGCCTCGGCCGTCACCTTGCCTTTCTCCACGCCCTTGCCCAGGCTGGCGCGGATGCTGGCGCGCGCGCGGTCGACGATCTCGCTCGACGTGTCCCGCAGGTGGGTGCGGTAGCCGCCCAGTGCCGCCACCTGCGCGATGCCCTGCCCCATCGTCCCGGCACCGATCACCGCCACGGTCTGGATCGTGCTCATGGTCAACGCTCGCCCCGCTTCTTCTCGAGGAACGCCGTCATGCGCAACCGCTTGTCCTCGTCCTCGAAGCACAATGCCTGAGCCACGGCGTCGAACAGCAGGCCGGTCTCGGCGCCCTGGCGCACGCTCGCGTGCAGCGCCGCCTTCGACAGCCGCACCGCCAGCGCGCTGTGCCTGGCGATCGCACTTGCCAGGTCGCGCGCGCCCGCGAGCACCTGCGCGTCGTCGACCACCAGGTTCACGAGGCCGATGCGCATTGCCTCGTCGGCGTCGATGATGCGACCGGTGAAGATCAGCTCCTTGGCGCGGCCGTAGCCGACCAGCCGCGGCAGGCGCTGGATCGCGCCGGCGCCGGGCAAGATGCCGAGCGACACCTCGGGCTGGCCCATGCGCGCCGACCTGCCCGCGACGCGCAGGTCGCACGCCATCGCCAGCTCGAGGCCGCCGCCGAGCGCGAAGCCGCGGATCGCGGCAATGGTCGGGAACGGCAGCTCCTCGAGCTCCTTGAACAAGCTGCTGTTGATCGCGGCGAGCGCGTCCTGGCGATCACGCGCGAGCAGCTCGGCGATGTCGGCGCCGGCCGCGAACACCCGGTCGCCGGCACCGGCGAGGATCAGCGTGCGCACCTGCGGATCGTCGCGCAGACCGCCGAGTGCCGCGCGGATCTCGTGCACCATCTGCCGATCGATGGCGTTGCGCTTCTCCGGGCGATTGAGCGTGAGCAGCGCGCCGCTCGCGTCCCTCTCGACGACGATCGTCGTGAATGCCATGGCTGCCTTCCGTCAGGGGGTCACCACCACCTTGCCGAACACCGTGCGGTCCTCGAGCAAGCGATGCGCTGCAGCGATTTCGTGCAACGGCAGCACCTTGAACAGGAGCGGCCGCAGGCGGCCTGCCGCCACGTGTCGCCACACCGCGAGCACCTCGTGCAGCCCACCCATGGTCGAGCCGAGGATCGACAGGCTCTTGAAGTAGACGTAGCGAAAGTCGGTCTTGAGCTCGAAGCCCGAAGTGGCGCCGCACGTCACGTAGCGGCCGCCCTTGGTCAAGCTGCGGATGCTGCGGTCGAACGTGTCGGCGCCGACCGAGTCGATCACCACGTCGACGCCGCGCTTGCTGGTGATCGCACGCACCGCCTCGGCGAAGTCGCGCGTCTGGTAGTCGATCACGTGATCGGCGCCGAGCGATCGCGCCCGCTCGACCTTGGCATCGCTGGAGACCGTGGTGATCACGGTCGCATGCAACAGCTTGAGGATCTGGATCGCGCAGCTGCCGACGCCGCTGCCGCCGGCGTGCACCAGCACGGTCTCGCCCGCCGCCACGCGCGCGCGGCTCACGATCATGTGCCAGGCGGTGAGGAACGCGAGGCTCACGGCCGCGGCTTGCTCGAACGGCATCGCCTCGGGAATCGCGATCGCATTGCGCGCCGGGATCGAGACCAGCTCGGCACAGGTGCCATTCTGCGTCTCGCCCAGGATGCCGAAGTACCGGCACAGGGCATCGTCGCCGCGCAGGCATGGCTCGCAGCGGCCGCAGCTCACGCCCGGGGCAATCGCCACGCGCGCGCCCACCGCCATGCCGTCCACACCGGCGCCGAGCGCCTCGACCACACCCGCACCGTCGCAGCCCGGGATCAGCGGCAGCGGAAACTTGTGGCCCGGAACGCCGCGGCGCACCCACAGGTCGAGGTGATTGAGCGCGGCCGCCTTGACCCGCACCAGGACCTCGCCCGGCCGCGGCGCCGGCGCGGCGACGTCCAGGAGCTCGAGCCGATCGAGGCCGCCATGCTCTGCGATCAGGACTGCCTTCATCGCCCGGTCCTCATCGTCCCTTCCACACCGGCGGCCGCTTGGCGAGGAACGCCTGGATGCCCTCGTTGCAGTCGTCGATCTTCATCAGCTTCTCGAGATACAGGGCCTCGATCTGCTCCAGCGCGTGCAGCATCGGGCCCACGTGCTGGGCGCGCAGCGTGTCGAGCGTGAGCCTCAGCACCGCCGGGCTCTTGTCGAGCAGCTTCTCGAGCAGCTCTTGCAACCCATGGTCTTCCTCACCCGCGGGCACCACGCGCGTGACCAGCCCGAGGCCGCGCGCCTCTTGCGCTGACAGGCGGCGGCCGGTGAGCACGAGCTCCTTCGCCCGGATCGGACCGACGCACGCGCCCAGCCCGGCCATCGCCACCGGCGGGAAGCAGCCGAGCGCGATCTCGGGGAAGCCGAACGCGGCGTTCTCGCTGGCCAGCACGAAGTCCAGGAACAGGCACAGCTCGGCGCCGCCGCCCAGCGCCGGCGCATGCACCATCGACACCACGGGCGATGGGAATCGCCACAGCGAGCGCAGCACGCCGTGAAAGACCTCGAGCATGCGCGGGATCTTCTCGAGCGTGTGATCGGCCACGTCGACGCCGGCGGAGAACGCCTTCGCGCCGGCGGCGCGCAGCACGAGCGCGCGCGGCCGCTCCTGCTCGAGGCGGTTGATCGTGCGCTGCAAGAGCTCGAGCAGCTCGATGCTCAGCACGTTGAGCGGCGGCCGATTGAGCCACGCCGTCGCGACGCCGCCGCTGGTCTCCGCGTGGACGAGATCGGTCATGCTCATGCTTCACCTGCCCTGGAACCGAGCTTGCCGCTTCTCGACGTACGCGCTCAGCCCTTCGCGCGCGTCGTCGCTCTCGAACAGCTGCTGCTGCAGCTCGCGCTCGAGCGCGAGCCCGCCGTCGAACGACATCTCGACGCCGGACTGCACCGCGCGCTTGACCAGGCCGATCGCGTGCGCGGCCATGTGCGGCGTGGTGAAGCCGCGCGCGTAGTCGAGCACCTGCTCCATGAAGGCCGCCGACTCGTAGACGTGGTTCACCAGGCCGAGCGCGTGCGCTTCCTCGAACGCGAACGTGCGCCCGCTGCAGATCAGCTCGATCGCCTTCGACTTGCCGAGCAGGCGGGCGAGGCGCTGCGTGCCGCCGGTGCCGGGCAGCACGCCGAGGTTGACCTCCGGCAGGCCGATCTTGCCCGCGCCGCGGCGGGCGATGCGCAGGTCGCACGCCAGCGCGACCTCGAGCCCGCCACCCACGGTGTGACCGTTCAAGGCGGCGATCACGAGCTTGGGCGTGCTCTCGAGGCGGTTCAGGGTCTCGTTGGCGTGCAAGCAGAACGCGTACTTGTAGCGCGGCGTCACGGTGGTGAGCAGCTTGATGTTGGCGCCGGCGCAGAAGAACCTGTCACCGCTGCCGCGCAGCACGATCACCTGCACCGCGTCGTCGAAGCGCGCCGCGAGGATGCCGTCGTCCAGCTCGCGCATCATCTCGTGCGAATAGGTGTTCGCCGGGGGATCGTTCAGCTCGAGGATGGCGATGCCATCCTGCACGCTGTAGTTGACCAGCTTGTGCGTCATGTCGTGCTCCAGGGACCAGTGAAACGCGCGCCGGTTCGCTGCGCTGCCCGGTCATGGCCCGCAGCGTGCGGCGCCGAGCTGCGCATGCACGGCATCGAACCGCGCGACGATGCGCTCGGCCATCCAGGCCTTCAGCTCGGACAGGCTCGCGTGCTCGGGCCGCGCGCGCCGCACGAGCTCGGTCAGGTCGAGGAACTGCTCGACGTGGGTCGCCTCGGCGGTGCCGGTGTGCGCGGCGAGCAGCGCCTCGCACCGGTTGCGCGCGAGGATCGCCTCGTCGAACGCGCGCACCGTGCACTGGGAGACGTGACACCGGATCGCTTCGGCCTTCACCTGCACCGAGCGTGAGATGTCCTGCACCACCACGTTCGGACCGGCGGGGATCGGATCCCACGCGGCGTAGCCGAGGACGCGCACGCGCGCGGGCAGCTCGCGCACCGCCCGCAGCCCGGCGAGGGTCGCGGCCAGGTGCGTCGGATGGCCTTCGTACGGGGACGGCATCCAGACCTCGTCCGGGTCGAGCGCAGCAAGCATGTCAGCCAGCGTGCGCGCCGAGCCGACGAGATCGTCGCGCAGGTCGCGGCTCTGCCAGGGCGAGATCAAGAAGCCGGCGAGATCGAGCACGCGCGCCGACTCGGCCGCCTCGCCGCGCCGCTTCGCACCCTCGCCGCCCTGCCCGGAGGCACCGCGCGCCCCATCGGTCATGAAGTGCACCAGCGTGTCGGCGCCGGCGCGGGCCTCGAGCACCAGGCTGCCGCCAGCGCCGATCGCCTCGTCGTCCGGATGTGGTGCCAGCAGCACGATGCGCCGCCCCGAGCGCTCCGTGCGGAAGCGCATCTCGCAGCCCGGCTGGGCACGCCGCGCGCGATCGAGCAAGGTTTCGAGCGAACTCATGCAACCTCGGAAGCTGGCCGGGCCGCTATCATACCGACATGACTCCGGCGAATCAGGAACCGCCCCACCGGGAAACTTCTGCTTCGAGCGAGCGCTACTCACGCCAGACCCGCTTCACGCCGATCGGCAGCTCGGGACTGGAGCGGCTGGCCCGAGCGCGCGTGGCCGTGGTCGGACTGGGAGCGCTCGGCGCGGCCGCGGCGATGCTGCTGCTGCGCGCCGGCGTGCGCCGGCTCACGCTGATCGATCGCGACGTCGTCGAGCTCAGCAATCTCCCGCGCCAGGTGCTCTATACCGAGCGCGATGCCGCCCTGAGCCTGCCCAAGGCGGAGGCTGCACGCGAGCACCTGTTGCAGATCGACGCGGCCGCGGAGCTCACCGCGCACGCCGATGACCTGGTCGCGAGCAACGTGGCGCGCCTGCTGCTCGAGGTCGACTTGATCGTCGACGGCCTCGACAACCTCGCCACGCGCTACCTCATCAACGACCATGCCGTGAAGCATCGCCTGCCGTGGATCTACGGCGGCGCGATCGCCGGCGCCGGCCTGGTGCTGCCGATCCGTCCGGGAGAGAGCGCTTGTCTGCGGTGTGTGTTCCCCGATCCGCCCGACCCTTCGCAGCTCGAGACCTGCGACACCGCCGGCGTGCTGTCGACGCTGCCCACGCTGGTGGCCGCCATCCAGGTGACCGAGGCCATCAAGATCCTGGTCGGTGCGCACCAGCAGGTGCTGCCGTCGGCGCTGTCGATCGAGGCGTGGGATGCGACCTTCCATGCCGGGCTCACGCTCGCGCGCCGCCCGAGCTGTCCGTGCTGCGCGCGGGGGAGAGTACCCGTTTCTCGAGGCCGGCAACGAATCCACCACCGCGCTGTGCGGACGCGACGTCGTGCAGGTGCGTCCGCAGGAGCCCACACACAACGACCTCGCCGCGCTGGGCGCACGTCTGCAGGCGCTGCTGCCGGTGCAGGTGCACGCGCAATTCGTGCGCTTTGCCGCCGACGGCGTCGAGTTCACGGTATTCCGCGGTGGCCGCGCCTTGCTGCGTGGCACGGGCGACGTCAAGCGCGCCCGCTCGCTCTACGCGCGCTACGTCGGCGCGTGAGAGCTTGCATCAACGATCGATGTTGAGCACGTGCACCAGCTCGCTGCCGCCGACGATCGGGAACGTCACCGGCGTCGCGCCGGGCTCGAGGTCGAGGAAGCGGGCCTGCACGTTGGTCGTGGGGTTGGCCTCCGGCGTGGTGCCGATCACGTACACGAGCGAGGCGGGCGCGGCGTCGTTGCCCTGGGCGATGGGCGGCAAGAACACCAGGCTGCCGTTCTGGATGCTCTTGTTCGAGTCGAGCAACGACAGCTGCAGGTGCGAGACATCGAGCACGTACACGCTCTGCGACGTGCTGTCGTCGGAGCCGGTGAAGGCCACGAATGGCCCGAACGACGCCGGCGAGATGTTGCGCATGAAGAAGTCCGCCTGCGTCAGGTTGCTGAGCGGGATCGCCGAGAACGGGTTCTCCGTGTCGAACAGGAACAGCTGGTCGGTCTTCGGCGTGCGATCGGCGTAGTAGGCCTTGAAGAACATCAGGTTCTTCATGCTGCCCGCGCCCTTCATGAAGCTCCAGGTCTCCGCCTTGGGCGAGGACGAGTCGATCGAGCCGTTCACGTCCGGCACCCAGCCGCTCGAGAACTCGGATCCGGTGAGATCGAACACCAGCCAGCTCACGGTGTCGAGGCCGATCACGTTGGCGAGCTCGTTGCCCTGGCTGGTCTTGCGATTGTCGCGGATGAAGTACATGTAGCGCCGGCTCGCCGAGAAGAACTCGCCGCGCGAGTAGATGGTGCCGGTCTTGGTGAACGGCAGCACGCGCTCGCCGCTGGTGTTGGTCAGGTTGTAGTAGCTGTTGTCGCTGATCCGATAGCGGTAGAGGTCCATCTTGAACGGCGGACCACTGTCGCTGCCGTACCAGAACACCAGGTGGTCGTCGTCGGTGAACACCGGGTCGCGCCCATCGTCGACGCCCGAGCCGAACACCGACGAGACGCGCTTGTTGTTCTCGGCGAACGAGCCATCGGTGGAGGCCAGGAACAGATCGTCCGCGTTGCTGCGATCCTTGTAGTAGGCCACCCACCGGCCGCTGGGAGAGATGCCTGCGAGCGCATTGCCGTCGGTCGCCGTGCCGGGCTGATCGAGCTTGGTGTCCTCGGTCCAGCCGGAGATGTTGATCGCGTGGGTCGGATTGGTGACCACGTTCAGCGCGTACCAGTCCTCGGTCTTGGTGTCGTACTGGCCGATGAACGCGAACGTGGACCCGTCGTTGGACACCAGGGTGGACTTCTCGTCCATGCCGCGCCAGTCCTGGTTGTTCTTGCGCAGCGGATCCACGGTGACCGCGACCGGGCTGGTGCTGCCATCGAGCGGCACGACGTAGAGGCCGTGGTCGTCGAAGTTGGTGAAGTTCTGATTGGCGCTGCCGAAGAAGTAGAACCGGTCCCGCGTCACCGCGGCGGCGTTGGTTGGCAGGCGCAACCACACCGGGTCGTGCGCCGGCGTGATCTCGAGCAGCGATGACGGCAGCTGGGTCACCGGATCGGTGTACGGCGTCGACCCGTCGAGGGTCATGATGAACAGGTGATCGGGCTGGGTCAGATCGTTCGGCTTCACCGCCACCAGCGCGTGCAGGTTGTCCCAGCCGAGCAGGATCTCGTGTTGCCAGTACTCCTTGTTGAGCCCGGTGAACGACGGGTCGCTGCGCATCGATCCCGGCACGAGGAAGGCGCGCACGCCGGGCGTGTTCGGGTTCTCGCCCTGGTTGACGATCAGGAACCCGGAGGTGCTCTGCGTGAGATCGGCAATGCGGAACAGGTCGCGTGCCGGTATCGCCTTGCCGCCGGGCGCGGTGGCGGCCGGGATCACCAGGCGCGCGAAGTTGGCATTCTCACGGTAGCGGCCGACGCCGAGCCGCGACCACGCCTGGAACGAAGTGAGGTTGCCGGTGTCCGACGCTTCGTTCTTGATCAGCTCGAAGAAGCCGGTCGCCGCCACGTCGCCGGTGTCGAACGGGCCGGTCAGGTCGCGGGTGTAGGTCGCTCCCGAGGGATCGCCGTCGAACCTGAGCGTGCCGATCTCGACGCTCAGGTTGTCGGCGCCGCCCACCGTGCCGCGCGCGAGCGTGAGCCGTCCCGACAGGCTGGCAGCATGAATGAACAGCTCGAGACCGTTGGTGACGTCGAGATTCGACTGGGCATCGCGGGTCACCGCCTGGAAGAACACGCTCGCGGTGAAGCCCGGCGGGAAATGGTCCTTCGACGGGATCTGATAGATGAGCGTGGCCCGACCCTGGGCGTTCAGCTTGATGAACGGCGCGCCGCTCGAATCGGGATAGAGGTCGGTCTGGTATTCCGCCTCGATCACCGAGGTCGGGATGCCGGTCAAGAGCGGCCACGGCTTGATGAACGGATACGTGCCCGCCTGCGCGAGCCACCATCCCACGCTGTTGGCGTTGTGGGCGAAGGCGCCGGCGAGCGCATACGAGCCGTTGGCGTTGCCCACGTCCGCGATCTCGACCACGATGCGGCTGCCGAACGGCGTGTCGACCACGGCGCCATTGACGTTCGAGGTGATGCCGTTGATGGTGAGCGTGGGCGCCTGGCCAAAGGACGGCGGCGCCACCAGGCACATGGCGGACAACCCAAGCACGGAAACGAGCGCTCGGTTCACCAAAGTTCTCCTTGGGGAGTGCGGCACGGGCCATTTCGCAGACCGCGGCACTGCCACGAATCGCATGGGGCGCATGGGGCTCTGCCAACACGTGTCGCCGAGGTCGGTCCGGGCCGGTGGTCAACCGCGCGGCGTGTCGCCAGCCAGATTCTAACGCCGTCCCGCCGGCTTTTGCAACGATCGGGGCGCCCGGTCGTGGGCCGCCGATCCGCGGGGCGGGCGAAAGGCGCCGTGCGGTCAAGGCGCGTCGGCATGAGCGTCATCGGCGGTCAGCTCGCACGGCGCACCGGTCTTGGTGATCTCGCGCAGGGCCACCGAGGCGTACATGCCGGGCGGCAGCGCGAACTGGACCACGAGCTCGTCGCCCTGCGCGGCCACGGCGATGTCCGTGAGCGGCGAGCGCAGCGGCCGCCGCGCGCCGTCGAGCCGGACCGGTCCGGCGCCGAACTGGTCGGCGCTCACGCCCTCGGCCGCCAGCACGGCTTGCTCGAACCCCAGCGCGGCCTCGCGCGGCAGTAACATCGCCGGCCCGAACAGCGGCCCGGACGGGCTGATCTCGAACGCCGCCGCGCGCGGCTGCTCGCGGTCGAGGTCGACCACCTCGAAGCACGCTCCGTTGCGGTGCAGGTAGGCGACGTCGCCGGCGATCAACCGGTCGCACGTCCCGAGACGCGCGGCGAGCACCCGGTTGAAGAGCTGCGACTGGTAGGCAGCCAGATAGAAGCGCAGCATGCGGCGATCGAGCATCGCCACGGCGCGCTCGCGGTCGCCGCGCGCACGCTGCAACGCCCTGACCGCGTCCCGCTCGTAGCGATGCAAGGGACCAGGCTGGATCGCCTCGAGCGCCGCGTCGAGCCGCCCGCTCCTGATCCGCGCCAGCGCATCGGCGGCGCCGGGCGACAGCAGCCGCTCGAAGAACCCGGCCGCATCGCGGCACAGCAGCGCGCGCCCGAGCTCGTGCGTGCTCGAGTGCATGCCGAAGCGCTGCGCGCCGAAGAAGGCTGGCATGCCGGTGCGTGCGAGCCGATCGAGGATGGCGCGCGCGCGCGGCTCGGCGAGCGCACCCACGCCGCGCACCCGGAGGCGGAAGCGGTTGCCGCGCAGGTGGCCGACCCGCAGCTTGTTCTGGTGGCGGCTGGTCGCGAGCACCTTGAGCGCGGGCGGCAGGTCGACCGCAAGCGGCGCGAGGTCCGGGGCGTGCTCGACGCTCAGCCACTGGCGGGTGCGTGCCCGCGCATCCTTGAGCCCGGCGTAGCCGACGTCGCGCTCTTTCTTGCCGAGCGCGCGCGCGACCAGGCGGATCGCGTCGAAGGTCGTCAGACCCTCCTTCTCGATCCACAGGTAGGAATGCGTGCCGGCACCCGCCGGCTGGTAGAGCGGGATCTCCTCGACCTCGAAGTCGCTGGCGTGAGACTTGATCACCCCGCCGGTACCGGGCAGATCGTGGGTGAGGTAGGGCAGCTCCTCGGGTGGCGACATGAGCCTCGCTCCCTGCAACGCGCCGGACTCAGCGCAGGTCGAGGCCGCCGCTCCAGCCGAACTTGGCGCGCAGCGTCTCGAAGTAGGTGCGGTCGACGACGCTGAGCAGCTTGAAGCGCTCGCGCGCTTCGGTCAGCACCAGTCGGTCCTCGGGACGCAGCTCGCGCACCACCTGACCGTCGATGATCAGCTTCGACTGGTAGCGGTCCTTCAGCGTCTGCAGCTCGATCGGCGCGCGCGCCGACACCACCAGCGGCCGATTGGTGAGCGCGTGCGAGCAGATCGGCGTGACGATGAAGGCGAGCTGCGATGGTTCCACGATCGGACCGCCGGCGGCGAGCGAGTACGCGGTCGAGCCGGTGGGCGTCGCGACGATCACACCGTCGCCGCGGTAGGTGGTCACCATCTCGCCGCCCACCCACAGATCGACGCCGATCAGCCGCCGCTCGCTGCGCGCCACCACCACCGCTTCATTGAGCGCGAGCTCGCTCATCACCACGCGGCCAGCGCGCTCCAGCCGGCAGTCGAGCATCATGCGCTCGGGGACGCGCCAGTCGCGCGCCACCAGACGCTCGAGGCCGCTCTCGAGGTCCTCGGGGTTCAGCTCGGCGAGGAAGCCGAATCGACCGAAGCGGACGCCGATCACCGGGATCTGGTTGCGCCCCATGCGCCGCGCGGCGGCGAGGATCGCGCCATCGCCGCCGAAGATGACGATGGCGTCGGCGCGCACCCGGCGCAGGTCGGCGGTGCCCTTGACGTCGCCGCCAAGCAGCGTCGCCCGGCCGCGCAGGAACGCGGTGGCACGCTGCATCGCCTGGGTGACGCCCGCCTTCTGCGCGTCGCCGACGAAGTACAGCCGCAGCTTCACCGGCGCCGGCGCGGCGGGGTCCGGTCGGCGCGCGGCGCGCTTCACCGGCGCGCGAGCCACTGCTTCACCCGCAGAACGATCTTCTCCGGGGTCATGCCGACGACGTCGAGCAGCTCCTGGTTCGAGCCATGCTCGATGAACCGGTCGGGGACGCCGATCACGCGCACCTTGCCCGCATCGCCGTCCTCGGCGAGCGACTCGAGCACGGCCGAGCCGAACCCACCGCGCTGCGCCGCGTCCTCGAGCGTGACCAGGAGCGGCACGCGCCGGGACAGTGTGGCGTAGAACGTCTGGTCGAGGGGCTTGGCGAAGCGCGCGTTCACCACCGTGAAGGCGAGGCCGTCGCGCGCCAGCAGCTCGGCCGTCACCATTGCCACCTCGGCCATCGGCCCGTAGCCGACGAGCGCGCCGTCCGGGCCGTCCTGCAGCACCTCGGGCTGGCCGAGCTCAAGCGGCACCACGGCTCGGTCCGCCACACCGCACCCGCCCTTCGGATAGCGGATCGCGACCGGGCCGTTCAAGCCGAGCGCGAACTGCAGCATCGCCCGCAGCTCGGCGCCGTCGCGCGGCGACAGCAGCACCAGGTTGGGCAGCGCCCGCAGGAAGGCGATGTCGAACAAGCCGTGGTGCGTGGGTCCGTCCTCGCCGACCAGGCCGCCGTGCGAGAGGCAGAAGATCACGTGGTTGCCCTGCAGCGCCACCTCCTGGAACACCTGATCGTAGGCCCGCTGCAGGAACGTCGAGTAGATCGCCACGAACGGCTTGATGCCCGCGACCGCCAGGCCCGACGCCAGCGCGACCGCATGCTGCTCGGTGATGCCGGTGTCGAAGAACCGATCGGGGAACTTCTTCTGGAACGGCAGCAGCCCGGTGCCATCGGGCATGGCCGCGGTGATGGCGACGACGCGCCGGTCCTGCTCGGCGAGCTGCACGATCGTGTCGCTGAAGACGTTGGCGAAGCCGATCGCCTTGCCACCCGAGGTGGTCTGCGCCTTCTCGATCGCGCAGCGCTGGTGATCGCTCAGATCTTCCATGCGCACGAACCCGTTCTTCGGAATCACCGCGCCCTTGTTGACGCCGTGGAAGCCGGTCGAGCTCTGCTCGGCGCCGGGCAGCCCGCGCCCCTTCTGCGTGATCAGGTGCAGCAGCTTGAGGCCGGGCACGTCCTTCAAGCTGCGCAGGGTCTCGATCAGGAACTCGAGATCGTGCCCGTCATGGGGCCCGTAGTAGCGATGGCCGAGCGCTTCGAACACGTGCCCCGGGACCAGGATGTTCTTCACCGTGTCGATCGCCCCCTCGATGCCGCGGTCGAGCCGCTCGCCGATGAACGGGATCGATTCGATCAGGTGATGGATCTCGCGCTTCACGTTCTCGTAGCGCGGCGACATGCGCACCCGCGACAGGTACTTCGCCAGCGCGCCCACCGTGTGCGAGATCGACATGCCGTTGTCGTTCAGGATCACGAGCATGTTGCGCTTGGTGTGGCCGGCGTCGTTCAGCGCTTCGAACGCCACGCCGCTGCCGAGCGACGCGTCGCCGATCACCGAGACGACGCGGCGATCTTCCTCGAGCAACGCCGCGCCGCGCGCGAGTCCGAGGCCGGCCGAGATCGAGGTGCCGGCGTGGCCGGTGGTGAACAGGTCGTAGCTCGACTCCTTGGTGCTGGGAAAGCCCGACAGCCCGCCGAACGTGCGCAGCGTCGGGAACATCGCCTTGCGACCGGTGAGCAGCTTGTGCGGGTAGATCTGATGGCCCACGTCCCACACCAGCCGGTCGGTGCTGAAGTCGTAGACGTAGTGCAGGGCGATCGCCAGCTCGACCACGCCGAGCGGCGCGCCGAGGTGGCCGCCGTTCACGTGCGTGACCTTGATGATCTCGCCGCGGATCTCCGCCGCGAGCCGCTCGAGCTCCGGCAGCGCGAGCGCCCGCAGGTCCGCGGGCGAATCGATCCGGCTCAGCACCGAGGGCTCACGAGACGCGCAGGGCGAGCTTGTCGGCGAGAGCTCCGAGGGCTGAACTGAAGGGGAGTCCATGCAGTTGACCTTTAGCTTTCTCGGTCAGACGGTGAACCTCGCGCCGCGCCTCCTCGACCCCGCACACCGAGGGATAGGTGAGCTTCTCCTGCGCCTGATCCTTGCCGGCGGTCTTGCCGAGCACCGTGGTGGACGCGGCGATGTCGAGCAGGTCATCGACGATCTGGAAGCCGAGGCCGATCATCCGGCCGTACTCCTGCAGCGCCAGGATCTGGCTCTCGTCCGCTTGCGCCGCGATCGCACCCATCTTCGCCGCCGCCGCGAACAGCGCCGCCGTCTTGCGCAGGTGGATCTGCTCCACGTCGCGCCGCGTGACCCCGCCCGGCGCGCCAGCCGCGCGCGAGCTGCCGAGCAGGTCGAGCACCTGCCCCCCCACCATGCCGAGCGATCCGGCGGCGCGCGCCAGCTCCATTTGCAAGCGCACGGTGGCCGCGGGCTCGAGCGGCGAGGCGCCGATCACCTCGAACGCCAGCGTCAGCAGCGCGTCCGCCGCGAGCAGCGCGTTGGCTTCGCCGAAGGCCACGTGGCACGTCGGCCGGCCGCGGCGCAGCTCGTCGTCGTCCATGCACGGCAGGTCGTCGTGCACCAGCGAGTAGCAGTGGATCAGCTCGAGCGCAGCTGCCGCCGGCAACGCGCGCTCGTCGGCACCGGCACCACCCGCCGCGCGGCAGGTGAGCAGCATGAGCGCGGGGCGCAGGCGCTTGCCGCCGGGAAACACCGCGTAGTGCATCGCCTGATGCAGCACCCGGGGCTCCACCTCGACGTCGGGCAGCCAGTGCGCGAGCTCGCGATCGATCCCGGCCCTCAGCTCGGCCAGGGTTTCGTCGATGTCGGTTTGAAAGACAGTGACCATGGGAAGGGCTTGTCTGATCTGTTGGCCCGTGAAAAAACCGCCATCCTATGCAGTCACCGCAACCCTGTCATGCCTTTTCTGTGCCCTGGGACGAGGCCGACAGGGACGTGCCGTGGCCGAGCAGGGCCGGCATCGCCGGGCGCCATGGCACCCGGCCCGCGGCAGCGGCCGAGCCGGAGCGCTGCGGCATGCTAGTGCGCGCGCCACTCGATGCGCTCGGCCGCCGTGCAGCGCCCGGACGCATCGTCCACGCGGAACAGCGCCGCGCCGGCACGCACGTCCTCGCTCGCCACGTCGAACGGCACCGGCAAGCCGGTCACGAAGTGCTGCACGACCGCGTCGATGCGCCGGACGATGACCGACTCGTACGGTCCGGTCATGCCCACGTCAGTGATGTAGCCCGTGCCCCCCGGCAGGATCTGGACGTCGGCGGTGGGCACGTGCGTGTGGGTGCCGAACACCACCGACACGCGCCCGTCCAGGTAGCGCGCCATCGCCACCTTCTCGGAAGTGGCCTCGGCATGCATGTCGACGATGATCACGCGCACCCGCGAGCGCAGCGCCGCCACCGCCTGCTCCGCAGCCTCGAACGGACAGCCGATCGGCGCCATGAAGATGCGGCCGATCAGGTGGATCACGCCGACCTCCACCCCGCCCTTGCTCGGCATCACGGTGAAGCCGCGCCCGGGCGACGTGGCCTTGTGATTGGCAGCGCGCAGCAGCCGCTCGTCGCCGGCGATGTGCGTCTGGATCCCCGGCCGCTTCCACACGTGGTCGCCCGCGGTGACCACGTCCACGCCGGCCGCATACAGCTCGCGCGCGATCTTGGGTGTGATGCCGCTGCCGCGCCAGGCGTTCTCCGCGTTGGCCACGGTGAAGTCGACCTGGTGCTGGTCGCGGAAGCCCGGCAGGCGCGCACACAGGAACCGAACGCCGGGCTCGCCGACGATGTCACCGAGAGTGAGGACGCGCATCGAGATCTGCTTCCCCTGTCGCCTGGTCGGCGGTTCGCGCGTCAGCCGCGGGGGGCGAGCCGCGGCACCACCACGGCGCCGAGCGCCGCCTCCCACTCGGATGGACTGGTGCGCGGCAAGGGCAGGCGATAGCGATTGCCATAGAACCTCATCTCTCGGCCGCGCGTCGTGATCGAGCCGTTCTCGAACAGGAGCTCGATGTAGCCGCCCGGATCGACCGCCTGGACGTGGCAGGTGTCGGCCGTGATCGTGCGCTTGGGCGCCGACCCGGGCGCGCCCTCCTCGAGCACGATCCGCTTCAGGTCGGAGCCATCGAGGCTCTCGATGCGCCGCAAGTAATAGCCTTGCTTCTCGAGCAGCTCGCTCAGCACTGGCTCGAGGCGATCGAGCGGCAGGATGCGCGCCACCGGCGGTGCCGACGCCGCCGGCAGCAGCGCGCTCAGCACTGCCGATCGCGTGATCTCGTCGATCGCCTGCGGCACCACGATCTTGACCACGCCGTCCGTGAACGGCGTCTGCTCGCTGCCGCGCGAGATGAAGCCATCGCGCAGCTCGATCACGAGCTCCCCGGGCAGCGCACCACGCGCGAGCACCGTCGCCCTGGCGGTGAGCACCGCCGTGGCAATGCCATGGCCGTTGCACGATCCCCAGCGGCTGTCGGCGATCACGCCGTCCTTCACGCCGCCGTGGTCGAGCAAGCGGTACTCGACGATGCCGTGCTCGAGCAGCAGGCCGTTCAGCGCCTCCACGAGCGGGTCCCTGGGCAAGGGCGGTGTCGAGGACGGCGGCGCGGGCGGCGCCTGCGCGCGCGCCTGCTCGGCCTCCTCCAGCCGCGCGATCAATGCCTGGAAGGCGCGGTCCTTCTGGTCGATGGTCGCGCGCAGGCGCTCGATCAGCTGCGTTTGCGAGGCGCGCGCCGCTCGACAGCGCTCCGCCTCGACCTCGAGCTCCACCACGCGCGCATCCAGATCCTCGAGCTTGCTCGCGAGCGCGGCGCCGTCCGCGGCCGCGCGCGGCGGCGCGCCGGCGGCATCCTGAGCCGCGAGCGAGCTCGCGAGCACGCCGGTCGCTCGACCGGTCGCGAGCAGGTAGAGCCCCCCGCCCACCACGAGCAGCAGAGACAGCGTCAGGCCGGCCGACACTTGCCCGCACTCGCGGTGCCACCGGGATCGCTGGTGCATCTTCGGTCTCCTCGCGAGCACGCTAGTTCAACCTGGCGAGCGTCGGGTCGTTCAGGAACGCTTCGTAGTCGGCACGCTTGAAGGTCCGCGCCTCGAGCTCGATCGCCCCATCGGCGGTGACGACGCGAGCGCCGATCACGTCGCCCATGCGCAGCCCGCCGTCCATCAGCACGAGCACCTTGATCGATGCGCCGCCCGGAACCGTGAGCGACTCCGTCGATCCCTGCATGGCGAGCCAGAGCCGCCCCATGCTCTGCTTCGGACTCAGACTGAGCGCTCGGTCGTGAAATTCCCGCTGCGCCGTGCGCACCTGCAAGCGCTGGCCGGGTGCCGGCAGCACCTGGGCACGCGGTGGCGATGACGCGAAGTTGAACACCTGCAGGCCCCATGGACTCACCGCCGGCGCACCTGCCGCGAGGCAGCTTCCGAGCTGCTCCTGCAGCAGCTCCTGGCGCGGCTTGCTCGTCTCGTACGGCCCGGCGATCAGCACCACGTTTTGGTCGCCCTGGCTCCGGCCGAGCAGCACGGTCACCGGGTCGTCCCCCTGGTCGCGGGCGACGGTCGCCGCGGGCGACGCAACATCGTGCTTGCCATCGGTGCAACAGGCAAGCGTCGCTGCGAACGTGAGCAGCGCTAGCGCGCCGCGGAGCATCGCGCCGCCGATCAACCGTTGGCCTTTTCTTTGGACCAGGGCTTGTTCTTGTTGTCGTTGAACCAGGCCTGCCACTTCGTGGCATCCTCGAAGCTCTGCCCGGTGAGCGCGAGCAACGCGTTGTTCATGTTCACTTCGTAGGCTTGCAGGCGATCCTTCTGCACCTGGTCCTTCGGGTTCTTCTTCACGTTCGCGTCCTGCGTCGCATACGCCTTCACCAGCTCCTCGACCAGCTCCTTGCGCAGCTTCTCGCTCCCCTCGCGGTAATTGCCGAGCGCATCGGCCGCGGCCGCCACGAGCTTGGGCTCGTTGTCCTTCAGGAAGTCGATGATGAGCTTGGTGTTCTTCGGGTCCTTCTGCGCGCCGATGTAGCGCAGCAGCTCGCAGCGCAGGTCGGTGCGCTTCTTGAAGTCCTTGCTCTTGATCGCGGTCACCAGGACCTTGGTGCCGATCTCGCCCATCTCCGAGAGCGCCGCTCCCGCCGCGGCGAACAGCTTCTCGCCTTCCTTCTCCTCGCGACGCTGGCTGAATGCCCGCGCGATCGCCTTGGCAATCTCGCCCTTGTTCTTCTCGTCGGCCGATCGGTACGCCAGCACCATCTTGTCGATGATCGGCGGGACGCCGTCGTCGTTCTTCGCCTCGTACGCCTTGTTCAGCTCGGCGATCAGTGCGTCGACCTCTTTCTGATCGGTGGCCGCCAGGGCAACCGCACCGGCAAGGACGATCGCGATCACGCAGGACAGCACTTGCATGGCAACGCTCCTAGGTGCCAGGACTCGGGCCTTCTCATCGCCGGGTCGCCTCGTCGCCGGCCTTCTCAATCGTAGGGAGGCCCGGGCGCGAGTCAATCGCGGGCGCTCACGACTCCGCCGCGCGAAAGCGGAGCGCGTCGAGCAGCGGTCCCGCCTTGGCCAGGATTTCCTGGTACTCGGCGGACGGCTCGGAATCGGCGACGATGCCGCCGCCGACCGACAGATGGGCGATGCCGCCCTCCACCAGGACGGTGCGGATGGCGATGTTGAGATCGATCCTGCCGTCGAACGCAAGGTAGCCGATCGACCCCGTGTAGACCGCGCGGCGCACCGGCTCGAAGCGCTCGATCATGTGCATCGCCGCGAGCTTCGGCGCACCCGTGATCGATCCGCCCGGGAACGTCGCGCGCAGCAGGTCGCCCAACCCCGTGCCCGCGGCGAGCCGCCCCTCGACGACGCCATGGAGATGGTGGACGTTTGGCAGCGTCTGCAGGCGCACCGCCTCGCGCACGCGGATCGACCCCGGCTCGCACACCCGACCCAGGTCGTTGCGCTCGAGATCGATGATCATGGCGAGCTCGGCGCCGTCCTTTGCCGACTCGAGCAGCGCCTGGCGCGCGCTGCGATCCGCGGCCGCGTCGCGGCGTCGACGAGCGGTGCCCTTGATCGGCCACGCCTCCACGCGGCCGGTCACCTTGAGGAAGCGCTCGGGCGCGCCGAGCACGAACCTGAACCATCGTCGATGAGCGCGGCGAACGGCACTGGCGACCGCTCGCGCAGCGCCGCGAACAGCTCGTGCGGATCCGCGCGCAGCGGTCCGCTGAAGCGCTGTGCGAGGTTCACCTGGAACACGTCGCCCTGGTGAATCGCCTCGACCAGCGTCGCCACGGTGGCGAGGTAGCGCGCGTGCGTGAACGTGCGCGTCGGCTCGATCAGCGGCACGCGCCGGGCGAACCGCAAGGACTCACTGCGGGCGAGGCAGCGCGGCGCGGGCCACGAGGTCGGCCGGCGATGCCGAGAGCGCCGGGCGCAGCTCGGTCACGAGCAGCGTCCAGCGGCCGGTGCGAACTGGCGCACCAGATAGGCCGTGAACCAGGTGACGATCAGCCACGGGAAGCTCAGGTCGTCGCGCGCCGTGGCGGGAACGTCCTCGAACGCGCGGCCAAGATCGTAGGAGAACACCGCGATCGCGCCGGCGCCGAGCGGCAGATCGTCCGGCGGGAGAGTGCCGGCGAACGCGGCCTGCACACGCTCGAGCACCTGCAAGCCATCGGCGCGGCCGCGGTAGGTCGTGCCGCGCGCGCTCAGCGCCACGGCGTCGCCCGTCGCGCGCAGCTCGAGGAACGGTGCGAAGCCGATGATGTCGTGCCCCGACCGCTCGCTCGGCTCGGGCTCCGACAGCAGCAGCCATGCCCGCTCGAGCGAGCGGCTCACGTCGATCGGGTCGGCGCCCGCACCCAGGTCGTGCACCTGGATCGCGAGTGGACCGGCAGCTCGCTCGATGGCGGCGATCGCGTCTTGTAGTTCCATGGCTTGCCAGGTAGAGATTGGAACCGATCGCCCGGCGGCGGGCAACGCCGTGCGGGGCGGGCGAGGGCCTGCGCGCATGAAGCTGCTGGAGGATTTCCTGAAGCACCTCGAGCTGCGCGCCGTCTCGGCACACACCGAGCGCGCGTACCGAGCCGACCTCGAGCACCTGTTCGCCTTCGCGCGCGAGCGCGGCTGCGCCGACCCGCGCCGCATCGATCGGCTCTTGCTGCGCGAGTACCTCGCGTTCCTGCGCCACGGCGGCGACGGCGAAGGCGCAAGCCGACGTCGCTCGCGCGCAAGCTATCGACGTTCCGCGTGTTCTTCCGGTTCTCGGTGCGGAGCGGCGCGATCGCGGTCGATCCCACCGCCGGCTTGCGCACCCGCGGCTGCCGCGCAAGCTGCCCAACCACCTGAGCGAGTCGGAAGCCGCGCAGCTGGTCGAGGCGCCCGCGGGGAAGACTTTCAGTCGGTGCGCGACCGCGCCATCCTCGGATCCGTACGCGACCGGCCTGCGGGTGTCCGGGCTGGTCGGGCTGGTCATCGACCAATGTCATGCCGCCGAGACCATCCAGGTCACGGGCAAGGGCAAGAGGAGCGGGTCGTGGTGATGGCCCCCGCGCGGCGCGCGCTCGATCGCTACCTGGCGCTGCGCGCGCAGCTCTTGCGCGAGCGGGAGCGCGGCGCCGAGCGGCACGTGTTCGTCAATCGCCGCGGCCCGCTGAGCGACCGCTCGGTGCGCCGCATGATCCTCAAGTACGCGCGCCACCAGGGCATCCTCACGCACACCTCGCCGCACACCCTGCGCCACTCGTTCGCCACGCACGTGCTCGACCACGGCGCCGACCTGCGCCTCGTGCAGGAGCTGCTCGGCCACGAGCGACTGTCGACCACGCAGGTGTACACGCACGTCTCGACGTCCAGGCTGCACAAGGTGATCGACGAGTCGCTGCCGGACGTGACGCCGTGATGCGCGGAGGACGGTTGCGACGAGCATCAATCAGTGCTCGACGCAAAGACTTATCAAACATCCGCAGAAACTGCTCTTTCCATGAGAAGGCCTTGGTGGGACGGTGGCGCTCTGGGTGCGAACGGGACCGAATCGCCCCGCCAGTTCGCCCATCGCGCACCTTGCCCATCGCGTCGGCGCACAGCGCGACGGTTGGCCGGAGACGCCCAGGCAGTACACCGATGACCCGTCATGGCCCGCACAAGTCGCACAGAGGCCCTCATTGAACTCATTGAGAAAGCTGATCGTTTCGTCGCCGCTGTGGATCACCGGTGCGAACGGGCCATTGCGGACATACGCGAAACGTGGCCGTGATCCCGCTGATCCCCGGCGGAACCTGGTGGGAGACCATCCACGTCTCGGTTGCATCGAAGGTGCCCTTCACGAGTGGCATGAAGACCGGGCTGCCATTGACGGCAACCACCACCAGAAGCAACTCGGTGCCCGCGGATTGCTCCCGTGCCGTCAACGTGACGACCTGGCCAGCGTTCGGCGAGCGTGGCTCTGCATTGAGAAACAGCGACTTCCGGCGAAAACGAGCGCGGCGCCGGAATCGCTGCCATAGGGATCATGGTTCGGCACGCCGATCATGACGTCAGCGAAACCGTCTCGGTTGATGTCCCCGGCGCCGCTCACGGAATAACCGTACTGATCATAGACCGTGAGGTCTCCCTCGAACCGGTACAGGCGCTGACTCGTCCTTCCCGAGAACAGCGCGGCGTACCCGGTGACAGAGGGTGGCGTTGTGTGGAACATCCCGACGATCAAATCCGGAAGTCCATCGCCATTCGCATCGCCTGTGCCGCTAGCCGACCAGCCAGTGATCGTTCGCTTGCTCGCCAAACCGCCTGGATAAGGCACTGCCATCCCGACCAGAAAACAGCGTTGCCGACCCAGCTTCGACACCAGTGCTCCCGTCGTCAACTGCGCCGGCGAGAATATCCGGCACGCCATCCCCGTTCGCATCGCCAACACCAGCCACAGAGAAACCCAGCAAGTCGCCGGTGAGCCCATCGTGAGGTTCAACAGCACCGCACGGCCCTTGCCAGAATACGCCAGAACACGACCGCTGGAAGACCAAGGAGTCAAACGCGGGCGCACCCACTACGCAGTCGGCGAAGCCATCAGCATTCAAGTCTCCCGCCGCGGCGGCGGACCAGCCCAGAGTGTCGCCGGCATTGCTGCCTGCGATCCCATCCATGACCGCTCCGTTGGCCCCCGAGAAGAACCACACCTTACCGGCCGATGGCTGGAAGGAGTCGTCACGCGGCGCGCCCACCACAAGATCCGCGAACCCGTCACCGTTGGATCTCCTGGACCGGCGACGCCCCACCCGAACCCCGAGATGTCCCCTGGTGTGCCGGTGAAGGTGTACAGGAGCGAGCCATTCTTGCCGGAGAAAACCCTGGCGCTGCCGCTGTCGAAGCTGACCAGATCGTCATAGGGAGACCCGACGATCATGTCGGGCACGCCGTCACCGTTGACATCGCCTGCCCCTGCCACGGACCAGCCAAGGGCATCTCCATCGCCCCAGGGATCGAAGTTGTCCCCATGGAACGTGAAGAGGACATGCCCATCACGGCCCGAATACACGCGGGCATATCCGCCGTCACCAGGCAATCCGTTCTGCCAGGCGCCGACGATGAGATCACCGACACTGTCGCCATCGATGTCGCCCAGGGCGCTCACCGCATTGCCGAGCTGATCGCCCACACGATCACCCTCGAACATGAAGAGCGTCGCCTGGCTCCTCGCCGTGGCGGCGAAAGCCGCGAGGTCGACCATCACCAACGCAACGATGATCCGCCTGATCATGAGAGTCCCTCGGTCGGTTCCTGGGCCCAGCGTCTCATTGATAGATCACCACGCGCACCTCACCCGCTTGCGAGATCGTCTGGTAGGTCGCCATCGCGTTGCCGATCGCGAAGTCGATCCTGGCGTTCGTATCCAGCCTGCCGCTCGCGAGGGCGTGGCCCCAGCGGTACGGCAGGAACGAGCCCGGGAGCTCCTCGTCTGATGGATCATCGATGGTGGTTGTATTTGCGGGAGCCGTGAACTTCTTCAGCACGCAGCGCCCCTCGCCACGATATCCGGGCGGCGCCGGTTGATGGTAATCGAACCACGGCGATCCAACCAGCAGCTCGTCGATGCCATCACCGTCTCGATCACCCCAGACCAGGTCGTAGCCGAATAGATCATCCGCGGTCAAGCTCGGTGGATTCGCCACGAACGATGCCACCGAGGCAGGGAAGGAGGCACCAGGAAAGATGAAGATCTGTCCCACGCAGGGGCTGGAGCCAGGATCTCCCGGCGCGGACACCGCAAGATCGAGCAGGCTGTCGCCATCGTAGCGCCCCACACCGATCGACCAGCCAAAGTCCGCGCCAAGCACCGGACCACCGGGCTCACCCACCACGTAGCTGGTGGTGAGACTGGGCCCTGCGAACAAAACGATGTCGCCCGCGTTCGCCAGGCCACCCAACGGGGCGTTGTAACGACCGATGATCACGTCGTCGCATCCTGGCGCCACCGCGTCGACAATGTTGCCACTGGCAACGTCCATACCCCACAAGTCATCAGCGTGCGGACCCGAAGGGTGCTTGAGCTCCGTGTAGTTCGCCAGCAGCGTTGGTGGCGAGGCCGCACCCCAGTAGACATAGGCCTCGCCAGCAAAGGGTACTCTACCGCCGCTGACGACGATGCTCATGGGCGAACCGACGACCAGGTCATTACCATCATGATTTGGATCGCCAACAGCCAGCCGGTAGCCGAAGTGGTCTCCCACTTCTGGGGATCGATTCGTCCGATGCGCCGGATCCTCTTCGATCCGCTGTGCTGAGGCGTAGGGTGGTGAGACCGCGAAGTCCCATGGCCCGAAAAGGACCACAACTTCTCCCTATGCGTACGTCGTTGGCGGGGCAATGTCCGACGTCGTGTGTCCCGGGGCGGCCACTGCCACGTCCGTAGTGCCATCGCCATCGAAGTCGCCGCTCACGATGCAGAACCCGAACTCGGCGCCTTGCAACGGTCCAACGCCACCGATGACGGGTTCGTTGATGATCGTCCATCCAGGCAAGATCGACTGAACCGGGCCCACCTTGACGAGCAGCTGTCACCGGAGCCTTGAGGCGCGGGGGCCGTTGATGCTCATCCATGCGGCAAGGCACGCACAGGCGGAGAAATGACCGCATGACGTCAGCAATTGCGTGCGAAGTCTGCACGGAGCCGTGGTCGATGAGAACCATCGCACGCCGAGCGATACGGCAAGTGTCTCGCTGGCGCCGGCAGAGCCCGACACCGGGATTGCTGCGCGGCGAGGATTTTCCACGACCGAGGGGAGATTCCACTTCGAGGGCATTGTCTCTGGCAGCTACTGCCGATGGCGTCCACTCCGGCGGGCAACACCGCGGTTCACCGAGTGGATCTGCGTGCCGCGCACGACGGTGTGGACCTCACCTTGGTCTTGGCGCCGGGTGGCAAGGTCCTCATCGAATGCGACGCAACACACGATCCGATGTTCTTCACGATTGGACTTCCAGGAGTCGCGCTCTGGCGAGGTGAGTTGCTGAACGGGCGCAGCGAGTTGCAGATCGTTCCACCCGGCGAGTACGTCATCGAGGTCTGGTCCCAGTACTCGGCACTGCCCGTGCGGTCCATCACCATCAGCGCGGGAGAGCTACGCCATGAAGTCTTCGACTGATGAGTCGTGAGGCGGCACGCCGTGAGGCGGGCTTCACTCGGTCGGCCACCCGGCGGAACAGACCCTGATCGAGTCCGATCTCACCCCCTCGCGGGTAGGTGTCACGGCCTCGCCCCACCTCGCCTAGCCGATCACGTCCCGCAGCAAGGAGGGATCGACGTTGCCGCCGCTCAGGATCGCGGCGACGCACTCGTCCTGCAGGTCGAGCTTGCCTTCGAGCAGCGCGGCGATCGGCACGGCGCCCGAGGGTTCGACCACGAGCTTGGCGCGCCACAGGAGCCAGCGCATCGCGTCCTTGATCGCGGCCTCCGACACGAGCACGGTCTCGACCCGGTTCGCCTGCGCGACACCCAGGGTCAGCTCGCCGGCGCGCGTGGGCCGCAGGCCATCGGCAATCGACGTGGACGCGGGCACGCTCACCACGGCGCCGGCGCGCAAGGCTGCGGTCATGCAGTTCGCCGATTCGGGCTCGACGCCGATCACACGCACGCGCCGGCCGGCGGCGGCAACCGCGAGCGCACTGCCGGCGAGCAACCCGCCGCCGCCCACCGGCACGAGCAGCACCGACAGCTCGGAGCAATCGGCGAGGATCTCCTGCGCCACGGTGCTCTGCCCGGCGATGATGGCGGGATCGTCGAACGGCGGCACGAGAACGCGGCCTTCGCGCGCGACCAGATCGAGCGCCACGCGCTTGCGCTCCTCCGACGTGTGACCGGCCTTGAGCAGCCGGGCGCCGTAGCCCCGGATCGCATCCGCCTTGGGCGCGAGCACGTCCTCCGGCACGACGATGGTCGCATGGCATGCGAGCAGCTTTGCGGCCAGTGCGACGCCCTGACCGTGGTTGCCCGACGAGAACGTCACCACGCCCTGGCGGCGCTCGCGGTCGGACAGCATGGCGATGCGGTTATAGGCGCCGCGGATCTTGAACGAGCCCGCGCGCTGCAGGCATTCTGGCTTGAGCCAGAGCTCGCGGCAGCGGCCGTGCGCCATGCTCGCGAGCGACAGGAGCGGCGTGCGATGCGCGACGCCGCGCAAGCGGGCCGCGGCACATGCCAGCTCGTCGGGCGTGGGGATGGACGCAGTCGAGGAGCCCACTATGGATGCCGTTTCCGTGATGCCGTTTCCGATACCGTTTCCGTGCGGTGCCAACGCGCCCTAGCGCATCCGCCGCCTGTCGAGCAGATGGCCGGCGACGAACACCACGACTCCCAGCAGCAATCCCGACAGCTCGACCCACTCGGCGCGCGCGTAGCCGTGCCAGTACAGACCGAACATGAGACCGCTGCCCACGGCGAGCAGGCCGATGACCTGGAGCAGACGGCCGACGCTCAAGCCACAGCCTCCCGTCGAGACCCACCCGCGCGCACCGGACAGTCGATGCCGCACACCTTGCCGTGAGCATCCGCTCCCGGCGCTGGATTCATCGAACCGTCGCGAACCGCCATTTCCCGTAACCTGAGCGTGCCGAACTCGTCCCCTCGATGAGGACATGCGGTGCTCCATTAGGTTCAGTGTCTCACGGCCATGCAAGCACATCTTACCCGCGAGCAGGAAAACCAGCGGCTGCCGGTCGACCTCGTCGGCGCGCTCGAGCAGCACTTCGGCTTCCGGCAGTTTCGCCCGGGACAGGAGGACATCGTCCGCGCGCTGCTCGCGGGCACCGACGTGGTTGCGATCATGCCGACCGGTGCCGGCAAGTCGCTCTGCTTCCAGCTGCCGGCGCTGCTCTTGCCCGGCATCACGCTGGTCGTCTCGCCGCTCATCGCGTTGATGAAGGACCAGGTGGATCAGCTGTCACGCCGCGGCATCGCCGCCACGTTCATCAACAGCTCGCTGTCGTTCTCCGAGCAGCATGCGCGGCTCGCCGCCCTGCGGCGCGGCGCCTTTCGCATCTGCTACGTGGCACCGGAGCGGTTCCGCAGCCGGGCGTTCCTCGACGCGCTGGCGGCCGTTCCGGTGGCACTGTTCGCGGTGGACGAGGCGCACTGCATCTCGCAGTGGGGCCATGATTTTCGGCCGGACTTTCCTCGCGCCGGCGATCGCGCGGCTCGGTCACCCGCCGGTCGGCGCGTTCACCGCCACCGCGACGGGCGGCGTGGTGAGCGACATCGCGAGCGGACTCGGTCTGCGCGCGCCGCGCCTGTTCGCGTTCGGCTTCGATCGCGAGAACCTGTTCATCCGCTGCCATGCGGTGGCGGCGCGGCGCGAGAAGCTGCCGCGCATCGTCGCCGCCATCGGTCGGCGCTCGGGCATCGTCTACACCGCCACGCGCCGCGCCAGCGATGACGTCGCGGCCGAGCTGCAAGCAGCTGGCGTCGCCGCGCGGTGCTATCACGCGGGCTTGAGCGACGATGAGCGCCGCGCCGTGCAAGACGGGTTCATGCGCGGCGGCGTGCCGGTGGTGGTGGCCCCCAACGCGTTCGGCATGGGCATCGACAAGCCGGACGTGCGGTTCGTCGTGCATCACGGCATTCCGCGATCGTTCGAGGCATACTACCAGGAGATCGGCCGCGCCGGCCGCGACGGACAGCCGGCGGATTGCGAGCTCTACTTCCACCCGAGCGACACCGCGGTGCAACGCTTCCTGATCGAGGCGAGCCATCCCGAGCTCGATCTCGTGCGGCGCGTGTTCCTGGCGCTGCGATCACGGCGCACGCGCGCGATCAGCCTGTCGAACATGGACCTGAAGCAGCTCGCCGGCGCCGATGCGCCCGAGGCCTCGATCTCGGCGGCGCTCAAGATCCTCGAGGACGCGGATCTGATCGAGCGCGCGTTCGGTGCGCGCCATGCGCAGGTCGCGCTCACCGGTGCGGCGAACGGCCATGAGTGCAGCGCGATCGCGAGCGAGCTGCTCGACGCGCTGCGGTCGCTCGGCGCCGCGGCGTGGATCGAGGTGGACGAGTTCGCGCTCGCCGAGGCGGCGGGCATCGCCGCGATGGACGTCCATCGCGGCCTGCGCGAGCTCGATCAGTCGCAGGCGATCGAGTACGTGCCGGCGATGCGTGGGCGCGTGATCCGCTTGCTCGCGAGCGAGAGCTGGGAAGATCGTCTGGCGCAAGCTCATGCGCCGCTCGAGCAGCGCCGGTTGCGCGAGCTGAAGCGGCTCGCGGACATGGTGAGCTTCGTGGCGGACGAGACCTGCCGCCGCCACACGATCCTGCGCTACTTCACCGGCCGTGCGCCGGTCGGACGCTGCGATCGATGCGATCGCTGCGCGGCGCCGGCGCCGGTCGCTGCCGCCGAGCGTTCGCCGGCGTGCGTCGACCGCGAGGACACGATCGTGAAGAAGATCCTCTCGGCCGTGGGCCGCATGCAGGGTCAATATGGCAAGCAGCGCATCGTCCAGGTGCTGCACGGTTCCACCAGCCAGGAGATCACCGCACCCTTGCGGCAGCTCTCGGTGTTCGGCATCCTCGGCGAGCAATCGCAGAAGACCACGGCCGCGGCGCTGGACGAGCTGGTGGCGCTCGGCGCGGTGGCGAAGGGCAAGGGCGAGTACCCGACGCTGTCCTTGACGCGGCTGGGGCGCGAGGTCGTGCACGGCCGCATGGCGATCCGGCTGCGTTCGCTCGCGACGGCCGATGCGCGCGCGGCGCCGGCGCTCGAGCAGCACGCGAGCCCGATCGATGCGATCTTGCTCGAGCGACTGCGGACCTGGCGCGCGGACGTGGCCGCTGGCGCTGGCCAGCCGCGCTACACGGTGTTCCACGATCGCACGCTCGCGGCGATCGCGAGCGAGCGGCCGCGCAGCGCCGAGGCATTCGCGCTGCTGCATGGCGTCGGTCCGGCCAAGGTCGAGCGCTACTGGCCGGCGATCCGGGCGATCGTCGATGCGCGCGAGGCGGAGATCCTCGCGGCCGTGGGCGAGGCCGAGGCCGCGAACCGGACCGGTGTCGCGGCGGACTGACGTGCGCGCTCAGTTGCCGGCCTTCTCGAGCTCCTTCTCGACGTCGATGTCGATGGTCTGCTCGCTGCCGGCGAGCGTGATCGGCTTCTCGATCTTGCCCTTGCCGGGAACGAGTGCTCGCGCCCGGTACGCGCCGGGCGCGAACATGCCGACGTGATAGCGTCCTTCCTTGCCTCCCTCGAACAGCATGTTGGCGAGATCCTCGATGCCAATGTACGCCGAGAGCGTCTCGCCGTCGGTGTTGAGCAGCTCGACGAACGCGCCGCGAACGGCCTCGCCGCTGGCGCCGGTGAGACGCACGTAGACGTCGACACCTTTCTCGAGCCGAACCGTCACCGAGTTGGTCGCCCCCGCGGTGATGCGCACGTTCGGTTGGGTGGCGAACGCGAACGCGCGCGCACGCACGTGCAGGGTGTAGAGACCGGGCGCCACGCCGTTCATCTGGAATGCGCCGGTCTCGTCGGATGCCACCTCGGAGAGCGGGTTGATCACCACGCCGGTATCGTCGCGCAAGAAAACCGCGGCACTGCTCACCGGCGTGTTGTCGGCAGCGAGCACCTTGCCGTCGAGGACGGCGCCCGGCTCGAGCACGAGCCGCAGACCGCGCAGGTTCTCGCCCTCGCGCAGCTCGAGCCCGCGCAGCCGCCGCATGCCGAACGAGCCGGTGGCTGCCGGCGTGAACAGTCCGGCGCCGCCGGCGGCCACCGAGTAGCGCCCGGGCTGCGCGTTCTTGAACCGGAACACGCCGTCGTTATCGGTGGACGTCTCGCCGCGGCGGCGGGACATGAGCTCCTCGGTGTCGTCGCGATCGAGGACCACGCGCACGCCGGCCAGCGGATGTCCATCGCTGCGCGCCACCACCACGCCCTCGAGCATGGAATTGGACAGCTGCACGTCGTAGTGCAGGTCCTGATCGGCAGGCATGGTGAACGCGTGCGGAACGGTCTCGCTCGAGAACGAGCCCACGACCTGCGTCGACTGGACGTGCAGCGTCCACTCGCCGGCCGACACGTCCTTGATCTCGTACTGCCCGTCGGCTCCGGATTGCGTGCTGCGGAAGCCGAACGCGGCATTGCCCTCGGTGCTCTGGGCCCGCGGGATGAGCGAGATCACCGCGCCCGTGACCGGCTCGCCACCCGCGGTCACGCGGCCGAAGATGCGCCGCCCGCCAGCCTGGCGCGCGCGGATCACGACCTCCTTCACGGTGCCAGCCTCGAGGTGCACGCTCACCATCTGCATGCCCTGCGTCACCGACTCCATGAAGTTGCCGGGGTCGACGCCGAAGTCGCTGCCGAGCGAGATCACCTGATAGTCGCCCGGCACGAGTCCCAGGATCTCGAAGCGGCCCTGCACGTCGCTGCTGGTCATGCCCATCTGCATGCCGGCTGGCTTCTGCGCGATCACCGATGCACGCACCTGGGGCTTCTCGTCAGCACCGAGCACGACGCCGCGTACGCCGCAGCCGCGATCGAGCACGATGCGCACGTCGTCGACGCCGCGTCCGGCCGTCACCTCGATCTCGTCGCTGGTCTTGCGCGCGTAGCCATCGGCAACCGCTTCGAGCGTGACCTTCTCGGTGCCGAACCCGCCGACGCGGAACTTGCCATCGGCATCGGTCACGACGTTCGAGCTCTCGGTGAGCATCGCGAACATGCCGCCGAACGGCGTGTCCTTCGCCTTGCGCAGCACGCGCGCGCCGGCGAGCGGCTTGCCCGTGTCCTCGGCAATCACCTGGCCGCGGATCCACCCTTCCGGTTGCAGGAAGATCACCTGGCCCTTGGTCTGGCGCGCCTTGACGACCGCCACGTTCTCCTTCACCTGGCGGGCGAAGCCGGTGGCGGTGACGGTGAGCGTGTAGCTGGCGGGATCGAGATCCTCCACCACGAACACGCCGTCCTTGGTCTCGAACCGCCGCGGTCGCTCGAACATGTCGGCCATGTTGGCGAAGTTGAAGCCGCCGCCGCCCTGCTTGCGCAGCGCCATCTGGAACTGCTTCACGGGCTCCGAATCGACGGTCGAGATCACGATCCCCTTGATCGAACCGGCGCGCTCGAGCTCGACCTGCAGGTCCTGGTCGCCTGCGTGCACCTTGCGCTCGTGCGCGAGGAACCCCTTCAGCTTGACGCTCAGGCGCAGCTCGCCCGCGGGCAGTCCGGCACACTGGAAGCGGCCAGCTTCATCGGTGGCAACACCGCGGTCCTCGCCGCGCATCGCCTGATCCGCTCCCGGCCAGCCAAACATTCCCTGGGCCTGGGTGGCGCTCACCTTGGCTCCCTTGAGCGGCTGGCCGTCGCCGCCGGCCTCGCGGACCACCCCGCTCACCGTCAAGCCAGCCTTGGCGAGGAACGAGAGCTCTTTCACCTCGCCTTCGGCGAGCGTGACCTTCTGCGACTCGGGCGGCTCGTGCGTGCGCGGCACGACCATCACCCGGTAGTCGCCGGCATGCAACCGGTCGATCGTGAAGCGCCCGTCTGCGTCGGTCTGTGCGTTGGCCATGAACGAGCGCTGCCCCTCGGTCATCATGTTGAAGAGGCCGCCCTTGGTTCGGAACGCGGTGACGCGCGCGTCGGCAACCGCGGCACCATCCTCGCCGCGCACGCTGCCCGTGATCCGCGCGCCGGGCACGAGCGTCAACGTGACCCTGGTGGTGGCGCCGACCGACACCTCGACGTTGTCCGCCGAGCCCGGGGCGAGCGCGGCGGGATGTGCCGTGATCACGTAGCCCGCGGCAGCGGGAACAGCCGCAAAGCAGAATCGACCGGCGGCGTCGGAGAGCGCGCGCGCCGGCACGCGGAGATGGCCGCCGCTCATCATGGTGAACGGATTGAATGGCTCCGCCAGCGCGACATCCACGGCAGCCAGCCCTGGCCGGCGGCGTCGATGACGGTACCTTCGATCGCGCCGCCATCCTCGAGCACCACCTCCACTGCTTCGCGCCCGCCCTCGGCGAGCTTGACCCTGGGCGCGCTGGTGGAGCGCGCCATCCGAGCAGGGCGGCGACGAACAGCTCGCCCACCGGTGCGTTTGGAAACTGAAAAGAGCCGTCGGCCGCGGTGCGGGTCTCGGCCAGCGGCGGCTCCGGCGCGCTGGACGGATCGTTCGGCCCGTCGCGATCCTGGTCGGTGTCGGCGAGGTTCAAGGTGAACACGGCGAGCGGCGGCCGCCGTCGCGTGAGCCGCACCACCGCCTCGGCCGCGGGCCCCCGTGATGCGAACAGGACCCGGCCGGTGATCTGGCCGGTGGCGGTCGGGGGCGCGCCGCCAGGCAGCAGGGCCGGCACGGCAGCTGCCTCGACCCGGCTCGGCTCCACGGTTTCCGCAGGCGGCATGGCGGCGGTCGGCGCCGGGCTGGTGGTGGTGTCGCCCGGGGGTGTGCTCGGGCTCGGCCCACTCCCCACTGGCTCGGGCCGGTCTTCGAACAGGTACCTGCCGAGCGAGAACAGGAGGATGCCGCCGAGAGCGATCGGAGGATGGGAACGAGGTGACGAGCCTTTGCCATTGCGACTCACCGTGCCGAGTTTGCTCGTTTCGTGCCAGGGACCGCTGGCCGCGCCGTCCCGAACGGCCGGGAAGGCGACCCTGCCAGCCGCCAAGCGGGCACCACATCAGCACGAACCGGGCCGCCTCAGAAAAGCTCGTCCAGCCTGGCAGCGACCGCGCGCTCGGCGTCACCCAGGGTGCCATCGTCGAGGTTGCTCAGGAGGAGCTTGTGGTCCACCACCCACGCGAGGTCGTAGCGGATCATGTCCGCGCCCCTGGGCGAGTTCTGGGAGCGCGCGTCGCTCTTCAGCGCGCGCAGCGCGTCGAGAACCGCTCCATAGGCCGCCTCGTCCAGCTCGCGTTCCCTGGGCTCGGTCTGCCGCGACGATTCGAGTCGCGCCCGCTTGTCGGCGGTGACACGAATCGATCGCTCGATGCCGGCAATCCCTCCTTGCGTGTGCAGGAACACCACGGTGTTGAGCGGCAGCACCTCCACCCTCTGGTTGCCGCGGCTGCCTTGGTCCCGGCCGCGGGCAACGATCAGGTAGGAGCCCTCGGCGAGATCCTTGACCTCGGCCTTGCGCTCGAAGGGTTGCAGCATCTGCACCGAGATCACGCCGGGCTCGGGGGGTTGGGCGCGCGGCGTCAGCTGGATGCGCGCTGGCCTGGGCGCGGCCACGACCGCGACCTCGACGTCGGTCAGCTTCCACGCCGGCGTCGGCAGGTTGCCCTGCACGGTGGCCACGAGCGTCTCGCCCGAGAGGATCGCGGCGGGCGCGCGCACGCCGGTCACGTACACGAGCTCGCCACCCTTCATCGGCGTCTCCTCCCCTGCCTGCGGGAGAACGGGCGGCGATGGATCGGGCACGCTCGGCGCGGGGACCGGCTTGCCGGCTGCCGGGGCAGCGCGCTCCTCGATGCTCGCCGCGGAGCGGCAGGCGGCGAGGCAGAGCGCCAGGCCCAATGGCACGGAGAATCCCACCACTGCCCGAATCACCCGATGCTGACCCATGGATATGCCTCCCGGCCCAGTTTGCCGCGGCGATGGCGCCGAGGAAAGCCTGGCGTGCCGCCGTGGATCAAGTTTTTGATGGCACGTGGTTCGGGGTTGGCTGTCCCTCCTGCCACGGCCTGCACTGGCGAATGGCCGCTCGTCTGCCTCGCCATGGTCTGCTTGCCAGCTCTTGTTGGTTCGATGGTTCTGGGCTCGCTTGTTCGTTGGCTAGCTTCTTCGCTAGCTTCTTCGCTAGCTTCTTCGTCGGAGGAAAACTCATGCTGGTCTCACTCGCACTGCTGACGTGCACGACTCTGGCTCTGCCGCAAACCCCTGCGTCGGATCTCGGCGCGGCAATCAAGAAGACCTTCGAGAAGAAGGCCTACTCGTTCGAGATGAAGGTGACGATGGAAGGCATGCCCGACTTCGGCGGCGCGGGCGGCGGCGGCGGGGCAGATCGACCGCCGGTGAAGGGCGACGTGACGGCGGACGGTCCGATCCACCTGGTCGCGGGCGAGATCGAGGCCTTCAAGGACGGCGACAAGCTCATCGTCAAGGAAGGCAGCGAGTGGAAGGCGCTCGAGATGCCCGCGCGCGGCGGACGCGGCGGCGGGCAAGGCCAGGGTGGCGGCGGGCAAGGCCAGGGTGGCGCGCAGGGTGGCGGTGGTCAAGGCCAGGGCGGCGAGGGCGGGCGCGGCGGGCGTGGTGGCGGCGGCCAGGGCGGCGGCATGAACCGCGGCGCGTTCATGCTGCGCACCGTGGCGGCACCGCACACGATGCTCGACGGCATCGACAAGAAGGTGGAGGGCCTCAAGGTCGCCGACGAGGGTGGCGCGAAGGTGTTCACGGGCAACCTGACTGCGGATGCGGCGAAGGAGCTCGCGGGTCGCTTCAATCGCATGCGCGGCGGCGAGGACAACCGCAAGGTGACCGGTGCGATCAAGCTGTGGGTGGGCGCCGCGGGCCGCGTCGACAAGTACGAGGTCACCACCTCGACGGAAGCCGGTCAGTCGGGCCGCGAGATCAAGACCACGCGCGCCGTTACCTTGCACGATTCGGGAGATAGCAAGGTGGCGGTTCCCGAGGAAGTGAAGAAGCTGCTGGCCCAGCCCGTCAAGTCGGGCGAGCAGCAGGGAGCCAAGGGAGAGCACTGAGAAATCGAAGCCCCTCCGTTCAGCCGCGAGGGAGCCTGCGACCCGGCGTGCACCGTCGAGCGGTTCGGAGCACGCCGGTTCGCGTTTCTCGCAGCGCCGGGGACTCCCTCATGAGCGCTCGCTCAGCCGCTGCTTTCCGGCACACCCGCCGCCGGTGCCGGCGCGTCGGCGGGTGCGGGCTCGGTCTTGGCCGGCTCCGGAAAATCGAACTTCGGCAGCTCCGCCTTGAACGGCGCGTCGTCGGGCTTCGCATACTCGATCGCCTCGACCTCGCTGCGCGGGAAGGTGAGCTTGCCGGCGCTGTAGCCGAGCACGATGCTCGCTTCGGAATCCTTGAGCACGTGCGCCTTGAAGCGGCCGCCGCCCTTGAGACGCACCACCGCCTCCGGGAACGTCTCCAGCGGCAAGTACTCGCGCGAGCCTGGCGGGATGATCCGGCTCAGATCGGCGCGCGCGAACGTGTACTGGCCGTGCGCGTAGGCGAGGATCACCTGCTCGTCGGTCATCTTCTTCACCGTGCCGCGAAAGTGGCTGCCGTTCTTCAGCTCGACGATCGTGTCATGGCTCTGCGTGGTGGTCGCTTCGCTGGCCGGCTCTTCGGCCGGGGGTGCCTCGAGGCTCGAGCGCTGCTCGGTATTGAGCTGGGCGACGAACTCGTCGATGGTCTGCTCGCGCGGGTTCGAGCTCGCCTTCGCGGTCTTCTCCGAGGTCTGCTCGCCGGCGGGCGCCGTGGTGATCGCCGCCGAGCTGGCGGCCGCCAGCTCGCTGCTCGCCGCCTCGGCGAGCGTCTGGTTGCGCGACGGCGGCGCCGCGTCGCCGCCCTGCGCCTCGGCTGATGGTGCGCTGGCCTGATCACCGTCCGCGACGTGCTGCGCCGTCGCCGGTGGTGGCGCCTTGTGCACTACCGCCGCCGGCGCGGCCGCCTGCTGCCCATGCCGCGAGCGCGCCCAGCGCGTGTGCTCGAGCAGGCCGAGCCCGCGCGGCGCGAGCATCACCAGGATCGCGACTGCGACCAGCAAGGCCGCGTGCCGCGCCAGCTTGCCGTAGAGCGGGCTGCGCGGCCGCTTGCTGCCGATGATGACGCGCACTTCCTGCGGCCCGCGCAGCACGCGTTCGGCCTTCGGCTCGGCGCGCCTCGGCGCGCGCGCGCCGGCTCGATGCGCCGGGGCCCGCGTCGGCTTCTGCGCCGCATCGTCCACCAGGTCTTCGACGACGAACAGGAGATCGTCATCGATGCCACCTTCCCGATCGCTGGGTTGTTCTTCACGCATGGCGATCGCGCGCCTTTCTCGGCTCTGACCTCGCGTTGCAATCCAGAATTAGATCGGTTGGCGAGCCAGTGGGTGTGAGCTGTTCTTGCTACGATGCGGCGCCTGTGCGGCGAGCGGACACGGCAGCGCACCGAGTTATGCCTCAGCTCGTGCGCCCAGAATCGCCGACCACACGAGCATCGGTTCGAGCGAAGGAAGCCGCATGCACATCCGCAGCGTTCTCGTGCTCACGCTGTTCGCCGGCGCCGCCTGTGATCGGCGTCCAGCGCCACGCGCCATCGAGCCGTCGCTGCCGCTCGAGACGACGCTGCGCATCACCGAGGCGCGCGCCCGCGACCTGTTCGCGCGCGAGGTGCTGCAGCCGCTCGCGCAATGGCGATTCGTGCCCGATGCGGAGCACTACTACGTGGCGCGCCGTTCGCCAGGCGAGACGCGCACCTCGTTCCTCGCCGTGCGCAACTTCGTGGTCGCAGACCTCACCGCAACCGTGGCCAAGACGCGCTCGATCAACATCCCGTTCGCGGCGCACGTCACCTTCACCACCACCTACACGATCGAAGGGGTGAAGGATGGCGAGCAGGTGGCGCCGCACGAGCACACGCACACCTATCAGCTGGTGAAGGGACACTGGCGCCTGGAGACGCAGAGCTACTCGATCGGCGCGGTCCACTACGACTGCCTGGTCGGCCATCTCGGTGCCCAGACCTCGCGCGCCGAGGCTCTGTGCGTGGACGAGGCCACGCGCCTGGTGGAACCCGACTGAGACGTCGCCCCACCGCCGGCGTCGCCTGCCGCTGGCGCTTGCCGGTGCGCGCGCGGGATCCTCGCCCCGACCTAACCTCGCACAGCGCCGGCACTGTCCCAGCGAGGGAAAGAGTTTCAGTGCCGCATCGCCCTTTCCGATTCGAACTCACATGAGCCGCGGGCGTCGCATGCCCGAACCAGCACGCCGCGGGATGCAGCCGGGTGAGAGTCGGCAGAGGGGAGCAGCTGTGGCCAGCAAGCACGATCATGGCGGCCTGCGAGCACTCACATGGATGGTCCTGTGCGTCATCGCCGCGCCGGCAGCGCACGCCGAGGAGCGGCCGACGATCTGGGTCGATGGCAAGACCGAGCCCGGCCAGACGGTCATCCTCAAGATCAAGAACCCGATCGGCGCGCGCGGCGGCCTGCTGATCGCCTCGGAGGGCGCGCTCACGGCGATTCGCATCGCCAAGTCGGACTACACCGAGGTCCCGTGCAAGGTGCCGAACAGCCCCGGCCAGCTGTTCACCTGTCAGTTCTTCACGTGGGACGGCGATTACGTCGGCAGCAACGTGCTGCCGATCACGGTCGACGAGCAAGGGGGTGGCGGTCCGTTCTCGGCGATCATGGACGTGAAGCCGATCTGTCCGGCGGATGAGATCTCCGGCTATGCGATGAACGCGCTGGCGGTGGTGCCGGTCTACCTCGCCGAGCAGGACGACGTGCGGGTCGACGGCAACGGCTTCTGCAACCTGAAGGCAACCATGCTGACCAAGGGTGGGCCGCGCATCGTCGCGCAGCAGTTCAACGCGCTGCAAGTGCATCATCGCGACGACCCGAACCGCCGCCGCGCGATGCTCGCGCATGGCATGCTGGTGCTCGATCAGGTGGACGGCAGCTCGAACAAGAGCTTCCAGATCCTGGTCGAGGCGGCGAAGGACTTCACCGGGTCGCAGGCGCCGATCGCTGCCCTGGTGAACGACACGGTGGTCGTGGACACCGGTGCCGCCCGCTTCACGCTGGTGGCCAGTCCGACATGGGGCTTCCGGTTCGCGAGCGTGGTGAGCGCGGGACGCGAGCTGCTCCGCGATCATTCCGGCAACGGCATGGTCTACATGGATCGCCGGCGATTCGACAACCACATCGGTCTCGACCGGTTGAGCTCGACCGCCGGTCCCGCCACTGCGGAGATCGTCAAGAATGGTCCATCGTGCGCGGAGATCGTGGTGCGCGGCGACCTGATGCCGAGCGACGATCCCGGGGCGGTGCCGCAAGCGTACGAGCTGCGGCTGTGCTTCCACACCGGCAGCGCCAAGGTTGCGGGCGAGCTGATGCTCACCAACTGGAGCTATCAGCGCGACGGCGTGCTCGCCAACTACGTCATCCCGTACGAGGGCTTCGGCCTCATCCTGCGGCTCAACCGCAAGACCGATTCCGTCACGCAGGCATCGTTCCTGCGCGACGCGGAGCAGATGGCCGACTACGACCTGGCGCGAGACGGCGACTCGGCGGACGTGCTGGTCGGCTTCAAGACCGCGCGCTGGAGCGAGGAGTACCAGGGGCTGGGGGAGAAGCTGTACTGGCCGGAGAACCAACGCGTCGACGTCAACTCGGGCGGCACCGACCTGCGCACCAAGGGCTACTGGCTGTCGAGCAACGGCAAGCCCGATCCGCGCTACTCGAGCCACTACGGCAACCCCGACCTGTATCCGCTCGCGTGCGCGGCAACCGTGTCGGTCGACCAGACTCGCATAGCCGTGCAGTGCGGCACGTTTCCCGAGTACGCGCAGCCGCTGGGGTTGTGCATCACGCAGAACACCGACTCCACCATGGTCGATCTCGCCCTCACCGACTGGCGCGCGACCAACGACTATGGCAAGTCGATTCCGTGGCGCTCCAACCTGCGCAAGAGCTTTGCCGTCGACTTCGATTTCAACCCGGCGGACGGCCTGGTGAACTTCGCACGCCAGGAGCAGTTCCCGTACCTGGGCATCTACACGGACGTCGCCAGCTACGACGGTCGCCTGCGGCGCTTCGCGATGATCTCCGTGGCCGACCGCAACGACGAGTGGAAGAAGACCGGCTTCCTGCAGCCCAGCGATTCGTTCGCCTACTCGAACCCGGCGCGCAAGGACCTGCGCTACCCGTTCTTCATCGGCGCGAACCACACCGGCGGCTTCAACAACTGGGATCAGCAGTACATCCAGTTCCTGCTCGGCCTGCACGGGCAGATGGGGTATCTGCTCGAGCTGCGCTGGAACGTGACCTTCCATAGCATGCTCGGCGTGCGCCAGTTCGACGATGCTCGGTTCGGCGATGGCGCGCAGAACCAGGATCAGGTGATGGCAACGCAGAAGTGGGAGATCGACATCGAGCACGAGGACCACAAGGGCTACCACCTGGGCGCGGCATTCTTCGGCAATCCGCTCGACGTCGATTGCCTCGCGCATCAGGCGTACTTCACGCTCGGGATGGCGGACGTCGGCAAGACCCTGTGGATTCGCGCCATCGGCAATCGAATTGGCCGCACCGTCGAGGAGCAAGGCTTCCTGCGCAGCTTGCTCACGCCCAGGCGCATCTCCGGTAGCGGCCAGAACATCGAGGACGAGATCCTCGAGCACGGCTTGAGCTACTGCGAGGACTTCAACGGCCGCCGCATCGATGGCAACGATCCGTGCGGCACCGGCGGCTGGACGGTCGATCCGGAGCTGCTGCCGCCGTTCAAGGCCGACCCCGAGGACAGCGATTTCCCCACGGCATCGAGCGGCGCCCCGCGGCGCTACCCGTGGGTGAGCAAGAGCGGCATGGCGAAGGTGATCGACGCATTCCATCTCACCAAGGGTCTCGGCGCCGTGCGTGAGTTCCTGCCGCCGCCCGAGGACTTCCCGGCGGCCTATCGCTCGCGCATCGCCGACCTGGCGTACTACTCGAGCCTGCGCCTGGCGCAAGGCGGCTTGACGTTCGCGCAGTGGTACGCGTTCCTCGATCCGCGCTGCCAGAACTTCGACCCGGCGTGCTCGAGCCATCGCCACCTGGCGCCGTGGGAGCGCAACCAGCGGCAGAAGAAGTACTACAGCATGTGCATGGACATCTGCGACGACCGCATCATGGACGAGGACAACAACTGGATGGCATACAGCTTCATGGACGCGTACTGCGAAGCTGCCGAGCAATACCTCGCCCGTGCCGACCTGAAGTCCGCGTTCTACATGGTGCGCTACGCGCTCAACCATCTCTCGAGCGTGCGCTGGGCCAAGGGCCCGGCCACGCCCTGCGGCGCGCCGCCCGACCTCCGCCAGAACGACTTCTTCTGGGGCAGCATGTACCCGGCCGAGATTCGCCTGTGGAAGCTGGTGCGCGACTGGGGCTTCGACGAGCTGCTCGAGTCGAGCTATCCCAATCTGTTCCCGGTGGAGAAGAAGCTGTAGGACCGGGTGGCGAGCGACCGCAGCTGATGCGGATCGACGACCGAACCTCGCTCGCCAGTCGGCGTCGATGCTGGAGCCGAGCTCGCCAAGATCCCGCCGCGGAGCAGCGAGTGGCGCCACGGTCGGCTGCGCTACCATGTTGCCTGGTTGCCCCCTCGAGCGATCTTGCGATTGCACGCGGCCGCAGATCCACCTGCCGGCGCGCGGATCGGAGGTGCGCGATGCTGCCATGCCTGCTGTGGGTGCTGCTGCCGTCGGCCGATCGTGATCGAGCGCCATCGCGCGGTGCCGATGCGCGATGGCATCACGCTGTACGCCGACCTGTACCGGCCGCAAGCGCCGGATCACTTCCCCACGCTCCGTCGTGCGCACACCGTACGGAACACAGCGCGATAGCGTGCACACGACCATGATCCGCTTCGCCCAGCATGGCTACGCCGTCTGGTGCAGGACGTGCGCGGCCACTACGAGTCGAGGAGTGTGTGGAGCCGTTCCGGCACAGGAGCGGACGACGGCTACGACACGATCGAGTGGGCCGCAGCAGCCGTGGTGCAACGGCAAGGTGGCGATGCAGGGCGAGCACCGTACCTGGGCCACGTGCAGTGGCGCGCGGCCGCTGCCGCACCGCCGCACCTGGTCACGATCTTCGGAGGTGGCGGCGACCAGCATCTACGCGAACTGGATCACGCAAGGCGGCGCCTTCCGCCTGTCGTTCAACTACGGCTGGGGTGGTGCGCATGCCGCATCGCATCATGCTGCCGCAGTCGTGGCACACCGAAGCCTTCGCGCCGGTCGAGCTCGGCTACGACACCGTGCTGCGGCACCTGCCGCTCTGCGACGGCGACCTCGCGAGCGCGCACGATCCCGTCCGTCACTATCGCGACTGGATCGCGCATCGAGCAACGGCGAGTACTGGCGGGCCATCGACGACGAGCAGCACTTCGGCAACGTGGCCGTGCCGGTGCACACGATCGGCGGCTGGTTCGACATCTTCCTCGCTGGCACGATCCACGGCTTCACCGGCGTGCGTCACCACGGTGCGACCGAGCTGGCGCGCCAGGCGACCAGGATGATCATCGGGCCGTGGGGCCATGGCTCGGCCAGAAGCTGGGCGACGTCGACTTCGGCGCCGCCGCGGCCTCGACTGGTTTGCGCGCGAGCAGCAGTGGTACGACCACTGGCTGCGCGGCATCGACGACGGCATCGAGCGCGGGCCGCCGATCACGCTGTTCTACATGGGCGTGAACCGCTGGCATCCAGGAGAGCGACTGGCCGATCCCCGGCACGCGCTTCACGCGGTATTACCTGCAGGAGTGCGGCGGGCTCGGCGCACGTGCCGGAGCTGGCAGGCGGCCCGATCGCTTCGCCTACGATCCGAACGACCCGGTGGCGACCTTGGGCGGCAACAACTGCTGCGGCACCCCGATCGCCGGACCGAAGGACCAACGCCCGCTCGGCTCGCGCGCCGACGTGCTCTCCTACGAGCGCGCCGCTCGCCAGGCCGCTCGCGATCGCGGGCCCGGTGGCGTTCAAGCTGTTCGCGGCAAGCGACGCGCCCGACACCGACTTCGTCGTCAAGCTGATCGACGTCCACGCCGATGGCTTCGCGGTGAACATCGCCGAGGGCATCCTGCGCGCTCGCTATCGTCTGGGCACGGATCATCCTCGCTCGAGCCGGGCCAGGTGCACGAGCTCGACCTCGACCTGATCGGCACGGCGAACGTGTTCCTCGCCGGCCACCGCGTGCAGGTGCTGATCACGAGCAGCCATTTCCCGCAGTTCGATCGCAATCCGAACACGGGCGAGGCGTTTGGCCGATCCGCGATCACGCGCGTGGCGCAGCAGACGATCTGCCACGGGCCCGACCGACCGTCGCACCTGCTGCTGCCGGTGGTGGCGCTGCCGGACGCGTCGCCGCTGGATCGTTGAATCGAACCGCCCGCCTGGTCACGACTGCTGGTCGCGCGCATACGCGCTCACCAGCCGGGCGATGAAGCACGGCGAGGTAGAAAACGCCGGTCATCGCCTCGAGCACCGAGAACAACCGCGCGAACGAGTTGTTCAGCACGATGTCGCCGTAACCCACGGTCATGAGTGTGACGGAAACTGTAGTAGACGAGGTGCGACATCGTCAGCGCTTCGCCGCCGATGCGGAACAGGTGCAGGATCGGATCTCGAGCAGTCCAGGCACAGAGCCCCAGATGATGCCGATCATGACGTAGATGCTGAGCGCCCCACACAGCTCGTCGGCGGTGACGCGGCGAGCGCGCAGGACGCGCCGCGAGACGACGACCACGGTGCTGGCTCAGGAACACCAGGAACAGGAGCACGCTCGCCGCGTTCAGCAGACCGTGGTTCTCGGACAGGGACGGCGGTTTGCCAGCGTCGAACAGGATCTCGCTCCAGCGCACGGCCAGGGCTGGCACTGCCAGGGCGATGCCAATCGCCACGCCGCGGCGCTCGCCGGCTCGCCGCCCACACGCCCGACAGGATCACCACCGACGACACGAGCAGCATGGTGATCCGCCCGGCAACACTGCCCTCGAGGAACGGGTTCAGGACGATCAGGGCGAGCAACGAGACGAGCAGCGTGCGCAAGCCGACTCCGCGCGACCCGATGCTGCCGCTCGCGCCGGCACCACCACGTTGATCGGCACCCACGGCTGGCCTCCCCGCACTCACCGTTGCATGCGAGGAGGGACGGCCAGAGCCGTCCTCCTCGAGCAGGCGCAACGAGATCGCTCAGTTCTGGGCGTGCGGTTGCTCGGCGATCTTCTTCGCCAGCGGCGCCTTGCACCCAGGGCAATCGCCAGGGTCGGCCGCCTCCGGTCTTGCAGTGCTCGCAGGTGTACTTCACGACCGGGGAGAGCGCCGTGAACGAGAGGTCGAACGACACTTCCTTCTCGGTGCCCTGCAAGCCCTTGATCTTGATCGTGACCGGCAGCGGGTCCTTGGCGATCGGTGCGATCTCGGTCGTTCCCTTCAGATAGTCGCGACCCGGAGCGATGCCGGTCACCGGCTTCAGCTCGACCTTCTTCTCCGGACCGCCCTTCAGCTTGAGCAGCACGTCGCCCGCTGCGCCCGCGACATGCTCGAGCGAAGCTCGCCCTTCATGTTGTACAGGTAGACGAGCGCCATGTCCTTGTGCAGCACGACCTCGAACGCATGCTCCTTGGCGATCGATGCCATGCCGCCGTGCACGGTGAGCTTCTCCATCGGCGGCTTCACCGTGGTGCCCTGATCCGCCGGCTTCGCCGCCGGGGTCGGGGCCTGCGCCATCAGCGGGCCGACCAGGAGTGCCGAGACGAATGCGAGTACGAGGGTCTTCATTGAGTTCCTCCCCAGCGCGAACGCGCTGTCCACGATCCAAGGGACTGCGATGCAACCGAACCCGACCATTCAATCGCTCCCGCACACTGCTGGCAAGACCATGCGATGGTGGCTTGCGCACTCCGCATCGACTGCAGGGAACGGCGCACGGCAGCCGACCCCAGGGCAGCCGCCGCGCGCCCGGCGGTGAAACAGCAAATGCTCCGCACCGGCGGTTCGCGAAAAACCATCCGCGCCCGCGCATGGACGCTGGTCCCTTGATGGCGGCACGCCCTTGTACGATCATCCCGGCGTGATCGAAGAAGCCGCCACGATCGACCCCGAGGCTTTCCGCACCAGCCTGCGAGCGTGGTATCTCAAGCAGCATCGTGATCTGCCCTGGCGGCGCACCCGCGACCCCTACGCGATCTGGATCTCCGAGATCATGCTGCAGCAGACCACGGTCGAGGCGGTGATCCCGCACTACCATCGCTTCCTCGCACGGTTCCCCGACGTGCACGCGCTCGCGCGCGCGAGCGAGGACGACGTGCTGCACGCCTGGTCGGGGCTCGGCTACTATCGCCGTGCGCGCCACCTGCACGCGGCGGCGCGCGCGATCGCCAGCGATCACGGCGGTTCTTTCCCGTGCGACATGGCGGCGGCGCTCGCGCTGCCGGGCATCGGTCGCTACACCGCCGGCGCGGTCTGGGCTTCGCGTTCGATCGACCGCTGCCGATCGTCGACGCCAACATCGCGCGCGTGCTGGCGCGGCTGGTGCTGATCGAGGCGCCGCTCGGAAGTGCGCACGCGAACGAGCAGCTGTGGGCCGCAGCCGCGCGCCTCGTGCCGCAACACGATCCGGCAACGCACAATCAGGCGTTGATGGAGCTGGGTGCCCGGCTGTGCACGCCGGCCGATCCCCAGTGCCCGAGCTGCCCGGTCGAGCTCCATTGCGCCGCACGGCGGCTGGGGCGCGCGCACGAGCTGCCGCGCGCGCGCCCGCGCAAGGCAACGCAGGATCTGCGCCTCGCCGGCGTGATCCTCGCGCGCGCCGACCACATCGTGCTGCGACGGCGGCCCGAGCAGGAACGGCTCGGCGGGCAGTGGGAGATTCCCGCCACCGAGCTCGTGGCGGCGGCGCGCAGTCAGGACGTGGTCCAGCAGATGCTGCGCGGGCTCGGCGCGACGATCAAGGGCAGCGCCATGCATGTCGGCACCGTGCGGCACGCGATCCTGCACTACCGCATTCGGCTCGACGTGTACCACGCACCCCTGCGCCGCTGGCACGCGGCTGCCGATGGCGCCACCCTGCTGCTCGGCGCGCGGCAGCGCGCGCAGCTGCCGATCACGACGTTGACGCGCAAGGCGATGCGGCTCTTGCCGGCTCTCGAGGGGGAACGATGATCACCGGTCTGCTCACGAGCCTGGCGCTGGCGAGCGGCATCGCCGCTGGCGTCGCCAGAGTCGACATCACGCCCGACCTGCCGATCCGCCTCAGCGGCTACGGCAGCCGGCGCGCCGAGGCGACGCGCGTTGCCCAGCACCTGTTCGCGCGCGCGCTCGCGCTGCGCCACGAGCGCGACCCGCCGGTGCTCGTGATCGCCGTGGATGCGTGCGGCGTGCCCGGCTCGCTCACCGACGCGGTCGCCGCGCGCCTCGCACAGCAGTGCGGTCTTGAGCGCGAGCGCTTCACGCTCGCCGTCACGCACTCGCACACCGCGCCCTGCGTCGCCGATTACTTGCCGACCTTGTTCGGCGAGGATCTTCCGGCCGAGCATCGCGCGCACATCGAGGCCTACAGCCACGCGCTGATCGATCGCCTGGTGCAAGCGGGTGCGCAAGCGCTGCAGTCGTGGCAGCCGGTGCGGCTCGCAGTCGCGCGCGGCTCGGTCGCATTCGCGGCCAACCGCCGCGCCAAGGACGGGCCCGTGGACCGCTCGCTGCCGCTGCTCGCGGTGCTGGGCGAACGCGCGCAGCCGGTCGCGATCCTGACCACCTACGCCTGCCACGGCACCACGCTCGGCGGCGAGGACAACGAGGTGTGCGGCGACTGGGCCGGCTACGCCGCCGAGACGATCGAGCAGGATCTCGCAGGCAGCGTCGCGCTGGTGACGATCGGTTGCGCCGGCGACGCCAATCCGCAGCCGCGCACCGGGCTCGAACTCGCCCGCCAGCACGGCCGCGCGATTGCGGCCGAGGTGACGCGGCTGCTCGCCGGCGAGATGACCGCGGTCACGTCGGCGCCGCAGTGCCGCCTGGAGCGCATCGAGCTGCCGTTCGCGGCGCTGCCCACCGAGGCACAATGGCAGGAGCGCGCCAGGCGCGCCGGCGCCGTGGGCCATCACGCGCGCCACCAGCTCGAGCGGCTCGCCCGGGGCGAGCCGCTGCCGACCGCACTGCCCTACCGCGTGCAGACGTGGGCGTTCGGCGACCAGCTGGCGATGGTGTTCCTCGCCGGCGAGGTGGTGGTCGACTACGCGCGGCGCCTGCAGTGGGAATTCGCTCCCGCGCGCCTGTGGATCACCGCCTATGCGAACGACGTCCCGTGCTACATCCCGTCGCGGCGCATCCTCGCCGAGGGCGGCTACGAAGCCGAGGACGCGATGGTGTACTACGATCGACCCGCCAGGCTCGCGCCGCCGGTCGAGGACCTGGTGGTGGCCGCGGTGCGCGCGCAGCTGCCGCGCGCGTTCGCGTCCGCCGAAGCGCGGCGCGGGCAGCCCGCGCCGCGCTCGCCGCAGGAATCGTTGCAGGCGATCCGCACCCGCGCCGACGTGCGGGTCGAGCTGGTGGCCGCGGAGCCGCTGATCGAGAGTCCGGTGGCCATCGACTGGTCGCTCGACCAGAAGCTCTACGTGTGCGAGATGCGCGACTACCCCACCGGCATGGATCTGTGCGGCAAGCCGGGCGGTCGCATCAAGGTGCTGCGCGACACCGATGGCGACGGCGTCTACGATCATGCCACCGTGTTCCTCGACGACCTGCCGTTTCCCACCGGCGTCACCGCCTGGCAGAGGGGCGTGCTCGTGTGCGCGGCGCCTGACATCCTGTACGCCGAGGATCAGGACGGCGATGATCGCGCCGACCGGCGCGAGGTGCTGTTCACCGGCTTCGCGACCGACAACTTCCAGGCGCGCGTGAACAGCCTCTCGCTCGGCCTCGACCACCATGTGTACGGCGCGACCGGCTTGCTGAGCGCGAGCGTGCGCGGGCGCGGCGGTGCGCCGATCGCCCTCAGCAACCGCGACTTCCGCATGCGCCCCGATGCGCTCGTGATCGAGCCGGCTGCGGGGTTGAGCCAGCAAGGTCGCGCGCGCGACGACTGGGGCAACTGGTTCGGCTGCGACAGCGGCACGCCGGTGTGGCAGTTCCCGTTGCCCGAGCACTACCTCGCGCGCAACCCGCACTTCGCCGCACCGGATCCGCGCGTCGCGGTGGCGGCCGATGACGATCCCACCGAGCTGCACCCGATCAGCGCGCCGCTCAGCCGCTTCAACGATCCCCTGAGCCTGGGTCGCGTCACGTCGGCATGCGGCCTCGAGATCTATCGTGACGACTTGCTCGGCGCGGCGTTCACCGGCAACGCGTTCGTATGTGAGCCGGTGCACAACCTCGTGCACCGCCTGCGCCTCGAGCCGCGCGGCGTCACCTTCGCCGGCCTGCGCGCCGACGACGAGCAACAGGCCGAGTTCCTCGCCAGCACCGACAACTGGTTTCGCCCCGTGCAAGCGCGCGCCGGCCCCGACGGCGCGCTGTACATCGTCGACATGTACCGCCTCGTGATCGAGCACCCGCGCTGGATCCCGAGCGAGATGCTCGCGCACCTCGACGTGCGCGCCGGCGCCGGCATGGGGCGCCTGTATCGTGTGGTGCCGCTGCAAGGCACGCCCCGCCACCTCGCCAACCTGAGCCAGCTCGAGACGCCCGCGCTCGCCGCCGCGCTCGATCATCAGAGCGGCACCTGGCGCGATCGCATTCACGCCGAGCTGCTCGCACGCCACGATCGCGCCGCGACCAGCGTGCTCGCCGAGCTGGCCACGACCAGCCGCAACCCCGCCTGCCGCGTGCAGGCGCTGTGCGTGCTCGATGGCCTCGGCACGCTCACGCCGGCACAGGTGCGCCGCGCGCTCGCCGATGCCAGCGCCGGCGTGCGCTCGCAGGCGCTGCGCCTCGCCGAACGTTGGCTCGATCAGCCGGCGGACCTCCTGGGGGCTGCCTCGCGCTCGCCAGCGATCCCAGCGCGTCGGTGCGCTTCCAGCTCGCGCTCACGCTCGGCGCCACTGCCGATCCGCGCGCCGGCGCGGTGCTCGCGCAGCTCTGCCGCGCGCGACCTGGACGACGTGTGGCTGCGCAGCGCGGTGCTGAGCTCGGCCACGCACTGCGCGAGCGAGATCCTGGAGCGCGTGGTCGCAGCATGCGGCGATGCGGCCGCAGTCGGCGAGTGGGTCGCACCGCTGGTGAGCACCGCCGCGGCGACGGGCACCGAACCGGCGCTCGCGGCGATGCTCGCCACGCTGCTGCCCCGCGACGCGGCGCCGATGCCGCGCTGGCAGCTGCAGGCGCTCGCCGGCATGGGCGACGCGCTCGCGCGGCGCGGCCTCGAGGCGCCGCAGCTCCTGTCCGGCGACGCGCGCCGCCGCCTCGACGCTGCGCTCGCCGCGGCGCGTGGCATTCTCACCGACGCCGCGACTGATCCCGAAGCGCGGGTCGCCGCGCTCGAGCTGCTCGCTCACGACCCGGACCTGATCGAGCAGGACCTGCCCGCGATCCTCGCGCTGCTCAGTCCCGAGCATCCGCCCGCCGTGCCGAGTGCGGCCTTGCGCGTGCTCGCCGGCCGGCGCGAGGCGATCGTCGCCGACCTGCTCCTCGCCCGCTTGCGCACGCTGGCGCCGGCGTTGCGCGCACAGGCGCAAGATGCGCTGCTCGCCAGGCCCGCCTGGACGCTGCGACTGCTCGCCGCGCTCGAGTCGCACGCCCTTGAACCGGGCGAGCTCGATGCCGCCCACGTTGAGCGCCTGCTCGCGCACGCCGATCCTGCGATCGGCCCGCGCGCGAGCGGGCTGTTCGCGGCGCCAGACACCGACCGCAAGCAGGTCGCACGCCAGCTCGCGGCGGCGGCCACGCAGGACGGCGACCCGGTGCGCGGCGCGCAGGTGTTCGAGAAGCTGTGCGCGAGCTGTCACGAGCTCTGCGGTCGTGGGCACGCCGTCGGACCCGACCTGCGCGCGCTGTCCGACAAGAGCAAGCCGGCGCTGCTGCTCGCGATCCTCGATCCGAACGCGGCGGTGGACAACCGCTACGTGTCCTACCTGGTCGAGACCAGGGACGGCCGCTCGCTCACCGGCATCGTCGCCGCCGAGACCGCGAACAGCATCACGCTCGTGCAAGGCGGCGGGCTCGCGACCACCCTGCTGCGCGCCGACCTGCAATCGATGGCGAGCTCGCCGCGGTCGCTCATGCCCGACGGGCTCGAGCAGGGCACCACCGCCGCCGAGCTCGCCGACGTGATCGCGTTCGTCCAGTCCAGTCCGCGGCCGCTCGGCAGCTCCTCCGCCGAGGACGAGCGCCTGGCCCGCGACCGGTTCGTCGCGCAAGGGACGAACGGTTTCGCGCGCGCGCTCGCCTACCAGGATCTGTTCCAGCAACCGAGCTGGCTCGGGCGCGTGCCGATGTACTACTGCCGGCAATCGGACGGCCACGGCAAGGTCACCTGGGAGACGGTGCGAGTCCCGGCCGTGATCGACCCGAGCACGACGCAGCGCTTCCGCCTCGCCGCCGCCACCGGTTTCCGCTCGCAGCCCGAAGGCAAGTTCGCGCTGCGCGTGAACGGGCAGCAGTGCCTCGAGTTCAACGTCGTCGTCGACGACGCCGCCTGGCAAAGCCCGGACGGCCGCGTGCGAATGATTTACCAGGTGCTGCAGAACAACAGCGAGGACTCGACCGGCGTGCTCGAGATCGAGGTGGCTGCCTCGCTGCTCACGCCGGGTGAGCCCGTGGTGTTCGAGGTCGGCGGCTCGGCCGCGGGAAGCCAGCGCTGGTTCGGCGTGCTGGCCGTGGAGAGATGAGCGGGCACTGATCCGCCCCGGAACCCGGAAGAGGTGCTGTCATGTGCGTCCTCCTGCCACTGGTCCTCGGCATGTTCCCCCAGGATGTGAAAGCAGGCCCGCCACCGCTCCTGCACCCACCGGGTGCCATGGTGCCGCAGTGGCCGCCGCTCGAGTTCTTCTCGGACTCGGACGTGCAGCTACAGCATTACCCGGCCTTCGGCATCGACGATGAGGGCACGCGCTACGTCGTCTACGCCGGAAGGGATCTGTTCTGCAAGGACACCATCTGTGCGCTCTTCTACCAGGTGAGCCGCGATGGCGTCGCGTGGACTCGGGCGGTGAGGGTTCCGGGTTCCGAGGACTTCGGCGGCGGCCCGCAGGTGGTCGGTGCCAAGGGCGGCCGCGCTTACATCGCCTGGTTCGGCAGTCACGGCCTCACCGTGACCTGGACCGATGACCAGGGCGGGAGTTTCGCCACACCGGTCGCTGCCGATCCGTCGCTGCCGGGGAGCCTCGAGTTCAGCATCGAGATCGACAGCTCGGGCGCGCTGCACTTTGCCTGGGACGAGGCGTACAACGACTACCTCTACTACCTCCGGTCCACGCCGACGTACCTGCCCGACGCGTCCGGCAGACAATCACGCGATCCGGTCTTCCTCCCGGGGCAGCGGCTGTTCGCCGAGGATGGCCGCGCCTACAGCTACCCCGTCATGGCAGTCGACGGGGTGGGGTTCGTTTCGATCGTCTATGAAACCAAGGACCGTCACATCGCGTTCACGCGCGCCTACCAGGGGCTCACGTTTCCTCCGTCCCGTGACCTCGGCGGCGGCAACGACATCAGCAATGTGCAGCTCACGGTGGCACCCGAAGGGCCCGTGACGATCTTCTTCTCGGACGAGAATGCCGCACACAAGGAATTCTACCTCTACAGCCTGGTCGCCATGGATGGCGTCAACTTCCAAGGTCCGTTCAAGCACACGGAAGGCGATGGCCTGTTCATGGCCGTGCGCCGATCGGTACGCTCGGGACCAGACGGCGCCATCTACGCCATCTGGTACCAGAAGTGGCCCAAGGAATTGCTGTCGATGGTCTATGCGCAGTCCAGTGACTATGGCGTGACCTTTCCGCGCCGTGACTTGGTACAAAGCGGACGCGACTACCCAGGAGCAAGTTATCCCACGCTCGTCTTGACTCAGGACGGAATCCGCTGTGTCGTCACCGCGGAGCTTCGGTACACGGAGTCACGGAGGTAGGTCAGCGCTTCCGAGACGCTTGCGTCAGTTGTTCGCGATCTCGAACTCCTGTGTCGGGCGCGTCGCCTCGCCAGAACATGGTCGCCAGACCCGCAGGAAGAGCCCGAGCCGCTGCGCTCGCCGACACGTTCGAGCCGGGTCTCGCTCGAGCTCGCGTGCTGATGAAGCGGTCCTCTTCCAGCACGCGAGCTCGCTCACCATCACAGCAGCGAGCCCAGCAGCTGTCCTTCCCTGGACTGGTGCGCGATGCCGCGCCACGTCGCCGACGGCGCCACGGCGTCGCCGCGCTCGCGGCGCGCGAGCATGTCGAGCGCGAGCTGCGCGAGCGGGTCCTGCGCTCGCGCAGCGAGCCAGGTAGCCGCCTTCTGCACGGTGCGCTTGCGCAGGCCGCGCGTGCGGGTGTGGCCGAGCAGCACGAGCGCGAGCAGCGCGGCCACGGTGCGCGCGACGTCGCCACCGGCTGCCGTCGGCCGACTGCGTGCGCGCCAGCTCCGCGGCCGGTTCACTGCGCGCAGGGCTCGGGATCGCCGGCGCGGGGTCGGCGCCGGCACGCGCGCCAGCGAGCGCACCCAACGCCTTCTGCAGCCATGCGCCGGAGGGTGATGCCGGGGGCGGCGACACCACCCGGCACGCGTACTGAGGGGGTGCGCTCGCGGGGCTGGTGGCAGCCAGGATCGTGCCGACGTGGAACGACTCGTCCCACGACGCCGGCAGCTCGACCGGCTGCACGATCTCGACCGGCTTGCCGTCGACCGTCAGACGGCGCTCGACCGCGACGAATGCCGTGAAGCGTGACGCGATGCCGTGCGCGAGCGCGATCTGCGTGATCGTCGCGCGCAGCGCGTCGCTCTGCGCCGGCTGCCAGGCGAGCTCGTCCTCGAGCGCCTGGATCTGGTCGCGTGCCCACAGCGCGCCGAGTGCGAAGTCGATGCGCTCGGCGACCGCGCGCGCGCGCCACGTGCCGCTCGCGCCATGCGCCTCGACCGCGAGCTCGGGGCCTGCTCCCTCGAGCAAGAGGCTCGCCGCCCGACCCGCGAACACGCTGAGCGGCAACGTGCCTGGCGCACCGGCGACGCGCACGCCTTCCATGACCGGCGTGCCGAAGCGCGACTCGACGCGAGCGATCACCGCCTCGACGTCGTCCGTCGGCACGCACAGATCGCAGGCGCCGCCGCCGACCCGCGCCAGCCGCTTCAGCAGCGAGCCGTGCACCGCGGTGTCGATGCCGACGACGAACAGCAGGCCGCGGCCGCGCCGCTCGTGCACCGCGCGCAAGAGCTCGGCCTCGTTGGTGACCTGACCGTCGGTGATCAACAGCACGGTGCGCAGGCGATCCGCCGGCTGCTCGCCGGCAAAGGCCTGCGTGATGGCAGCGCACAGCTCGGTGCCGCCGCGTGCGCCGAGCTTGCCGATCCAGCGATCGGCCCGCGCGAGCGAAGCCTCGTCATACGCCGAGAATCCGGGCGCGAACGACTCGACGTGATCGTCGAACGCGAGCAGCGCGAAGCGGTCCGGCGCGGTGAGGCCATGCAGCGCAGCGGTCACCGCCCGCTTCGCCGCGTCGAGCTTCGCACCCTGCATCGATCCCGAGATGTCGATCACGAACACGGCGTCGCGCGCCACGCTCTGACCCGGCCCTTGCTCGGGCGGCTCGATCGCGAGCAGCGTGTACTCGCCGTCGGTCCAGGCGCGCGCAGCGGGCTCTTTCGCGTCCGCGTAGCCGAGCTCGAGCACGAAGTCCCGGTCGAGCGTCGCCGCTGCCGCCGGCGCGATGCGCACGCCACCATCGTCCTGCTGCATCTGGCAGGCGTGCTGCGAGCAGCGCAGGCTGCGCACCGGGCCGCGCACCGCGACTTCCAGGTCGAGCCGTGTGCCGCCCTGCAGTCGAATCGGCGGCTGCAGCCGCGAGGCATCCGGCACGCGGTCGGTGTCGGGCACGACCCCGGGTCCGGAATGATCGATCGGCTCGCCCGGCGTGTAGCGCGGGGCGATCGTCGTCGGGAAGCGCCACTGGTGGCGACCGTCCACCGCGTCCAGCTTCTCGACCACCACCAGGTGCACGCTCACCTCGGCGCGCGGCGGGATGTTGGTGACGCGCAGCGTGTGCACGTCGGCGCGCTCCTGCGTGACCAGCGCGGCGCGTTGCCCGCGTTCGCGCGCCTCGCCTAACTCGCGCTCGGCCGCAGCCCGCTCGCGGCACTCGGCACGCACCGTGACGTCGCCCGCGGTCAGGCGCACGTCGATGAGCGCACCGTCGCCGGGCAGCGGGAAGATGTGCACGGCCTCGACCGGGGCGTCGAACGGGTTCACGAACCGTTGCTCGACGGTCGAGCGCGCGACGTTGCCGGCGATGTCCGTGCGCACGCGCACCAGGCGCAGCGGGAACGGTTGCTCGCTTCCGTGCGCAAGCGCGAGCAAGCCGCCGAGCCCGCATTCCTGTCTGGTTCCGCCGAGGTCATCGCTCGCGGGCAGCGTGGTGGTTGAAGTCATCAGGAGCCTCCTTCGATCTGCGGTGGCAATGCGTCGCGCAGGGCGCGCAGCACGCGTTCGGGATGCGCGACGACCGCCGGGTCGATCGTCACCTGGATGCCGGGCAAGAGCTCCGCCTGCAACAGCGGCCGCGCGGCGATGCCGGGCGGCTGCGCCGCGGGCGGCGGCCGAGCCGGGGCCTTGCGGGTGCCGTCCTCGCGGCCGAGCGCCGCGCGGATGCCGGCCTCGAGCGTGGCGGTGGACGACCCGGCGAGCGCGCCCTGCACCTGAGCGAGCGAGTAGCCTTCGTTCTGCAGCAGCTTGACCGCGACCACGCGCAGCAGATGGTCGAATCCGTAGATTGCCTCACGGCCCTCGTAACGCAGCGGCCGGCCGATCAGGCCGAGCGACTGGTAGTAACGGATCGTGCGCTCGTCGGGGAACCGCACCACGCGCCCGTCCGCGGGCGCGGGGCCGTGGTTCAGCACCTGCCGCGCAGCGGCGGTGAGCTCGGCGAGCGGCAGCTCGCCCCGGCGATGGCGATCGAGCGGTGTCATGCGATTACTGTAACATAAGCAGTAATTGCTGTCAACATGTCCGCCAGCCGCCTCGCGGCGTCGCGCGTTTCACCCCGGTGAGGTGTCGAACAGCGGCGCCACGAACGCGGTGATGGCGGCGCGCACCTGTGCCAGGTGACCGAGGAACAGATGCGGCGCACCGGCGATGATCGCCACCTGCACGTCGCCGGCGCAGGCGCGCGCGAACGCGTGCACGGCGGCGGGCGAGCCGAACTCGTCGTGCTCGCCCTGGATGATGAGCGTCGGCCTCCGGGTGCGCAGCGGCGCGATCTCGCGGCGCGTGAGCGGCACGCCCATGCCGATCAACGCTGCGATGCCCGCGTGCGTGTCGGCCACCGCGAAGCTCACGCCGGCGCCGAACGACACGCCGGCGAGGATCAGGCGGCGGCCCGGAAGGCGATGCTCGAGGTCGCCGAGCACGGCGCGCAGATCGTCCGGCTCACCCACGCCGTCCGCATGCGTGCCGGAGCTGCCGCCAGCACCGCGGAAGTTGAATCGCACCGCCGGGATGCCGGCTGCGGCGAGAGCGCGCGCGGCGTGCACCACGACGTTGTTCTGCATGGTGCCGCCGAACAGAGGGTGAGGATGGCACACGACCGCGGCGGCGATCGCGCCATCGCGATCGGGTGCCTCGATCGCTGCCTCGATCACACCGGCCGGACCAGCCAACGTGAAGCGCTGTGCGGGTTTCGTCATGGGTCATTGACGCCCGGGGTGGTTTCCTCGAACATTGGTCGCGCGCACCACGTCACAACGCACGTCGCGCCACGAGAGAGTACCCTGCATGGGGGAAGCCATGGAACCGGATCCGGCAAAGCATTCCGCCGACGAGCTCGAGGTTCTCGTCCAGCGCGCCAAGAACGGCGACAAGAGCGCGCAGGAAGCGATCGTCGCACAGCATCTGGATGCGATCCGCGCCCTGGTGCGGCACAAGCTCGGCGCCAAGCTCAAGGCGCGCGTCGAGGAAGAGGACCTGGTGCAGACGGCGCTGATCGAGGTGATCCGCGACCTCAACAAGGTGGAGTTCCGGGGTCACGACGCGTTCTTCCAGTGGCTCGCACAGCTCGTGCACAACAAGATCCGCGACAAGGCCGAGTACTTCGAGCGCATGAAGCGCGACGTGCGGCGCGAGAAGGCGATGTCGTTCGGCGAGGAGACGTCCACCTCGACCTCGGGCGTGGCCGCCGGCGCCATCGCCGCCAACACGCGCGGGCCGCTCACGCGCGTCGGCGACTGGGAGGAGCAGGAACGCTTGCAGCGCGCGCTGCGCGAGCTGCCCGACGACCTGCGGCTGATCGTGGTCGAGAAGCAGTACAACAACAAGTCGCTGCGCGAGATTGCGGATCAGCTGGGCGTCACCGAGGGCATCGTCACCCGCCGACTGGTGAAGGCGCTCGAGACCCTGCGCCGCAGCCTGAAGGAGCCGCCGGCATAGGCCGCGCTCGCGCGCGCATCCTACTTCACCGGCACGAGCTTCGCCCAGCGCAGCGTCACGCTGCGTCCCGGCTGGAAGTCGATGATGTGGAACTTCACGAACCGCTCCTGCGCCCGTTGCGCGCGCTGCGGCGCCCAGCGCATCACGTAGGTGTGCCCGGCGAGCGGCTCCCAGCTGGCGATGCCGTCGGGCGGCAAGGTGAAAAACACGCTGTCCACGTCCTTGCCGCGCTCGGCGATGGTCTTGCCGATCGGCGCGCGGTAGTAGAGCGTGCTCCCCTGGAGGAACAGCGTGTGGAACTTGCTGATCGACACGCGCGCCGAGCGGTCGCTCGACAGGGTGTAGGCCGGGACCGCGTCGTTCTCGCCGAGGTCGACCACGCGCACCCCCACCTCGCGCACGAACCCGACGGTCAGCTTGTTCGGCTCGAACAGGTTGAAGGCGATCTGCGCCGTGTCGAGCACGCCCTGACCATCCACGATCACCGGCGCGAACGAGCCAGTCTCGAAGCTGAATGCGGCGCTGACCGCGTCGTTCGCCCACAGCGTGATCAACGATCCAGCTTCTGCCGACTCTTCCGCCGGGGTGCCACCCGCGAGCGGGAGCGCCATGAGCAAGCAAGCAGCCAAACGACTGGCGGGCAGGGACATGCTAGTTCCTTCGCAAGAGCCAGGGCGGTGCCGACGGGTGTGACGACGCTGCCGGCGTCGCTATTCCCGCCGCTCGGATTCCGGCAACCCAGTTCACCGCAACGGCGGCTTCGCTACAATACGCGAGGTCGCTTCCACCTGGGACACGGAGGAGTCATGCGCCCACTGGCAACGATGCTCGCCCTGGTCACGATCTTCGCCTCGCTCGCCCGCGCCCAGAAGCCCTACGAGGACGCGGAGCGCGGCTTCATGCTGCGCCCGCCGAAGGAGTGGAATCAGATTCCCATCAGCCCGAGCGAGCGGCTGGTGGTGGCACACTGGAGCGGCAAGCGCCAGGAGCAGGCCAAGAAAAGCGTCGGCAACACTCGGTTCGTGAACACGCCCGAGCTGCAGGTGATGTACGCCGACAAGGCCACCAAGCTCCCCGGCGTGACCAAGGACCTCAACTACCTCGAGCTGTTCAAGGCACGCACCGGGCAGTCGCCCGAGGTGGTGGATGAGAAGGAGGGCAAGACCGACACCGCCAAGAGCACCACCTATCAGTTGCGGGTCGAGGGGCAGGGCGCCGCGCTGCGCTTCCACGTCACCGTGGTGAAGGCCGAGGCCGCCACCTACGTGATCGAGCTGAGCTGCCTCGAGGACACCTACAACAGCCATCAGGCCGAGTTCGTGAACGTCGCGCGCAGCTTCCATCTCATCGAGGCGAAGAAGACCGCGGCCACCGAGTCGCCCAGCCCTGGCAAGGCGAAGGCGGGGACGCGGCTCGAGGATAATCCCGATGCGGAGCGCAAGTTCCTCGACGAGCAGATCAAGAAGGCTGAGCAGGCGGGGTGGAAGACCGGCTACTCGCCGTCCAAGCGCTACCTGTTCATCTACAACGCCGAGGAGCCGTTCGTGCGGGAGCTGATGTGGCGCATCGAGGGAATCCGCGACCACTACGAGAAGCTGTATCCCGCGACCCGCAAGATCTCGGCGGTGTCGATCGTGCGCGTGTGCAAGAACATCGACGACTACCACGCCTACGGCGGCCCGCCCAGCACCGGCGGGTACTGGCTCGCTGCGAACCACGAGCTGGTATTCTTCGACAACAAGACCCGGGACCGCGACCTGAGCTACACGGTGCTGTGCCACGAGGGGTTCCACCAGTACATCTACTACTTCTACGACAACCTCGCACCGCACTCCTGGTACAACGAGGGCAACGGCGACTACTTCGGCGGCGCCGACCTGGTGCAGACTGGCAACACCGGCAAGGTGGCGAAGATCGGCATGCTGCGCGAGCGGCGCGACCGGATCAAGGAGGCCATCCAGAAGGGCTCGTTCGTGCCGCTCAAGGACATCTTCCAGTTCACGCAGCAGCAGTACTACCAGGGCGACCGCATCCACACCTGCTATGCCGAGGGCTGGTCGATCGTGTACTTCCTGCGCGACGGCCTGAAGAAGTACCCCAAGAACGAGAAATGGGAAGCGATCCTGCCCAGCTATCTGAAGACCTTGCAGGAGGCCGCGGCCAAGGCCAAGGCCGCGGCGGCGTCGCCGATCGCCGTGGACGAGGACGAGATCCGCCAGGAGGCGTTCAAGGCCACGTTCAAGGACTGGACCGATGACGACTGGAAGAAATTCCAGGACGCGTGGCTGCGCTTCGACTGGTGAGCCCGCGCGCGGCCAGGCCGATCGCCGGCGCCGCCAGCGCGCGGCGCGCGACATCGCCGCTGTCGAGCAGTGCCGCGAATCGCATCGCTCGTAACGCCTGCGCCAGCTCGCGGCGATCGACCTCCGCCTCGCGATCGAGCAGGATCTTCGGGTGGGCGGCACTGCGCTGCGGCGCGCTGCTGAAGGCGAGCTCCTCGCAGAGCTTCTCGCCGGCGCGCAAACCGGAGATGCTGAGATCGATGTCGAGGCCCTCGTTCAGACCCGACAGGCGGATCATGTCGCGCGCGAGGTCGATCACCCGGATCGGCTCGCCCATGTCGAGCACGTACGCCGCGGCGCGCTGCTCGAGCGAACCGGCCACCAGCACGAGCTCGCTCGCTTCGCGCAGCGTCATGAAGTAGCGCCGCATGCGCGGGTCGGTGATGGTGAGGGGCCCTCCCTGCGCGATCTGTTCCTTGAAGATCTCGCTGACGCTGCCGCGACTGCCGAGCACGTTGCCGAAGCGCACGATCTTGAGCTGCGTCGCGCACCGCGCGGCGGCGGCGCGCAGGCACAGCTCGCTGGCGCGCTTGGTCGCCCCCATCACGCTGGTCGGATGCACTGCCTTGTCGCTCGAGATGAACACGAACACCCGGCAGCCGACGCGCGCCGCCTGCCGATACAGCGAACGCGATACGAACAGGTTGTTGCGGATCGCCTCTGCCTCGTTGCGCTCCATCAGCGGCACGTGCTTGTGCGCCGCCGCATGCAGCACGACTTCCGGCCGCAGCCGCTCGAACAGGATCGACAGCGCCCGGCGATCGCGCAGATCACGTACCAGCGCGACCTGCGGCAGGTGCGGAGCGATCGCGGCGAGCTCGCGTGTCAGCTGGAACACGCCGCTCTCGTCCTTGTCGACGAGCAAGAGCTCGGCCGGCTCGAGCCGCGTGAGCAGGCGGCACAGCTCCGAGCCGATCGAGCCCGCGGCGCCGGTCACCAGGACGCGCCGGCCGCGGTAGGTGCGAGCGACCTCGGGATCGGTGGGTTCCAGCTCCACCGAGCGGCGGCCGATCAGGTCCTCCACCCCCACCGGCCGCACCGCGGAGATCGCCCTCTGCCCCAGCACGAGCTCGCCCGGTGACGGCACGATGCGCACCTCGCTGCCGGCCGCTCGCGCTTGCTCCACCAGGGCGCGCAGCCGGCGCCCGGCAAGGTGGGTCGTGATCACGACCAGGTCGGGGCGCGCGTCGTGCAGGATGCGGCGCGCGTCGGCAAGCCCGCCCAGCACCGGGCAGCCGGCAACCAGCGCGTGGCGCTTGAGCGGATCCTCGTCGAGGAAGCCGATCGGCTGGGCGCGCCAGTCCGCGCGCCGCATCAGATCGCGCAGCACCAGCACGCCGGTGTGGCCGGCGCCGACGAACAGCACGCGACCGCGCCAGGCGCTGCGCGTGCAGGGCTGGCTCTCCTGCGTGCTGTGCGACATGCTGAACAGCAGCCGTGCGAGGCACTGCATGCTGACGACCAGGAGGTACTCGAGCGCGGTGACCGACAGCGGCGGGCGCAGCAGGTGCAGCGCATCGGCGAGCGCGAACCGCAGGGCGAACAGCGCCAGCGTCAGCGGCGCATTGGCGCAGGCGATCGCCGCTGCATCGCGCAAGGTGAAGTAGCGCCACATGTGGCGGTAGAGCTCGGCCACCTGCAGCGAGAGCACGCGCAGCACTGGCCGCACGCACAGCATCAGCACGAATGCGCGCAGGTCGATGCCGTGCGGTGGCCCATCGAAGCGCAGCAACGTGGCGACGGTGAGCGCGACCGCGGCCAGCGACAGATCGATCGCCCGCTTCGCGATCGACCGCAGCGGCCGCTCGATCGCCTTGAGCGCGGTGCCGAACAGCACCTCGAGATCGCGCGCGAACGACCACTGCTCGAGCCAGGCAAGATCGAGCTCGACCTTGCGCGGGCGAATGTGCGTCCGGTAGTAGCGCTCCGGGTCGTCGCGCGGCAGGTGCCGCTCCTCGTCCAGGTGCAGGAGCGCGGCGCGCGAGGCGAGCCCCGGACGCACGGCGAGCAAGCGCCGCTCCTGGTCGCTGTCGAAGTCGATCAGCTGTGCGAGCTCGGGCCGGGGTCCCACGAACGACATGTCGCCGCGCAGGACATTGTAGAGCTGCGGCAGCTCGTCGAGGCGAGTGCGCCGCAGCCACCGGCCGCACCGCGTCACTCGCTCGTCACCGGCAACCGTCAGGCTGGGTCCGCCGGTGCCGACCACCATGGTTCGCAGCTTGAACAGCACGAACGGCTTGCCGCCGCGGCCGACGCGCTGCTGCCGGAACAGCACTGGGCCGGGCGCGGCGAGCTTGATCAGCAATGCCAGCAATGCGAGCAGCGGCGCGGTCACCACCAGACCAAGCAGCGCCAGTGCGACGTCGAACGCGCGCTTGCGGCGCCACGCGTTCATCGGCCGCTCCGCAGGATCACCTCGCGCACCGCGTTCACCACGCAGTCCTGGTCCGCGTCGGCAAGCTCCGGGTAGATCGGCAGCGACAGCACCTCGCGACCGGCGCGCGCTGCGACCGGACACGCGCTCGCGGTGTAGCCCAGGTTGCGGTAGTAGGTCATCTCGAACAGCGGCCGGAAGTGCACGCTCGTGGCGATGCCGCGGTCGCCGAGCTCGAGCGCGAGCTCGTCGCGCGAGCGGCGCGCGCGTTCGGGCTCGACCCGGATCACGTACAGGTGGCGCGAGCTCACGTGGCCGCGGCGCACGATCGGCGTGCGGATCCCCGGCAGGCCAGCGAGCGCCTGGTCATAACGCCGGGCGATGGCTTCGCGCCGCGCGCGCTGCTCGGCCAGCCGCTCGATCTGCGGCAGGCCGAGCGCCGCCAACACGTCGGGCAGGTTCATCTTGTAACCGAGGTCGACCACGTCGTAGCGGGCGGACGAGCCCGGGCGGTAGCGCGTCCACGCGTCGCGCGACAGCCCGTGCAGCGCGAGGCAGCGGGCACGCTCGGCGACCGCGGCATCGTCGGTGACCAGCGCACCACCCTCACCCACGGTCAGCTCCTTGGTGGCGTAGAACGAGAGTGCAGCGCCGAGCGTCTCGTCGCCGCAGCGCCACGCACCGGCGCGCGCCGAGAGCGCGTGCGCGGCATCCTCGACCACGGCGAGGCCGTGGCGGCGGGCGATCCGCAGCAGGGCGGGCATGTCGCAGAGGTGGCCGGCAAAGTGCACCGGCATGATCACACGCGTGCGCCTGGTGATCAGGCGCTCGACGGAATCGGGGTCGAGGTTGAGCGTGGCGTCGTCGACGTCGGCAAACACCGGGCGCGCGCCCAGGTACAGCGCGGCCTCGGCGGTTGCCACGAACGTGAACGGCGTGGTGATGACCTCGTCGCCTGGCCGCACGCCCGCGAGCCGCAGCAACACGTGCAGCGCCGACGTCGCCGAGTTGAGCGCCACCGCGAAGCGCCGCCCACACAGCTCGGCCAGCTTGAGCTCGAGCTCGCCGACGCGCGGACCCGAGGTCAACCAGCCACCACGCAGGCAGTCGGTGATCGCGGCGATCTCCGCGGCGCCGATCGTCGGGCGGAAGAACGGAATGATGCGGTTCCGGACAGTGGTGGTGGCCATGATCTCCCGGATCGGCGAGCGCGCTCGCGACCCCGGTCGAATAATCACGCGGCCATTCAATCCGCGGCGCGATCTCGCCGATCAAGCACGTTGCTCGCCTGGAAAGGAGAGGCCGGTGGGAACGACTCGGTTCTGGTTGCTCTTGGGAATGGCGGCGATCGCGGTCGCCGGCTGGAGGATGCAGCTCGGGATGCCGGCTGCGCTCACGCTCAAGCGCGGCGCCGCGGCCCGCATCGAGACCATCTCCACCGGCGAGCGCGTCGAGCTGGTCAATCGGATCTCGCTCAGCGGCCGCACCATCGTCGAGTTCACCGCCGACTGGTGAGGCGCGTGCCGCAAGCTCGGGCCTCAGTTGGAGGCCCGCCTCGAGCAGCAGCCCGATCTGCACCTGCGGCGCGTGCAGATCCGCTCCTGGGAGTCGGACGTCGCGCGCCAGTACCGGATCAAGAGCCTGCCCTACCTCAAGCTGTACGGCGCCGCCGGCGACCTGATCGCCGATGGCACGCGCGAGGTGCTGCAGGCGATCCGGTGACCGGCGGCGCTCGCCGCGCGCTCAATCGGTGCTGACGCTCACGAGCTCCATCACCTCGCCGGTGTCCAGATCGATCGTGAGCACGACGCCGATGCCGGTCGCGTAGTACTTGTGCTCGACGGCATCGGGCTCGAGCGGCGAGAAGTCCTTGGTCTCGACACAGTTGTCGAACGCACCGAACGGCACCACCACCGATTCGCTCAGGCTCAGGATCTCGGCAGCATCCTCCGCCACGCCGGGGCCGAACTCCTGGCGGTACACGTCGCCGACGTTGCGCGACGCCTTCATGACGATGCCGGGCTTGGCGCCGTCGACGCCCGCCTGCCACGAGCCTTCCAGTCCGACCAGCTCGCCATCATCGTACTGCTCGGTGTGCTCGCCGAAGTACCAGACGTTGCCGTCGACGTCCTGCGCGAACCAGTCGAACGTGTCCTCGGTCACTTGACCGCCGCTGACGACCGTGTCCCGCACCTCGACGCACGTCACGCCGACAATCACCTTGGTGGCGCGGGTCACCACCAGCACCTCGCGCTCGCTGCCGTCCTCGCTGTCGTAGACGAACCGGGTACCCGGCGCCATCGGCAGGTAGGGATTGTCGATCACCGCCACGACCCGGGCCGGGTCGATCGCCGGATCGTAGGGATCCTCGCCGAGCTGATCGCAGAGCTCGAGGCGCGCCTCGAGCTGCGCCTGGCACTCTTCCATGGCAGCGCTGCGGTCGCGCTTCGCCTGCGCCTTGCACTTGCGCCGCGCCGCGGCGTCGGCGAGGTTGCTGCACGTCGCCAGCGTGAGCGCGTAGGCCGCGCGGGCCTCGTGCTTGCATGATCGCAGCTCGTTCACCGAGCTCTCGCGGCACGCGCCATCCGGGCTGGCCACGGCGCGCGCGCCGCTTGGCGCGAGCCCGAGCGCGGCCACGAACAGAGCGAGCCGCATGATGATCCTGCGAATGCGAACCGCGGTAGGGTTCATCTCAACCTCCGTTTCGGTCATGGGGCCGTGCCATGGTCCATGGGCATTGGTCATGTGCCGCTTGCCATCGCGCGCTCGCCGATCTCAACGGTGATCTCAGCGGCGCCGGCCGTCGGCGGTGAGCACCACCTCGGCCGCCTGAGCGTCGCGCTTGAAGTGAGCCTGATACCGGATCGTCGTCTTGCGCTCGAACACGATCTGGGCGCCCTTGCCCGCTTCCTGCTCCGCCGCGGCTCGCACCGCCGCCGGCACCTTGTCCTGGGCCAGCGCTTCCTCGATCTCGACCACGTCGCCGGCCTCCGTGACCAGCGCGTCGACCTGGCCGTCCTCACCCATCCACGAGCCTTCGTAGAGGGTGTGGCCCGCTTCACGTTCCTCGGCAAGCTCGGTGATCGGCGCCCGCAGCGCGAGCTTCTTCAACGCTGCAAGCGCCGGGCCGGGAACGAGGGCCTCGGTCACCTTGCGCTCGCCTGCCTCCGCCGATGCCTGGCCGCTCGAGGCGGCCTTGTCCTGTGCGAATGCCAGCATGCCGCCGACCAGCACGATCGCCGCCACGCACGCCACAATCGGCCAGATTGCGCTCCGCATGTTGTGCTCCTCGATACCGCTCCGGCCCGTGCCACAAGCCACCGCGGCCACTGTACGCGGCAGAACCTTAAGGGAGGCTGAAGCACGCGTGTCGGCGCGCGGTTCCTGCGTCAGGGCCTTGAACCAGGCGACGCCCGGGCCACAATCGGCGCGTTTCCAGCCAATCGAGGTCCTTGCGGCTCCGTCGGAGGAGGCATTCATGCTCGGCATCGCGCTCGCGTTCACGCTGCTCGCAGGCGACGAGATCGCCATCGGCTATCCGGAGCTGCTCGATCAGCTCGTCGACCTGAGCTGGCTCACGCGCCCACCGCTTGCCGAGGAGCGCTGCGTGCAGTTCTCGAGCTACGACCGTAAGAGCGAGCAAGGCGCCGGCAACCCGGAGGCCTGGTATGGCAACGACGACTGGGGGCAGTTCCTGCGCGAGGAAAGCGAGAACGGCGAGAAGCGGTTCGTGATGGTCGACACCGACGGGCCCGGGTGCGTGGTGCGCATCTGGTCCGCGAATCCCAAGGGCGATCTGTTCTTCTACGTGGATGGTGCGAAGCAGCCGACCTTGCGCATCGGCTTCGCCGACTTGACGTCGGGCACGACCGCACCGTTCCTCGCGCCGCTCGCCGGCGAGCATTCGCGGGGCTGGAACTGCTACCTGCCGCTGCCGTTCGCCCGCCACTTGAAGGTCACCGCCAGCGCGAACGAATTCTACTACCACGTGAACGTGCGCAAGCTGCCCGGGTCGGTGCGCGTGCCGTCGTTCTCGGCCGAGCTGCTCGCGGCGCACGCGGCCGAGATCGAGCGCGTGCGCGCGGTGCTCGCCGCGCCGGCAACGCTGTATCCCGCGCCGCAGGCCGAGAGCCGCGTGGCGATCACTGCCAGCGTCGCGCCGGGGCAATCTGCCGAACTGCTCCGGACCGCGGGCCACGGCAGCGTGCGCCGTCTCGCGCTCAAGCCGGCGTCCGCCGATCTGCGCGAGGCGCTGCGCACCTGCCGGCTGCTGATCCTGTTCGACGGCGAATCGGCCGCTTCGGTCGAGGCACCGGTCGGCGACTTCTTCGGCACCGCCCCCGACTGGCAGAGCTACGCCGGCTATCCGCTCGGCGTGCGTGCCGACGGCACCGGCTATTGCCATTACCCGATGCCATTCACGAACGGCGTGGCGGCGCGGGTCGTGAACGAGGGCAAGGTCGCGCTGGCGCTGACCGGCGAGGCGATCATCGACACCAGGGCGCCGCCGGCGGATGCGCTTCGCTTCCAGGCCCGCTGGCGCATCCAGAAGAACCTCGCCACCCGTCCGCGCGGCGACTTCACGATCGTGAACGCCACCGGACCCGGCCGGTACGTGGGCTGCTCGCTGTCGGTGCGCAACCCGACCCGCGCATGGTGGGGCGAGGGCGACGAGAAGTTCTTCGTCGATGGCGAGCGCTTCCCGAGCACGTTCGGCACCGGCACCGAGGACTACTTCGGCTACGCCTGGTGCTGGCCGGTGCCGTTCACGCACGCCTACCACAACCAGTCCCGCTGCGACGGTCCCGGCAACGCCGGCTACACGTCGGTGAATCGCTTCCACATTGCCGACCAGGTGCCGTTCCAGAAGAGCTTCCGCTTCGATCTCGAGGTGTGGCACTGGGAGGACGTGCGCGTCGACTATGCGAGCACCGATTACACGTACGTGGCGGCGGGCGCCGGCGAGCCGACGGTGGCCACCACGGCCGAGGCGCGGCGCGCGCCGATCGAGCTCGGTCCACCGATCAAGCGCGTCGCCGGCGCGCTCGAGGGCGAGAAGCTGAAGGTGCTGCGCACGACCGGCGGCAAGACGCAGGCGCAGGACATGAACGGCTTCGGCGATGCCTGGAGCGGCGCCGAGCACCTGTGGTGGACGCAGGCGCAGCCGGGCGATCGGCTCGAGCTCGCCTTGCCGGTCGTGGAAGCTGGGCGCTACCGCATCGTCGCCCAGCTCACGCGGGCGCGTGACTACGGCATCGTCCAGGTGAGCCTCGACGGCAAGCCGCTCGGTGCACCGCTCGATCTGTACCACGACGGCGTGATCCCGACCGGCGAGCTCGAGCTGGGGCAGCTCGAGCTGGCCGCCGAGCAGCACACCCTCGCCATCGAGGTGACCGGCGCCAATGCCGCGGCAGAGAAGGCCTACATGGTCGGGCTCGACTACGTCCGGCTGGTGCGCTGAAGTCGGGTTCTCTGCTTGCAACCGCGGGCGCGACGCAGTATGCCAGTCGAGTTTCGTGGGCTCTCCCACACACTCGTGAACAGCAACCGTCGAGACCCGAACGCCCATGGCAGACTTCACCTTGCAGAAGCTCGCATTGCAGGACCTCGACGTGAAGGGCAAGCGCGTGCTGCTGCGCCTCGATCTCGACGTGCCGGTGGACGATCGGGGCAACGTGATCGATGATCGGCGGATTCGCGACGGCGCACCCACGATCCGCGCCGTGATCGCCAAGGGCGGCACGCCGGTGGTCCTCGGGCACCTGACGCGATCGAAGACGCGCCCGATCGACCACTATCGCATCGATCGCGTCGGCAAGGTGCTGCGCGAGATGTTCGGCTGGAACCGCGTCGTGACGACCATCGATGCCGGCGGTCCCGCCTCGCAGGCCGTGGTGCGCTTCACCACGCCTGGCTTCATCATCCTGCTCGAGAACCTGCGCTTCGACCCGCGCGAGGAGCAGAACGATCCGGTGTTCGCGGACTGGCTCGCGCGCATGGGCCACTGCTACGTCAACGACGACTTCGCGTCGCTGCACCTGAGCCACGCCTCGATCGTCGGCCTGCCGGCGCGGTTCCCGGGCGCGGCCGCCGCTGGACCGGGTGTGGACGACGAGCTGCGCATGTTCGACCGGGTGTTCCGCGCGCCGATCCAGCCGTTCGTGGCGCTGCTCGGCGGCTGCGACTACTTCCACCTCGGCGAGCGCGTCGAGCTGGTCGATGCGTTGCTCGATCGCTGCCAGACGATCATGGTGGGCGGCTTGCTCGCGTACACGTTCCTCGCCGCTGGCGGCCACAGCATCGGCGGCATCTGGATCGATCCCGAGCCGATCCAGCGCGCGGTGGAAGTGCTGAACCGAGCGGCAGCGATGAACGTGCGGTTGATGCTGCCGGTGGATCATGTGCTGGTGAGCGACCGGTCGCGTCACGGCACCGGCTCGATCGCGCACGGCGACATCCCGTTCAACTGGAGCGCGGCGGACATCGGCCCGGCCACGGCCAAATCGTACGCGCACGTGCTGCGCGCGGCGAAGACCGTGTTCTGGCACGGGCCGATGGGTCGCGCCGAGAACGAGCGGTTCGCCGCCGGCACACACGAGGTCGGTGCGGCAATCGCCGCATCGAGCGCGCTCGCGTACGTGTGCGGCAACGACACCACGCAGGCCGCACGGCGACTGAAGCTGCAGGGTACCAACACGCACCTGGCGCGGGGCGCCGCCGTCGCCGGCCTGCTGCTGCAGGGCAAGCCCATTGCGGGGCTCGATGCACTCACCGATCATCCGCGCGCCGAGCTCGCGGCCGCGCGCTGACCGCGCGATGCGCGCCGCCCTGGCGCCCGCACGCGCTCAGCGCAGCAGCACCGCCGTCACCCCATCGCCGCCCTCGTGCGGATGGCCAGGCCGGAACGCACGCGCATAGGGTGAGGTCTTGAGGTAGGCGCGCACCTCGCGCTTGAGCGCGCCGGTGCCATGGCCGTGGATCACGTAGGCCACGCGCTGGTCGCGCGCAATCTGCTGATCGAGGAAGCGGGCGGTGCGCTCGACGGCGTCCTCGGCGCGTTGCCCGCGCAGATCGAGCGTGTTCTCGGCGGTTTGCGCCGCCGACCACTCCGGCTCGATCGCGGCACCCTGCGGCCGCGGCCGCTCGGCGGCGCGCGCGGCCCTGGCCGATGCGCGCGGCACGCCGGGCGGCACCGCGCTCTCGACGCGGGTCAGATCCCGGACGTTCACCTCGACCAGCAATGGGCCGGCGCGCACGTCGAGCTCACCGCGCGCGTCGGGCATGGTCACGACCACGGCCTCACGCTGCAGCGAGAGCACGGACACGCGCAAACCCGGTCGCAGCAGGCCGGCTTCGAGCGGTGGTCCAGCCGCGGCGCGCAGCTCGTCCCGCTGCCGCGCGCCGACCTCGCGCACGATCTCCTCGGTGCGCTGCAGGCTGCGAGCCAGCTCGGCCGCACTGCGCTCGCGTTCCGCCGCGCGCAGCTCGCGCTGCATCTGGCGCAGCTCGTCGCGCAAGGCGCGCGCCTCGTCGAGCGCGGCATCCCGCTCGTGGCGCAGGCCCTTCTCGAGGCGCTCGCGCAGCTCGACCTCGTGCTCGCGCGCCAGCGCGCGGGCCCGCTCGAGATCGAGCCGCTCCGCCCCCAGGGCCGCACGTTCGAGCCGCGCCCGCTCGGTCTCCCGGTCGAGCTGCTCGAGCACCTGCTCGAGGCTGCGCTCGCCGCGGCCGGCGAGCTCCTCGGCGCGCAGGACGATGGCAGCGTCGAGACCGAGGCGGCGCGCGGTCATCAGCGCCGACGACGCACCGGGCACGTCGAGCGTCAGGTGGTAGGTGGGCGCGCCGGTGTGTGGATCGACGCCCATCGCGCCGTTGCGGAAGCGGGCATCGCGGAACGGCAGCACCTTGAGCGACTCGTAGTGCGTGCTGACCAGGACCAGCGCGCCGCGATCGGCGAGCGATTCGAGGATCGCCTGCGCGAGCGCCGCGCCTTGCACCGGATCGGTGCCGGCGACGATCTCGTCGAGCAGCACGAGGCTCATTGGCTGCACGCCGGCGAAGATCGCCATCAGGTTGGTGAGATGGCCGCTGAACGTCGACAGGTGGCGCTCGATGCTCTGCTCGTCGCCGATGTCGCTGAACACGCCGGGCACGAATGGCACGCGCGAGCCGGGCGCGGCTGGAATGTGCAGGCCGGCATGGGCGAGCAACGTGCACAGCCCGGCGGTCTTCAGCACCACGGTCTTGCCGCCGGTGTTGGGGCCGGTGACGACCAGCACGCGCTTGCCGCGGCACAGCTCGATGTCGTTCGGCACCGGCCGCTCGCCGCTCAGCTCGAGCAAGGCGTGTCGGGCGCGGCGCAGCTCGAGCACCGGTTCCGCCACCACCTCGGGCGCCGATGCGCGCAACATCTCGGCCAGCGCGGCCGCCGCCGCGGCGAGGTCGAGCGCGGTCAGCGCCTCCACCAGCGCCAGCATGCGCTCCGCCTCGGCGCCAACCTCGGTCGACAGGCGCATCAGGATGCGGTGCGTCTCGCGCTCGACATCGGCCTGCACCAGCTTGAGCAGGTTGTTGGTCTCGACCACTGCCTCCGGCTCGATGAACACGGTCTGGCCGGTGCCCGACCACCCGTGAACGATGCCTGGCACCTGGCCCTTGCGCGTGGTCTTGATCGGCAAGACGTAGCGGTCCTCGCGAATCGTGTAGTAGTCGTCCTGCAGCAGCTCGCGATAGCCGGAATCGCTGACGAACGCATGGATCTTGCGCTCGAGCTCCTCGCGCAGGCTCACCACCCGGCGCCGCAGCTCGAACAGCTCGGGGCTGGCGTCGTCGCGCACCTGGCCGCGCTCGTCGATGGCGGCGAGGATCTCGCGACTGAGCCCGGGCAGCTCGACCATCGATGCGGCGAGACCAAAGAGAGCCGGCACACTCGCGGCAGGGCCGTGGAGGAAGCGGCGGCAGCGGTTCGCGGTCTCCAGGAACCACCCCACTGCACGCAGGTCGCCGGGCTCCATGACGCCGCCGATCGAGGCGTGGTGCATGGCCTTGCGAATGTCGGGTAGCTCGTCGAGCGGCGCGGCCTGATCATGCTCGCGCAGCCAGCACGCCTCGCTCACGCGCTGCAGGCGCAGCGCGAGCTCCGTCTGCGTCGTCGCGAACGTGAGGTTGCGCGCACGCTCCTTGGCCACCGCACCACGACAGTGGCGCGCATAATGCTCGAGCACCTTGTGCCACTCGAGATGGGCGAGCGTCTTGTCCGCGAAACTCGGAGTGTGGGTCACGCTCTCTGCGGCTCTCTGCAGATCGATGTGGTGCTACTCGTCCTCGTCGTTCTCGAGCTTCTCCTGCAGCAGGCGCTTGGCCGCCTCGATGTCCAGTCGCTGGTCCAGGTTCTCGAGCAGCGTGAGGTCACGCTCGGGCACCACCGCAGCCATGTCCTGGTCGTGCTCCTGCACGACGATGCGCTCGGCGCCGCTCGCCACCTTCGCCAGATCGTCGGTGAAGTGCCGCTTGAGCTCGGGCAAGGCGATGCGCTCGAGGGCGGGAACGTGACCATTGTCGAGGCTCTCGAGGAGCGCGAGGTCCTCGAGCGGCACGATGCCAACGCGCGCACCGTGCCGATCGTTCACCACCACACGCTGCTTGGCGTTGCCCACGAGCAGCACCACGTCGTGAAAGCTCTTCTTCAATTCACTGACCGAGATTCGCTCCACGGCAGCCTCCAAACCACAGGTCCATCCCGGCTCTTGCAACCGGCGAGTGTATCGCGGATGCGCCGCGAGGGCACCGGGGAAACGGGCTTTCCTCACCGGGGCCATCGGGTTTATCCTGTTGGCACGACGTCCACCCGAACTCCTTGCGGTCCTGGGGGAACACCGATGTGCCGACTGGCGGCGCGAGCCAGCGCGCTGGGATCGATGTCATTCGTCATGCTCGCTCTTGCGAGCGGCGGCGGACTCATGACGACGCTGCGCGTCTCGGTCAGCTCGAACGAGGACGAGGGCGATCGCCGCAGCCTCGATCCAGCGATCTCGGGCGACGGTCGCTTCGTCGCCTTCCGCAGCGACGCGACCGACCTCGTCTTCGGCGACACCAACGACCTCACCGACATCTTCGTGCGCGACCTCGAGCTCGGCATCACGACGCGGGTGAGCACGAGCAGCTCCGGCGCACAAGCCGACGGCGAGTGCTTCATGGCGAGCATCTCGGCCGATGGCCGCGTCGTCGCGTTCAGCAGCCAGGCGTCGAACCTGGTGGCCAACGACAACAACCACGTCGAGGACGTGTTCGTGGTGGAGCGCCTGACGCATCGCCTGCTGCGCATCAGCACCGATTCGGCGGGCGTCGAGGGCGATGGGCGCAGCTACGAGCCACGACTCTCGCTCGATCGCGAGCAAGTCGTGTTCACCAGCACCGCGACCAACCTGGTCGCCGACGACCAGAACGACAGGGCCGACGTGTTCGTGAAGGACCTCAAGACCGACCGCACCATGCGCGTCAGCGTCGGCACCAACGGCGAGCAAGGCAACGGCGCCAGCACCAGCGGCAGCGTGTCGCGCGACGGTCGGTTCGTCGCCTTCGCGAGCGTCGCTTCCAACCTCGTGGCCGATGACCACAACGGGTGCTGCGACGTGTTCTTGCACGACTGCGTGACGGGCGAGACGCGACGGCTGAGCGTGGACGGCAACGGCAACGAGGGCAACCATGCGAGCACGCAGCCCGTGATCACGCCGGATGGCAGCTGCGTTGCCTTCCAGAGCTTCGCTCAGAACCTGGTGGGCAGCGACACCAACGACACCTACGACATCTTCGTGAAGGACGTGAGCAGCGGCACGGTCACGCGGGTGAGCATCGACAGTCAAGGCAACGAGAGCAATGGCAAGAGCGGCTTGCCGGCAATCTCCGACGATGGCCGCTATGTCGTGTTCGCGAGCGACGCCACCAACCTGGTCGCATTCGACACCAACGAGTCGCGCGACATTTACGTGCACGATCGCCTGGCACACATGACCACGCGCGTGAGCGTCGCCGCGCTGGGCGAGCAGGCGAACGACGGCAGCAATGAGCCCGCCATCTCCGGCAGCGGCGCGGCAGTCGCGTTCCTGAGCGTGGCGACCAACCTCGTCAAGCACGACGGCAACGGTTACACCGACGTGTTCGTGCGCACCGCGATCACGCCCGGCACGACCACTCCTGCCGGCAGCTCGCAGCAGCCGCTCGATGGTCTCACCGGCGGCATGGTCGGCACCAGCTGGCGTGGTCGGCTCGCGCGCATCGTTGCCGTCCCGATCCGGTTCTGGATGCGGCAGGCTCACGGTCCAGCCGGCCACCGAGAATCGCCATGACCGCCGATCCAGTTCGACCGGGCCATCCGCAGGTTCGCGCGGCAAGCCAACGTGCTGGTGGTGTCCTGCCCTCTTGAGCCACCACGTGAGCGTGGCGTTGCTCGCCGCGGGCTCGCTCATCCTGGTGGCGCGGCTCCTGTTCCAGGTGGCGCGCGCGGATGCCGCAGCTCTGCTGCTCGTGGTCGTGCCGTGGCGGTGAGCTGCACCTGGCTCGCGGCGCGCCGCAAGCGGATCGGCAACCAGCTCGCGGCAGCCTGGACGACGTGCGGGGTGGCGGCAGCGGCCTGGTGGCCGCCGAGCTGGATGCCGCGATCCGCGCTGGATCGATGCCGCGGTTCGCTGCGCACACGCCGCCCGCGCCTGCGCGGCCGGCACGTGCGCACGCTGGGTCAGCTGCTGCTCGCGGGGCTGTTCGCGACCGCCGCGCCGGCGGGTGGAGTCGCCCACCATCCAACCGCCGCCGGGACGCGCTTGAAACCGCAACCGTTGCCGACCTGCGCGACAGGCTCGCGGCGCTCGAGGAGACCGTGGCGATCGAGCCGGTGCAGGAAGAGCGAGATCGAGACGGCGCTGCAGCAGCCTGGAAGCAGGTCCGCGCCCGCCCAGCGTCGAGGCCTTGCTGGAGGTCTGCCGATCGCGTGGCGGGGCTGCTGGGGCGAGCGGCCGAGCGCGCCCGCGACGCCATCGAGCAAGTCCAGGCAGCGCTCGCGGCCGACGCGCCGCCGCCCGGGGCACCGAGCTCGCTGCCGCCTGTTTCCAAACGCGCGCGCGATCTGGCCCGCGGGCTGCAAGAGCTGGCCGACGCCGGGCTCGCGGCGCACCTGCCCGAGGACGTTCAGAGACAGCTCGCGCAGCTGCCGGCACGAGCTGGCGATCTCGGGCTCACCGCCGAGCAGCGGACCGCGCTCGCGCGCGCGCTCGCGCAGGCGCTCGGCAAGCTCCAAACCGCACAGCCGATCCGCAAGCCCGCCCCGGCGATGCTGGCGCAGCTCGATCGGTTCACCCCCCACGAATGTGATGAGCGATGCGCCGCGGGGGGCTGAACGGGACTTGGCCGCGCTGGCAGCGCGGCATCCGGATCGCAGGCGGCGCAGCTCGCAGCCGGCGCGGTGGCCACGACCCAGCCGGGCAACGGCGGCGTGGATCGCGGCCGCGCCGACGCTGCCATGATCTGGGGCAAGGAGAGCGCCGGACAGAGCGATCGCTTCGCCGTCCGGGTGCTGAAGCCGGGCGACTACCTCGATCCCGACCAGTCGACCACGCTCGGCGTGAGCCAGGCCGCGCCCGAGGCGAACCCGCAACGTGCGCCCACCGATCGCACGTCGGTGCCAGCCGACCAAGGGCAGGGTGCGTGGCGCCGGCGCCTGTCGCCCCGGCATCGCGATGCGGTGAAAGCGTTCTTCACGCCCGCCGGCAGGTGAGCTCCCACTCCGCCGCCAGCTGGCGTGCCAGCGTGAAAGGCACAGCGTTGAGCCAACCGATGCCGTCCCCGCAAGCGGTGCAGCACGCGAGCGAGCTGGCGCAGCAGGTCCTGGCAGGTCTCGACGCGTCGCTGCTGGGGCAAGAGGCGCTGACCAGGCAAGCGGTGATCGGCTGCCTGGCGCGCGGCCACGTGCTGCTCGAAGGGCTGCCTGGACTTGGCAAGACCGAGCTGGTGAAGGCGCTCGCGGCACTGCTCGGCCTGCAGTTCCGTCGCCTGCAGTTCACGCCCGACCTGCTGCCCGGCGACATCACCGGCGGCCACCTGCTCGAGGAGCAGGGCGGCACGCGGCGGCTGGTGTTCCATCCCGGACCGATCTTCACCAACCTCCTGCTCGCGGACGAGATCAACCGGGCCTCGCCCAAGACGCAGTCGGCATTGCTCGAGGCGATGCAGGAGCAGCGGGTGACGGTGGTCGGCGAGACGCACGCGCTGCCGCAGCCGTTCCTGGTGCTCGCAACGCAGAATCCGATCGAGCTCGAGGGCACCTATCCGCTGCCCGAGGCGCAGCTCGATCGTTTCCTGTTCAAGCTGAACGTGGCGGGCGTGGGTCGCGAGGTGCTCGAGGCGATCATCACCGAGCGGCGCGCGGGGCGGCCGCCCGAGCTGCAGCCGGTACTCACTGCCGAGCGCCTGCGCGAGCTGTTCGCCGCGGTCGATGCGGTGTTCCTGCCGCGGGCGGTGGCCGGGTACATCGCTCGCATCGTCGAGGCCACGCATCCACACGCGTCGCTCGCCCCGGAGACGGTGCGCACCTACGTGCGGTACGGCGCCTCGCCGCGCGCGGCGATCGGCATCGCCGAGGCAGCGCGCGCGCACGCCTTGCTGGCAGCCAAGCCGAACGCCGGCTTCGACGACGTGCGCATGGTCGTGGCGCCGGCGGTGGCGCACCGATTGTGCCTCGACTACCGCGCGCGTCTCGACGGGGTGACGGCCATCGACATCGTGCGCGACGTGCTCGCGCACGTGCACGAGATCAGCAGCGAGCTGCCGCGCGAGGTCCACGATGCGCGCTAGGCGGGTGCGGTGCGGGTGGCTCGTCTCGATCGCGTGCGTCGCGGC